>NZ_CAJNBO010000001.1:0-623790 GCF_905221015.1 Paraburkholderia nemoris | reverse complement strand
GCGCGGTGTTCAACCACGGTCTTCTTTGTCGTCCCATCGTGCTCCACTCTCCATTTCCGTATTGGAACAGAGGTGTTGCATCGACCGGTTGAATCCGCCGCCGCTTTCTTTGCTTACCTTTCTTTGCGGCGGCAAAGAAAGTAAGTGCCGCCCCGCACAGGGGCAACACTAATAGACCACTAACAAATCAAGGAAAGGCACCAAAGCCAGAACAAGGAAAGGCCAAATCCCTAAGAACACAGACAACAAGCGCCGCGTAGGCAAAAAAAACCATTTCACTCCCCGTTCTAAGAATCAACCAAATACTTGGTTGCCCACCCCCTGTCCCCTCCCGTACCGTTCTCAGATTGCGCTCGGCGCCCGGCCCGCTCTGGAGAACTCATGTCAACATCTGAATCGCACGCATCCCCGAATCCCGCCATCGCAGACGCAGCAGACCCGTTCGGCGACAACGAACTAACCCAACGCTTCGCACCCGTATTCGCCCGCATCGCCGAAGGCGCCGTGGAACGCGAACAGAATCGGGAACTGGCCTACGCGCCAGTGGAATGGCTACGCGAAGCCGGCTACACCAAACTGCGCGTGCCCAAGCGCTTCGGCGGCGAAGGTGTCTCGCTGAAAGCGTTCTTTGCGTTGGTCACGCGTCTCGGCGAAGCAGACTCGAACCTTCCGCAAATCCTGCGCGTGCACGGTGGATTTATCGAATCGCTGCTGGAAAACGGCGATGAATCGTTGCGTGACCGATGGTTCACGCGTATCGCACAAGGTCAAATCATCGGCGGCGCCGTTTCGGAACGCACCGGCGTGACCAACAACAGCGTGCGTCTTACCCAAACCAACGGTGCGTGGCATCTCGACGGCGAGAAGTACTACACCACGGGCACGCTCTACGCTGACTGGGTCGACGTTACCGCGCACGACGGCGAAAGCGACGTCCGCGTACTCGTCAAAACCGATGCGCCAGGGCTCGCTCGCATCGACGATTGGGATGGTTTCGGGCAGCGTCTGACCGGCAGCGGTACGGCACGTTTCGATCACGTGCCGGTCTCGCTCGACAATCTGTACCGCCGGTATAACGCCTCCGAACCGCGCCGCAACAGTCTGCTTACTGCGTACTATCAGGCCCTGCACGTCGCGAACCTTGCCGGCATCAGTCGCGCGGCGCTGCGCGATGCTGTGGCGTTTACGCAGGCTAAAACGCGGACCTTCGGCATTCCGGGTGAATCGAGCCCGCGCGACAATCCCTTGGTCCATCGTGTAGTCGGCCGGCTCGCGAGCCTTGCTTACTCGACCCAGAGCATCAGCGCTTCGCTAGCCAATGCGATCGATGAAGTGTCAGTTGCGCGGCAGGAAGGTCGCACTGATGAACAGACCTATGTGCGTCTCGACATCCAGACTTTCCAGGCGCAGCAGATCGTTATCGAACAAACTCTGCAAGCGGCGACGTTGTTGTTCGAAGTGGGCGGTGCTTCGGCGACCAGCGAAACGCACCGCTTCGATCGCTACTGGCGCAATGCTCGCGTGCTGGCGTCGCACAATCCGGCGATCATCCGTGAAGCCGCTATCGGCGACTTTTATCTGAATGGGACAGCGCACAAGGAGAGGTTTGGCGTCGCGCGGAATCCGAAAGTCTCCACGGCGGCTGCTCAGGTGTAGAAAGTATCAGGTCCAGGTGCCCGCCCACGCCGCAGCTCACTCTCGGCGCACTAAAGCAAGTAAGGCCGCTCACGCGGCCTTACTTGCTTGTTGGTCGGCAGGAATCTGGGGCAATGCTTGATCCAACAGATTCCTCGAATCACTTCGCCGAGGGAGTCCAGATACGGATGTCCGTCGCTTTCAAAGTGGCGGGAATCAGGCCCGCCGCACGATACGTGTCAGCGATGCGCTGCTGTTCGCCCAATTGATCGCGCTTCACCGGCACGATGTCGTAGCTGCGGCGGCTGTTGGCCAACTCGACTGTCGGCCCAGGAATGTTGCCCCACACCGGGCCGAGAATCTGTGCGGCTTCCTGGGGATGCGCCTTGACCCACTTGCCTGTCGTGTTCAATTCGTCGAATACCACGCGCAGCACATCCGGATGCTTATCGGCGAAGGCGGTTGTCGCCGTATAAAAACGGTTGTATTGAGCGACGCCGCCGCTGCCGTCCGCAATCACGCGAACATGCGCCTCACGCTGCTGGGCAGCGAGAAACGGGTCCCAGATGGCCCATGCGTCGATATTGCCGCCTCGGAACGCGGCGAGCGCGTCGGGCGCCTCCAGATAGCGCACCTGTATATCGTTGATCGTCAGACCCGCTTTTGCCAGCGCGCTCAGCAATAGGAAGTTGCAACCCGAGCCTTTGGACACCGCCACGCGTTTGCCTTTCAGGTCCGCCACCGAATGAATCGGTGAATCCGGCGGCACGATGATCGCCTGAGCCGTCGGCGCCGAGGTCTCTTCCGCGTAGTAGGTCAGCGGCGCGTTGGCGGCCTGCGTAAAGAGCGCAAAGGCATCCGCCACATCCGCATGCAGATCGACGCTGCCGGCGTTGAGCGACTGCAGCAGGCCTGTCGAAAACTCGTGCCAGCTCACGTCATAGCCGAGCGCGTTGAGCTTCTTCTCGAGCGCGCCAGTTCGCTTCAACAGAATAAATAGCGTCGAGGAACGCTGGTAGCTGATCGACACCGTTTCGTTGGCGTGTGCCACGTCAGCCGACAGCACGCCGCCGATCAAGGTCAGGCATACGCAGAGGCGTTGCAGGCTTCGGGAGCCGGAGAAAGCGAGGGGCATCGATCGAGATCCATGTGATGGGGGTATGCGGAATCGCTGAATATATAAAAGAACGACACACGGCCAAAGACTGATTTCATCGATCGATATGGGTAGAAATTGGAACGCGTGGCGGCGGCATCGCTCATCATTCGAGGTTTGATGCGAGTTGAAGCGCACGCTTTCACCGTGGAGATTTCTGCGTTATGTCGACACTCCCTCCCCGCTTCGGTATCTGGGCGCTGGTTCACGGCAGCCGCGCCGCGCTGCAGGACCCCGCTGAACCGTACGACGCGTCGTGGGCACGCAACAAAGCCCTCGTTCTCGAGGCCGAGCGGCTCGGTTACGACTCCGTGCTGGTCGCGCAACACACGATCAATCCGCACAATCCCGACTTCGATCAGCTCGAAGCATGGACCGCCTCTGCCGCACTCGCGGCGCTGACCGAACGCATCGAGATCATCGCCGCTATCAAGCCGTATCTGTATCACCCGGTGGTGTTGGCAAAGATGGCGCAGCAGATCGAACACATCAGTGGCGGGCGCTTCGCGATCAATCTTGTCAACGCATGGAATCGTCCTGAGCTGGAGCGCGCCGGCATCGGCTTCGCGGAGCACGACGTGCGTTATGCATACGGGCGCGAGTGGATCACAGTGGTGGATTCCTTGCTGCGCGGTGAGCGTACGCGTTTTCGCGGCGAGCATTTTAATGTGGATGACTATCTATTGCGCCCCGCGGATCCATTTCGCAGCCGTCCGCGCATCTACGTGGGCGGCGAATCGGAACCGGCCCGGGAACTGGTCGCCGACAAGGGCGACGTGTGGTTCATCAACGGCCAGCCACTGGACGCCGTCAAAGCGTTGATCGCGGATGTCTCCGGCCGCAAGCGCCCCGCTCCGCACGAGCCGTTGCGTTTTGGCCTGTCGGCCTTCGTCATCGCTCGCGAATCCGGCGAGGCCGCCGATCGGCACCTCGCCCATCTCTTCGCACTGGCCGCAAAAGATGCTCCGCTCCGTGAGCAACAGAAATCGAACATCGACCCCAAGGCGGTGATGTTCCAGACCTTCGCGCAAACGCCGCGCGTGGGCTCGAACGGCGGCACGGCGGCCGGACTGGTCGGCAGCTATGACACGGTGGCGCAGCGGATCGCCGATTTTTATCGTGCGGGGATCGAGTTGTTCATGTTGCAATTCCAGCCGTTCGAGACCGACATGCGCATTTTTGCCGAAGAAGTGATTCCACGAGTACGTCGCCTGCTCGGCTGATCCGGGCGAGGTGCGCGGCTTTCAGCGCGCCGCACTCATGTGGCACAGTATCGTCAAACGCATGCGCTACGCTTGCGATACTGGACAGCCCCGATGAGCGAGATGAAGAACCTGACTGCGTACGAGCCCCCGGTCGACGAAGACCAGCTTCTGCTGAAGTGGATCCGGCGTGCGCGCGAATCCCAGATGAGCCATTACGACATGGCCGACCTGCTATCGGCGCGAGATCGCAGCGTCGGCTGGCTGGTCACCGCATTGACCGCGTTCGTGGGGACGGCCGTGTTTGCGTCGCTGAGTTCGACCGCCGTCTCGCCAGCGCTCAGGATCTTCGTGGGCTTCGTGAGCGTTGCCGCGGCGGTCTCAGCCGCGCTGCAGACCTTCCTCAGATACGCGGAGCGGGCGGAAAAACATCGCGCGGCGGGAGCCCGCTATGGCGCTGTGCGGCGCAGGCTGGAAGCGATCTTCGCAGGTGACGCCGACGCCCGCGATGGCCACTACCTCACCGCGATCCGCGACGAACTCGACCGGCTCGCAGAAGATTCACCCAATGTGCCGCCGCGCATTTTCTATCGCACCCAGCGAACCCTGTCCGCTGAACCACGACGCAGTCGCGATGCCTGAGTGGCCGCGCCACTCATTTGTAAGTGGCATTAACTTCAATTTGCGGTCCTTAAGCGTCACTTAAGGACACTGCCTGCACAATCGACGCTGGTGAAAATACCCCTATTCACAGGTATGTTTTTCCGCCAGCTATTCGAAACACGATAGTCCCGCCCGGCCTTCCGGTATTTACGTCTTTCCGGGCCTTTGCATCCGCCCGATTATGGTATCGTCCGACCTGCGCTTAAAAGCGCATTGCCACACTCAATCGGGAAGCGCAATCGCTCCCTAAAAAAAGATTATGGAAGTCCAAAACGCCCGTCGTTGGGCACCACGGGGAACCCGCGTCTGGCTCACCGCGGCCGCCGCATTGGCGATCGCGAGCGGAGTACGCCTGTTGCTCCATCCGCTGCTGGGACCGATCATGCCGGGCACCGCGTTCTGTATCGCGGCGGCTCTCGTCGAGTACTTTTGCGGGCTGGCCCCGGCGCTCACCGTCATGGTGCTCGGCCTGGGTATCGCCGACTATCTGTTCGTCCCGCCCTACGCCACCATCGCCGTCTTCGATCGCGCCGACGTGGTCCTGCTGGTCTCGTATCCGTTGGTGACGCTGATTGTCATCGTGCTGATCGAACGCCTGCGCCGCTCGCAGTTTCGCGCCGAGCTGATCGCATCGGTTGCGCAGTCGCGCTATGAAATGCTGCTGCGTCACGACAACGAACGCATGCTGGCGCGCCGCGCCGTCGACGAAACACACCGGCTGCTGCGCCATCTGTCCCATCACCACCGCACGTTCATTTTCATTCAGGCGCTCGAGCGCAACGCGCTGCAGCCTGGCAACGACGTCAAGCCACAAGGCGTGCTGCCGCGGCTGCCCAACGAGATTGCACCGGGCCCGCGCTTTGCCGATGTCGATCCCGAGGACATCCAGCGGCTCAGCAAGGCGCTGTGGCCCGGCAGCCATCGCGTGCACCTGAAAAGTGGCGATGGTCCGTCGAGGCTGACCGAGTGCATGTGCGAACGGTTCACCACCCATGCCGGCGAGTTTCTCGTCCTACGGATCGGAGCCTGATCCATGAGTCAACCGACGAGTCTCTTCTTACCCGGCGACGATCATGCCGTGCTGATGTTGCACGGCCTGTCGAGTTCGCCGCTCGAATTGCGTTTTCTCGCCCGTTTTCTGAACGCCGAGGGCTTCACCACCTGCGCGCCCATTCTGCCAGGCTACAGCGCCGGCTCGGAAGAAGAAGCGATGGAGGCATGGCTCGAAGCCGCCGTGCGCGAGTACGACGCTTTGGCCGAGCGCTTTGCCCGCGTCTCGATCTGCGGGCTTTCGATTGGCGCGGCCCTGGCGCTGGCTCTCGCGCATCGCCGTCCAGGGGCGCAGTCGCTCGTGTTGCTGTCGCTCACGCTCTCATACGACGGCTGGGCAATCCCCTGGTATCGTTTCCTGCTCAACTGGGCGTACTTCACGCCGATGCGCAAACGCTGGCGCTACCGCGAGGAAGCGCCGTTTGGCCTGCGCAACGAAGCGCTGCGAGCAAAGATCGCCCGCGCGATGCAGCGCAGCGACTTCAGCGAAGTCGGGCCGTCGACGATCTCATTGCCGGCATTGCACCAGGCGAGCCGCCTCGCTGCGACCGTGCGCACGCAGGTACGCGACATCAAGACCGATTGCCTGATTGTCCACGCGATCGACGACGAGACGTCGAGCCCCCGCAATGCCCGTTTTGTCGCCGCGAATATCGGCGCTGCCTTCTTACGCACAATCTGGCTGGATGACTCGTATCACATGATTACGTCGGACAACGAGCGCGAAATCGTCGCGCGCGAAACCGCCTTATTCCTGCGCGAAAGCGAAGCCGTCCATAGCGGCGACGACGGCAAACAACAGGTCGTCTCGAAGGCATTGGCGCGACGCCTCAGACAACTCGCGGCGCTTGGCAAGGAGCGCGCATGACGGCGGATATCAAGCTGAGTTTCGGCAAGCCCGCGCGCGCTTCGCTGCTGCTCGCCGCTGCGCTCGGCCTTTGCGCTGCACGCGCTGCCTACGCGGACGATGCAAGTCCGAACACGACGACTGACGCCAGCACCAGCGCAGCTTCCGACAGCAAATGGAAAATCGGCGTGGGCCCGGGCGTGGTGATCACGCCCAAGTACCCGGGGTCCCGCCAGTTGAGCGTATTCCCGTTCCCTGCGCTGGACATTTCATACGACGACCGGATTTTCTCGCAAGGCCCTGACGTGCTCGGCGTGAACGTGCTGCGCGGCCCTACCTACCACGTGGGCGCAGCGTTGAGTTTCGATTTCCAGATGCGCAAGGAGTCCGACGATCCGCGCCTGCATGGACTTGGCAATGTGAATGGCGGGCCGAAACTGAAGCTCTTCGCCGACTACACGTGGTGGGCGTTTACCGGATCGGTGGCGTTGTACCAGGATATCGCCGGGCACCACCAGGGGACCACGGTCAGCACGGATTTCGTGGCGTCCGCGCCGGTTGGCGGGTGGTTGTTCTCGGTGGGACCGGGATTCACGTGGGCGAATGGCACCTATACGCGGACGTTTTTCGGCGTGTCTGAGCAGCAGAGCGCAGCGTCAGGATTGCCTACGTACAGCACCAGTGCAGGCGTGCGCGACGTCCATATGAACGCCCAGGTGACTTACGACTTTTCGAAGCACTGGAATGGCTCGGTTTCCGCGACCTTCGGGCGGCTGGAGCACGATGCGGCGAATAGCCCGATTACCGAAAAGAGATTCGAGCTCAACACGCTCGCTTCGGTGAACTACAAGTTCTAGTTTCTGGTTTCTCACACGCTCACACACCAGGAGCGTGCGAGAAACCAGGCGTCCGTCGCGCTTCAATCCTCCGTACGCAACTCTTCAACTTCAATCCCCAACTCCGCAGCCATGCGCCGCACCACGACCTGAAGCCGGCTCACCTCGTCGGCGAGCCGCTTCTGTTCAGCTTTGACTGCCTCGAACGCCGACAGCGGCACGACCTCATCGTCTCCGCCCGGCTGGGCAAGATCGCTTGCGCTGACTTCGCCGCATAGCAGATGCATCCAGCGATTTTCGCGCTCGCCCGGCGTGCGTGCCAGCTTCGCCACTCGCGGCGGATCGTTGGCAGCCAGTTCGTCGAGAAACGCCTCGACCGACGAGATGTCGGCAAATCCATGCAGGCGCGCGCTGTTCAAGCGCAACTCGGCTGCGGTCTGCGGACCGCGCAACAGCAACGTGGTCAGTAACGCCGCCGACTGGCTCGGCAAGCCCAACACCCGATTCATGTTGTGCTCGAAACGCGGCACGCGGCTGCTGCTGCCTTCCATCACCAGGCTCAGCCGCTTCAATCCGTCGACGGCGGTCAGCACCTCGGCTTCGGTTGCATTCATCACGGGCGCGCGGCCGGTTTTCTGATTGCAACCCAAGGTCAGTGCGTTCAGCGAAAGCGGATAACTGTCCGGCACGGTGTGCTGCTTTTCGACTAGCACGCCGAGCACGCGCCCTTCAAGCAAGGTCAAAGCGCGGATGGAGGGACGGGAAACAGCGTCGGGAGTGGAGTTCATAGAAGATGTCGCGGCATGCGCCGCCGGGTCTCGTGAATGGTGTGCCTTACCGTTGCACAGCCGGGCGGCAGGTTTTAGTTTGTGGCCACTATGATAAACGGCCCGGCCGCTCGCAGTGTACGAATCTCCGCAATGGCGAAGCGTGCCCGGAACGCGTTCGCATCCGCGTCTGCGCATTTTTGTTTCGTTGACGGATTCCCATATTCGAGATAATTTCCCTGATATGGAAAACACGCTCACCGACGACAACGCCATCGACCGCCGCATCGCCCAGCGTCTGCGCGGATTACGCGCCGAGCGCAACTGGTCGCTCGACGATCTCGCCAAACTAAGCAACGTCAGCCGCGCCACCCTCTCGCGCCTCGAGAACGCCGCCGTGAGCCCCACGGCGAGCGTGCTGGGCAAGCTCTGCGTTGCCTACGGCCTGCCGATGTCGCGTCTCATGCACATGGTCGAAGAATACTTCGCGCCGCTGGTGCCACGCGATGCGCAGCCGGTCTGGGTCGACCCGAGCGTCGGCTTCCGGCGCCGCTCCGTGTCGCCACCGGCGCAGGCGCTGAGCGGCGAGGCGCTGGAGTGCGAGCTCGATGCAGGTGTGCGCATCACCTACGACGCGTCGCCGAGAGCCGGCCTCGAACATCATCTGATCCTGCTTGAAGGGCAACTGCAGATCACCGTCGACGGCCGAAGTCACGATCTGCAACCCGGCGACTGTCTGCGCTACCAGTTGTTCGGCCCCAGTGCTTTCGTCACGCCCTCGCATAGCGCGGCGCGCTACATCCTCTTCATCGTCTGAGTTCGAGCCACCATGAACATGAACGCGACCACCATCACGACCTTTTCCGCCGACGACCTCGTTCGCCATCTGCCCGAACTCGGCGCGCTGCTGCGTGCCTGCGTCCATGACGGTGCGAGCGTTGGCTTTGTATTGCCGTATAGCGTCGAGGAAAGTGAGGCGTTCTGGAGCGGCAAGGTGCTGCCGTCGCTGCGTGCCGGCGCGCTCGTGCTTTTTGTTGCTCGCCATGGCGAGGCGATCGCCGGTACCGTGCAACTCGATTACGACACGATGCCGAACCAGCGTCACCGCGCCGAGGTGCGCAAGCTGCTGGTCCATCCGTCGTTCCGACGCCTGGGTATCGCCAAAGCGTTGATGGCGGAACTGGAACACCGTGCGCACCAGCTACAGCGCAGCCTGCTGACGCTCGATACGCGCACCGGCGACAAGGCCGAGCCGCTCTATGCCGCGCTGGGTTATCAAACGGCTGGTGTGATCCCGCAGTTTTGCCGCGACACACTGGAGGAGCGGCTCGATTCAACCACCATCATGTACAAGACGCTACGAGCGTGACGCAGGCGAGTCTGCATCGCGTGGTTTAACGGCGCGAATCGAGCGCGATGCGCACGGCCAGACCGGCGAGCACGGTGCCCATCAGCCAGCGTTGCACCAGCAGCCACACCGGGCGCCCAGCGAGAAACCCGGCGATCGAACCTGCCATGATCGCAATCAACGCGTTGATCGTGACGGAGACGACAATTTGCACGCAACCCAGCGCGATCGACTGCGTGAGCACGCTGCCGTGCTCCGGTGAAATAAATTGCGGCAGCAGCGACAGATACATCACCGCGATCTTCGGATTCGCGAGGTTCGTGACGAGCCCCATGGTGAACAGTTTGCGGCGGCTGTCGTGCGGCAGGTCGCGCACCTGGAACGGCGAGCGGCCGCCCGGCTTGACCGCCTGCCACGCCAGATAGAGCAGGTAGAGCGCGCCGCCGAAACGCAGCGCGTCGTACGCGTAGGGCACCGTCAACAGCAGCGCGGTGATACCGAACGCCGCACAAAACATGTAGAACACAAAGCCGAGCGCGACGCCGCCGAGCGACACGAGCCCTGCTCGCCGCCCCTGGCAGAGCGATCGGGAGATCAGATAGATCATGTTCGGGCCGGGCGTGAGCACCATGCCGAGCGAGACCAGGGCAAAGGCAAGCAGCGTTGTGGCAGCGGGCACGGCGTTCTCCTGTGGGAATTGAAGTCGGGCAATGCCGCCAAATATAGCCGACGCCGCCGGTTCAAGCCTTAAACCCCCACATAAAAAGTCCCTATAGGCAGTTGAATGGCTTTGATTGCGCTAGTTAGTGGGGCGGACGCGCCGTTGCATATGGCGCCGTACTGCTCAGATGGCGCGTTGCATCGAAAGAAACACTTGCGGCGAAATTTATTGCCCGGTATCGTCTAGCCGTTCTGCAATGCAGCGCGGGAGAGATCGTCAGAGGATTGTGACGACGCCGACGGAGCAACCGCCCCGGAAACTCTCAGGCAAAAGGACCGCGCAGCTGGAACATCTGGAGAGCGGCGCCATGCGCGCCCACCGAAGGGGATTCCCTGCATACCGCATGCATCGCGATGCGTATGCTCACAGGAAGAAACTCTCAGGTACATGGACAGATGGGGCATCGACGCCGGTTTCGACACGAAATCGACACCGGTGATGCTCAACTACTCTGGACCATGTCATGTCACGAATCGCCATTATCGGCGCCGGCATTACCGGCGTTACGACTGCGCACGCCCTGGCGCAGCGCGGCCACCACGTCACCGTGTTCGAACGCCATCGCTATGCGGCGATGGAGACCTCGTTCGCCAACGGCGGCCAGTTGTCCGCCAGCAATGCCGAAGTCTGGAACAGCGCGGCCACGGTGCTCAAGGGCTTGCGCTGGATGCTCACACGCGACGCCCCGCTGCTGCTCAATCCGATGCCCACGTGGCACAAGTATTCGTGGATGGGTGAATTTCTGCGGCAGATCCCGCATTACCGGACGAACACGGTCGAAACGGTGCGGCTCGCGATTGCCGCGCGCGAGCACCTGTTTTCGATTGCCGAGCGCGAAGGGATCGACTTCGATCTGGAGCGGCGCGGGATTTTGCATATCTACAAGACGCGCAAGGAATTCGATGCGGCCAGCAAGGTAAATGAACTGCTGCGCGAAGGTGGTCTGGAGCGGAATCCGGTGACGTCGAGCGAATTGCACGCGATCGAGCCCACGCTGCATGGTGATTTTTTTGGTGGGTTTTTTACGCCATCCGATTCCACTGGCGATATTCACAAGTTCACGCGTGGGTTGGCTGAAGCTTGCGTGCGGCATGGTGTCGAGTTTCACTACGACGCGGAAATTACGTCGATCGAGCAGCCGGCTGAGGGACGCTTTTCGTTGATGGTCAATCTGGAAGGTGAATCGCAACGGTTTGCTTTCGAGCGGATCGTGGTGTGCGCCGGTGTGAAGAGCCGCGACTTCGCGGCGATGCTTGGCGATCACGTGAACGTCTACCCGGTTAAGGGTTATTCGATCACCGTATGTCTCGACGATGAAGTGAGTCAGCAGAACGCGCCGTGGGTCAGTTTGCTCGACGACAGCGCGAAGATCGTGACGAGCCGGCTCGGCGTGGATCGGTTTAGGGTTGCGGGGACGGCGGAGATCAATGGATTCAATCGGGATATCCGGTCGGATCGGATTGCGCCGCTGGTCGACTGGACTCGACGGTATTTTCCTGAGGTGTCGACTTCGAAGGTGATTCCTTGGGCGGGGTTAAGGCCGATGTTGCCAAGTATGTTGCCGAAGGTTGGCCGCGGCAAACGGCACGGCGTTTTTTATAACACCGGGCATGGGCATTTGGGGTGGACGTTGTCGGCGGCTACGGCGCAGGTTTTGGCGGGGGTTGTTTCATAGGGCCTGCTTGCCTGCGCGGCGAACATCGGCCCTATGCTGCGACATCGCTTGCGTAGCGCCAGACATCCCTGAGCGGGCGCACTTCCATGGTGACGCCCATGCGACTTCTGTCATCACTTACCGCATCGCGCGGCAGGTGATGGCAGAGATTTCCGCTGCAGGATCCCGCGACTTTGAAAGTACCCACGCTTAGGGGTTCAGCAACCGGTAAGCCTTGGCTCAATTCGGCCGTTCCCCTAGCTATTGACCTGGACTTGATTTGACACGCAACTGGCGAAGCGTCCCCAAAGGTAAAACCCGCTACATCTGCTAGTGTTGTCCAATTGCGGCCCACTCCCGAGGGAATCTCCATGACCAGATCCCGCTCTGTCACACGCAACGACCCGAGCTCGCGCCTGAGTGATGGACAGGTCGCGGCTGAAGCCAGAACGCGGTTAGCGTGGGATGCCGCGGTGCCCAAAAACGCGATAAGAGTAAAGGTCTCCCACGGCCGCATCACGCTGCAGGGCGAACTTCACCGTGAGCAGCAAAGAACCGCCGCACTCGAAGATGTCGCCCGTCTGTTTGGCGTAACCGGCGTCTCGGACCTCACTACGATCAAAACCGAATAACCTCAGCCGGAGCCGGCCTGCAACAGCCTCCGGCAATGCCTCGCAATCTGCTTCTCCTCCTCGGTGTGAATCGCCCTCACCTTCCCCGCTGAATCCCCTTCCGATAGCCCCAAAAACGCAAGCCCCGCGCACACTCGCTTACGAATCTCCTCACTGTGCTCACCGATTCCACCCGTGAACACCAGCAAATCGATGCCGCCCAGCAAAGCCGCATAGGCGCCGATCGTCTTGCGCACGGCTGCAGCAAACGCTTCTAGCGCCAGTAATGCATTCGCATCGCCCGCCGCGGCGCGCTTTTCAAGCGCCTGCATATCGCTCTCGCCATCGGCGTAACCGGCGAGACCGCTCTGGCGATTCAACAGCGTCTCCAGTGCATCGGCATCGAGCTTCTCCACGCGCATCAAGTACAGCAGCACACCCGGATCGAGATCGCCACTGCGCGTGCCCATTGGCACACCACCGGTCGGCGTGAGACCCATCGACGTATCGACGGATTTGCCGTCCTGCAACGCACATAAACTCGAGCCGTTGCCCAGATGGGCGAACACCGCTCGCGGCGGCAAATCAGCGCCGAGCCGAGTCACCAGCGATTCATACGACAGCCCGTGAAAGCCGTAGCGAATCACACCGGCCTCCGCGTAACGGCGCGGCAACGCAAGCTGCGCCGCACGCGTCGGCAGTGTTGAATGAAACGCCGTATCGAAGCAGGCGAAGTGCTCCGCGTCGCCGAAAATCTTCGTTGCCTCGTCGATCAGCGCCAGCGCCGGTGGAATATGCAAGGGCGCGAAGTGCACGGCGTCCTTCAAGCGCTGCCGGACTTCAGGTGTCAAACGTTGATGCGTTCGCAGATGCGGCCCGCCATGCACGACTCGATGCCCCACCGCAGCAGGACGCCCGTGCTTCTGCTCCGCAAGCACGCGCGCGAGCTTCTGCAACGCGTCGGTCTGCGACTCCAGCACATCCTGTTCTTGCACCAGCACGCGGCCGTCAGGCGATTTGATACGCAAGCTTCCGTCGCCGCGACCGATACCTTCGGCACTCCCTTCCAGCAGCAAGGTTTCATCGCCACCGGCGTACGTGGAGTGTGCAAACAGCCCAAACTTCAGCGACGACGAACCGCTGTTCAACACCAGAATCGTCGGAGCCGGGTCGCCGGTCTTCTCATGAGTCGCCATGGCACGCTCCGCTCAGCCCTTCCACGTCCAGTTGCGGATCTCTTCCTTGTCGATGCCTTCGGCATGCGCATAAGCAAGATGTTCGATGATCTGTCCACGCAGCCACTCCTTCGCGTGGTCGCCGACGCCGCGCAGCGCCGGCACGCGATCGATCACGTCGATAGCCAGCGAGAAACGGTCTACCTGATTGATGATCGCCAGTTCGAGCGGCGTGTTGATGTTGCCTTTCTCGTGGTAGCCGTGCACGTGCAGATTGCCGTGATTGGTGCGGTTGTACGTGAGCTTATGCACCAGCGACGCATACGAATGGAAGTTGAAAATCACCGGCGCACTGGTGGTGAACAACGAATCGAAATCGCGATCCGACAGGCCGTGCGGATGCGCATGTTCGGGCATCAGGCGGAACAGGTCGACCACGTTGACGAAGCGGATCTTCAACTCGGGAAAGCGCTCTTTCAGAATCTGCACGGCGGCAAGCGCTTCCATGGTCGCGATGTCACCCGCGCACGCCATCACCACGTCCGGCTCGACACCCTGATCCGTCGACGCCCAATCCCAGATGCCGATGCCCTTGGTGCAATGCGTGACGGCCGAGTCCATGTCGAGATACTGCAGATGCGGCTGCTTGTCGGCCACGATCACGTTGACGTAGTCGCGTGAACGCAAACAATGATCGGCGACGCTCAGCAAACAGTTCGCGTCCGGTGGTAGATAAATGCGCACCACGTCCGGGCTCTTGTTGGTCACGACATCAAGAAACCCCGGGTCCTGGTGCGTGAAGCCATTGTGATCCTGACGCCATACCAGCGACGTGATCAGCAGGTTGATCGAGGGCACCGGCTGCCGCCAGCCGAGATCGCGCTTCGCTTTCTCCAGCCACTTGGCGTGCTGGTTGAACATCGAATCGATCACATGGACGAACGCTTCATAGGTGGCGAACAGCCCATGGCGTCCGGTCAGCACGTAACCTTCGAACCAGCCTTCGAGCGTGTGTTCGCTCAGCATCTCCATCACGCGGCCGTCCACGGAGAGTTCGCCGCCGTCGGCGTCGCTTGCCATCGTTTCGGCGACCCAGGTTTTCTCGGAGGCCTCGTAGATCGCCGTCAGCTTGTTGCTCGCGGTTTCGTCGGGGCCGAATACGCGGAAGTTCGTCATGTTGTTGCGCATGACGTCGCGCAGAAACGTGCCGAGCACCTCGGTAGGCGACGTGTACGAGCCGCCCGGCTTTTTCACCGCTACCGCGTAGTCGCAAAACGCCGGCAGGTCGAGCGTTTTACACAGCAGGCCGCCATTCGCATGCGGATTGGCGCTGATGCGGCGCGTGCCTTCGGGCGCAAGTTCGCGCAGTTCGTCGACCAAGCGCCCCGCTTTGTCGAATAACGATTCCGGTTCATAACTGCGCAGCCAGCTCTCCACGAGCTTCAGGCTCTTGCTATTCGTGACCGGATCGAGCACCGGCACCTGGTGCGCGCGCCACGACCCTTCCACCTGATGGCCGTCGACTTCCTTCGGCCCGGTCCAGCCTTTCGGCGAACGCAGCACGATCATCGGCCAGCGCGGACGCGTCGCATCATTAGCTTCACGCGCATGCTTCTGGATGGCGCGGATTTCGCCGATGCATTGTTCGAGCGTCGCGGCCATTTGCTGGTGCATGGTGTCCGGATCGTCGCCTTCGACGAAATACGGCTTGTGGCCATAGCCGGTCAGCAAGGCTTCGAGTTCCTCGCGAGGAATCCGCGTGAGGATCGTCGGATTGGCGATCTTGTAGCCGTTCAGATGCAGAACCGGCAGCACCGCGCCATCGCGGATCGGGTTGAGGAATTTGTTCGAGTGCCATGAGGTGGCGAGCGGCCCGGTTTCCGCCTCGCCGTCACCGATCATCACCGTGACAATCAGGTCGGGGTTGTCGAACGCCGCACCGTAGCCGTGCGACAGGCTATAGCCGAGCTCACCGCCTTCGTGAATCGAACCTGGCGTTTCGGGCGTGCAATGCGAGCCGATGCCGCCGGGAAACGAGAACTGGCGGAAGAATCGCCGCATGCCGGCTTCGTCCTCGCTGCGGTCAGGATAGATTTCCGAGTAATGGCCTTCGAGGTAGCAATGCGCCAGCGTGGCAGGCGCACCGTGGCCCGGGCCGGCGATATAGATCACGTTCAGATCGAGCTTTTTGATCAGCCGGTTCAGATGCACCAGCAGGAAGCTTTGCCCCGGGTCCGAGCCCCAATGGCCCAGCAGGCGGTTCTTGATGTGTTCGGGTTTGAGCGGTTCACGCAACAGCGGGTTGTCGCGCAGGTAGATCATGCCGGCCGAGAGGTAGTTGCAGGCACGCCAGTAGCGGTCCATCTTGCGCAACGTTTCGGGCTCCAATATTTTCGGCGGGGTCGGACGGGAGGTTGCTTCGGCCATGGCGCCACTCCTTGAAAAGGACTGTCAGGCTGGTTAGCGGGTGCTGCTGCGATTGTTCGCGACGCGATCAGTGAAGAAAAACCGGCAATGACGGCCGCCTTGTCATGCGCATGACATAACGCAAGCGTAGGGCAAAGATCCCTTGTACAAGGCTCCTGGGGGCGGGCCGGTGATCGTCAGGGGTGTGACAGGAAGCGCGCGTCATGGTTCGGCGCGATCGTCCAAAGCTTGATCTTGCGACACGTGTGCGTCGCTTTCGTGTAGGCGCGGCAAGCGCCGATAGGGAAATGGCCGATCCGATTGCCGACCCGAACGTTGGCTAGCGCCCGTTCGATTGTGTGTTCGTTCTTTCGCGGGTGTTCAGTTGCCGGCCCTTCAGTTGCAGACCTTACACCGGCTCTTTCTCTTTCCGCTGTGGTGGCTGGTAGCGCCATTTGCTGGCATTGGGATCGTTGCGCGTGTCGTCGCGTTCGCGTTGTTCGGCGCGCGCTTCGTCGGCGCGGCCTAGTTCCGCGCGCCGGTCGCGCACGGCGCCAGGCGAATCGGACTGACGTAACGGCGACGGCGAACGTCGCGGAGCAGGTACTGGTGACATGGTGCCTCCCTTTTTCGAGGATGTGGGACGAATCAACGTTTCTTGCCAGTCCAACGGGGGTCCGGGCGGTGCAGGAGACGAAGCTGACGCAGGTACATCGAAGCGCCGACCATCAGCGCCATGCCTGCTACGATGCCCCAGATTGCGGATGTCATGATTTCTCCTTGGCCCGCCGGCCGCACTGCGTTTGAGCGCCTGCGACGTGAAAGTGGGCATCCGATTGAGCGCGCGGCCGATTTTGAGGAAATCAGGTTACGACGCGCGCCAAGCAAGGATCATGCGCTCAATTGGCCGCCGTGTCTGTACGGTGTTGGACGGTCCGGCCGACGGGCCGTTGGCGCGGCAGAGGCTGGTGGTCTTGCGCCGGACTTTAAGTGAACATTAAGTGAATGCGATTAAGCTCTCCATGCTAAATGCGCGATGGCGGGCCGCATCTGGCGCGTCCTCTGCTGCTCGCCCATTATGTGACCGGCCACCATGTCGACATCCAGCCGCCTCAAAGGGCCCCTGATTCTCCTTCTCTCACTCGTGCTGTTGTGCGCCGGCGTCGCCGTGCTGGTGGGCGTGTTCGGCTTGCTGGTCAAACTGCTGGGCCTTGGCTAGCAAGTCACCCCGGGGGCCGAACCGCAGAAAACCTAAGCGCCCCCAACTGTTCCGCCGCTGAGAAGCATATCGACGTCGATATCAGCCAGCTCCCCAATCCTCTCGATAGTCAGATCCGCAGGCGGATTGCTGGAGATCTCCTTGGGATCGAAAGCGTAATGCCCCTGGCGCGGAAAAACCGTAGTCAGCGTCTCCCCCCAGGCCTTCTTCATGGCGGTCAAAATCCGCAGTTTGTCATCCACCATCACATAGTGCCGGGCTGGATAGCACTCCATCACCTGATCGAGCATCTGCTCCTTGTGGATGTAGATCAGAACCCGTCCCCCGACCTCTTCCCATAGGCCCGAGCGGGCGATCTTGCGCGGCTGGAACACCACATCGCCGTCGGACAGAATCACCGCCGGCCCCCACTGCGACACATGTTTGATCGCATCCAAGGCCCCCGGATACAGCCGGTTCGCAAACGGATAATCGATCAGAAACGCCGACATCAACAACAGGCGCGTGTCCCGAGGGTTCTCCAGCCGATACCGCTGCAACGCACCGAGGTAATCGGCGTAGCCAAGCTCCGCACGCAGGCCCTCGAAAATTTCCCAGTACCGCGCACAGTTCTGCTCGCCGAATTCCCGTTTCATCTGTGCGCGTAAATCCGCCAGCACATGATCGTTGTCCAGCAACGTGTTATCGCAATCGAATAGAAAGACGACGTCGTGAGGCGTGGTATTGGAGGTTGGCATCGCGGCTCCCCTGAATTAGCTCTTGTGTCCATCGGCCGGCGTGGCCGCTTTTTCGACGTGTCCGCCGAAGTCATGCCGCATGGCCGACAACACCCGGTTGGCAAAATCCGCGTCACCCCGTGAGCTGAAACGCGCGAATAGCGCCGCGCTCAACACCGGCGTCGGCACGCCTTCGTCGATCGCCGCCGCTACCGTCCAGCGCCCTTCGCCCGAATCCGATACGCGCCCGGCGTAGCTTTGCAGATCGGCGTCGCTGACAAGCGATCCTGCTATCAGGTCCAGCAGCCACGAGCCGATCACGCTGCCGCGCCGCCATACCTCGGTGACCTCGGCGAGATTCAGTTCGTATTGGTAAAGCTCGGGACGGCGCAGCGGCGACGTTTCGGCATCGGCTTCGCGCGCGTGTTTGCCTGCATCGGCGTGACGCAGAATGTTCAGGCCTTCGGCATACGCGGCCATCATGCCGTATTCGATACCGTTGTGGACCATCTTCACGAAGTGCCCCGCGCCCTGCGGACCGCAATGCAGGAAGCCCTGATCGGCCGTGCTGGCACCGGCCGTGCGCCCCGGCGTGGCAGGCGCTGCGCCCGCGCCCGGCGCAAGCGTCGAGAAAATCGGTTCGAGCCGTTTCACCACTTCAGGCTCGCCGCCGATCATCAGACAGTAGCCGCGTTCACGTCCCGCAACACCGCCGCTCGTGCCGACATCCACATAGTGAAGCTGACGCTTCGCCAACTCGGCGCTGCGGCGAATGTCGTCGTGGTAATAGGAGTTGCCGCCGTCGATCACAATGTCGCCGGGCTCCAGCAAGGGCACGAGGTTCTCGAGCGTCTTGTCGACCACCGCGGCGGGCACCATCAGCCACACCGCGCGCGGTTTTTGCAGTTGCGCGACCAGGTCTTCCAGCGATGCGGCGCCCGCGACGCCGTCCTGTTTCAGTTTTTCCACCGCCGCCGGTTGCACGTCGTAAGCGATGCATTGCTGACCGCCCTTCGTCAGGCGACGCACCATGTCCGCGCCCATGCGTCCCAATCCAATCATGCCTAGCTGCATATCTCGCTCCGGAAAGTGTCTCGTTGCGTGCTCGATCTGGCTCGGTGTGCTGCGGCCATGCCGCGCGCTTTGCATGCGGCAAGTGGCTCTCCTAACTGTAGTTGCGTTTCGCGTGGTCCGACGGACACACGGTAGCAGGCTCGCACCGTTCATGCAGTGAAACGCGCTGCCCCGCCTGCATCAAACGACGATACGCTTCTTTGCAGAGGTTTTGCGCGGCCAGAAGTTCCGGACGTGCGTCGGTGCGTGCTGCGCTCAGGACGCAGGCTTCGATTTAGCTAACTGCCTTCTTACACTTCTGGCACAGGATAAAGCGGGACGCTTTCGCGGGCGCCGCCGCATTTGGCCATTAGATCGGATCGGTTCGGGCGCACGAGGAGCGCGCCACGCGTGGACTGCAAGCCCTAACGTCGCCGCGCCTGGACCTTCTCGTATTGCTGGAGCGCGAAACGCCGCACCGCGCGCCACATGAGCGGATAACGATAACCCGGCACCGCAAACAGCACCAGCGCACAAAGCGCCAGCAATCCGCAGAACAGGAACGTGCCGCGATAGCTGAATGCCTGAACCAGCAAACCCGACAACACGCCCGAGAGAATCGAGCCGACCCGCGCCGCGTTAAAGAACAAGGCCGTCGCGCGGCCCGGCGCGTGCGGCATCAAATCCTGCACGTAGACCATGCCGAGGCACGACGTCACCGCGACCACAAACGCGTTGAGTATCTGCATCGGAATCAGCACGTGGACGCTCCCCGCCATCGACATCGCGACGAAATACAGCGCGTGAACCGCTGCGCAGGCGGCCAGCCAGTTCGGCTTGTGCAGCGTCGACGACTTCGCGCCGAGCGCGAGCATCATCGGAATTTCCGTCAAGGCGCCAAGGCCGAGCATCACCGACACGTCGAGATGCGTGCCGTTCAGGCCGTGCACGATGTAGAGCGGCAGCACGATCATGGTGGCGTTCGCGGCGAGCCCGAGCAAGGTGAGCGCGGCCACGGCACGACGGATGTCGTTCTGCGAGGCGACGCCCGGCAAGTCCTCGTGCGCTTCTTCACCGGGCGCGGTCAGCGGCGGTACGGTGATCGAGGCCGACGGTTCCGAGGCCGTGTCTTCGACCGTGTGATCGCCCAGATGGCCTTGCGGTTCCCGCATACGCCAGACGATGGTCGCGCAAGCCGCAAAACTTGCCGCCGCGAACAGGAAGAGCCCATAGAAGCCGGCGCCGGCGAGAACGAGTGCGCCCACCGACGGCCCGAACACCCACGCCGCCGAGAGAATGGTCCGCAAGGTGGCGCTGGCGAACGCGCGTTCCGCGGGGTCCGGCACCGGCAGCGCCGCGCGGCTGAACGAGAACACCATCGAGATGGCCGAGCCGCCCGCACCGATGAAGACAATGCCGACGGCCAGCAGCAGCCGGTAGTCACGCACTACGCATAGACAGAGATAACCGAGGGCGGCGGCCACCAGCGCCGCCAGCAGCAACGGCCGATGCCGTCCGCTCGCGTCGCTCCATCGGCCGGCAAAGGTGCTGGCGAGCACCCCGCTGGCCGCGATCAACGTCATGAAGATGCCAAGCTTGAGCGGCGTCATGCCGGCGCGCTCTACGCCGAACAACGACAGATACGGCGCGGTGAACGACATGGCCACACCGAGCATGAGCGTGGCGGCGGCCAGCGGCTTGAAGCCAGGGATGTGCAGCAGGTCGAAAAAACGGGAGGTTTTCAACACGGGTGGCGGTGGGTCAGGGAAAGCGAGTCTGCGACGCGCGATGTGCGGCGCAGACTTCGTGGCCGGAACGACCGGGGCATTATCGGCCTAGCTTGCGGGCGCGTAAACCTGCGACCCTCATATCCCAATTCAGGGGATTTGCTTAGGCGGACGTGCATGAGCGGCTTGAGCTTGAGCACTATCCGCTCCCACCGAACCGCCCTCGCCCGCCGGACGCACCACGACGTATCCGCGCTGCTCGAGCGTCCAACGGTGCCACTGGTTGCCGTAAACACCACAGGCAACGCCGAACAGCACCGACAGCACCAGCCCGATCGTGCCGATCGTTTCCCCCCACAAACCCGAGAAAAACAGCAACGTGTTGACCGCCAGCATGATGAAAGTGGCAAACCACATTCTCTTCGACATGGCCCAGACGAAGCCCAATAGCAACGCGCCCCAACTGAAACCGGTGGCG
The DNA here is from genome assembly GCF_905221015.1 of Paraburkholderia nemoris. Taxonomy (NCBI): domain Bacteria; kingdom Pseudomonadati; phylum Pseudomonadota; class Betaproteobacteria; order Burkholderiales; family Burkholderiaceae; genus Paraburkholderia; species Paraburkholderia nemoris. The sequence goes on along the minus strand of NZ_CAJNBO010000001.1, from coordinate 602,526 downwards.
ACCGCGGCGGTTTCATCCTTACCGGGGTGCCGAAGGTAGATCTTTTCTGCCATGTCCTTTCCTGAACGCGATGATGCCTTGAGAGCGAATCATGACGTTTAACATGTCACGCTTGCAAGAATATGCGTTTGTGTGAAATTTGCGCGACGATGCACCCGCTGGTGGCTCCCAAACAGTGAGATACATTCCGGCAAATTTTAGTTGCCTTGCTAACCATATTGAGTTTCAATAGCGCTCATGTTCGATCATTGCCTTTACTTCAATTCATCCGCATTGGCGCGGCTTGCCGAGCGCGAATGGGGTCTCGTGTACGCCGAATTCGGGCTGACGCCGCCGCAGGGTTTCGTGCTGCGCGTCGTGCTGGCCACGCCCGGTTGCCTGAGCAGCCAGGTGGCGGATCTGCTGGGCATCGCCCGCCCCACTGCCACGCGGCTGATCGATAACCTGAGCGACAAGGGCTTGATCGAGCGTCGTCAGGGCGAAACCGACGGACGCGAATGGCGCGTGTATGCCACGCGGGCCGGCAAGGCGTTGGACCGGCCGATCAACGAGGCCAGCGCGCAAATTGCAAAAAATCTGCGAGCGAAGATTGGGCCAGAGTTGTTTGAAGCAGCCGTTACCTCCATGCACGGCGTGCGAAAAGCGCTTGGATAAGGTAAGGCGCTTTTTTTAACCAAATGGTTGTCTTGCTAACTATAACGAGAGGCGTAAATGGATGATCTGGCGAGTCAGCACTGCACAGCGATCCGCAAGGGCGCAAGGTTTTCTGCCGGCCATGTGCGGTGGTCTGCGAACTGGATTTTTGGCGGCGTGATCGGGATTGCGCTCTGTGTCCTGCTTGGTATCGCAATTGCCTGCGCGCCCGCTGCCATACGCAGCAACAATGAGCGCTGTTTGCAGGCACTGGCCGAGGAACAACACGTTAGTGTCGAGGACTTTTTCCAGAACCCCGCAGGTCAGGATGCTTTGGCTCAGGCGGTCACGCAATGCACGAGGTAGCAGGTTTTGCGCTTCGGGCCGCGTTCTGGGTTTGCCTGCGCACAGACAAAGCCACCCGCACTGACGATCCTGACCATAGCTGCTACTCTTACAAAAATCGACAGGCAGCGAGACTCCGCGACCGTGGAAAGCCCTGCCGGCACAGGTAAAAAAGCACCGGAGCACTCATGGCAACCCGAACAGCCTATTCCCCCAAAGCGCCCGCACGAGCCGAAGTCGACGCCTTCCCGGGCGTCACGGTCATAGAATTCGGCACCGACTGGTGCGGCTACTGCCAGGGCGCACAAGCATCGATCGCAAAAGCTTTCGAGCCGCATGCCGGCATCAGGCATCTGAAAATCGAAGACGGTCCCGGCCGCCCGCTGGGCCGGTCCTTCAAGGTGAAACTCTGGCCCACGCTGATCTTCATGCGCGACGGCGCCGAAGTCGCACGCATTGTGCGCCCGGCTAACGCCACCGAGATAGCCGAGGCTTTCGCGTCGGTCTGACAAGACTTCATCCGCTAGCCGGATTACTGGGAGCACACTTCATGGACACCCGTAGCGAGCTGCAAGCCACCGTCGACGCGATGGCCCAACCCGGCAAAGGTCTTCTTGCCGCCGACGAAAGCGGCCCGACCATCGCCAAACGCTTCAAGACGATCGGCCTTGAATCCAGCGAGGAAAACCGCCGCGCCTATCGCAACCTGCTGCTGACCACGCCGGGACTCGGCGAATTCGTGAGTGGCGTGATCCTCTACGAAGAAACACTCGGGCAGAAAGCGGACGACGGTACGCCTTTTCCGCAACTTTCCGCGAGGAACGGCATCGTGCCCGGCATCAAGGTGGACCTCGGCAAGATTCCGCTCGCGCTCGCCCCGGGTGACGAAATCACCGAAGGCCTCGACGGCCTCGCCAGACGTTTCGTCGATTACAAGCGGCAAGGTGCACGCTTTGCGAAGTGGCGCGCGGTCTACAACATCACGGCGAGCTTGCCGAGCCGCCTCGCCATCGAAGCAAATGCCGACTCCCTCGCGCGTTACGCGGCGATCTCGCAGGAAGCGGGCATCGTGCCGATCGTCGAACCGGAGGTATTGATGGACGGCGATCACACCATCGGACGCAGCGCGGAAGTGACCGAGGCCGTGTTGCACGAAGTCTTCAACGCCTTGCACCGGCATCGCGTGGTGCTCGAACACATTCTGCTGAAGCCGAGCATGGTGCTGGCGGGCTCTGAACACGCGCAGCAATCATCGACCTCGGACATCGCGGCGCACACGGTGCGGATACTCAAGCGCACGGTGCCGTCGGCGGTGCCGGGAATCGTATTCCTGTCTGGCGGGCAAACGCCTGAAGAAGCAACGGCCAATCTCGATGCAATGAATCGCCTCGGGCCGCTGCCGTGGAATCTGAGCTTTTCTTATGGCCGCGCGTTGCAGGAACCGCCGCTCCAAGCATGGAAAGGACAAGCGAGTAACGTCAAGGAAGCCCAGGCGGCGTTTTTCAAGCGCGCCCGTTTGAACAGCGCGGCGGCGCTCGGCAAGTACGACGCTTCTCAGGAAAAGAGCTAATCTCGCGGCGAGCGGTACGAGCGGTCCGCGAGTGCCGCCCTTGCCAGGGCGGCCTTACGGTTCGCAAACCACCAGCGCATGCAACTCGTCGATATTGAAGGGTTTGGCGAGTATCGCTATGCCGAGCCGGCGCGCCCGTTCGAGTTCATCGGCGTAGCCGGTCATCAGCGCGATCTTCTGCGTCGGCCACGCGCTGCGTACTTTCTCCGCGAGGTCGATGCCGTTGAGCTTGCCCGGCATCTGAATGTCGGACAGCACGAGCTCGAACTTCGCGCCGCCGCTCAGCACGTCGAGCGCCTGGTCGGCGGTCGGTTCGTGCCGCACCTCGCAGCCGAAGGTTTCCAGCACGGCGGCTACGCCGGCCGCCACATCTTCGTTGTCTTCCACCAGCAACACGACGCCCATCGACGCCAGTGCCGGCAGCTGCGCCGTTTCTACGTCGGGCACTGTCGCCTTCTGCCGCTCGCGATAGCGCGGCAAATACAGCCTGACTGTTGTGCCACTACCCGGCACGCTGTCGATTTTCGCCGTGCCGCCAGCCTGTTCGCACATGGCGAGGACCTGGGCGAGTCCGAGGCCGGAGCCCGAGCCGCGCAGCTTGGTGGTGAACAGCGGTTCGAACGCGTGACGGGCGACGGCCTCGGGCATCCCTTCGCCGTCGTCGGAACAGGCAATCAGCACGTATTCGCCGTCAGGCAGCAAGGTGTCGCTGCCCACCAGACGGTTGTTCTGGCAACGGATCACAAACCGGCCACCGCGCGGCATTGCATCGCGTGCGTTGACCGCCAGATTCATGATCGCGAATTCGAGGTCGGTCGGGTCGGCCAGCACCTGCCAGACGTTTTCGACCATGTTCAAAGCCATCTCGATGTTGTCGCCGAGCGCGGCGTCGATGAGCGGCGCGGCGCTCGGCAACCAAGTGGCGAGATTGACCGGTTCCTGCTTGAGCGGCTGCTTTTTCGCCACGCTCAGGAGCCGCCGCGTCAACGATTCCGCCGTGGCGGTAGCGCGCTCGACGGCTTGCACTTCTTTTTCCAGGTTGTTATAGCGCTTCAAACGTGCGAGTTCGGTGTTGGCCGATACGACCATCAGCAGATTATTGAAATCGTGCGCGACGTTGGCGACGAGATTGCCGAGCGCACCCATGCGCTGCAATTGCCGGCTCGACGCCTCGGCCGAGAGACGCATGGCCACTTCGCCTTGCCAGCGCTCCCACGCGCGGCGCTCGCCGGCAAGTTGGCGCAACGAGAAAAACACCAGCAACCAGATCGCCACGCAAGGCACGACCGTGATCGCCGCGATCGCCATGAAGTGCTCGCGCCACGCGGCGCCAATCGACCCAGTCTCATAGGCGCTCATCACATAGAGCGGGTAGTCGCCGACACGGCGAAACGCCAGCAGCCGTTCAACACCATCGACCGTTGACGTCAGACGGATGTGGCCGAATAGCTGTTTGTCGCGCAATGCCGCGGTGAACGCGCTCTGCTGGGTAGGCTTGGCGCCGCTCGGCCACGCTGGATAACGCACCAGCAAGCTGCCATCCTGCCGGTACAAACCTAACGAGAGCGACGTATCGCCATTCGTCAGTTCACGGTAGAAGCGCGAAAAGTAATCGGTGCGCAACGCCACGGACACCACGCCCAGGAATTGCCCGTTCTCGCCCGAGCGGCCGGTTGCGGTGTTGAACACATTGGTTTGCGAGAGCGGCCCGAATAAGGGCAGTGAGAAATAAGGTTGCGGCCGCATCGCCTTGGCGGCAGTGAAGTCTTCGCGTTGACTTGTCGACATGACCGGCGCCGGAAAAGCGCGACTCGATACCAGCAACTTTCCATCCGCACCAAGCAGGTAAATCGATGCGACCTGTGGAAAGTCGCCGCCGATCTGTCGCAGACGGTCGTGCAAGCCGGATTCCTGCGCGCGAATCTGCGCGTCATTGTCGTTGCCGAGCAGGTCGACGATGCGCGAGGCCATCTGCTGGTTGAGGTCCAGCACCTTGACAGCCTGTTCCTCGGTGACGCGCGCGAGCCGGTCGATCATGTCATTCGAATCGGCAATGCGGCGCTGGTAATCGAAGTACCCATAACCCGCAAGGCAAGCCAAAGGAAACACAATCGAAACCGCGAGCACGATCAGAAGCACGCGCCGTGTCGCCGCGAAATTACGCGAAGGCATGGGGAAATCGACTGCGACACGTTCGGCACGTTGCAAGGTCACGATCTCCATGAAAAATGAGGACAGGCCGGGGCGGTCGTGCACTACGCGCCCCGCGTTGTTCGTGCGCTATTTCGTCTCCCCGGAATTTACCGCACTTCCGCCGTTCTCCATAGCGTGGCTCGTGCCGGAAATGACGCACGTATGGCTGCCGATCGTCAGGCACACGCATTGCTCACGCGGGGCGTCCGTTCATTGGGCGGTCACCGCGTGTTGCAACGCGGCGAAGCCAGGTATTTGTCGATGCAATTGGCAAGGATGAGCAGAGCACTCAGATGGGTCGGTTCCGGGCAGGTCCCAATTGGTCAGACGTAATGGGTGTAACGGGTCACGTGAGCCGCACACGTCGACGGCCGCGGGCCGTCGACGATGCAACTCGTTTCTGCACCTCAGCGTTGAGTTGAGATGCGTTCGCGTCGGCGTGTGAGCCGGCGCATTGTCATTTTTTCGGCGCGTCAGCCACCGGGCCGCTTTCTATCGGCGGCGCTTCCTTCTCGATCTCGTCGCGCGCCTGCTCCCAATACTCGTCAGGTGTGCCTTTCGGATCGCTCGCCTGCTGCCAAAGGTAGTAAGCGCGTGTGCGAATCTGTTCTTCCTGAGACGTTGCTTCCTGTTCCATTTGTGTTTCCTGTTCCATTTGATCACCCCTCGGTTGGAGCTGACGAAGACCGATATCGGTTGTACCGCGCGCCGGCCGGGGAAAACTCGTGGAAAACGACTGGCGCGCAGCTACCCGGAATCGAGCAAGCGCTATACCTGCTTGCTAGCGCTCGCGCCAGGCTCCTACCTCGTCACGTTCCCGCAGGAGGTTCGTTTTCGTCAGTGGTAAGTTGTTCTTCCAGGCGATCAAACACGCGTTGCGTCGCGTGGCTTGGCGCGTCGAGTGCGAACAGCAGCAATGAGCGGCCCGTCACCTGATACGCGTCGCCGGCGCTGAATTGCGGCAACTCGGCGCGCACCGGCATATTCGTATCCAGCAAACAGGTCCACTGATCACCCTCGGGAATGTCGGGCAGCGTGAAATTGACTACGTCGTGATGCGCGTTCAGTACCAGCAGCAAGGTCGCATCGGACGCGGGACGTCGAATGCCGCTCGCCTGAGCACGTCCGTCGATCACGAGGCCGAAGCAGCGCATCGACGGATCGTCCCACTGTTCCTGCGAAAGATCGGTCCCGTCCGGAGAAAGCCAACGCGCGTCGGTCACGTCGAGCGCCTCGTTATATTCGCCGCTGAGAAAACGCCCACGACGCAGTACCGGCAGACGATGACGCAGCGTCGTCAGATTCTTGACGAACTCGGTCAGTGCACGGCCGTCATCGTCGATGCCTTCCCAATCGACCCAGCTGATCTCGTTGTCCTGACAATATGCGTTGTTATTGCCCTTTTGCGTGCGGCCGAATTCGTCGCCCGCGAGGATCATCGGCGTGCCTTGCGAAAGCAGCAGCGTGGCCAGCAGATTGCGTTTCTGGCGCTCGCGTTGCTGCCGGATTTCCGGATCGTCCGTCGGCCCTTCGCTGCCCATGTTCCATGACTTGTTGTCTGAGTGGCCGTCATTGTTGTCTTCGCCGTTGGCCTCGTTGTGCTTGTCGTTGTACGAGACCATATCGTTGAGCGTGAAGCCGTCGTGCGCGGCGACGAAGTTGACGCTGGCCCACGGACGGCGCCCGCGATGGTTGAACTTGTCGCTCGAACCGGTCAGGCGTTTGGCGAGATCGGGGACCTCGCCTTCGTCGCCCTTCCAGTAGCCGCGCACCGTATCGCGAAAGCGATCGTTCCATTCGGCCCAGCCGGGCGGAAAGCCGCCCACCTGATAGCCGCCGGGACCGCAGTCCCACGGCTCGGCGACCAGCCGCACGGCGGAGAGCACCGGGTCCTGCCGGCAACTGTCGAGAAAGCCACCACCTTCGTCAAAGCCGTGCGGTTCACGGCCAAGAATCGTCGCCAGGTCGAAACGGAAACCGTCGACCTTCATCTCCGTCACCCAGTAGCGCAGGCTGTCGGTAACCATCTGCAGTACGCGTGGATGGGACAGATTAAGCGTGTTGCCCGTGCCGGTATCGTTGATGTAATAGCGCGGCTCGTCGGGCATCAGGCGATAGTAAGACGCGTTGTCGATGCCTTTGAAGGAGATCGTCGGACCACGCTCGTTGCCTTCCGCGGTGTGGTTGTAGACCACGTCAAGAATGACTTCGAGGTTGGCATTGTGAAAACGGTCCACCATCTCCTTGAATTCGCCGACCGAATCGATCGACGACGCGAAGAAGCGCGGGTCGGCCGCAAAGAAGCCGATCGTGTTGTAGCCCCAGTAGTTGGTGAGGCCTTTGTCGAGCAGATGGCTGTCGTTGACGAAGGTTTGAATCGGCATCAATTCGACCGACGTGACACCGAGGCTCCTGATGTAGTCGAGCACCACTTGCTGGCCGAGTCCCGCGAAGGTGCCACGCAAATTCTCCGGTACTTCGGGATGCCGTTTGGTAAAACCGCGCACGTGCGTTTCATAGAAGATCACGCGCTCCCAGGGCAGCGCATTGCGTTCCGGATGACTCCACGAAAAGTTGGCGTCGACCACCTTGCACTTCGGCACAAAGGGCGCGCTGTCGCGCTCGTCGAATGAGAGGTCGCCCTCCTCCGAATCGAGCGTATAGCCGAAAATTTCCGGCGCCCATTTGAGCTCGCCGATATGGGCTTTGGCGTAGGGGTCGAGCAGGAGTTTGTTCGGATTGAAACGATGTCCTTTTTCCGGTTCATAAGGACCATGGACCCGATAGCCGTACACCGCACCCGGTTTCAGATTCGGCACGAACACGTGCCAGACCTCGTCGGTGTACTCCGGAAGCTCGATGCGTTCGATCTCCGTCTCGCCGGTTTCGTCGAACAGACAGAGTTCGACCCTGGTTGCATGCGCTGAGAACAGCGCGAAGTTCACGCCGCTTCCGTTCCACGTCGCACCAAGCGGGAAAGGCGTGCCTTCCGCGATGCGCGTCGAATAGCTGGCTTGGGATGACATAGGGGTTCCTGTAAAAGCTGAGGGCGCTCGGATACGCGTTTTGAATGGGCAAGCTTGCTTCGTCAGCAAGTTATGGACCCGAGCGTTGCGCAACTGGAACGCAACGGAACAAGGCGTCCTTCAGGCAACTACGGAGAAACGCACGGACGTCGCAGTGCAAGCACAGCATACGATGCGTTCGCCGTGCATGGATGGAGACAGGAATGATGCGGACTAAAGAGCGTCCGCTTAACCGGTTAGCCGGTTAGCCGGTTAGCCGGTGAGAACTTCGCAGAGAAATTGACGCAACGGGCATGATCGCGCCGTCTTTACTGTGGTCCCACAGTATGCAACGCGGCTGCCGACTCGAGCACGCGCAAGAGGCGCTCCGGCGTCAGGGGTTTGGCACAATGCGCGTCGAAACCAGCGGCCTTGGCACGCACCTTGTCTTCGCGCGAAGCAAAAGCCGTACAGGCCACCAGCAGCATGTCCGAAGTCAATGGGTTGGCCCGCAGGCGGCGAGCCAGCTCAAGACCATCGAGGCCGGGCATCTTGATGTCGAGCAGAACCGCGAACGGCTGCCACTCACAGGCCATGCCGCACACGGCGAGCGGATCGCACAGCGCACGACACTCGAAGCCGTCGGCGTTCAGCAGCATCTGCAACGCTTCGGCCGCTTCGCGGTAATCGTCGACCACCAGCACGCGACGGTTTGATGCCATCGCATACTGAATAGTCCGCCAAACCACGACGTCATCGCTCTCGTCCATTCTGTCGTCGAACGTCACCCTGGTCTCCTGGCTTCTTTCTGGTGCCGCTTTCGGGCATCGAGGAAAATGCTTGCAAGATTCGCTCCCACTGCGCGGCAAGCGCTTATCGCTCGCAAGTATTCGCTTCGGTTTTCGCCACGCCGCGCCCGATCCGCCGCTGCACACGCGCTACCTCATCACCATACCGCACTGCGCGGACTGCCGCTTCCTGATTAATGCTGTCTTGACGCCTCCCAACACATCGTGCGCAAGCACGGGATATTGCGTTGAAGTACGGATCAAACGCACTTCCGCCGTGCATGCCGCCCTTGCTACGTGCATTGCGCATAGCTTCGTATTCACCATGACATCATCAGCCCGTTGTATACGAGCAAATATAGTCGCGGCGAGTTGGGGAAAACACTCAAATCCCGGATGGAGAAAAACGCGAAATTTTGTCGGAAAACGGCATCGTCTTGATAACCCTGCCTGCGGGTTATCCCGCACGGTGGTCGGGGCTGGCTGCGTTCTTGCTACGAATATGCGTAAGCGCTGAGACGGACTGCTTTCCAGCAAGCCCGATGACGCACACCGTGAGACGCCATGCCAACCATCATCGATGAGCACGCGCTGTATGTCGCGAAACATCCCGGCACGTTTGTGCTGCAGACGTTGAAAGCCTTCCGCGCGAACCAGGGTTTGCTGCTCGCGGGAGCGGTCGCTTATTACGCGTTATTGTCGATTGTGCCGCTGATGATTCTTATCGTGATCGTATTGTCACGGCTCGTGCCGCAGCACGTTCTGCTGGCAGCGCTGGGGCATCTGTTGCAGTGGCTGGTGCCGGGGCAATCCACTGCGCTGGTACGCGAGCTGGCCAATTTTCTGGCGCATCGCGCCGTGATCGGATGGGTTCTGTTGCTGACCATGATCTTTTTCAGTTCGCTCGCATTCACGGTGCTCGAGAACGCGATGTCGTTGATTTTCGTACACCGGGTGGTGGTGCGGCGACGACACTTTTTGCTCTCTGCGCTGCTGCCCTATTGCTACATCCTCTTTCTCGGCATTGGACTATTGATCGTGACGTTCGTGTCGAGCGGCCTTGAGGCTGTCGGGGCCGAGGGTGTCGAACTATTTGGCCTGCATGTTTCGTTGCAGGGCTTGTCGCGCGTGGTGTTGTATCTGCTCGGCCTCGCGGGCGAGATTTTTGTGTTGACGTCAATTTATATGGTCATGCCGGTTGGACGCCCTTCCCTCAAGCACGCACTGTTCGGTGGAATTGTTGCTGCCGTACTGTGGGAGATCACAAGGCATGTGCTGGTCTGGTATTTTGCAACGCTGTCGCAGGTCAGTGTGGTGTACGGTTCGCTGACCATGGCGATCGTGATCCTGTTCAGCCTGGAGTGGCTCGCTACCCTGCTTCTGTTCGGCGCGCAGGTGATTTCGCAATACGAACGATTCGGACTCGAGCCGGCTGAAGCACCACCGCAGGAAATCAAAACCGCGTGAGAGATATCGCACCCTTGCAGCCGCACATCACGCACGGCCCGACGGCAAGACTGCGGTAACATTGCCCCATTACATGCCGGGCCTGGCGTATCCACCGCTTGGGTCCGCAGGCCTCAGGACTCGGTAATGAGCATCAGCAAGCGCAACAACGTAAAAGTCTCCGGTTCCGGCCAACGGACCATGGTGATGGCGCACGGCTTTGGTTGCGATCAGAGCATGTGGCGTTACCTCGCACCGTCGTTCCATGGCGAATACAGAACAGTGATGTTCGACCTCGTCGGCAGCGGCGCTTCTGATCTGTCCGCGTACGACTTCGACAAGTACGGCTCGCTGAACGGCTATGCGGCCGACCTGATCGAGATCGTCAATGATGTCGCCGCCGAGGGGCCCGTGGTGTTCGTCGGCCACTCGGTAAGCGCCATGATCGGCCTGATCGCCGGTCTCGAAGCGCCAGATCTGTTTGCCGCGCACATCATGGTAGGCCCGTCGCCATGCTATGTGAATGACGGCGACTATGTCGGCGGCTTTTCGCGCGAAGATATCGAGGACCTGTTGCGCACGCTCGAAAGCAATTACCTCGGCTGGTCGAGCACGATGGCGCCGGCCATCATGGGCGCGCCCGAGCAGCCCGAACTCGGCATCGAACTGACCAACAGCTTCTGTCGCACCGATCCCGAGATCGCGCGGCACTTCGCCCGTGTCACGTTTCTCTCCGATCACCGCGCGATACTGCCGCGCATCGTCACGCCTGCGCTGATCCTGCAATGCAGCGACGACATCATCGCGCCGCGCTCGGTCGGCGAATACATGAAAAGAATGATGCCGGCCAGCACACTGCACGTCATCGAGAACGTCGGCCATTGTCCGCATCTGAGTTCTCCCAGTGCGAGCGCAGCGGCCATGCGCACCTTCCTCGAGCCGATGAGCCTGTAAGACAATGCAAAGCACGGACCGTCCGCTGCCGTCTGCCGATGTGTTGTTCGAGCACGCCGCCTGCGGCCTGCTCCTGACCGACACAGACGGCTGCATCCTGCGCGTGAACTCGACCTTCTGCGCCTGGCTCGGCTATCAAGCGGTTGAACTCGCCATAACGAAGCGCATTCAGGACCTTCTGACCACCGGCGGCAAAGTGTTCTACCAGACGCACTGGGCGCCGCTTCTGCAGATGCAAGGCTCGGTGGCCGAGGTCAAATTGAACATGATGCATCGCGACGGCCACACGGTGCCGATGCTGCTCAACGCCGTGCGTCGCAGTCACGGCGAAAGTAGTTACGTCGAAGTGGCAGTGCTGATTGTCGCGGATCGTCACAAGTACGAGCAGGAGTTGCTGCTTGCGCGCCGCAACGCGGAAGCCTCTGTCGCCGCGCATCAACTCGCGCAGAAAGAGTTGCAGGAAAGCCGTGACGTGCTGAGCCTCGCAATGCGCGGGGCACGCATGGGTGCATGGTCGCACGAGCCGAAGTCAGACAAATTCTGGTGGAGCCGCGAACTCGAAGCGCTCGCGGGCTACGCCGAGGGACGGTTTGCGAAAATGCCCAGCGGCTTTTTCGAACTGATTCATCCCGGCGATCTGATCGCGCTCAACGAGGCAGTCGATCATGCGGTGAAAAGCGGTGACGACTACGTCGCCGAATTCCGCTTCCTGCATGCAAGCGGCGACTGGTGCTGGATGGAAGGCCGCGGCCGCGCCACCTATAACAGTCAGGGCGAACCGCTGACAATTTACGGCCTCGGCATCGACATCACCGAGCGCAAGGATGCGCAGACCGTGCTGCTGCGTCAGGCGGCGATTTTCGAACACCTGAGCGACGCGCTCGTTATCACCGATCTGCGCGGCAACATCACCGATTTCAACGCCGGGGGCGAGCGCGTGCTGGGTTATCGCAGGCGCGAAGTTCTCGGCAAGCCGATCGCCATGTTTTATCCGCCGGAAGACGCGTTACGCATCCATCGGGAAGTGTTCGCCGCGCTCGCCGCTGACGGCACGTGGCGTCGCGAACTGACTTTCGTGCGGCGCGACGGCACTCGCGGGGTCTGCGAAACAGTGGTCAAGCCGCTGGCCAATGCGCGCGGCGACATCTATGGCGCGGTCAGCGTGAGCCGCGACATCACCGGGCGCAGGCGTGCCGAACAGCAATTGCAGCGGCTGAATCTGGAACTTTCAAAAGCCGATCGCCGCAAGGACGAATTTCTCGCCACGCTCGCGCATGAGCTGCGCAATCCACTCGCACCGATGCGCAACGTGCTCGAAATCCTGCGCCTTAAGGAATTCGCCGACCCGCAATTGAGCTGGTCTCGCGACGTGTTCGACCGGCAATTGCAACACATGACGCATCTGGTCGACGATCTGTTGGAAGTGTCGCGCATCACCCAGGGCAAGCTCGAGTTGCGCAAGCAGCGGCTCGAACTCGCGCGTGCGATGCAATCCGCCATGGAGGCGGCGCAGCCCACCGTGCAGGCGTCGGCGCATCATCTGAGCATGACGCTGCCGCGCGAGCCACTCTATCTCGACGCCGATCCCACGCGCCTGTCACAGATGATCCTGAACCTGCTGAACAATGCCGCCAAGTACACGCCGCCCAGCGGCAGCATCTCGCTCGCTGCGGAGCGCGAAGGCGATGAAGCCGTGATCGTCGTACGCGATTCCGGCATCGGCATTCCGCGCGAGCATCTGGACAGCGTGTTCGAGATGTTCTCGCAACTCGCTCCGGCGCTGGAGCGCTCGCAAGGCGGTCTCGGTATCGGTCTCGCGTTGGTGCGCGGCCTCGCCGAACTGCACGGCGGTACGGTCGCCGCATTCAGCAGCGGTCCTGGCAGCGGCAGCGAGTTCGTGATCCGGCTGCCGCTATCGAAAGCGACCCCGCAGCCGGAGAATGTGCCGGCCGAGATGCCACGCACGGCGGGCTTGCGCGTCGTGATCGTCGACGACAACGCGGACGCCGCCGATAGTCTCGCCATGGTGCTCGAACTCGAAGGCCACGAGGTGCGCACAGCCGGCGACGGCATCGCCGGGCTGGAGCTGATCGGCGAATTTGCGCCGCAGGCGGTGATTCTCGATATCGGCTTGCCGCGCCTGAACGGCTATGAATTGGCGCGGCGCATTCGCCACGAGCATCATGACGCCGGCATTCTGCTGATCGCCGTTACCGGCTGGGGTCAGCAGCAGGACAAGCAGACCGCTGAAGAAGCGGGCTTCGACCATCACTTCACCAAGCCTGTCGATCCGCGGGAATTACAACGCGTATTGAACCGCTAACGGACGGAAACTTCAGCCTATGCTCGATGAAGCTCACGTAGTCAGTGCCCTCGCCGCGCGCGACATCGTTCCCGATGCAACCCAACGCGATGCCATCGCGGCGCTCGTCACGTTACTGGGCGCAAATGGAACAAGCGGGCCAAACGGGAGCCGCGCAAAGCCCGGCTCCACGCCGGCACATCAGGGCGTCTACTGCCACGGCTTGCCCGGTCGGGGCAAAAGCCTGGTGGTCGACACGGTATTCGAGCTGGCAAGCTGCCGGAAGCGGCGCCTGCATTTCCACGAATTTCTGCGCGAGATGAACCGGCGTCTGGTGAATGAGCCGCGTGGCGACGACCGGCTGGGTTCGGTCTCGCGACAATGGCTCGACGGCGTGGAGCTGCTGTGCTTCGACGAATTTCACGTGCACGATATCGCCGACGCGTTCCTGATGGGCCGGTTTCTCGATACCGCGATCGGCCTGGGCACGCGCATCGTGCTCACCTCGAACTATGCACCGGACGCGCTGCTGTCCGACCCGGAGTTTCACGAGCGCTTCCTGCCGACGATCGAACAGATCAAACGTTGCTTCACGGTGATTCACTTCGACGGCGCACGCGATTACCGTTTCGGCGGCGAAGAAGCCGCGCTGTCGCACTTTTTTGCGCCGCTCGACGCGGCAACCGGCGACGCGCTTCTGCAAATTTTCGAGCGCTATGAAGGCAACGAGACGCTGGAGCCTGCCACCGTCAGCGCGGCAGGCCGGCCGCTCGCCGCACACGCCGCGGGTGCCGCCTTGCTATGGGCGGACTTCGAAAACCTGTGCGTGGCGAGCCGTTCGCACCTTGACTACCTGGACCTCGCCGAGCATTGGCACGGTCTGATTCTCGACCAGGTGCGCACTGAGTGGCTTGCCCAGGCGCATACGCTGCAGCGGCTCATATGGCTTGTCGATATCTTCTACGACCGCAAATGCGCGCTGTTCATCGCGTCGGATCAGCCGATCGAGGCGGCGCTGAGTGGACTCGAAGGCGCACACGATCTGTCGAGAACGCTGAGCAGGCTCGCCGAAATGCAATCGCGCGGCTATCGCAGCACGCTCGACAACACGGCGGGCAAGACTGAGATTGCCGCCGCGCAGACAGTCGTGCAGACGGTCGCTCAACCATGACAGCGGTGTGAACGACCCTCTGCAAACAAACGCTACGCCTTGCCGCTCTTGGCCTTCACTCGCGCAATCTGCTGCTTCGCCGCGTCATATACATGGTCTGGCGTGAAGCCAAACTTCTTCTTCAGATCGGCGAGCGGCGCGGACGCGCCGAACGTATGCATCACCACCTGCGCGCCGAGCCGACCGACATAGCGATCCCAACCCAGCGTTCCTGCCTGCTCGACGGCCACGCGCGCATCCACATCGGGCGGCAACACGGAATCCTGATAGGCCTCACCCTGTAGCTCGAAGAGGTCCCACGACGGCATCGACACCACCCGCGCCGCGATCCCTTCACTCTTGAGCTTCTCGTAGACGTCGGCGCATAGTGACAATTCGCTGCCCGTGGTGAGCAGAATCACTTCAGGCTTCTGCCCGTCAGGCGCATCGGCAAGCACATAAGCGCCCTTCTGCACACCTTTCGCCGACGCATAGCGCGTGCGGTCCAGGGTCGGCAAGGCCTGACGCGACACGATGATGCACGACGGCCGCCGCGGATGCGACATCGCCACGCGCCACGCTTCGGCGACTTCATTCGCGTCGCCCGGGCGCAGCACGGTCAGTCCTGGCACGCCACGCAGCGAAGCCAGTTGCTCGATCGGCTGATGGGTCGGACCATCTTCGCCGACGCCGATCGAATCGTGCGTGAACACGTAGATCGCCGGCACTTCCATGATTGCGGAAAGACGAATCGGCGGCTTCATGTAGTCGCTGAAAATCAGGAAGGTCGAGCCGAACGGCCGCATATTCGACAACGCGAGCCCGTTCACGGCCGCGCCCATGCCGTGCTCGCGAATCCCGAAGTGCAGGTTGCATCCGCCATAGTTGTCGGCTTCGAAACTGCCGGCGCCTTCGAATTTCAGATTCGTTTTGGTGGACGGCGAGAGATCGGCCGCACCGCCGATCATCCAGGGCACACGCGCGGCAATCGCGTTGAGCACCTTGCCTGAGGAATCGCGCGAGGCGATGCCCTTCGGATCGGCATCGAACGTGGGGATGCCGCTGTCCCAGCCCTCCGGCAATTCGTGCGCTTCCATCTGCGCGAATTCGCGTGCCAGTTCCGGGTATTGCTTGTTGTATGCGTCGTACTTCGCGAGCCATGCCTCGCGCGCCGCCTTGCCGCGCGCGCCGATACCCTGCGCGAAGCGTTCATGTACGCCGTCCGGCACGTAGAAGAACTTGTCTTCGGGCCAGCCATAGAACTTCTTGGTCAGCGCCACTTCTTCGACACCGAGCGCCTCGCCGTGCGCGGCGGACGTGTCCTGCTTGTGCGGCGCGCCCCAGCCGATGATGCTGTGGACCACGATCAGCGTCGGCCTGTCCGTGATGCTTTTCGCTTCAACAAACGCGGCTTCGAGCGCCGCGGCGTCGTTGGCGTCGTTCACATGCAGCGTGTGCCAGTTGTAGCCACGGAACCGGCTCTCCACGTCGTCGCTATAAGCGAGGTCGGTGTGGCCCTCAATGGTGATGCGGTTGCTGTCGTAGATCCAGATGAGATTCGACAGCTTCAGATGCCCTGCCAGCGACGCCGCTTCGTGCGAGATGCCTTCCATCATGTCGCCGTCGCCGCATAGCGCGTAGACGCGGTAATCGAACAGCGGCGCATCGGGTTTGTTGAAGTGGCTCTCGTGCCAGCGTGCCGCCATCGCCATGCCGACGCTATTGCCCAGCCCCTGGCCGAGCGGCCCGGTGGTCGTCTCCACGCCGGTGGTCATACGGTATTCGGGGTGGCCAGGCGTGTTGCTGTCGAGCTGGCGGAAATGTTCGATGTCGTCGAGCGAGACGGCGGGTGAACCGGTCGGCTTGCCGTCGTGGTCCACGGCCTTGACGTTCGCCAGATGCAACAGCGAATACAACAGCATCGACGCGTGCCCCACCGAGAGCACGAAGCGGTCGCGATTCGGCCACAGTGGCTCGTCCGGATCATAAACAAGGTGGTTTTGCCACAGATGGTAGGCGACCGGCGCCAAGGCCATCGGCGTGCCGGGGTGACCGGAATTGGCCTTTTGCACAGCGTCCATCGACAGCGTGCGAATCGTGTTGATGCACAACTGATCGAGGGCGGGATCGTTTTGCATGGGGACACTCCTTGTTCGGCGGTTGGAGGCATCGCCGGGACGCGTATTGAATCGGCGTGGTCGGCGACCGGTGTTCGTCTGGAAGAACGTGGAAGAACGCTTGAGGACCACAAGGCTCATCGATGATGCGCCGATGCGCGTAAATCTGCACGGCGCGTTACATCCTGTGCCGCGTTGTGCTGATGATTGGAGGTAGTTCTTTCAAACGGCTTGCGGCTTTACCTGGCGCGTTACTTTTCGGGGGCCGCACGGTCGGCGGCCACAATCTCGCGGCCGTAGTCGATTGCCGCGCGGCGCGCCTCGTCGGCGGTCGCGTATGGGCCAATCTCCGGCGCGCCATCGAATGGAAACAGAATCCGCCTGTCGGCTTTTCTGACGACCTTCAATCCACCTATGTAACGGCCGTCGCCTGTTCCGTGATAGCTGGCGTAAATCTCGAAGTCGTCGTCAACCACGTCGGCCTTATGTCGCGCCATGTTTATATCCCTTATCCCTGTACCTCTGCTCCGGTGCGCCAATGCGAATGGCAGCATGCGTACCGGCGTCCAGCAATACCTGTTCCACCCGAAACGGGATTAGCTCAGCGAAATTGGGAGGGGAAGTAAAACAGCCAGCACTGGAAATCCGGTGAACCCGGTTCCAGTGCGCCTGGGCAAATCGGCATGCGGTTGTTGATACCGCGACGGGTTGCGGCAGCCGTCGCATGGATGGCCGTTACGAACGTACCGCTAAAGCCGCATTAAAACTGATGCAGCATCCCGACATACGCGCCGGTTTGCGATTCGCCCGCAAGTGGACTCGTGTTATTGGTGGCATCGCGCGGCGACGCTTCAAGCGAAAAATTCGAGTTGCTGCCGTTGCGCACGTAGCCCACCGTGCCGTACACGAAAGTCCGCTTCGAGAGGTTATAGGTGGTGCCGAGCACGTACATCATCGCGTGGCCGGACGGATCGTGCGCGGCATCGCTGCCGCCGTCGCCGACATGGATGTAATAGCCGCCCGCCGTCACCGCCCAGCGCGACTGGATGTTGTACGTCGCGCCGAGCCAGTAGTGATCGGCACTGTCGGCCACGCCCACCGGTGAATCCGGCGCCGAGTAATGCGTATACGCGCCCTGGATCTTCCACGCATCGAAATGCACATTCGCACCGGCAAAATATTCGCGCGAGGCCTGGAAGACGTTGGTGAAGCGGCCGTTGCTGTCACGCAGTTCGTCGTAGATGCCGCGCACGTCGAAGAGCGGCGAGTGATACGTCAGCATGATGCCGTCGGAGCGGCCAAACTCGCCCGATGCACCGCTGTTGAATGCGCCCGCCTGATTGCCGAAGGCGTATTGCGCCTGCACGTCGAAGCCCCAGAACACCGGGCTGTGATACTCGACATTGTTGCTGGTCTGCTGCCAGTTGCGTCCGCGCACGAGCGATGCCGACGAAAATGCCTCCTGCACGAACGGGTCGAATTCCCACACGCCGTCGCTATCGATAAACAGATTGCGCCCGGCCTGCAGCGTGCCCCATTGCTCGCTCTTCAGGCCGACGAAAGCACGCCGTGACCACAACCGTCCGCCACCTGTAGTGCCGTTCATGATTTGCAGACCGGTTTCGAGGTTGAGGATCGCATTCAGGCCGCCGCCCAGATCTTCATTGCCTTTGAGGCCCAGCATACTGGTGCCCCAATCGCCGCCTTCAGCGCTCCAACGGGTCGAACTGCCGCCCGCGCCATTATTGATGTGATTCAGGTATTCCACGCCGCCGTCGAGACGGCCATATAACGACACGCTGGTTTGACCATAGGCCAGCGGACTGATTACCGCCAGCGCGGCCACTAATTTTGTATGTAGTCTCATCATTGTTTTGCCGTGAGTTTCTTCTGTCGAGAATAGAATGTTGTAAAACTACACGTTTCGCGCACGAACTATAGGTGATCGGTGCTTGCTGGCCTATCCGTTTGACGCAATAAGCATTTGCGGACTGCGCGCCCGGCATTGAAAATCCGCAGTGGAATTGGCGCGCCTCAAAAGAAATCCTCATCGATGAGATCGAAAGGTACTCACGATAAGATAGTCGGTCATTCGGCATCAGCCAAATAGAAACGCATTGATCGTTTGCCCATTCATCCTTTGCCACTCGCCATGAACGTGCCTGAACTGACCGAAGACGAAAACCTTGGCCTGTACCAACGTGCGACGGAGAACGGCGCGGAATGGTGGCGCGTCAGCGTGGCGGACCGGCCGGAAAACTATCGGCTCGAACATGGCGTCGATGACGGCAACGGCACCGGATCGGTCGATATCGATCTGGTGGTCGACGCGGAAAACCTGCGCGCGAAGCTGAAGAAATGGCGCCGCGAAGGCTTTGCGATCGATACGCCCGATGCCGCGGACGAAGCAGGCGCGGCAGAGCGCGTGGCCTTCATGCCGGAGTTGCAGCGCGTTGCGGCGCTGGCCTCGGCGGCGAAGCGTCATTCGCAGGTTGAGGGCGCGGGCGAAACGGTGCGCATCGGTCGTGTCGACGTGCCCTGCGGCGTCGACAATCCGCTCGTGCCGCGCGTCAATCCGGCCTATCTGTTTTCCGAGCGCTTTAACGACATCGTCGAAGACATCGTGGAGAACCGGCGCGTCATGCTGATCGGCCACACCGGCGCCGGCAAGACCAGCCTGATCGAACAGGTTGCCGCGCGCTCGCATCACGGCGTGTTGCGCTCGAACATGAATGGGCAAACCACCGTCGGCGATTTTGTCGGCTTCTGGACGGTCAAGGGTGGCGAGACGATCTGGGTGGACGGCGTGCTGCCCACGGCGATGCGCGAGGGCCTTTGGCTGATCGTCGATGAAATCGATTTCGCCGAACCGTCGATTCTCGCCGCCCTCACCGCCGTGCTCGAACCGCACGGCCGCCTCGTGCTGAAAGAGAAAGGCAATGAGATCGTCGCGCCGCATCCCGCGTTCCGGCTGTTTGCTACCGCGAATGCGGTCGGTGCGATGAGCCAGTTCCGTCATCTGTATCAGGGCGCGAATCTGATGAACGAGGCGTTTCTCGATCGCTGGCGCGTCTATATGCTGGACTATCTGACGCCCGCCGAAGAAGCCGACGTGCTGATGCGCACCCTCGCCCCGCATATGCCACGCGCGCTCGCCACCACCCTCGCCGCAATCGCCGCCGACTGCCGCGCGGCGTTCGCCCGCGAAGACCTGTCGAGCGCATTCTCCACGCGGCGCCTGCTCGACTGGGCCGAGTTGATGCTGCGCACCGGCGACCCCGAACGTGCCGCTGGCCCTGCGATCTATGCGAAGGTCAGTCCCGAAGACGCGGCGCTGATTCGCGGCATCGTTCGTCATCACATTGCGCCGGCCGCCTGACGCTAAGTGACCACAACGCGCTGACCACGACACGCACCATGAACGCCATGCACCCAATGCGCGACACGCGAGGCTTCGCGTTTGAATCGACGCTCAGCAAAGTGGCGCGCGTGCTGACCGGGCAATACGGCGTGACGGTCGCCTTCAGTCCGGATGGGCCGCGTGTGGAACCCGGCCGCATCGTGATTCCCGATTACGAGTTGAGCGGCGGCGTCGAGCGCGACGTGCTGATCGGCTATCTGGATCTGCTGGTGGCACGCGCCAAGCATTCGTCGCTCGCACAGATGGACGCGTTGCCGCCGGGCGTGGCGGCGAATCTCGCGCAGGTGATCGAGGATCGCCGCGTCTGCGTACAACTGCTCGACGAGTATCCGGGCGCGCGCTGGTTCATCGGCAAACTGCGTGTGCATGCCGCCGAGCGGGCGCGGCAGCGCTGGCCGAAGCTGCATTGGCGCGACCGGCTGGTCTGGCTGGTGGAGCGCGCGCTATGGGACGAACAGCCGACCCGGACCGAAGCGAGCCATTCCCTGCTGGCCGCGCTGCACGCTGCCCAGGATCTGCTGGACGAGTCGCGCGGAAGCCGTTCCACCGCGCATAGCATTGCTGCAGCGCAGGCCCTGGTGGCGCGCGTGCGGGCTTTGTCGGCAGGCGATGTCAACAGCATGGTGTTCACCGCGGATCCGGTTGAGGACATCGATACGGAGACCGCCGCGTCGTCCTCGGCGCCACTCAACGATGACGACACGGCCCTGCCCGACCAGGACAACGCGGCCTCACCGCCCTCCGATAAAAGCGGTGGCGCGCAAGCGGAAAATGCGGTGGGCATGGGGCAATCGCTAGCCGATGCGCAGCAAGCGTCGGCACGTTCCGAAGGCGAAGCCGGCGTGGTGCCAGACACCACCCGCGCGCGACTATCGATTCCTCTCGCCACCGAATTCGACGAGATCACCGACGTCACCGGTCAAGGCGACAGCGCGACATGGCGCGAGCTTCGCGCGCAGGCCCGGGCGGACACCGCGCCGCTCAAGGAGAAACTGGAACGTGCGCTGAGCGCCGACGAGCGCACCCGTTGGCGCCGCGAACAGGAACGCGGCGAGATCGACCGCACCGCGCTCGCCAAACTGGCGACCTCGCCCGGTTACCGCACGCCGTTTCGCACGCAGCGGGCTGCCAAAGGGCGCGACGTTGCCGTGAGTTTGCTGATCGATCGCAGCGGTTCGATGGCCGGGCGCAAGATCGAGCTCGCGCGCCTGTGCGCGACCGCGCTGTGCGATGCGCTGACGCAGTTGTCGTTCGACTGCGAAGTGCTCGGTTATTGCTCGCTCGAATCCGGGCCGATGAAGCAACTGTTTGAGCGGCAACTCGCGGCCGGCGCGGATATGCAGCGCTATAACCGCTTTGTCGAGCGACTCGATCTGAAAGTCTATAAACGCTTTGGCGCGATCGATCCAAGCGGGATCGCCACGATCGATTGCGGTCACGAGAATCCGGACGGTGAGGCGCTCGCCTGGGCGGCAACGCGGCTCGCAGATCATCAAGCCGAGCGGCGCATCCTGATCGTGTTCTCCGACGGCTATCCGTCGACCGGCGACGGCGATCCGCAGGTATTACGCCACGATCTGCGCGAACGCGTCGCGGCGATCCAGAAGCGCGGCATCGAACTGCTGGGGATCGGCGTGCTGACCGATGCGGTCGAGGACTTCTATCCTCACAACGTGGTGGTGAGCCGCCTGGCCGAATTGCCGTCGACGGTCTTCTCGGTGTTGAGTTCGATGCTGCTGACGCGCTAACGCGCCTACGCCAGTTGCGGCTTGAACGGATACTGATCGATCTCCCCGCCCCGCGCGACCACGGCCGTGCTCTCCGGAATCTCCTCCCACCAGCCCGGCAAATCCGACAGCGGTTCCGATAACACCAGGAAGGCGTCTTCGCCGGCCGTCGCGATGCGCGGATCGTCCGGATACAGTTCATGCAGATGGTGAAACGAAGTGCTGTGGAAGAGCGAACGCGACTGCCCTTCGCTCGAATAGCGAACCGCGACGATCTGCTCGCCGTCGGTGGCGCATACGGTCATGTTCAGCGGCTCATCGACACCGTGTTTGCGCCCAATGTCCTCGACAAAACCTACCATCCGCTCGAGCGCGGTAACCGGCGCGAGTTCGAGACCGAAGGTCAGCGCGAGGAAAAACAGCACCTCGGAATCCGTCGAACCTTCGATTGACGGGAAAAGCTCGGGATCGATCGCCAGCATCAGATCGCGGCGTACCAGCGGAAAGTTACGCACCAGCCCGTTATGCATGAAGAGCCACCGCCCGTACCGGAACGGATGACAGTTGGACTCCTGCGAGGGCGTGCCGGTGGCCGCCCGGATGTGCGCGACGAACAGCGGCGCACGGATCGCCCGCGCCGCCTCGCGCAGATTGCGGTCGCTCCACGCGGGGTGGATGCAGCGATAGCGAAACGGGATGTCGGTGGGCTGACCGTACCAGCCGATGCCGAAGCCATCGCCGTTCGTGGTGGTCTGGCCGAGCCGCGAATGCAGGCTCTGGTCGATCAGGGAGTGTTTGGCGTTGAACAGCACCGTTTCGAGTTGCAGCGCGTTACCGGTATAAGCGAGCCAGCGGCACATGAGTTCCCCTCCGGTTGCGACGAATTGCGACGAGATGTCTGACGAACCTCGCACAGCTCACACTGCCTCGAGCAGGCTCGCGTGCCGCCGACCGCTATTTGACCACGGGTTGCAGCTGTGCGATCGGTGTCAGGAACTCCGAAAAACCGGTTAGGATAATCTGCACGCCAATGCACAGCAGCAGAAACGACGAGACGCGCATGGCGACCTTGGTGCCGTCCACGCCGAGATACTTGGCGAACACCACCGCCCGGCTGTAGATCAGATACACGGTGGCCGCCACCAGCAACGAGATCACCACCGACGCGATGCTCGACAGCACGAACGCCGAGAGCTTATGCGTGCGGTTCGCGGTCAGCGCGACCGCGGTAGCGATCGAACCCGGCCCGGTAGTGAGCGGAATGGTGAGTGGGAAGAACGCCTTCGACATGGCGTTGTCCGCGTCCACGCGCTTGACCGCCGGCTGTTCGGCCGGTTGCGTGTCGGGCGCGTTGAGCATCTGCCAGCCGCCGACGGCAACCGCCAGGCCCCCGCCGATGCGCAAGGCCTCCATGGAGATGCCGAAGAAATGAAGAATCGGGGTGCCGACAAAGAAAGCGACAAGCAGCACGCACATGACGTTGAAGGCGATTTTTTTGGCGAGCGCCGTGCGGTCTTCCGTGGTGAGCGATGCGGTCCGGTCGAGAAAGACGAACGCCATGCCGATTGGGTTGATGATGCTGATCAGCCCGGTGAAGCCAAAGAGAATGTCCGAGATCAGACTTTCGACCATATGCGATCCGTTTCGGGCAGCGGCGCGGGCGGGCTGATCGACTGACTGCCCACCGGCGCGCCACGCCAGGTTGAAGTGCCGGACGCCTTCGGGCGGTCCAGATTGATGCTCGCGTTGCGTGGCTCAGATGATATCGCGGCGCGGCACGCAAATTGGCAAAAAACGGGGCGATGCGCACAGCGCGTGGCGCTGCACCGCAGCAGACGAGCGCAGAAAGATGCGCGCACAACTTTCGAAAAGCCTACACTTTTTTGACTTACTTTACGTTACCGAAGCATCAGGCATACAGTCCCCAGCGAAGCTGCACTTTCAACGAGACGTACTTACCGGTTCGAGGAGCTGCCCCCATGTTGCTTCGTGTACTCGCCGCGCTGCCGTTCATCGGCATTCTGCTCGGCGTCCCGTTTGTGAATCGTGTCGAGCCGCTGGTGCTCGGCATGCCGTTCGTGCTGGCCTGGATCGTCATGTGGGTGGTGCTCAGTTCGATCATCATGGCGATCATCTACCGTCTGGACCCGAGCAACCGGCAGCTTGCCGCTGATGCCGAGGAGGTCCGGTCATGAGCGCACTCGTCATCATTGCGGCCATTACGCTGTTTGCGCTGTACCTGGGCGTGCGCGCGCGGCGCGGCCACGACATGAGTCTCGAACAGTGGACCGTGGGCGGCCGCAGCTTCGGCACCGCGTTCGTGTTCCTGCTGATGGCGGGCGAAATCTACACCACCTTCACCTTCCTCGGCGGCAGCGGCTTTGCTTATGGCAAAGGCGCGCCGGTCTACTACATTCTTGCCTACGGCACGCTCGCCTACATCCTCTCGTACTGGATGCTGCCGCCCATCTGGCGTTACGCGAAGAACCACCATCTCGTCTCGCAGCCGCACTTCTTCGCGCGCAAATACGAGAGCCCGGCGCTCGGCACCCTCGTTGCACTGGTTGGTGTGGCCGCGCTGATTCCGTACCTCGTGCTGCAACTCAAGGGACTCGGCATCATCGTGGCGACGGCTTCGTACGGCGCGATTTCGTCGACGGCGGCTATATGGATCGGCGCCGCTGTGGTGACGGCCTACGTGATCGTCTCCGGCGTGCGCGGCTCCGCGTGGAATTCGGTGGTGAAGGATCTGCTGATTCTGGCGATCGTGCTGTTCCTCGGCATTTATCTGCCCTTGCACTACTACGGTGGTTTCGGCGAGATGTTCCATGCCATCGACGCCGCGCGCCCGGGCTTCCTGACCTTCCCGGCGAAGGGTTCGAGCGTGACCTGGTTCCAGTCGACCGTGCTGCTGACCGCGCTGGGCTTCTTCATGTGGCCGCACACGTTCGGGTCGATTTTCACGGCGAAGGACGAGCGTATTTTCCGGCGCAACGCGATGGTGCTGCCGCTGTACCAGTTGATTCTGCTGTTCGTGTTCTTCGTGGGCTTTGCGGCGACGCTGAAGGTGCCGGGGCTGAAGGGTGGCGACATCGACCTGTCGCTGTTTCGTTTGTCCTTGCAGACTTTCGATCCATGGTTCGTCGGCGTGATCGGCGCGGCCGGGATTCTGACGGCGCTGGTGCCTGGCTCGATGATCCTGACGTCGGCGTCCACGTTGCTTGCCAACGACGTGTATCGCGGCATGGTGAGCCGCAAGGCCTCGGACGCGACGGTGGCCAACCTCGCGCGCTTGCTGGTGCCGGTGGTGGCGCTGGTGGCGGTGGGCTTTACGCTGCATGGCGGCGAGACCATCGTGGCGTTGCTGCTGATGGGCTACAGCTTCGTGACCCAACTGTTTCCGGCGGTGATCTGCAGTTTGCTGCCGCACAACCGGGCAACCAAGTACGGCGCGTTTTGCGGGATTCTTGCAGGTGTTGCGGTCGTCACGGTGACGACGACCATGCATCTGAGTATCGGGCAGCTGATGCCGTTTTTGCCTGATGCGCTGAAGGACATCAATATCGGCTTCCTGGCGTTGGCTGTGAACGTGATTGTCTTTGCCTTGGTGAGCGCTGTGACGCAGCCGCGCTCGGTCGAGCAGACTCACGCGCCGGTGCATTGAGGGTTTCTTCGTATCTTTCTGTATAGCGGTTGAAGGGGCTGGTCGCTTTGCGCGCCAGCCCCTTTTTTCACGAATCGCGCTAGACTTCGCCCGAATTGAAGTCGATCGAATCGAATGAGTATGCGGAGCGAATGAATGGACTATCGTCTTTACTACTCGCCGGGCGCGGCAAGCATGGCCGTTCACTGGATGCTGATAGAAATGGGCATCCCGTTCGACGTCCAGCTTGTCGACATCGACGCCGGCAATCAGCGAAACCCTGAGTATCTGCGGCTGAATCCCGCAGGCCGCGTTCCCACGCTGGTGGTCGACGGCACGCCGCGCCACGAGTCAACCGCGTTGCTGATGCTGCTCGCCGAGCGGCATCCCGAAGCCGCCCTCGCGCCGGCGCCGGGTTCTGCCGACCGGGCCGCGTGGCTGGAACTGATGATCTATCTGGCCAACACGCTGCTGCCCGCCATGCGCGACTGGTTTTACGCGGACGTCGATGGCGATCGCGCTGGCGCCGAAGGAGTCCGGGCGCTCGCACGGCGGCACATCGAAGAAGCCTGTGACCGGCTTAACGCCGATCTCGCCGACGGACGTGACTATCTGGTCGGTGGCAAGCTCAGCACGGTCGATTTTCTGGCGGTCGTGGTGATGCGCTGGACACGCAACATGCCGCGCCCCGCTCTCGGCTGGCCACATCTCGCGCGCTATATCCGCGGGCTGCGGGCCCTGCCCTCGTTCATCGAATTGAATGCGCGAGAGGGGCTTACGGAATGGCGCAATCAGGATGATTGATGCGCACGCAACTAATTTTCGCTCGTTGGCGACTGGCGTAACCGCGCGGTTGTGAACAACGTCAGTTAGTTCGAGTTCGCTCGCGCGCCGACGATCACGATGCCGCGTGACAGTCCGCTCACGTTGTCGACCGCTTGCGCCCCTGCGTACAGTTGCGTAACCGGCACCCAGACTGCCGGATACTTGTAGCGCGCCACGTCGAGAAGCAGCGCGCTGTCGCTCGCCGCGTCGTAAGCGGCAAGTGGCGACCAGTGACCGCCGCCTGCTTCGCCTATCTCCACCCGCCTGAAGTTCAATAAGGCAAAGCGGTCGCTGTGGCCCGTCGTGTCGCGAATCAGATCGCGAAACTGACCGAGCGTCAGGTCGCCGGCATGGAATTTCCTCACCTCGACAGGAAACGCGCTTAGGGCCGTGCTGAGCTGGTCGAGCGTCATGCCCTCCTTCGATACGCGCGCGGCGTTGGCCACCTGCGGATCGACGCTGCGGAAAAAATCCTCTTGCGAGAAGAATGGGAAATCCGGGTACTGGGTCGACTCGGGACGCCGAATGCCCAACGCATTGAGCGCCATCACCGAAGTCGCGACCGAACAGTAGGCTTCGTTGCGCTGCGTTTCGAAGTATTGCGAAAGCGGCCAGTACGACTGGTTATGGGCGGCGGCCATCAAGCGCTTCTGGCCAGCCGGCTGCGTCAGCGCGATCAGGTTCGGCGGAACGGGCAGCGGCCCGTCGGCTGCGCGCGCCGTGCCCGCTGCGGGGGCTTGATGCGTATCTTGATGCGCGGTTTGATCCGTGGCTTGATTTGCAGCCGGTGGCAACGGCGCGCAGGCCGCCAATGTTGCCGCCAACACCACAACAATCCACTCAGGCCGGCTTACGCGCTCAACGGCGCGCATCAACGAATATCTGGACATTAACCCTTCCGCTGCGGATGACTTCGGAACGACTTCGGCCATGCCGATGCGTTTTTTCATTCCGCATCGGCAAGCCCCGATTTTTTAACACGAAACGGATTGGCGCGTGAATGTGCGGCCCAAAAAGCAGGCGCACTGAATCGTTGCATTCGATCTGATAAGATATACCCCCCTAGGGTATTTTCGAGAGCATTCATGGGTCACACGATTCGGGAAAAACAGAAGCTTCTCAACCGCGTTCGCCGCATCAAGGGGCAGATCGAGGCCATAGAACGCGCGCTCGAAGACGAACGCGGCTGCGCCGACGTCCTTCAGCAGATCACCAGTTGCCGCGGCGCGATGAATGGTCTGCTGGCGGTCGTGCTCGAGGACCACATCAGAAATCACCTGGTGGATGCACATACCGACGAGGACCCCGCCGGCAGTGCCACAGAACAACTCATCGAAGTTGTTCACAGCTATTTCAAGTAATCCGGAGCAGGACATGAGTGACTTCAGGAACGCAGCCTCCGGCGCGGGACACGATCATATTTTTCTGGGCGCCGCCCATGAAAAGAACGAACGCAGAACATGGGCGGTGATCGCTTTGTGTGCCGTGATGATGGTTGCCGAAATCGTCGGCGGCAGCCTGTTCGGTTCGCTGGCGCTCGTGGCCGATGGCCTGCACATGTCGACACACGCCGGGGCGATGCTGATCGCGGCGCTCGCTTATACGTACGCGCGCAAGCACGCGAGCGACTCACGCTTTGTATTCGGCACCGGCAAGCTGGGCGACCTCGCGGGATTCACGAGCGCCATTGCGCTGGCCATGATTGCGCTGCTGATCGGTTACGAAGCCGTGTCGCGCTTTCTCTCGCCGGTGCCCATCCATTTCGGTGAGGCGATTCCGATTGCCGTGGCCGGGCTGCTGGTGAATCTGGCGAGCGTGTGGCTGTTGCGTGGCGATCATCACGGGCACAGCCATGGACATGGGCATGGGCACGAACATCACGGTCATGAGCATGACGAACACGCTCATGGGCACGAGGATCACGCTCACGCAGAGGGGCATGCTCACGACAATCGCGCTCACACGGCCCATCACGATGCCGAAAGCGCAGCCCAGCGGGATCACAATATCCGCTCGGCCTACATTCACGTGATCGCGGACGCCGCGGTGTCGGTGCTGGCCATCATCGGCCTCGTTCTCGCGCGTGAATTCGGCTGGCTCTGGATGGACCCGCTCGCCGGCATCATCGGCGCGCTGGTGATTGCAAACTGGTCATATGGGCTGATGCGCGACACGGGGGCGATCCTGCTCGATATCAACCCCGACCAGCGCATGACAGAGAATGTGCGCCACGCTATCGAGGACAACGGCGACAAGGTGCTCGACCTGCACGTCTGGCGCGTGGGCCCCGGTCACATGAGTGCGGTAATATCCGTCGCGACCCAGGAAACGCGCCATGACTCGCGTTTCTATCATGCGTTGCTGAAACGCTTTAACGGACTCTCGCACGTCACCGTCGAAGTCAACCCAACGGAACAGATCGCCTGAAGATGGCAATTCAATCACCCTGCATCGACATTTGCAAAATCGACGGCAAAACGGGCTTCTGCATCGGCTGCCTGCGCACGCGGGACGAGATCCGCGAGTGGAAAAACATGACCGATTACCGGCGCCATCAGGTTATCAATGACGCTTTGCGCCGCAAGGCCAAAGTGAAACCGGAGACACCGGAAACGCCGGAAACGCCGGAAACGCAAACGTCGTAAAGACGCCAGTCAGTTCGCCCGATCAGCGAACGCATAACTGTTCTTGCCATTGCGCTTGACCCGGTACATCGCCTCGTCGGCCGCGGCCACGAGGCGATGGTAATCGTCGACGGAATCCGGAAAACTGGCGATGCCGATGCTGGCGCTAACCATCCCGACCCCCATCGTCAGGTCTGTCTGAACCACGCAGGCGATGAGCCGCCGGGCGATTTCGCCGAGCTCCGCATTCGTCGAAAATTCGCGGACCAGTACGGCGAATTCGTCGCCGCCGATCCGGGCGACGACATCGACTTTGCGCACTGACTCACGAAAGCGTTTCGAAACCGCGATCAGAAACTCGTCGCCGACACGGTGACCGAGCGAGTCGTTGACCTGCTTGAATCCATCCAGATCGATATACAACACGGCAATTTTGCAAGACGCGCTGCGCGCGGACAGTTTCGTCGCCGCCGCTTCGAGCGTGGCAAACAACTTGCGCCGGTTCGGCAAGCCGGTCATCGCGTCGTGCAGCGCTGCCCATTCGAATTCGTGCGACTGCCCTGCCAGCAGACGATTCCGTTTGGCATACATCCCTAACGCGGTGATCAGCATGCAAAACAGCAGTGCTGCCGACGCGATCAGCGTGCGCGCGACGTGGGCAATCCGCAAACGCACATCGGCGCTGTCGGCATCGCGCTGCGCCCGCCACCAGGCCGACACGGTCCCGAGCACGGCGTCTGTGTCGCGCAGATCGGCATCTGCTGTGAACGAAGCTGGCGACAGACGCGGCGCCGCCGACGGACTCGCATTCACCAGCGCCGCGAGCGACGCGAGGCGATGGGCGAGTTCGGTACGCGCGTGCCGATACCCGGCGGCTCTGGTTTCCGTGGCGTCGGGCAGTTGCTGCCAGATACCGACCTGATTCCGGGCGCTTTCCGCCCGTTCGACCGCTTCGAGAACGAGCCCCGCGTATTCCTGCTTCAACTGATCGGAAAAGATCGTCCGGATTTGCAGCGCCAGATACAGAAGGCCGATCAGCAGACAAACCAGCGCGGCGGCGGCGATCGCAGCCGGGCCCGGCCTGAAGCGGATCGCGATAGCGCCCCTGCGAGCGGCGCGGGGGGGACGCGTCCGCTCAGGGATGGGAATAGATGTCTTGCCGGTTTCCGGTGTCATGCTGGCGGTAACTCACGCGGCGAAAGAACGAACCCATCCGGGCGAACAGGCTGCCTTTGTGCCGGGCATTTGCCGCCGAATTAGCGCGACGATCCTGCTGCGCGAGACGCGCATCTCTGCCGGGGCGGCCGGACGCCGAGTGCTGCGGAGCAGGATTGGGCGGTGCCGCCGCCGGGGCAGACGACGCGGCCAGGGCGGGTGTTGCATCGGCCACGACGGTTTCGCTAACCGTAGGCGCCGGGAGTCGCGTGACCGGACCGGACCAGGAGGCCAGTTTTCCGCCTTCTTCTCCATTCGGTGCTGCCGCTGCTGTTGCGGCCGTTCGCGGCGCCGCAATCGATTTGGCCAACGCCGGTCCTGCAGCGGCTGATGCTGCCGTGCCGAGCGCCTGCCGCGCATGCGCCATCGCCTCGGCATACGCTTGTTGATCGTGGTTGAACCAGACACCGTAAGCGACCGTACCCACTACGCCCAAAGCCAGCGCACTTGCCGTTGCCACACACAGCGCAAGACGCCCGAATCGCACAGGCGGCGCCGCAGCCGGCGGTTCAGCGCCAGAATCGAAACCAGAGTCCGCACTCTCTACGGCAGATTTTGAAAATTCGGTATCGTTGAGCATCGCAATACTCTCCGGAATCCTCACATGTCTGGCAGGTCCGCAGACATTCTTCATACGATACAGCGGGGTCGATCTGGCGTCGTTGTTGGAAGAATTTTGCCCACTCGCCGGGTAGCGACAATACGCCAATGCTGCGCTTTAAACGCTGGATTTGCGAGTCCGCTTTGCGTCGATGAGACAGGTAAAAGATTCAACGCCGCGCATATCCACGGGCTGGGCCGTGGGCGCTTGCAGGCCGCTTCCATGCGGGGATTGGAGGCTGCGATGGGGGCATGCACGGCGACTCTGCGTGATGCAATAAACACGCCAATCTGGAACGTGCTCATCGGCAGCGAGCGCTTAAAACGCCATGCATGCCCAGCGGGGCGCAAGACGCCCCACCCCCGATCCGTCACCTATTGCACGGTGATCGTTTCTTTCATATTCGGGTGGATGCCGCAAAACACCTTGTAGACGCCCGGCTTGTCGAACTTGAACTGGAACGTGTCGTTCTGATCGAGCGCGGCGGAGCGGAACATGCCCGCGTCGTTGACGACCGTATGCGGCTCGCCGTCGAGATTTTTCCACGTCACCGTCGAGCCGGCTTTGACCGTCATTGCCATCGGCGAAAACATGAAATTCTTGATGACCACGGCGTTGGGGGTCTCTGCTCGCGCAACGGAAAATCCGGCCGACGCAGCGATCAGCGTCGAACTTGCGAGCAACACGAAAAACGCGCGACAAATAGTTTTAGTCTGCATAACTGATCTCCTGCGAAATAAAAAATTTTGAAATCAAACGAGTGTCGTATCGGCAAGCGTCGCCTTGAGCGGATGACGCACGATCTTGATGCTGGTCACCCCTAGCATCTTCGGGAGTTGATCGCTTGCTACCGTGAGTGGCCCGGGGCCGGGGCCGTTGCCGGCGGTCGGCTGCGGATAGGCTGTCGAGCGGGCCGTGTGGAAAGTGATATTGCCTTCGACCTTCGACACGATCTGGTGAATATGACCGTTCAGCACGGTCACCGAGCCGAAGCGCTTCAGATAGCTCATGGCCTGACCGGCATCGCCTGTGCCCCAGCCCCACGGTTCGTAGATCGTCCACATCGGCATGTGCGCAAAGACGACGATCGGCGTGCTGGACGAGCGGCCCTTCAGGTCATTTTCGAGCCAGGCGAGTTGCTCGTCGCCGAGACCGCCCAGGCCGTTGGGCTTGAAATGCATCACGTTGACGAGTGCGACGAAATGCACGCCGTTGTGGTCGAAGCTGTAATAGCCTTTGTTATCCGAAGCCTTGCCGAAACGGCTGAAATATTCGGTTCCGGGGCCGTCCGTCACGTCGTGCTCGCCGGGCACGGTGTGGAGTTCCGTGATATTCAGACCGGACATCAG
Organism: Paraburkholderia nemoris; assembly: GCF_905221015.1. Classification (NCBI taxonomy): domain Bacteria; kingdom Pseudomonadati; phylum Pseudomonadota; class Betaproteobacteria; order Burkholderiales; family Burkholderiaceae; genus Paraburkholderia; species Paraburkholderia nemoris. Next base: position 570,618 of record NZ_CAJNBO010000001.1, on the reverse strand, counting down.
CTGCGCCGCGAGATCGAACTCGGCCGGCTTGGAAAGATGCGTGATGTCGCCCGTGTGGATGGTCAGCGCGGGCTTGACCGGCATGGCATTGACATAGTCGATCGTCTGTTTGAGCGTGCCGGCGACGTCCGGGTTGGCTTCTTTATTGAAACCGATGTGCGAATCGCTAATCTGCAGGAAAAGCGGCACGCCCATGGACGTCGCGGATGATTTCGCGTCGGCCGCGAGAGCCAGTTCCACCGGCGTGAGAATGCCGCCGGCAAGAACGAACACTGTACCTACGCCACCGAAAGCGAGACATTTCAGGGCGCCACGCCGCGACGGGTTGAATGCAGGATCGGATGAATGATGTGACGACATGTTGACCTCACGATAAGGACTCGCAGGCAAACCGCGGGATCATCCGGCGGGCCATACGACTCGGTTCATCTGGAAGACTGGCGTGCCGCCGGTTTTATTCCCGGAGTAGAAAATTAGTGTTGGACGGCCAACCCAGGCGCGCAGGTTTATATGACGCGTGCCAGGGTAAGTGCGGGAATAGCCGCGCCGCGGCGGCGGTCATGCAGGTGAGAGAACCTGAAAGGAGTAGCTAACATGGACATCATCGACATGGCCCGTGCCTCGGGCATGGCAATCACCCTCGACGCCAGGATTGGCCGCGAGGAATACCAGAGCGTGTGCGGCTCGCTATCCGCGCTACAGCGATTTGCCGAAGCGGTGCGCCAGGGCGTTATACAACAGAGCGAACATCAGACACGCGCCGCCGCACCCCACTCGCAGAGCGTGAGGAGCACAAGGAGCTTGAGAAGGCCGGCGCGGCCGCATGCCCGACGCGATTCGCCTGCGGCCGCCCATCCCGCTTCTGAGCATACAAATTGAAAGGAGAATAATGTGCGACCGGAATTGTGGCCCGTTCTGCGCCGCCTGCAACTCGCATCGGGGGTGATGCTGCTCATTTATCTGTTCTTGCATCTGGTCAATCACGCGCTCGGAATCTGGTCACTCGATCTTGCCGGGCGCGGACTGACGTTCGCCCTGTGGATCTGGCATAGCGTTCCCGGCACGATCCTGCTGTACGGTGCGGCCCTGGTCCATTTCGCGTTGGCCGTGCGCACGATTTACGGACGTCGTCACTGGGTGCTCCCGCCCGCTGAATGGATCCGGCTGTGGGCAGGACTCAGCCTGCCGCTACTGCTCATCCGGCATGCCGTAGCAACGCGCCTCGCGACGTCGCTGTATGGCTTCGAGCCGAACTACGAGCGCATCGTGATATCGCTGATCACGAGCGGCACGCAGGGTCTGCAACTTGCGCTGCTCGCGCCAGGCTGGATCCATGGCTGCCTCGGCGTGTGGTTCCGATTGCGTCACTATCCGGCGATGCAACGCGCGCGACCCGCCCTGCTGGCCCTGCTCGTTGGTTTGCCGTTGCTATCCGCCGTCGGCTTTCTGCGGATGAAGCAAGCCGTCGTGGCAATGCATGTGGTTCTCCCCGCGCCTGATTCGAAACTGGTGATGCACCAGCTTGCACTCGATACGTGGCGCCACAGTCTCGTCTCGCTTTACCTGGCCGTGATCGTCAGTGCGCTTCTAGCGGGTCTGTTGCGGAATTGGCTGGAGCGCCGACCGAGTTCGGCGTAAGCGATACCGGCCTTCGACCGCTTATTTACGCGGATGCAGATGTAAGAGCATGGTTGAAAAAGCTGCGCTCGCTCGATCCAGCAGACGTGCCGAGGCCCGCATCGCATGAGGATGCGGGCCTCGGCCCTGCCCTTTACTACGGCCCATAAAGCTACGGGCTTTCCGTGCTTATTGCCCTTGCTGCGCTTGCGGCTTCAGCTTGAACTTGCCCTGATAGCGGATCGTCGGACGCAGCGACTGTGTCGTCGGCGCGGTCATCAGCAACTGACGCGCAAGCGGCGTAGCCGTCGGGCTGAGCGAGCCGATACTGGTTGCGCGCGACGGATCCGCCAGACCGTTCTTCACCAGCAACTTGGCTTCGAGTTGCAGACTGGTCAGCAAAACCGGATCCTTCAGCGCGTTCCCCTGCGCAAGCAACTGACTCCACGCGTTGTTGCTGTAGTTCGTCACGTAGTAGTCGAGACCGCTCGGATCCGCGAGCACCGCGGAACAGCCGTTCAGGCGCACCTGCGTTTGCGTGTCCTTCATCGCAACCGTCTTGCGCGATGTCAGGCCGTCACCGTAGGCGAGCGTCAACGGAATGGTCCATTGCGTGCCGGGATACTGGTTCTGGTTCGGGAACGGCTGCTGCTTGAGCGTAACCACGGTCTGATTGGTCGTCAGATCGCACTGGGTATCGAGCGAAAGCAAAGGCACGCCGGTTTGCCGCACGAAACTATCGCCGATCGCGACCATCGGTTCGCCGCTTGCCTTGGCCAGTTCGTCCCACAAGCGCTTCGGCGTGCCGTTGCCGAGCGCATAGTCGGCAAGATACGACTGCAGCCCTTTGCGCAACACGTCTTCGCCGAGATAGTTCTCCAGCATCTTCAGCACATGGCCGCCCTTGTCGTACGTAAAGGCGCTTGCGCTCAGCACGAAGTCGTTTGAAGCCCAGCCGTTGAAGTTCGGCTGCACCGGGAACGAAGTGGATTTCAGATCGGCGTTGATCACCGCGTACTTGTTCTTCACGTCATCGACCCAGCTGAAGCGGTCCGGGAAGAAGCGCACCTTGGTCTTGTTCTCGAAGAACGTCGCGAACGATTCGTTCAGCCACACGTCGTCCCACCAGTCGAGCGTGACCAGATCGCCGAACCACTGGTGCGCGGCTTCATGCGTCAACACCGTCACACCGTAATCGGACATGGTGGTGCCCGGCGCCGGCAGAATGTCGTCGGCGAATTCGAGAATCGCGCCCCAGTTCTCCATGCCGCCGAAATTCAGGTCCTTCTGCTCCTTGAACGCGTCGTTGGCGGCGATCGTGTCGAACTTGGTGAGCGGCAACGGAATGCCGGTATAGCGATAGTAGTAATCGAGTGCCTGCTTGGTCTGCTGCATGGCCGGTTTCGCCCAGTCGCGCATGCCGGGCGGAGTGAAAATGCGCAGATGCAGACCCTTGTGGTCAGGCAGCGGGCTCGAGAAGTCGTCTTCGAGAATGTCGAACTGGCCGCCGCCGAAGAAGAGCAGATACGAAGGCATCGGCGGCGTCTTTTCGAACGACACCAGTTTGTAGCCGCTGTCCACATTCACTGCCGGCTTTTCCGCCGCGTTCGAGACGACGTTCCAGTTCTGCGGGACTTCCGCACTCACCTCGTACGTGGGCCGGAAAGCCGGTTCGTCCCAACCCGGGAACCATTGGCGCGCGAGGTTCGACTCGCCTTGCGTGAGAATCGCACCGCTCGTCGTGCCGTCGGTCGACTTCAGGTCGACGCGGAACACGCCCTCCGCCGCGGAGCAACCCGGATAGGGATCGTCGCCGCAACTGCCGCCGGTCTTGGCGACCGGATCGTCATAAGTCTTGAAGTTGATGATGCCGCTCCACTCCATGTGCAGCGAGTAGTTGCCTGCGGCGATCTGCCCGCTCACTGGCCGCAGCTGGTAGAAATCGCCGTCATCCTGCGGCGTGGCGATCAGCTGGATGTTGCCTGGCTGCAGCGTGATCGTGCCGTTCGTGAATTTGATGCGGTGCCCGGCGATCGTAATCGCGTTGACGGCCTTCAACACCTTGATCTGGACATCCGCGCGCCCGTCGAATGAAGAGAGCGCCGGGTTCGGCCGGAACCACAGCTTGTAGTTGATCGGTGTGACCGTATCGGGCAATTCGACCGGTGGCACGCTCTTGTTGATCGATGTGTTCGCAACGATCGGCGCTGTGGGCGGCGCAAGCGCTACCTCGGAGGCGGCGGCCGGCGTCTGGGCGGACTTGCTCGAGAGCGACGACGAGCTGTCTGAACCGCCGCAGCCCGCCAGGACCATTATTCCGGCTAAGGCCAGACACTGTATCTGCAATCGGAAATTTATACGCATAGTTAATCCTCGACTGACAAAATCGGCATAAAGAAAGTGCGATGAGTGCTTAAGCTGTGTTTCTCTGTTTTTTCAGCACAAAAGGTCTCCCGCACTAGCGCCGGATTGCTAGCGAGAATATATGGACGTGTTACTACCTCAGCACTTGTGGCTGATTTTAGAATTACGTTTCCAAATTATTACAATACTTTCAAAAAGACGGCGTGAGCCGTTTTTCTGCAGTTTCATGCGATCGCTGACTGACGGACAAAGCGGCGGCTTACCTGCGTCTCCGAGCAGGTGGACAGGAACTGGGTCAGTTTTTAGCGACAGTGCGTAGCCTAGATTGGCAAACGTTCTCGTGTCAACTTCCTTTCACAATCTTTCCGAAATGAGTGAGCGGCGTATGCAGATCGAATGGGTTAAGTAATCGGAAGAGTTAATACTCTAAAGGCGGGATACGCGCACATTTCTACGAGAAACTTTATTTTATTGCACTGCGGAGTGTGCTATTAGGCGTGGCGACAGCCAATATTTTTAAAATTAACTAGCTGTTGAGTTCACGAGAGAAAATAAACCACTAGCGAATGAAGTGGCCGCAAATCGGCATCGCGCTCAGTCGTGCATAGAACGACGACTCTCCGCCGCGAACATCGGCGAATTGATCGGCCGCCAACGCGGAACCGGCGGCGGCGCCGATCGCAATCAACACGATTGCGACGCGGCGCAGACGCCCGGCACGGCCGATCAACGTGCCCGACACGCCGCGCCAACTGGCGAGCAAAGTCATGGCGAGTGCAACGATCGCGCAGCACATGGTCGTGCCTTCAGTCCGGTTGCGCCATGAATGCGTCGAACTTGTCCAGTGCAGTGCTCCAGCCGGTCTGATGAGCGTCGCGTTCTGTCTCGTCGAAGAACTGCGCATGCGTGAGCGTGAGCTCGGTGCCGTCTTCAATGGGGCGCAGCCTGATGGTGACGAGCGAGCGTTGCTCGGGCGCGGTGACCCACTCCCACGTGAAGACGAGCTTGCGATCCGTTTCGACTTCCAGGTATCCGCCGCGGCAGTCGTGCGTTTTGCCGTCCAGTGTCTGAAACACCACGCGAAAGTGGCCGCCCGCGCGCGGATCGGCTTCGGCGCTGAGCACCGGCCCCGCGTCGGGCCCCCACCAGCGCGCCATCAGTTCGGGTCTCGTCCACGCTGCATAGACTCGGGCTGGCGGGGCTTTGATGCGCCGCACGATCGTCAGGCTCGGCTTTTCCTGGGTCATTCCTCGTGTCCCTCCACAAAATCGGCGAGCCGGTCGAGGCTCGCGGACCAGAAGCGCTCATAGCGCCTCAACCATGCCATCGCCTCCTCCATCGGCCCGGCGACCAGATCGACCGAAACGGTCCGTCCGTTCTTGGTACGCGCCACCAGACCCGCGTCGCTTAGCACGTCGAGGTGCTTCATGACCGCCGGCAGCTTGAGCGGCAGTGGCCGCGCGATTTCCGAAATCGACAGGCCGGGCTCCCGCTCAAGGCGAGCAAGGATGGCCCGGCGTGTCGGGTCCACGAGGGCGGAAAACGTACGATCGAGTTGACTGACTGGATACTTTGCCATATGGTGAACTATAGGCAGTGAACGCACGGTGTCAAGATTTTTTGTGAGCGGCCACGGCACGCGCACTCCTGTTTGCGGCGCATCGCCAGTCCGTTCTAGACTGCGGATCGGCCACATTCGAGGGGGCAAGCCGGTATGGACATTCTTCAAGGCATGGCAGTGTTCAAGCGCGTCGTCGATGCATCGAGCTTCTCGAAGGCGGCCGATTCGCTGGAGATGCCGCGCGCGTCGGTGTCGACCCTCGTGCAGAATCTGGAGAGCCATCTGGGGGTACGCCTGCTGAATCGCACCACACGCAGCGTGCAGGTTACCGAGGACGGCGCGCTCTACTACGAGTACTGCTCGCGCATTCTGGCCGAGGTCTCCGACGCCGAGTCCGCGTTATCGAACAAGCGGCTCAACCCACGCGGCACGATTCGCGTCGACACGTCCGCCACGTTCGCCGCCAACGTGCTGCTGCCCGCCATGCCCGATTTCAATGCGCGCTACCCCGAAATCACCGTAAAGCTCGGGCTAGCCGATCGCAACGTCGATCTCGTGCAGGAAGGCGTCGATTGCGTAATACGGATCGGTGTTCTCGACGACTCGAACCTCGTCGCGCGACCGATCGGCAGCGTCCGCACGACTATCTGCGCAGCTCCAGCGTATCTCGAGCAAATGGGCGAACCCACCACGCACGACGACCTCGACCGCCATCGTGCAGTCAATTATTTCTCCGCACGCACCGGACGTATCTATCCATTCGAGTTTGAAGTGGATGGAACGCGAATCAGAAAAACAGTGAACGGCATCATCGCGGTCAACGAAGGGCTGGTGTATGTCATGTCCGCGACCGCAGGATTAGGGATCATTCAGGTTCCGCGTTTCATGGTCGCCAAGGCGATCGAGGCCGGCGCGTTGCGCGAACTCTTTAGCGCGTACCAATGTCCGTCCTTGCCGCTTTCCTTGCTGTATCCGCACCGTCGGCTGAGCATGTGCGTGCGGGTATTCAGCGAATGGATTCACGAACTCGCGCAGAATAATCCGGACCTTAACGGCTAGCGGCGCGCTTCACCCGCGCATCGCGTTACGTCGGCTCGATCAATCCGCAACGCTCCAGCTCCGCCGACAACGCTTCTGCACCCACAAACTTGTATCCCTGCAGACCGGCGTCGAGTGCGCCGGCCACGTTGGCATCCGTATCGTCGACGAAGAGCGTTTCGGCCGCAGGAACACCCAGTTGCTCCACACAGCGCAGATAGGTTTGTGCGGCCGGCTTCGCTGCGCCGAACGCGGCGGACGCATACACGTGCGTGCCAAACAGTTGCGCGACGGGTGGATTCAGAAAGTCGATATGGTCGGTGAGCAAACGGCAGTTGTTGGTGAGCACGGCGATCCGGTGGTGTTCGGCGACGCGTTCGGCGAGCGCGAGCACTTCTTTATTCGGCGTGATCGATGCGTGGCGCGCGCTTAGCCAGTCGTCCCGGCTGACCGGATAGCTCAGCAGTTCGCCGAGCGCGGCCAGATAGTCTTCGTCGCTGATCTGCCCCGCGTCGGCACGAGCTTCGAGCCCGGAATCCCAGATCGCGCGACGCACAGCCTCAGGCGCCTGGCCGGAAATTGCCGCCAGACGATCGACCCGCGCCGAACGATCGTAGTGGGACAGAACACCCTCCATGTCGAACAGGACCAGCGTGATGGATGCAGTCATGCTGTCGGCCTCGCATCGAAAGCTTCTAGAAATGAACATGCCATCCGACTGTAGGCCATCGGACGACGATCTGTTTCTATTGTGCCTCGGCTGGGCGGCGACGCCACGCGCCTCATGAACGAAAAGCAATCAAACGTACTGACGAAAACCGCCGCCAGGCGGAGACCTGGGGCAGCGCACCGAGTCCACAGCAAAAAAATTTATCGGATTCACCGTCAGATTTTTTCCTCTGCCTCGACTAAGACCCGCGTAGACTTTTGCGACGAGGAATTTAGCGTGAATGACATCAATTTCGAATGCACTGCATGCGGCAAATGCTGCCACGATTTGCGCCTGGCACTGACGATCGCCGAGGCGATCGCCTGGCTGGAGCGCGGCGGACACATGGAACTCATCTGCGAGGCGATACCGTGGCCCGTGGAGCCGGAGCCGGGCAACGCGCAAGCTGAGTACAAACGGGTGCGTTCTTCGCCTGCAATGAGCGGAAGCCTGCCGGTCCGTATCTCGATCGTTCTCGCCGCGGCGTTCGATGGAGCCTGCCCCAATCTGGGCGCCGACATGCGTTGCGGCATCTACGAACAAAGACCGCTGGTATGCCGGATCTATCCCGCCGAAATCAATCCTTTTGTCGTGCTGGCGCCGGAAAACAAGGCGTGTCCTTCAGATGCGTGGCAGAAGACGCCGCTACAAAGGCACGGAATCCTTGTCGATGCTACGACCGTCGAACAGGTCGAGCAGTCGCGTCGCGCGAATCAGCTCGAAGCGCCGCTGCGCATGCAGGTATGCCTCGAGCTGGGACTGAACCATGCCGCGCTCGCGAACGAAGGTTTTGTCATGATTACGCCGGATAGCGAGGCGCTGTTGACTGCCCTGCGCCATGTTCGCGCGACGCCGGAATCGCAAGACCCAGCCGCGCAGTGGACATTTGTGTCGAATCGGGCGGGGACCCTGGAAACGCTTCTGTCGGTGGGCGCCACCGGTCATCTCGCTGAGCCCACCGCTGCCGGCAATTCCCGCTATCACGGCTTTTTCCCGCCCTCATAAACGTAGAACCACCGGCAGCTTCTCGCGGAGAACTACGCTCCGCTGCCGCCCACCGTCTTGATGCTCTTCCATTGTCCTTGCTGGACCTGAAACAGCGTGTACGGCGGCTTGATCAGATCGCCATACGGGTCGAAGGTGATGTTGCCGGTCACACCGGTAACCTTCACTTTCGACAGGCTGTCGACGATCTTCGCGCGGTCGAGCGAGTCGGCCTCGTGAATCGCCTTGATCATGGCGAGCGCGGCGTCGTAGGCAAACGGTGCGTACAGTTCGACATCCTGATTGAAGCGCGCCTTATAGCGCTTGCCGAACTCCTGCGCGGCAGGCAGCTTGTCGAGCGCCGGACCGGGCTCGAGATCCTGCGTACCGTCGCCCGCCGAGCCGGCGATCTGCAGGAAGGCATTACTCTTCAACGCACCCGCGCCGAACAGTTGCGCCTGCATGCCGAGCGAGCGCATCTGCTTGACCAGCATCGCGCCCTGTTCATCCAGGCCGCCGAAGAAAATCAGATCGACGTTCTTGCTTTTGAGCGTCGTCAGAATGGCGCGAAAATCCACCGCCTTGTCATTCGTGAACTCACGATCGACGATATTGCCGTTCGCTTCCTTTGCGCCTTTTTCGAACGCATCCGCGAGCCCTTGCCCGAATGCCGTACGGTCATCGATGATGCCGATGCGCTTCGCCTTCATCTGCTCCACCACGAAATGCCCCGCCACAACACCGCCGATGCCGTCGTGCCCCATGGTGCGGAACACGTTCTTGTAGCCTTGCTTGGTGAGTTGCGGATTGGTCGAGCCCGGCGTAATCATCGCAACGTTCGCCTGGTGATAGACCGTCGACGCCGGAATGCTGCACCCCGAGTTGTAATGACCGATCACGCCGACCACGCCTTCGTCGACCAGTTTCTGCGCGACCTGAATCGCGACACGCGGGTCGGCCTGATCGTCCTGCACATCGAGCACGAATTTGACCGGTTTTCCGCCGATCACCGGATGTTTCGCATTCTCTTCATCGAGCGCGAGTTGCGCGCCGTACTGCAAATCTTTACCGACTCGCGCGACCGGTCCGGTCAACGGTCCGACGAAACCGATCTTGACGACTTCAGGATCGGCCGCCCACGCAGACGGTAGATACGTGACGAGTGCGCAAACTGTGGCACTCAACAGCCAATTGCGGCGATTCATGATGCGCTCCTTGCGAGATGTAACGTCGCGCGATGTGTAGGTTGGCCGATCCGATGCGCGACGCGTCGAATCTGTCCTGCGGCGCTAATGGTGAAACAAGAAAATCGGTGCGGTCAAAACCTCTACGAAGTCAAAAACGCGTGGCCGAGTAAGGCGCGAGATCGAGCGGCGGCGCACGCTGCGCGATCAGATCGGCGACGATGCGGCCGCTCACCCCGGCTAGCGTCAGGCCGAGATGCTGGTGGCCGAATGCGTAGATCACCCGTTCGCTCGCGCGTGAGCGTCCGAGCACCGGCACACCGTCCGGCAACGTCGGACGGAACCCGAGCCAGCTGCTATCCGGCGTATCGAGCGCGGGCAATGCGCGTTTCGAAGAAAACGTCAGCAGATCGATCAGCGAGCGGTTGCGCGTGTCACCGAAACCCGCCAGTTCGACCGTGCCGGCGACGCGCAGGCCGTCGCTCATCGGCGTCATGTAAAAGCCGCGCTCGGCCCAGCCGACCGGTCGCGAAACCAGTTGCTGCGCGCCTGGAAAGCGGACGTGATAGCCGCGCTCCGTGTCGAGCGGAACCGGATCGCCGCATTGTTTGGCGAATTGGGCGGAGCGCGCGCCGGTGGCGATTACAACGTGACTGAAGCGGCGCGTGGCGCCTTCAATCGTCACACTCGCGCCGTCAGCCGAAGGCTGCACTGCGTCGACGGTCGAACGCTGCAGTGTCAGCCCCTGGTCGGCAAGCTGCAGATAAAGCGTCTGCAGAAAGCCTTGTGGATTGGAGAAATGCCAACTGTTGCTGAACAACACCCCGCGCTCGAATATCGGCGCGAGCGACGGTTCGAGCGCTCGGATGTCGTTGCCGCCCAGCACGTCGAAGGCAACACCCAACTGCCGGCGCAGATCGAGTGCAGGACGCGCGGCATCGAACGAAGCCGCATTCGAATACAGATAAAGGCACTCGCGCGGCCGAACGAAACGCGCCAGTTCCGCGTCTGCAAGCAGTGGCGCATATCCTTCGTGCGCGCGATCGAGCAACGCCGCGAGTGCCGTGGCGCTCGCCTCATAACGCCGCGGCAGCGAACTCATCATGAAACGCGCAAGCCACGGCGCGAGGTGCGGCAGGTAACCCCAGCGCAATCTGAACGGGCTGTCGTTCGATAACAGAAAGCGCGGCAAATCGCGAAACACGGACGGGTTGTTGACCGGAATGCACGCATAGTGCGCGAAGGTCCCCGCGTTGCCGAATGACGCGCCCTGCCCCACGCCGGCCGGATCGAACAGCGTGACTCGATGGCCGTCGCGCATCAGCGCCGCAGCGCTCGCGAGGCCGATGAATCCCGCACCGATGATGGCAATCTCTGGCATCACTTGCGTCCTTGCATGTCGCCGCCGTCGCCGGAGAGCGCGTGCATCGCGGCATGCCGCTCACTCGCCAGCGCGCCAGGCTTCGGCGCGGCCAGGGCTTGAGGAGACTGCGGAAAACTCATCGGGAAACTCCTGGGGACAGAATCCGGACACTGTCCGGCGACACCGTGGCGCACTCGCCACCAGACAAACTCTGGCAATCAGAATCACACAATATTTTTTTGTGTGCAATTAAAACTCACATTGTGTGGCCCTGGCATTTTCCCTGGATGGTCTATGGCGCAGTCCTTGCAAACAGCGGCGCACCGGCCGCCAACCGCTCGGGAGTGCCATTTTTAGGCCTTGCGGCGGTGCTTGTCTGGTATAGAATCGGCAAAATTCCGCACAATCGCGGACAAAGTCGATTTTGTATGGAGACATCAGTTCTTATGGCTTCTGGCAAAGACACAGCGCGTGGGGCCAACGGCGCGCCGGCGCAGGCGAAACGCTCCACGTATGTCGAGGTGTCCAGCTCGATCGAGAACGAGATTCGCAGCGGCGTCTATCCGCCGGGCAGCCGCCTGCCGCCGCAGCGGCAACTGGCCACCGAGCTGGGCATCAATGTGTCGACGGTGTCCCGCGCGTACAAGGAATTGCAGTTGCGCGGCTTGGTGATCGGCAGCAAACGGCGGGGCTCGCTCGTGACCGGCGGCGCCATGCCGAGCGTCGAACCCGCCCAGGCGGCCAGCAACGCGGCGATCGACCTGACCGTCAACCGGCCGGCCACCGGCGAATTCCTGAACTGTCTCGCACGCACGCTGGCGGAATTGCCGCGCGACCCGCGTTACCCGCAATTGCAGGAGTACCAGCCGCCGCAAGGGCCCGCCTGGGCGCGCGCCGCCGGCGCCCGCTGGATGGCCGCGCCGGGCTTCACGCCGGCGCCCGATCACGTGGTGGTCACGAGCGGTGCGCAGCACGGCTTGTATGCGGTGCTGAACAGCCTGATCGGCACCGATGGCGTAATCCTCGCCGATCAACTCACCTACTACGGGTTGAAAGCGCTGGCTCCCGTGTTCCAGTTCGAGATCGTCGGCATTCCAAGCGACCGCGACGGCTTGCTAACCGACGAGGTGGAGCGTGCCTGCCGCCGTATGCCGGTAAAGGCGATCTTCACCGTACCGAATCTGCAGAACCCGACCGTGACGACGATGAGTCTCGAACGCCGCATGGCGCTCGTCGACATTGCACGGCGGCACGGTGTCGCAATCATCGAAGACGACGTTTATGGGCCGCTGGTTTCGCAGCGGCTGCCGACTATTGCGAGCCTGTGTCCGGAACTGACGTTCCACCTCGCGGCGACCTCGAAGATTCTCGCGCCCGGTTTGCGGCTCGGCTACCTGCTAAGTCCGCCGGACAGTTCCGCGCTGTGTGCGGAGGCGGTGCGCACCACCGCATGGATGCCCGCACCGATGTCGATGCTGATCGCTTCGATCTGGATCGAGGACGGCACCGCACGCCACATCATGGACGCGCAGCTTGCGGAAATTCGCGCGCGACAGGATCTGGCGCGCGAGTTGCTGCCGCAGGAATTGCTGCAGACCGATCCGGCGTGCATGTTCGTGTGGCTCAAGCTGCCGCCGCCATGGCGTGCCGATGATTTTGCTGCGAATGCGAAGGCGCGTGGCGTCGTGGTGATGCCGTCTTCAGCGTTTGCGGTGGACAGGTCGGAGATCGAGCACGGCGTGCGGATCAATCTCGCTTGCGCGACGAGCCGCGATCAACTCGTGAGTGCGTTGCGGCTGTTGACGGGCACGCTGAAGGATCGTCCCCGGGCACTGTTCGGCACGATCTGATCAATCAAATCAAAATTGTTCAACCGCCAAAGGAATAAACCCACCACCTGCCTCGTTCAATAGCCGCAGCAACCATCGGTCTTGAGAGAGGTGCGGTCATGAAGTCTGTGCTTACAGTGTTGAGCGCCGTGGTGAGCGCCGCGGCTTTGACGAGTCTTGTCGCGTGCGGCGGCAGCTCCGGATCTATCAACTCGCAGTCGTTTACCTCGACGGTGCTGGTCTCCGACGGCGCGGTCTCCGCGCCGCACACCGACCCCAATCTGAAAAACGCATGGGGCATCGCCTTCAATCCAAAGGGCTTCGTCTGGGTCGCCGATAACGGGACCTCCGTCGCCACGCTCTATGACGGCAACGGTGTGCCGCAATCCCTGATCGTCAGCATTCCGAATGGAACCAGCGGCCCGGCGAATCCAACCGGCATCGTATTCAACGGCACGACGGACTTCACGGTCAGTCAGGGTGGCAAGTCCGGCGTCGGCGCGTTTATCTTCTCCGGCGAAGGCGGCACGATCACCGCATGGGCGCCGGCGGTCGCGCCCACGAACGCGATCGTCATGTTCGACGACGGCAGTGGCGGCGCGGTCTACAAGGGGCTCGCTCTCGCCAGCAATGGCACGGCGAACTTCCTCTATGCCACCGATTTCCACAACAACAAGATCGACGTGTTCGACAAGAATTTCGCGAAGGTCGCGATGCCCGGCAAGTTTCAGGACGCGACGCTGCCGGCAGGCTTTGCGCCGTTTGGCATTCAGGCGATCGGCGCAAAACTCTTCGTGACCTACGCCAAACAGGACGCAGCCGCGCATGACAATGTCGACGGTTCCGGCTTGGGCTTCGTCGACGTATTCGATACGTCCGGCAACCTGTTGCAGCACTTTGCGTCAGCAGGTCCGCTCAACGCGCCGTGGGGCGTCGCACAGGCGCCTGGCAACTTCGGCCGCTTCGGCGGCGACATCCTGATCGGCAATTTCGGTGACGGCACGATCAACGCTTTCGATCCGGCAAGCGGACAATCCCTCGGCGCCATCAACCTGCCGAACGGAACCGCGTTTGTGCAACCGGGACTTTGGGGTATCGCATTCGGCAACGGACTCGATAATCAGCCGACCAACACGCTGTTTTTTGCTGCGGGGCCTAACGACGAAGCCGATGGCGTTTATGGGCGCATCGACGTGAAGATGTGAACGCCTAGCTCTTTACACTGCGCAAGGCGTAAGCAGACAGCGTGGCGAGGCGTTCGACACTGAGCAACCGGGCGAGCCGTTTCAACGCGTGACGCACACGGCCGCGCAGATGCGCCATGCGCATCTGGCGCCAGAAACGGTCCGGTGCGAATTCAGAAAAACGCGCCTCGCGTTCCAGCAACGCCTTACCGCCTGGCAAGTGAACGAACGAACAGCAGCGAAACCAGCGCAGGTCGCGATAATTGTTGCCGGGCCAATGACGGCCGACGGCCTGATAAGCACCCACCTCGATCAGGCCCTGCCCTTCGTCGACCAGCACATTGAGTGCCGCGGAAATGAACGCTTCGTCGCCGTGATGTCTCAGGCGACCGATTTCGGTGACGTAGCGAGCGTAACTGGCACGCGCGCGCGGAACCAGCCGGCGTAATGCGGCGGGCGTCGCCAGAAGAAACTCGCCGCCGTACCAGCGCGGATTTCTGAGCCGTCTATCCGCCACGATCTCGAGATCCGCAACAACACGGTCGCTGCCGTACGGCGGAAATACCTGATCGGAAATATCGAATGCGCCGAGTCCTGCTTCAGCGCAGCGCTCGATCAGATTACGCTCGAGCGGAAGCAGCGCGACCATGTCGGCGTCGAGCAGCAACAGCATCGTGTCGGCCGGCAGCGAATCGGCCATCTGGTCCATCAGGTCGAGTTTAAAATGCGCGGCATAGAACGGCGTGTTCTTCGGCAACTCGATTGTCGCCTTCAAGGTCATCAGTGCCGGCCGGTGCTCCTTCGCCATGCCTTCGAGCCGTTGCGCGACCACCGCCGGCGCGTTGGTCATGATGGTCAGCTTCGGCATGCCGGCTCGCCGCAAGCTGTTGTTCAGGCAGATCGCCTGACTCACATACGCCAGCGGATCGCGATTCGTCGAGTTGGGACCCGGACTCGCGTCCACATCCACATAAACCAGCGTGCAAGGAAAAAGATTCACGTTGCTCCTCACCAGGCGTGAGAGACGGTTCGCTTTTTTCCAGCGTTGCCGCTATCGTTCGCGGATTGATCCGCCTCTCCTTTCATGGGCTAAGTCAGAAGTCCGCGCAAGGTGCGCAGCCATCGTGCCGCGGCTCGCGCCTTTATGGCGTCACGCTCGAGCCGGGTGATCTGATCTGCGGCGATGGAGTTGGACGAACCGGGGCGCAGGCATCAGGTATGAACTATCGTTTCACGTCCCTGCGTTGCCTTTCCGCCAAAAGTCAGCAAGAGTCAGCAAGACGCAACGCGGGTGCCATCAATCGGCTTTCAGCCGGTCGAAAGTACGCCAAAATATCTGACGCTTTAACATTCGAGTGAACAAGTTACCTAGCGGCAATACGCAATCTTTGCGTTAGGTGTCACATTTCGGCAGCGCTGTCTTCCCCGTATCGCATGCCATGCGCGCCGAGCAAACGGTACAGCGTCGCGCGTGAAATGCTGAGCTCGCGCGCGGCGTCGCCGGGGCGTCCACGGTGGCGCAGCAATGCGAGTTCGATGGCCTGCCGCTCCGCTGTCTCGCGTGCCTGTGCGAGCGTCAGGGGTGCGGTCGAAACGTAACCCGCCAGTTCGAGATCGTCCGCGGTAATCGTGCGCCCCTCTGACATCACAATCGCGCGACGAACCCGGTTGATCAGTTCGCGCACATTGCCGGGCCAGTCGTATTGATGCATCGCCGCGATCGCGTCGGGAGAAAAACCGTAGAGCCGGCGGCTCGCATCTTTCCTGTAGCGATCCAGCGTGTACAGCGCGAGCAGTTCGATATCCTTGCCACGCACGCGAAGCGGCGGCTCGTCGATTCTCAGTACGCACAAACGGTGATACAGGTCCGCACGAAAGCGCCCGTCTTCGATCGCGGCCTCCATATCGACGTGCGTGGCGGAGATGATGCGCACGTCGACATCGATCGAACCGTTGCCGCCCAGGCGGTCGATGGTGCTTTCCTGCAGAAAACGCAGCAGGCTCGCCTGACTCTCGAACGGCAGATCGCCGATTTCATCGAGAAACACCGTGCCGCCGTGCGCGGCTTCGACGCGCCCTATTCTGCGTTGATTCGCGCCCGTAAAGGCGCCGCGCTCGTAGCCGAACAACTCGGACTGCAATAGATGCGGCGGAATCGCACCACAGTTGATGGCGACGAACGGCGCTTTGCGACGCAGTGAGTGCGCGTGAATCGCGGCCGCCGTCAGCTCCTTGCCCGTACCGGATTCGCCGGAGACAAAAACCGGCGCGTCGTTTGCGGCCACTTTGCGGATCGAGCGGAACAACGCGAGCATGGCATCGCAGGTGCCGATCATCTCGTCTTCTGCCATGGACGTATCGACGAACACCGGCTCGCCGAGCGAGATCATGCCGCAGGCATGGCCTACCGTATCGATCACCCGGGCGTTCGCGGTGGGCAGCGTCACGTAATCGAAGCAGTAGTCGCGCACCAGCCTGCGGATGGCGGCGTCATCGAGTGCCGGCGCCGCGGTCATGGCGACCCAGCCGATGTTTGGCATCGCGAGGCAAGCTTCCAGCGCGCCAATGTCGCGCGGATCGAACACGCTCGACAGATCGGCCAGCCCGGCCGCGAGCGAGCCGTCGCCCACGGCCTCGCGCACGTCACGAACCGAGCCGATGACGTCAACCGCCCAATCGCGCTCCTCGAAGCTCGCCAATAGCGCCGGCGAAGGATCGCGCGTGAAGTAGATGACACGCCGCTTGATGGCCTTCATTTTCTGCATTGTTTTTTTTGTTTTCCCGCCGAGCCTGCGCTGAAACCGATTGTGGCCAGGCCTCTCGTCGCGGCATTGTTCTTGTTGCTCCATGGCCGCGGCTGCCTGTCCTCGCGAATCAGGCGCGTACCGGGAGCTGCCAGTTCATGCTGCATCGGGTTTCGGCGAGCCGGCGGTGTTGTGGACGTCGGCTGACGAAAAACCGGATGCGACAACGACGGTCGATCATACGCGGCTGCACGGTCGCCGTGGTGCGTCCTGACACTATTTGAAGATTAAGTCCGCAAGCGCACCGCGCAGCGCATCGGAGCCGCTATCGAGCTGGCTTCTTGTGCGCCGTCACAGTGGGGTCAACGCACCTCGCGCCGCAACTTCCTGAAAAACTTGCGAATCTCGGCAGCGAGCAAATCAGGCTTTTCCATCGCAGCAAAATGGCCACCGCTCGGCATGTCGGTCCATTGCACCACGTTGAAGGTCCGTTCGAGCCACGTGCGCGGCGGATGATGGATCTCCTTCGGGAAACGGGCGAAGCCCACCGGCGGCACGACGCGCTGCCCCTCGGCGAAGCGCATCGGCTGCAGACGGTTCTCCCAATACATCTGCATCGCCGTGCCAATACTTTGCGTGTGCCAGTAGAGCGAAATGTTGGTGAGCAACTCGTCTTTCGAAAACACCCGCTCGATGTCGCCGTCGCAATCGCTCCACGCGCGAAACTTCTCACCGATCCACGCCGCGAGTCCCACCGGCGAATCGTTCAGCGACGCCGCCGCGGTTTGCGGTTTCGTGGCGTGCATATGGGCATAGCCGCCTTCCAGTGCGGCCCATTCGCTCTTCTCTCGCAGATAGGCTTCCTCCGCAGGCGTAAGCGGTGTTTGCGCGGCACCGCTCGCGGGCTCGTACGAGCTCGGCAGGAAGTTGAGATGAATACCGTCGACACGCTCATGATGCCGCGCCGCGAGTGCGATCGAGACGCCGGCACCCAGATCGCCGCCCTGGGCGCCAAAGCGCTCGTAACCGAGGCCACGCATCAGCGACGCCCATAAATCCGCCACCTGGAACGCGGAAGTACCGGGCTCCACCGGAGCCTGCGAGAACGAGAAACCGGGCAGCGATGGAACGACGACATCGAACGCATCGGCGGGATCACAGCCGAATGCGGCCGGGTCGCATAACCGGTCGAGCAGCGCGTGGAACTCGAAAAACGATCCCGGCCAGCCATGCGTAATCACGAGCGGATAACACGCCGGACCGACGCCTCGCCGATGCACGAAGTGCACGCGCTGACCGTCGACCTCGGCGAGAAATTGCGGTTGCAGATTCAACTTGCGCTCGGCCTCGCGCCAATCGAAACGCTCGGCCCAGTACTGCGCGAGCTCGCGCAGCCAGACGGAATCGGCGCCCTGCTGCCAGGCGGGCGACGGCGTCGCCGGGGCCCAACGTGTCGCGAGAATCCGCCGGCGCAGATCGTCTATGTCGGCGTCAGGCACGGCAATCTGAAACGGCTCTATCTGCATGTCAGTTCATTCGGCACAGGGTGTGGGGATAACAGGCGCTTCGGATTCGATAGCGCTGTTCACGGCAATCCAGCAGGGGCCAAGGCACGAAGCGAGCTTGAAGCGCGCGGAGCGCACGAAGCAATCTGCATGGTACACAATGAACGCGATTCTCGTTCAGCGAGGCAGAGACCTTCATGGTTGCAGCGCTTGCGGCTCTGCTACAAACAGGAAAGCCCGCGAAATGCGGGCTTTTTTACAGCTTACTGCCTACACCAGCCGCTTAGAAGCGGTGACGGATACCCACCGTGCCGACTACCTGCGAATCGGTTGACGAGCGGCTCACGCCGACGATATCCGCCGTAATGCCCGAATCACCCACGCTGCCGACGTGCTGGTAGGCCGCCTCAACATACACGTCGGTACGCTTGGACAACGCGTAGTCGGTCTGCAACGTAAGCTGTTGATACTTCGGGCTCGCGCCGTTCAGACGAGCATCGGTGAACGTGTACGCACCCGACACCGTCCATGCCGGCGTGAATGCATAACGTGCGTTCACTTCATAGTTCGTGAAGCGCGCGCTGCCGCTGGTCAGCGCAAAGCCGCTCGTCGTGCCCGACGCCGACGATCCGATCGACGTTGCGTTGCTCAGTTGCGTCTGCGTGAACACGAGGCCGACGTTGGCTGCGCCGAACGCATAGTTCACCCCCGCGCCGTAAGTGCGCTGAAGGCCGGCATTGAACGTGGAGTCGCCGCTCGCCACGGCACCGCTCGTGTTGGTCGTCGAACCGCCGCCGTTCAGCTGCAGGTAGCCCGCAGCGAACTTCAGGCCGCCGAATCCATACGATGCGCCGACGCTGTAGGCGCGGCTGTCCGCGAAGCTGCCCGCTGCGTTCGAGAAGCCGTACAACGCACCGAACTTGAAGCCGCCGTAGTTGACACTCTGGAACTTGACCGAGTTGTTGATACGCACGGAGTTGTTCAGGTTGTCGTTGTCGTACGGGTGCGAGGCGAGCGTGCCGCCGTATTGCGTGCCGTTCAGCGCGAGCGGAGCGAGATAGTCGACGAGGCTGTCGTACTGGCGACCCAGTGTGACCGAGCCGAACTGGTCGCTCGACAGGCCAACGAAGGCCTGACGCCCGAACTCACGGCCGTTCTGCCCCAGCTTGCCGTTCGACAGATTGAAGCCGTTTTCCAGCACGAAAATCGCCTTCAGGCCGTTGCCCAGATCTTCCGAACCGCGCAGGCCCCAGCGGTTGCCGTTCAGCATGCCGCTGGCCTGCTGAAAGTTGCTGCTGCCGCCCGAATTGCTGGTGTAGGTCAGGCCCGTATCGATCAAACCGTACAGCGTGACCGAGCTTTGTGCGTGGGCGGCACCCGCGGCGCCGATGAGTGCGAGCGAGAGGCCCGACAATACGAATTTATTCATGGATTTCTCTCCTGATTCGAATAGCGGATGCTATCGAGCGGCCGAGAATATCTCACTAATCACAAGACTGTTTTTCAGTTAATTACGACGTTGTGTTTATACGACGCAACTGATTTTTTAGATTGCCGATCATTTCATGTAACAGCCGGTTTTCCACCGGAAATGAAATGGGGCGCACTCCTCTCGCGAGCACGCCCCAAGTGCCTGATTTAATGCTTCTCCCGGAGAATCAAGCCGGCGCAGAATAGCATGCAGAATCTCTGCCGACAACACGCCACGGCCGATTTATCACTCCAATTAATTCCGATGGAAATTAATTGGAATATCTCTCAAGATAAATAAACTTATTCAGCCTATTATTGCGAAAATTGAAAATAGTCATTGTTAGTTTTAAAAGCCACCCGGCAATCACATTGCACGAACCAACGCAGTTCTGTCCGGCTCGCCACATCCTTGCGCTAACCGGCCGTCTGCGCAGCTTCACGGACGCGGCGCGCCAGTCATGCTCGGTGCGCCGCCGGGGCCCGCCGGGTCCGGATTGCCGAATGTGGGCAGGCTGCCGTCGGCGCGGGCGCGGGCGATCTCCGAGCGTACCTGCGCGCGGGTTTTTGGCCCGCTCTCGGATTTCAACAGCGTGCTGGCGGCGGGCGCGAGCTGAGGTGGCGATGTCGCCGGTATCGCTGGCGGGGTTAGCTGGGCTTGCGGGCCTGGCGACCCTGATGCCGGTTCGGTTGGCTCTGTTGGCTGTATCAGCCGTATCGGCGTTGACACGGCAGGCGCGCTGATTACGTTGGAGAGTACCTTCACCTCGGCCGGAACAGAGGATGACGGACTCGCACCGGCAGGTGCGCCAACGCCACTCGTTCTCCCGCTCGAGAGGCTACCCGCACTAACATCGGCTACTGCGGTTTCGGGAGCATGACGGGTCTTCGAGTAACTGGAAGACGCACGGTTCGAGTGTTCGCGCGTCGCTACGTAGCTTTCGTGCGAGCGGCCTGTTTTCCCGGAAGACGTCGCCGAAGATCGCGCCGATTTCGCCCCGCGCTGCGCCGGCTTCTCCCCATGCACAACGGCTTGCGCGTGCTGCGTCTGCTTAGCGCGCGCCTCGACTTCTCTTTGCAGCGCAAGAACCTGATCGTCGTTCCGATGTGCTGAACGCACCGCGTCCAGTTGCGCCTGCGCGGAAACAAGATCGTTGCGCTGCAGACTGTTGCGCGCCGCCTGCAGATCCCCGGCAATAGCCGCCGCTGAATCGCTGCGTGCAACGACCGGCCCGGAACTCACTGAGCCCGTTATCGTGTCGCCGCGTGTGGCGTGAGATGCATTGTCGCGCTCCAGGCCGAGTTCGTCCGTCGGCAGCCAGCCTTTGTCCGACTGCGAAATATAAGCCGCGATCGCAAGCGCGCCGACAAAGAGGCTCGTGAGAACTATCTTCCTGGGTTCGACAACCATGACGTCTCCCTCTCAAATCGTGGACATGCGCGTTTGCTATATCGCAAACGGGCCCGAATTCATCAGAGGGTTCGCAGCGAATCAATCGATGCCGCCGCAACGACCGCGAATTTGGGCCGGCGCAGTCACGTACGAATAAGAGTGCAAACTGGATGCGTGCTATTTACTATTTATAGTCGCCAAACGTCGATTCGTCCGCGCACGCAGGGTGTGTTGTCCGAAAAAGCCAGCTTACTGACCACGCTTTCCTAGGACGATTGTTTGAACTGCGAAGCAATAAATGCGAGTTTGAATCCGCTGTTTGAATTCAACGAAGGCCGCGCACGCCTATACGAGCGGACCTTCAGTCTGCTTGCCGCGCACGGCAACCGCAATCGAGCTGCCGACAATCAACGCAATGCCGAACAACGACATGCTGCCGATCGTCTCACCCCACACCATGTAGCCAAACAGCGCAGCCCACACGATGCTCGTGTAGTTATACGGCGCGAGCGCGCCGGCATCGGCCTGTCGAAATGCCATCGTCATCAGCAACTGCCCTGCCGTGGCAAACCCGCCGAGCAGAGCCATCACCGCGAGTGCTTCGATCGAAGGCGTGCGCCACGCGAAATAGAGCGATGCGCCGGTGACGATCGTACCGATCACCGTGAAGTACAGCACCGTGGTGCCCGAATCGTCGGTGGCGCGAATCCGCTTGATCTGAATGATCGACAAAGCACCGAAAAACGCGCTCGAAATCAGCAGGACCGGACCGAGCCAATTCGAATGCGAACCGTCCGGACGCACCACGAACAGCACGCCGATAAAACCGACCGCGGCGGCAAGCGCATCGCGTGGCTTGAGCGTTTCCTTCAGAAGCAGCGGTGCAAGCACGATCACCAGCAAGGTCTCCGAGTAGACGATCGCCACCGCTTCGCTGAGCGGCACATAGGGCAGCCCTGCAAAGAACAGCCCCGACGCACCGAGCAACGTCAGCGCGCGCAAGGTCTGGCCACGCACATCCATCTGCCTGAAACGCTCGATGAGCGGCTTGCCGCGCAGGCAAACCGCCACCGCAGGCACCAAGCCGAACAGCATCCGGAAGAACGTCACTTCATTCGCCGGATAGGCGAGCGCGACGGATTTCGCCAAAGCGTCGACCACGGCAAAGCAGAACATCGAAACGAGAATCAGCGCGACGCTACGCAGCGGCACGCCTGCATTCAGGACGGCGGTGATGGGCGGCATGAGTTTTCCTGGGAACGCGCGAAGCTGCGCGTCGCTTAGGTTTCGCCTCCGGTGAAAGGAAGGCGTAATCGGAAAACGGATTATGCCTGCAGCGCCTCGTGCGATCGACTGGAAAAACCTGCGCCCATCCGTTCCGCATCCGCGCCGTCGGGCGGGCCCGCGCCCCCGCCTGACACCCTGCCATTCGTTTGCACCATTCCGGGTAAGTACCGATACAGGTCTCGCCAACTAATAATATTATTCATATCGATTTCCGCATCCATGGGGCTTAGTCACACTGTCTATGGCCCTATGCAAGTTTAATAATAATTATGACCATCAATTAAGCGGGGACATCAGGAGATACAGGTGCGCAATTACTTTGTGCTGGCGGCGCTCGCCATGTTGGGCGCTTGCGGCGGCAATGACGGTTCACCAGGCGGGGCTGCGTCAGCGAACAGGCAGATCGCGGCAGTCGATTCCGCAGCTGCATCGGCAGCGTCGGCGGCCTCTGCAGCGGCTCTCGCGGACACCGCCAACGTCGAAGCCGAATTCAGGGCCGCGAAGACCATTCCATTGGGGATGAAGACGACGACACCCCCGCTTGTGATCGCTGACCCCACCCTCAACCTTCCGCCGTACAC
This sequence comes from Paraburkholderia nemoris, assembly GCF_905221015.1. Taxonomy (NCBI): domain Bacteria; kingdom Pseudomonadati; phylum Pseudomonadota; class Betaproteobacteria; order Burkholderiales; family Burkholderiaceae; genus Paraburkholderia; species Paraburkholderia nemoris. The sequence continues at coordinate 547,805 of NZ_CAJNBO010000001.1, read as the reverse complement.
CCCGCCACCGCCGCCCACTCCGGTTTCCACCACGACCCTCAACTTCGGCGACTTCACGAGCTACCTCGCGCCCGGATCGACACAAGGCTGGCAACCCGGCACGAGCAGTTCGACCATCACGATTGCCCCACCGGCCACCAACGGCACAGGCGCCGGCGACAAAACCGTTGCGCTCGCAAGCACCTATGCCACGGCGTCCTACGAAGCGGATGTGACGGTGAGCGCGCCTGTGGGGAACGGCGCCGCCAACGCCGGCTTTATCGTGCGCACGACCAACCCCACCGCCGGCGGCCCCGATAGCCTGACCGGCTACTACATCGGCCTCGATACCGGTTCGCACGTGTTGCAGGTCGGCCGCGAAAACAACAACTGGACGAACTTCATCGCGTATCCGATGAGCTCGATCGTGGGCGGCAGCACGCATCACCTGAAGGTCACGACGAGCGGCACGGCCATCACCGTCGATTTCGACCAGCAGCGCGTGATCAGCGTTAACGACGCCACCAACGCCCTCCCCGCGGCCTTCCAGTCGGGCAGCTTCGGGCTGCGGCGCTTCGGCGTCGGCGCGACCTTCAGCAACATCACAATCCACACGTATCCGACCGTTACGTCACCCAGCTTCGATTTCTCCAAGGTTGTCGGTGCGGTCTACACGCCGTCCAACGCGGTGAACGCGATCGACTTCTGGGAGAACTACGACCCCGAGATCGTCAATCGCGAGCTGACGTATGCGCAAACGTACGGTATGAACGCGATTGCCGTGTATCTGCACTACCTCGTGTGGGCGAACGATCGCGTCGCATTCCTGAGCAAGTTCGAGAACCTGCTGAAAATTGCCGCGCGGCATGGCATCAAGGTCTCGCCGATCTTCTACGACGACTGCTGGAACCCGACGCCCGCATATGGTCCGCAGCCCGCGCCGGTCTGGGGCGTGCATAACAGCCAGTGGGTACAGTCGCCCGGCACACCGGTCGAGCAGGCGTATTTCCAGCCGACAGCGGCCAATGCCAGCATCACGTACAAGGCGAGTCTCGCGAGCTACATCACCGACTTCGTCGCGCCGCACCGCAACGACCCCCGCATCATTTTCTGGGAGCCGATGAACGAACCGGGTTGCAGCGGCAACGGCTCGTTGCAGCAAACGCGCGCCGTGATGATGAACGATGCGCGCATCGCGATCCTGAATGCGGGTGCGACGCAACCGATCAATTCGCCGCAGGTGCAGGAGGACGAAGGCTCGTATTTCTCGGACTTCTATGCGTTCCATCCGTACAACAACCCGTACACGGGTCCGGTGAACGGCAGCAATGTCAGCGCGCTGAATTCCGAAACGCTGCAGCGTGGCTTCCCTGGCACGACGGGTCAGACGATGCCGGGCATTGTGTCGAACTACGGCGGCACGACGGGCTTCATCGTGTGGGAACTGATGATCGGCCGCACCAATACGCGCTTCCACTGGGGCCAGGTGCCGAGCGCGCCTGCCACCGTCGAACCTGCCACGCCGTTCCAGGGAACGATCTATCCGGACGGTCACCCGTGGCAGACGTCGGAGACTCAGGCCTTGACGGGTGGGTTCGATGTGAAGCTGCCGGTGCTGCAGGTCGGCTACTACAACGATCCGACCTTCAGCAGCGCGCCGGTCAAGACATCGATTGCGCCGTTGATCGACTTCGACCTGAACACCGAGCGCGGCACCGATTCGCCCGATGCCTCCGCGGGCGTCAACGAGACGGGTTATGGCGTGCGGTGGACCGGTGCGATAGAAGCCGCCAGAACCGGGCTCTACACGTTCTCGATCAATAGCGACAACGTGGCGCGTCTGTGGATCAACGGGGTGCGGGTCATCAACAAGAAGACCTCGACGCCAGGCACCGTGAGCGGTACGACCTGGCTCAACGCGAAGCAGCGCGCGTCGATCAAGGTGGAGTATGTGCACGGTACGGGCCCGGCCAGCATGCATCTGTCGTGGTCGAGTCCGGCGGCGCAGAGCCCCGGGGCACTGAGGATCGTGCCGTCGGATTCGCTCGTGACATCGAACTGAAGGAGGTTTAAGAAAGTTGAATCAACCGCCCGGCAGCGCGCAAGCTGCCGGGCGGTTGTAACAGCCGTCAGCCAGCGGCTTGCTCAGCGCATCTCGGCGCATTCCTTCCGCATAGTTTGAACCACCCTCCGTTTTGTGCGATGCTAGCCGCGCCCCAGCAATCATGAGAAGAACACGGGCGCGAGGCAGACCAGTCCTGTTGTCCATTCCTCAGGAGGAGACATGATTGTGTCATCGCAATTGCGCCGCATCGGCCTCGCCCGTCGCCTGACATTCGCCCCGTCGCTGGGCGCTGCCAGTTTAAGAAAAGCCACCACCGTTTCCAGCTTCGTTTTCCTCACCAGTCTCAGCGGCGTCTGTTACGCCGACACCCAGGTCGGCGGCACGCTTCCTCTCGCTCCCGACAAGCTATACGGCGATCTTTTCGTGGCCGTGCAAACCGCGCAGATCTATCCAGATCAAAAGACTTTTGTCGATGCAACGCCGAACGCCGATCCTGCCGCGATCGTGCAACTGTACGAACAGCAGAAGAACAATCCCGGCTTTTCGCTGGCGAACTTTGTCAACCAGTACTTCACTCCGCCGAGCGAACCTGTCATCACGCCGCCCGCGAATCAGACGCTGCGCGAGCACATCAACTGGTTGTGGCCTGCCCTCACCCGCACCACCACGAGCGCACCGGCAAACAGTTCGCTGATCCCATTGCCGAAGCCGTACGTGGTGCCAGGCGGCCGCTTCCGCGAGGGCTACTACTGGGACACGTACTTCACGATGCTCGGCTTGCAGGAGTCGGGGCATGAAGATCTCGTCGACAACATGCTCGACAACTTCGCCTATGAGATCGATACGTTCGGCCACATCCCGAACGGCAATCGCACCTACTACCTCGACCGGTCCCAGCCGCCGTTCTTCTCGTACATGGTCGCATTGGCGGAGAAGGTCGAAGGCCGCAGCGTCTATCAGAAGTATTTGCCTGCCCTGCGCAAGGAGTACGCGTACTGGATGCAGGGAGAAAGCTCGACGCAGCCGGGCCAGGCCACCCGCAACGTCGTCGTGATGCCGGATCGCACGGTGCTCAACCGCTACTGGGATGAACTCGATACGCCGCGCGACGAGTCCTATCTGGAGGACATTCAGACTGCCCAGCAGGCAACGGGCCGCAATCCGAACGATGTCTATCGCGAGTTGCGGGCGACCGCCGAGAGCGGCTGGGATTTTAGCTCCCGCTGGTTCGGCGACAACATGACACTCGCGACGGTGCGCACCACGTCGATCATCCCGGTCGATCTGAACAGCCTCATGTTTCACCTTGAAATCACCATCGCGAAAGGCTGCGGCGAGACGCGCGATTTCCGTTGTGTCGGCGAGTTCGCCGAGCGCGCCGCCAAACGGGCGCTCGGTATCAACCGGTACTTGTGGAACGCCAAGGGCTACTACGGCGATTACGACTGGACGCTTGCGAAGCCGCGCGACAACAAGACTGCGGCGATGGTGTTTCCGTTGTGGGTCGGTGCAGCGTGGCCGGACCGTGCGCAGAAGACGGCTCAGCAGGTGCAATCCGTCCTGCTGCAACCGGGCGGCCTTGCGACGACCACCTACAACACCACGCAGCAATGGGATGCACCGAACGGCTGGGCGCCCTTGCACTGGGTCGCGATCGAAGGCCTGAAGCGCTATGGCCAGGATGCGCTTGCGCAGCAGATCGGCACGCGCTTCCTGACTGACGTGAAAGGGGTTTACGCGTCGGAGAACAAGCTGGTTGAAAAGTACGTGGTGGAAGGCGCCGGCACCGGAGGCGGCGGCGGTGGCGAATATCCGCTGCAGGACGGCTTTGGATGGACCAACGGGGTGACGCTCAAGCTACTCGATCTGTATAGCCCGGGCGACTGATCTGCACGGTGAAGCAATGCAAGGAGGCGCACACGTCGCTCATAGCGGCGTGTGCGCGGAAGCGCAGACCCACTCAGCGCTTCGCGTTTTCGTCCAGCGTCGGGTAATCGGTGTAGCCTTCCGCGCCGCCGCCATACATCGTGCTCTGATCCGGCTCGTTCAGCGCTGCGCCAATCCGCAGCCGCTCGACCAGATCCGGATTCGAAATAAAAGGCCGGCCGAACGCGATCAGATCCGCCCGTTTTGCCTTGAGCGTCTTCTGCGCGAGTTCCCGGTCATAGCCATTGTTCGCCATGAACAAGCCATCGAATGCCTGGCGCAGCACCTGCAGATCGAAGCCGCCCTCGACGTCACGCGTGCCGCCCGTGTCGCCTTCGATGACATGCAGGTAGACGAGCTTACGGGCATTGAGTTGCTTCACCACATAGGTGAAAAGCGGTTCGGGATCGCTGTCGGCGATATCGCCGAAGCTGCTGAGCGGAGAAATGCGCACGCCGACGTGATCACCACCCCAGACGTCCGTCACTGCATCGGCGACTTCCAGTAACAGGCGCGCGCGATTTTCAATCGAGCCGCCATATTGATCGGTTCGTTGATTGGTCCTGTCGCGCAGAAACTGATCGAGCAGATAGCCGTTTGCCGCGTGGATTTCCACGCCATCGAAACCGGCGGCCTTCGCGTTTTGCGCGGCCAGCCGATATTGCTCGACGATGCCCGGCATTTCCGAGGTTTCAAGTGCGCGCGGCGTGACGAGCGGCACGAAGCCCTCGTCGGTATAGGCCTGACCTTCGGGCTTGATCGCCGAAGGCGCTACAGGCAACGCATTACCCGGCTGCAACGACGGATGAGAAATACGGCCAACGTGCCACAACTGCAGGTACATATGGCCGCCCTTCGCATGCACGGCATCGGTAATATGTTTCCACGCCTGCACCTGGGCGTCGTCATAAATACCAGGCGTGAACACATAGCCCTTGCCCTGCTGCGAAATCTGCGTCGCCTCGGCGATGATGAGACCGGCTGTTGCACGTTGCGCGTAATACTCGATGGCCAGTTCGCTCGGCACATCGGCCTCCTTCGCGCGACTGCGCGTCAGCGGCGCCATCACGATGCGATTGGGCAACTGCAACGGCCCGAGCGCGACCGGTTCGAACAGGTAGCTATCGACGTGCGCGGATTCGGTAGACATGGCTGCTCCTTGAAAAAGATTCAATCGAGTTTCACCGGCCTCTCAGGCCACGCCGAGTTTCGCGAGTAACGCTTTGGCCGCGGCTTCGGACGACGCCGGGTTCTGCCCGGTAATCAGATTGCCCGCGACCACGACATGCGACTGCCAATCCGGCCCCTTCGAATACCGGCCGCCGCTCTTCTTCAACATGTCTTCGACGAGGAAAGGCACGACGTCGGTGAGACCCACGGCCGCTTCTTCGGAATTGGTAAAGCCAGTGACCGGCTTGTCGCGCACGAGTGGTGTCTCGTCCGGCCCCTTTGCATGGCGTAGCACTCCGGGCGCATGGCATACCGCGGCGACGGGCTTTCCGGCGGCATAGAGCGCTTCGATCAGGGCAATGGAATGCGTGTCTTCGGCGAGATCCCATAGTGGACCGTGACCGCCCGGATAGAACACCGCGTCATAGTCCGCGGCCGACACGGTTGAAAGCTTCACGGTACTCGCCAGCGCGGCTTGCGCGTCCGGATCCTTTTTGAATCGCCGGTCGCGTCGGTCTGCGCATCGGGGTCGTCGCTCTTCGGGTCGAGCGGCGGCTGGCCGCCTTTGGGCGAAGCGAGCGTCATCTCGACGCCCGCATCCTTGAACACGTAATACGGCGCGGCAAACTCTTCGAGCCAGAAGCCGGTTTTCCGGCCCGTATTGCCGAGCTGGTCATGTGAAGTCAGTACCACCAGAATCTTCATGGCAACCTCGCGAGCGGATTCGATTCGCGTTGCACCAGGCCGTGGAGCGGCGTCATCGGCGCGTGTTGCAACACACGCTGGAGCGATGCCGCCGGCTCCAGGCGCTCTGGCAGTATAGGCGGCTATCCGGAACGCCGAAGAGGTTTTGCGGTTTTACCGCGCCCACTTTTTGCGGGGCAGCCGTGCGCGGCTACACAGCATAAATTTCACGGTTGTCTTCCAACGGCAAAAACTCTCCTGTGCGCCCATCGAGTGCGAGCATCGCGCCGCTTTCGATATTGAAGATCCAGCCGTGCAGTCGCAACGATTTGTTCGTAAGGCCCACAGCCACTGACGGATGCGTGCGAATGTTCGCGAGTTGCGCCATCACGTTATCTTTGACGAGAGCATCGAGCCGCTCGGCGTCTGACGCATAAGTTCGCGATGCGTTGATCGCTTTCGCCGCATCGGCGTGGCGCAGCCAACCCGCCACGGCCGGCAGATGGTCGAGGTTCGTGCACGTGCAGATCGCCGTCATCGCCCCGCAATTGGAGTGCCCGCAAATCACGATATCCCGCACGCCGAGTACCGCCACCGCATATTCGACGGTGGCCGATACGCCGCCCGGCTCCGGGCCATAAGACGGCACGATGTTGCCCGCGTTGCGGATCACGAACAGCGCACCGGGCTCCACCTGAGTCAATAACTCGGGAACGACACGGCTGTCCGAGCAGGTCACGAACAGCGTGCGCGGATTTTGCGCAATCGATAAACGTTTGAACAATGCGCTTTGCTGCGGGAAGACCTCGCGTTGAAAGCGGATGAACCCTTCTATGATTTCCTGCACGACATTCTCCGGATAGTCAAAGCCTCAGCCTGCCCAGTCTGCGGCAAAGATCCAAGGCGTGTCTGCGATCGGTAGGCGCGACTATACCGCAGCACGTAAAAAAGCCGTAGCTCCCGTTCACGTACTTGACGGCGTTGCAATTGATTGTGTAGTACCCGATGGCGTTGCTCATGCGCACCGGGTCACTCAGATTATCGCCGTGATTACAGGCGAGGCGCGCTATTTGATTCGTTGCCACACCACTTTCGACGATCCATAGCCGAAGGCGCCAGGCGTGATGTATGTCAGCCGGTCACCGTCGAGCGTAAATGGGCGACGCTGAACATCCGCGTCCCAGTTTGGAAACGTGCTCTTCTGGATGTGAAAAACGATAATCCGCGCCGCCGGGTCCACGCTATACGTGCCGAAATGCGCGACGTTGCCGCGAGCGATCTTCGCGTTCTCTTCCGTCGTGCTTTGCTGCCTGTCACCAGAAGCGAACTTCGGCAGGTCGGAACTCAGCACAAGCAGCACGTAGCGGCCGTCATTGCCGAAGATGAGTTGCCCTTGCGGATGCGGACCGAGTAATTCCACTTCGCTGCCGCTCTTGGCCACCGTCAGCGAAACGAGCGACCACGACCCCACCAGACTGTCCGCTGTCTGGGCAAACGCACTTCGCACCGGCGCGCACCATACTGCGAGCGCGATCACGATGGCGGCGAAGATCTTGTGCATTGGTTTCATGACGCTCTCCACGCGCGCGAGGACGAGAGACGTGAGGTCAGACGAATCCATCGCGCTTCGCTAGTGCGGATTGGGCTCGAGGGCTCGAGTGCTTTGAAGCGTAGGTGGTTTGCGAGTGAAAAGCTATCGGAGCAGGCCCGGCGCACAGATGCCGGACCGCTCTCCCAGGTCAGGACCTGGGACGTTCAGGCCTCAGTTGAAATCCCCGGTTTCGAGCTCCACGGATCGTCCCCCGTTTTTCTCGAGGACTCGCCGCGTAGCATTTTCAATCCGCGCGCGATTGGCCTCGAAGGTACCGACCAGATTGTGGGCCGACGGACCCTCGTTGCCGAAATGGTCGTTCAGCGCATCCAGCGACACGCTGCACCAGACGTCAGCCCCATCGACATTAGCTTCGAAGGCTACGCGCGCCGCTGCCACCACTTCACGGCGTCCGGTGAATTCGATCCTCATAATGACCCTCCATTTGGCGAAAGTAGCGATGAGCGCGCAAAGGCTGTGCCAGGCTGACGCTTTGAAGCCGAATCAAAGCCGCTTGAGCCTGGCCATCGCTGAGCGTGTTCAGCGCACATTCTCCACAAGGTGCATACTCGACATCGGCCGCCTTCGCGCGGCCGCGCTTTTGCGTCGCGGCATGCGTGCCACCTGTCACGCCGTCAGACGCTTCCAACATCCTAATACTACCCGCCCCATGTCCCGCAGCCCGCAATCGTCGCGTCCTTTAGTCATTGCCGCAGTCATGGCATCAATGGCGATGGTCGCCATCGAAGCCACCATCGTTTCCACCGCCATGCCGCAGATCGTCGCCCAACTCGGCGATCTGCATCTGTATAGCTGGGTCTTTTCGTCGTTCCTGCTGACGCAAACCGCAATGACCGTGGTGTTCGGCAAGCTCGCCGATCTGTATGGGCGTAAGCCGGTCATACTCGCCGGCATCGCCATCTTTCTGCTTGGCTCGGTGCTGGCAGGCTTCGCCTGGTCTATGCCCGCCATGATCGTGTTCCGCCTGATTCAGGGTGTCGGTGCGGGCGCGATCCAGCCGGTCACGCTGACCGTCGTCGCCGACCTCTATCCGGCGCGCGAGCGCGGCAAGGTGCAAGGCTATCTCGCCAGCGTGTGGGCCATTTCAGCGGTGGTCGGGCCGATGGTGGGCGGCTTCATCATTCATAACCTGTCGTGGGCGTGGATCTTCTGGATGAACGTGCCGATCGGACTTGCCTCCGCAGCCGGCTTCATCGCGTTCCTGCGCGAATCGGAACGGCATGCGCGTCCGTCGATCGACTTCGCGGGCGCGGCGCTGTTCATGGCGGCGATCGCGGCGCTGATGATGGCGCTGACTTACGCAGGCGACGACGACATCGGCAAGGCATCGCTCGCGGGTGTGGCGTTCATGCTGTGCCTGATGTTCTTCGTGTTCCAGGAACGCCGCGCAACCGAGCCGATGATCTCATTTGCGCTCTGGAGCCGCCGGCCGATTGCCGCGTGCAATGCAGCAACCGTGCTGTCCGGCATGATTCTGATGGGGTCCACCACCTTCCTGCCGATGTATGTTCAGGGCGTGCTGCACCGCTCGCCGGTGGTCGCCGGTCTTGCACTCACGATGATGATGGTCGGCTGGCCCGCGGGCGCGACGCTCGCGGCGAAATCATTTCACCGCATCGGCTTGCGGCGCATTCTGATCGGCGGCAGCGCGTTCATCCCGATTGGCGCGGTGCTGCTACTGTTCCTGCAGCCTGGCGGCTCGCCGCTCATCGCGGCGTTCGGTTCGCTCATCATGGGCTTCGGCATGGGCACGTCGAGCGTCAGTTCGCTGGTGCTGATTCAGGAGATCGTCAAGATGGACGAGCGCGGCAGCGCCACCGCATCGAATCTGTTTTCGCGCAATCTCGGCAGTACGCTCGGCGCGACACTGTTCGGCGCGGTGCTCAACTTCGGCCTCAGTCACTCGAAGGACGTCGCCGTGGTCACATCGGATCAGTTGAAGGCGCTGTTGCAGAATCAGGTGGCGAGTCTTGCCGATAGCGACATGATCCGTATGGTGTTGCACCAATCGCTGCACCTGACCTTTATCTCGATCTTCGCGATTGCGATTTTTGTGGTCGTGCTGCTGGGCTTCGTGCCAGCAATAAACATCGGGCCGGCGAAGCAGGTGCCGCTTGAAGCGTTATCGCCACTCGAGGACTGAGCTTCGCTACTCGCCGCCCGCAGGCAAGGTGGCGGCGAAAAAATCGATCGCCCGTTGCGCCGTCTGCGCATGGATCGCATCGCGATCGACGCCCGGATTGTCCTTGCACATGGTCGCAAGGTGTTCGACGCCTGCCGGCAAGCAGGTATCGAGAAAGGTATAGTGCGACGCGCCCGGCACCATCGTGATGGTTGCCTTCGGCATGAAGCCCGCGATGCGGTGAATGTTGGTGTCCACCGGCGCGGTTACGTCGGCCTCGCCCGCGAGTAGAGACACAGGAACGCTGACGTCCGCGAACGAGGTGCTGTCGAACGCCTCGCCCAGTGCCGGCGCGATTGCAAAGACCGCCTTGATGCGCGGGTCGCGATACGAGTCGCCGGCGCGCGCCCGTGACGCCTTCGTCTCAGGTGAAAGCGTGGCGAGCGTCAAGGCAGGCGCGGCCGGGTCCTCATGGATTCGGGCGGCTTCAGGCGGATGACAGATCGCATCGGCCTGCGGTGACGAACAGAAATGCTCGAACGCCGCCAAATCGGTGCGCGCGCCCGCCAGTTCAAGAACCGTATACCCACCAAGTGAGAAACCCACCGCGCCGATCCGGTCCCGGTCAACATGCGAACCCAGCATCGGGTCGGCAAGCACGCCGTCGAGCACCTCGCTTGCGTCCGTGGCGCGTTCCCACCAGAGCATGAAGCCGTCGCGGGTCATCGGCTCGACTGCGTTGTTACCCGGATGGTTGGTACCGGCGACGATATAACCTGCGGCGGCCAGCGCCGATGCCAGCCAGTCGAGACTGTCCGCGGTGCCGCCGGTGCCGTGTGAGAGCACGAGCAGCGGATATTTTGCACGTGCGCTGGACACAGGCGCATCCACGACAGCAGCATGCCCGTGGAAAAACGGACGACCGTGCGCGCCAATGTCATGCGCAGCTTCCGGGCGTGTCAGATCGGCCGGATACCAGATGGTCGTCACCAGCGCCTGCGTTTGCGCCCCACGCCAATGACGAGCCGCAGCGGGATGAAAGACACGCGTCGCCTCGCCCACATGCCAAGCCACCTGATCTGTCGGCGCGGCCACCGCCGCCGACCACAACGCCGCCGCGCATGCGAAGGCGGCACAGTAACGACGAAACATGTTCAGTCCTTGCGAATGGGGATCATCAGGTCCGTGACGCAGGCGTGCTGCAAACCGGCAACCATCAGGTTCCGGTACACCTCGAGCCCTGGACGGTCGTCGTGCGCATAGCCGCTTTGCGGCAGCCAGCCGCCGTAGAGCGCCCGGAAGGTCGGTGCGATCAACGCATACGGACCGATCAGCCGATGGACTGCATACAAGCCGCCCTCCACGCGCAGCGCCTCGATTGCCTCGCCCTCCCTCTCCGCCGCTCGCGGCACGCGAGGAGGCGTGGCGACGATGCCGGCGTAATACTGGAAGCCACCGCTCAGCGCAGGATCGTGCAAACAGATGCCGACGCGTTGGCCCTTTGTCGAGTTCCCTTCGCAGCGCAGCATGTCCATCAGCGAGCGGTAGGTCTGCCCGATTGTCGCGATAGGTCCATCGTGCCGAAGGCACATGAGATCGATCGGCGCGATCTCGGCGAGTTCGACCGACGGCAAAACCGACATCCGGCTTTCAGTCACTGCGGCCCCGCATGGTTCACTTGTGCGGCGCGCCTTGGACGGCGCAGCGAGGCGCTTTTGCCGTGCCTTGAATTCGCTCGGCGTGACGCCGGTGAAGCCACGAAACGCTCGCGCAAAGGCCTGCGGACTGTTGTAGCCGGCGTCGTGCGCGACCGTGGTGACCAAAGCGGCAGCATCGGTCAGCCTTTGCGCGGCCTGAGCGAGTCTCAGGCGTTGCACGGTCTCGACCACGCTCTCGCCGGTCAATGCACGATAGATGCGATGGAAGTGATATGGCGAGAGATGCGCCACCGCGGCAAGGCTCTCGAGCGTGTGCCGCGCGCCGGGCTCCACGAGGATCGCCTCGATGACGCGGGCAATCCGTCGACGGTAATCGCGTTCGGTGCTGGACTTCATCATGGCGCTAGGATAGCTGCCTCATTGCCGGAAGATGGTGCAGAGCTTGCGATATTTTCCGGGGCGCAGCGCGCATGGGCCGCGCCTCAACCACCGTCCCGGCAGAGCCTCACCATCCACGCATAAACCGCATCCACCGCAGCGGAACGCGCCGGTTGCGCGGAGCGCATCAGCCAGAGCGGTGCGAGTGGGAAGCCCGGCACCTGCGGCAAGACCTCGACGCGCCCGCTCGTCAACGCGTCGCCGGCGGTGAGTCGCGACACCATCGCGATGCCCGCTTCCTGTTCGGCGGCCGCTACCAGGGTTCGGGGATCGTCGACCGTCATCGCGCGCCGCGTGCGCAAACCGCCGCGCCTTAACTCAGGCAACCACGGGGCCCACTCCGGACGCTGCTCGAGCACCAGCAACGGCGCCTGCGTCAGCACCTCGGGAAAAGGCATTGAACGCAGACGGCGCGCCGTCACAGGCCCGCAGACAGCGACCGCCTCCTCGTCGAGCAAAGGCTCGCAGAGCACTTCGGCCGTGCGGATCTCTTTCGCGGAAACAACAAGATCGACATCGATACGATCGATCTCGTTCACCTCTTCACCAGTAACGAGCCAGATCTCGATGTTCGGCATAGCCTCCGAAAACGCCGGCATGCGCGGCATGATCCAACCGGTCGCGAACTGCGGCGCGCAATAGATGATCACTGAATCGGGATTGCCATAGGGCTCGATGCGATCGCGCCCATCCGCGAGGGTCGTCATCGCCGACGTCACGGTCTGCGCAAACAGCGCACCGGCGGCCGTCAGCGCGACGCCGCGCCCGATCCGCCGGAACAGCGGCACCCCGGCCCACTCCTCGAGTTGCTGGATCTGATGGCTGATTGCCGACTGGGTCAGCGCGAGTTCCTGCGCCGCGCGCGTGAAGCTGCCGAGGCGCGCGGCGGCGTCGAAAGCGAGCAAGGCCTGCAGAGGGGGAAGTCTACGCATCGGGTCGCCACGGTCAGGGAAGCTATTAAAAATATCGATACTTCCAGCAAGATTCTTCGCTTTTCGCCGGAATATTGCCTCGCAATCATAGCGCCAGTTGCCCTTCACATGCCGCGTGCCGTTTCTACAGACATGAGAAATATTTGTGTGACGGCGCTCATTGAAACTGACCGGATCGACGTGTATGACCCTGAACCTGAACGCTTTGCACCCCGCCTCGACCGCCCCTGCCGCAGGCGCTGACGCGGCCGGCCAACCTCATCCGCCCACCTACGCAGGCGTGCTGTCCTTCATGCGCCGGCCGTACACGCGCGATCTCACCGGCGTCGACGTCGCCGTATCGGGGATTCCGCTCGACCTCGCGACCACCTTCCGCCCCGGCACGCGCTTCGGCCCGGCGGGCATGCGTGCCGCCTCCGTGCAACTGGCCGAACTGGGCGCGTTTCCGTGGGGCATCGACCCGTTCGATCATCTGAACGTGGTCGACTATGGCGACTGCTGGTTCGACGCCCACAACCCGCTCGGCATTCGCGACGGGATCATCGCCCACGCCCGCGAGATTCTCGCCACGGGCACCCGCATGCTGACGCTCGGCGGCGACCACTACATCACCTACCCGCTGCTGATCGCTCACGCTGAAAAGTACGGCAAGCCCTTGAGCCTGATCCACTTCGACGCGCATTGCGATACATGGCCGGACGACAACCCCGATTCGCTCAATCACGGCACGATGTTCTACAAGGCGATCCGTGAAGGGCTGATCGATCCCGCGCGCTCGGTGCAGATCGGCATTCGCACCTGGAACGAGGACTTCATGGGCGTGCGCATTCTCGACGCGCCGTGGGTCCATCGCAATGGCACGCAGGCAACCATCGACGAAGTGCTGTCGATCGTCGGCGATGCGCCAACCTACCTCACCTTCGACATCGACTGCCTCGATCCAGCCTTCGCGCCCGGCACGGGCACGCCGGTGGCGGGCGGCCTGAGCTCGGCACAGGCGCTGGAAATCGTTCGCGCGCTGGGCGCCGTGAATCTGGTCGGCGCGGACGTGGTGGAGGTGTCGCCGCCCTACGACCACAGCGACGTCACCGCGCTCGCCGCAGCCCACCTTGCCGCCGACATGCTGTGCCTGATGCGCAATCAGAAGCTGCAACGCCATCAGCGTATGTAAGGCCGCGACCGCTCTGTTGAACCCTCTCTGGACGACCATCATGCCCCACACCTTCATGAAGCCGAGGCCGGCCGCACCGTTGCTTGCAGCGCTGTTGTTCTGCGCATTCGGCACCGCCTCGCACGCCGACGAAAAACAGCTCAATCTGTACAACTGGGCCGACTACATCGCGAAAGACACCGTACCGAACTTCGAGAAAGAGTCCGGCATTCACGTGCAATACGATGTCTACGACGGCGACGAGACCTTGCAGGCGAAACTGCTGACGGGTTCTACGGGCTACGACGTCGTGGTGCCGACCTCGAACTTTCTCGCCAAGCAGATCGAAGCCGGCATCTACCAGAAACTCGACAAATCGAAACTGCCGAACCTTGTGAATCTCGACCGCGGTCTGCTCAAACTGGTCGCGGACGCGGACCCCGGCAACCAGTACGCGGTGCCGTGGGCGTGGGGCACCACGGGCCTCGGCTACAACGTCACGCGGGTCAAGAAGATTCTCGGCAACGATGCGCCGCTCGATAGCTGGGACATCCTCTTCAAGCCTGAGTATCTGAGCAAGCTCAAGAGTTGCGGCGTGTCCATACTCGATGCGCCGACCGATGTATTTGCGGTCACGCTCCACTATCTCGGCCGCGATCCGAACAGCGTGAATCCGGCCGACTACCAGGCCGCGTACGACGCACTGAAGAAAATCCGTCCGTACATCACGCAATTCAACGCGACGAGTTATATCAACGATCTCGCGGGCGATGACATCTGTTTCGCGCTGAGCTGGTCGGGTGATGTGTCGATGGCGAGCCATCGCGCGCGGGAAGCCAACAAGAGTTATGAGGTCAAATACTTCATTCCTCAAGGCGGTGCGCCGGTCTGGTTCGACATGATGGCGATCCCGAAAGATGCGCCGCATCCGGAGGCGGCGCTCAACTGGATCAACTACATCGAGCGCCCCGAGGTTCACGCCGGGATCACCAATGCGGTGTTCTATCCGAATGCGGATGCCGCCGCGCGCAAATTCGTGCGGCCGGAAATTCTCAACGATCCGACCGTGTACCCGCCTGACTCCGTACTGAAAACGCTATTTCTGCTCAAGCCCTTGCCCGCCCCGATCAAACGCCTGGAAGGCAGGCTGTGGGCGCAGTTGAAGACAGGGGGATAACGAATCGGTGGTGTGCGGGTCAGTCGCCTTTCGCGTACAACGTCGACTCCGCGAATCCTTCGGCCGCCAGCACCTGTCCCACCAGGATCAGCGCAGTCCGCTCTATGTTGGTGGACTGCACTTTGCCGACGATATCGTCGAGCGTGCCGGTGATCTTTTCTTCATCCGGCCAGCTGGCGCGATAGATCACTGCGATCGGGCACGCGCCGCCGTAATGCGGCCGTAATTCATCGACGATGCGTGCGAGATGGCGCACGCCGAGG
The DNA here is from genome assembly GCF_905221015.1 of Paraburkholderia nemoris. Taxonomy (NCBI): domain Bacteria; kingdom Pseudomonadati; phylum Pseudomonadota; class Betaproteobacteria; order Burkholderiales; family Burkholderiaceae; genus Paraburkholderia; species Paraburkholderia nemoris. The sequence continues at coordinate 532,629 of NZ_CAJNBO010000001.1, read as the reverse complement.
TGGATCGCCATCGTCGCGCGATGTCTCGCGAGGTCGGCGAGTTGTTCGCCTTCCGGCATCGTCGTTTTGCTTGCGAAGCGCGTGAGGATCAGCGTCTGCGAAATATTGGGCAAGGTGAGTTCGCAGCCAAGCGTCGCCGCGCATGCCGCGGTTGCCGTCACACCGGGCACGATTTCATAGGGAATGTCGAGTTCGCGAAGTCTGCGAATCTGCTCGCCGATTGCACCGTACAAGGACGGGTCGCCGGAATGCACGCGCGCCACGTCCTGGCCTTTGTCGTGTGCGGCCTTGAGTAAGGCGACGATCTGATCGAGGTCGAGCTCGGCGGTGTTCACGACCTGCTCCGCGCTATGCCCCTCGAGCACAGCGGCCGGCACCAGCGAGCCGGCGTACAGGATCACGGGGCAGCCGCGCACAAGGCGTTGCCCTTTCACCGTGATCAGTTCCGGATCGCCGGGACCCGCGCCGATAAAAAACACCGTCATTCACTACTCCATGATTCGTTTGGCCGGCATGACATGCATGCGCCACTTAACCTGAGACTTGCAATGCTTCCAGCAAGTCGGCCACGTTTGCAAACTCGCGATCGACCGCGGGCAATGATGGACGCCGCAGCATGACGACCGGCAGGCTACGTTCGCGCGCGACTTCGAGTTTCGCTTCAGTGGCGCTGCCGCCGCTGTTTTTGCTGACGATGACATCGAATGCTTCCGCGCTAAACAGCGTTCGCTCGCCTTCGAGCGTGAATGGGCCGCGTGTCGCCAGAATCCGTGCACGTGGATTGGCTTCGTGTGCGTCGAGGCAACGTACCGTCCAGAATTGCTGCGACGGGATTTCGTCGAGATGCGCGAGCGGTTCGCGGCCGAGTGTGAACAGTGGTCGCTTGAATGAAGCGAGCGCTGCCGTGAGTTCAGCCCAATCGTCGACCATGCGCCAGTCGTCGCCGGCTTGCGGCTGCCATCCCGCGCGACGCAGCGCCCAGCACGGTACGCGCGCCGCGCTGCTCGCTTTCGCGGCATTTGCGCTGATCTGCGCGGCGTATGGATGCGTCGCGTCGATCACGAGGCTGATGCGTTGGTCCTCGATATAACGCGCCATGCCTTCGCTGCCGCCGAAGCCGCCCACGCGCACCTCGCACAACAGATCGTCCGGCACCTTGCCGAGGCCGGCGAGACTGTACACGTGCTCAGGGCCGAGCTGTCTGGCAATCCGCAAAGCGTCGCCTGTGCCGCCGAGCAGCAGGACCCGCATCATTGCGCGGCTCCGATCAGATTGCCCTGGCGGTCGATCGCGAACATTTCGACCGCGACCTGCGACGGCACGATATCGCGCGCGACAGCAAGCGCGTGACGGCAGACGATATCGCCGAGCGGCACGTTTTGCGCGTGCGCCAATGCGACCGCCTGCTGACTCGTATTTGCGGCGAGGATGGCCGCCTGTAACGCATCGTCCGCGCCATACTCGGCGGCCCATGTTGCAAGCCGCTCCAGATCGATGCTCGAATTCCGGCTATGCAGATCGAGGTGTCCGGCTGCCAGTTTGCTGAGTTTGCCGAAGCCGCCGCACACGCTCAGGCGCTCGACCGGCGCGCGCTTCATATGCTTGAACACCGCGCCGACGAAGTCACCCATTTCGATCAGCGCGATGTCCGGCAGGCCGTAATGCGCGCGCATGGCGTCTTCGCTGGCGTTGCCGGTGCAGGCCGCGAGATGCAGATAGCCGTTCGCACGCGCGACGTCGATGCCCTGATGAATCGATGCGATATAGGCCGAGCACGAGAACGGCCGCACGATGCCGGTGGTGCCGAGAATCGACAGGCCGCCAAGAATGCCGAGGCGTGGGTTCATCGTTTTCAGTGCGAGTGCTTCGCCGCCTTCGACGCCGATCGTCACTTCGAAACCGCCGGTATATCCATGTTCCGCCGCGAGTTCGGTCAGATGTTCAGTCATCATCTTGCGCGGGACGGGATTGATCGCCGGTTCGCCGACGGGCAGCGTGAGGCCGGCGCGCGTGATGGTGCCAACGCCTGGCCCTGCGCGGAATATCACACCCGGTTCGGCAAGCAAGCGCACGCGGGCGAATACGATCGCGCCGTGTGTCACGTCGGGGTCGTCGCCTGCGTCTTTTACTGTGCCGGCTTCCGCGCCCTCGGCGCTCAGGCGGCAGAACACCAGCGGCATCGGCACATGCTGCCCCTTCGGCAACACGATCTCCGCGACCTCGCTGACTATACCCGCGAGCAACAGACGCGCGGCCGCGAGCGACGTCGCGGTGGCGCAACTGCCGGTCGTGTAGCCGCTACGCAGCGGCGCGGGTTGTTCGGGCGTTTCTTCGCGCATTACGGGTGAGGTGGTGAGTCGGCGGAGGCGGTCGAGGTGTCATTGGCGGTATTGACGCCACTAGTGCTGTTCGTGCTGTTCGTGCTGTTCGTGCTGTTCGTGCTGTTCGTGCTGTTTGTGCTGTTCGTGCTGTTTGTGCTGTTTGTGCTGTTCGTGCTGTTTGTGCTGTTCGTGCTGTTCGCACGGAACGTGCCGTCGGCGCCGTCGGCCAGCTTCGTGACTTCCAGCAGCGTAATCGGCAACGCCTGGCGCCACGTATCGAAGCCGCCGAGGGGCTGTGCATCGGCCAGCGCGATGCGGGTCAACGTGCCGCCGTGTTGCTCACGCCACGCCGCCAGCGCTGCCTCGCCTTGCAAGGTCACCGCATTGGCAACCAGACGTCCGCCGTCACGCAAGCGCGCCCAGCAGGCGTCGAGCACACCTGGCACCGTCACGCCACCGCCGATGAACACGGCATCCGGCACAGCCAATCCTTCCAGCGCATCAGGCGCCCGGCCGGCCACCAGTTGCAAACCCGGCACGCCCAACGCGTCGCGATTGTGCTCGATGAACCGCTGCCGCTCCGCGTGCCCTTCGATCGCGATCGCGCGGCAGGTCGGGTGCGCGCGCATCCATTCGATGCCGATCGAGCCGCTGCCCGCGCCCACATCCCATAGCAATTCGCCTGGAGTCGGCGCGAGGCGCGCCAGTGTGATTGCGCGGACGTCGCGTTTGGTCAACTGACCGTCGTGGCGAAAGGCGTCGTCAGGCAAGCCGACGGTCAGCGGCAAACGCGGAGCGCCCTCCGTTGCACGGCATTCAAGCGCGATCAGGTTCAGCGCCGCCACTTCCCCTGCGGGCCACTGGTCCGCGCGGCCATCGATACACCGCTCCAGATCGCCGCCCAAATGTTCCAGCACAGTCATCCGGGTCGCGCCGAAACCGCGCGCATTCAGCAGTTCGGCCAGTGCAGCGGGCGTGCGCCCGTCGGCACTCAGCACGAAGACGCGCGCGCCGTCGTGCAGATGAGCATTCAGCGTCGGCAACGGCCGTCCCACCAGCGAAACCGTGGCGACATCCTGCAACGGCCAGCCAAGCCGCGCGGCCGCCAGCGACAACGACGAGGGCGCGGGCAGCACCCGCAACTCACCTGCCGGCAACTGCCGCGCGAGCGTCGCGCCGACGCCGAACAGCATCGGGTCGCCACTCGCCAGCACACACACGGGCCCTGTACGCTCCGCCAGCAAAGGCGCGAGATCGAACGGCTTCGGCCATGCCGCGCGGCGCGCAGCGAGGCGCGCGGGCAGCATCGCCAGATGACGTTCACCGCCATAAACCACCGACGCTTCCAGCAAAGCACGCCGCGCGGGCTTCCCCAAGCCGGCGAAGCCGTCATCGCCTATGCCCACCACGGTCAGCCACGCCGGCATGCATCCATCCTCTTTCTGTATCTTCAAATATTGCGCTGTGCCACGCCGATCAGAGCGTCCAGCCTCGTTGTGCTGTTCGAAAAAAGGCATAATACAGCCGCCGGTGCCCTTCGGGGCCGAAGAGGGAACACAGTGTCGCTGTGGCTGCCCCCGCAACTGTATGCAGCGAGTCCGCCTGCGCTCCGCGCCACTGGTTCGACCGGGAAGGCCGCGGCGGACCATGACCTGCCAGCCAGGAGACCTGCCGGCCAGACTGTTCGTGCCAGCCTACATCGGGCGGGGTGTACCGATGCCGTAGCAATGGCCGCTTTGCGGCTTGCTCGGGCCGTCGCGCGACGCTCAACCCGGTGTCCGTCTTGAATCAAGCTTCGCCCTCCACTGCTTTGCCCGACGCGGCTCTCGTGCTGCGGTCTTCGGCGTGTCCGGGGCTGCTGCGCATCGTTGCCGCGCGCGATGGGGGGATTTGCCGGATCAAATTGCCCGGTGGCGAGTTGAGCGCGTTGCAGGCTGCGGTGATTGCCGAGGTCAGTGAACTGCATGCGGCTGGTGTGGTCGAGCTGACCAATCGCGCGAATCTGCAGGTGCGTGGCGTGCGAAGCGGGCATGAAACGGCGTTGATCGCGATGCTGGTCGATGCGGGGCTTGGGCCGATTCCAGAGGCTGGCGCGGTGGATGCTTCCGGCGTGCTGCTCGCGACCTCCGCGGATATTTCTGACACATCTCGGTTCGACGCAGCGGATGCTTCAAATACGCGATCGACGACCGCACAACAAGCGCCTGGCTCAATTTCGGCATCCGCTGCGGATGATGTGCGCAATGTGATGGTGAGCCCGACTGCCGGGCGCGATCCATTTGCGCTGTTCGATACGAGGCTGCTTTGCGTCGAACTGCTCGCCTTGCTGCAATCCGAGGCGCGGTTCGCGGCGCTGTCGCCGAAATTCGCGCTTCTGCTCGATGGTGGTGAGCGTCTTGCCAGGCTGGATCATCCGCACGACGTATGGCTGGCGGCGACGCAGGCGGAAGACGGTGTGCGATTTGTGTTTGGGTTGGCGGGTTGTCCGCCGGCTAAGGCGAACGCGAATGCCGATGCCGATGCCGATGCCGGCGCTCTCGCCGCAGTGCTGCCTTCGCAAGTCATAGACCTCGTCCGCGCGCTGCTGCACACGTTCCTCGATCTGGCCGCCCCAGATGCCACGCGCATGCGCCACCTGCTCGCCACGCATCCCCTCGACGCGCTATTGCAGCACGCTCAAACGTACGTCGATTTCCCGCTGTCACGCGACACATCGCTTGCAAACTGGCAACGCCCCACGCCTGCCGATGCCGCGCTCCGACTCGGCGCGCACGCACAGCGAGTCGTCGGAACGCTGCACGTAGGCGGCCAACCGCCGCTCGGACGCCTCGACGCCGCGACCTTGCGCAGCCTCGCCACGCTCGCGCAACAGCACGGCAACGGCACACTGCGCATGACGCCCTGGCAAAGCGTATTGCTGCCCGATATCGCTGCCGATGCCGCGCCCGCCGTGCTCGCTGAAATGAACGCGTTGGGACTCGCCTGCGATCCCGCACAACCCATTACGCACTTAATCGCCTGCGCCGGTTCCACAGGCTGCGCAAAAAGCCTCGCTGACACCAAAGCCGACGCGCTGCTTCTAGCGGATCGCCTGCCCGACGGCGTCGACGTCCATCTGAGCGGCTGTCCGCGCTCATGCGCCGCCGCACATTGCGCGCCGTACACACTGCTGGCCGCGGCACCCGGCATCTACGACCTTTATCGCCGCGACAGCCAGCCGGGTTTCGGCTCGTGCGTCGCGCACCAACTCACGATCGAACAGGCCGCCGACATGCTCGACCCATTGGCACACCCGGCCCGGAGCCCCTCAGATGCTTGATTACATTCGCGACGGTCAGGAGATCTATCGCCAATCCTTCGCGACGATACGTGCGGAGGCCGACTTATCGCGTATCCCTGCCGACCTCGAGAAACTCGCGGTGCGCGTGATCCACGCCTGCGGCATGGTCGACGTCGTTGAAGATCTTCAGTTTTCCGAAGGCGCAGGCACGGCGGGCCGTACGGCACTGGCACAAGGCGCGCCGATTCTGTGCGACGCCGGCATGGTGGCGCAAGGCATCACGCGCGCACGACTGCCTGCCAACAACGAGGTGATCTGCACGCTGACGCATCAGGACGTGCCTGCGCTTGCGCGCGAACTCGGTAATACGCGCTCGGCGGCCGCGCTCGAATTGTGGCGGCCGCAGTTGGCAGGAAGCGTCGTCGTGATCGGCAATGCGCCGACCGCCCTCTTTCATCTGCTCGACATGCTCGATGCCGGCGCACCGAAGCCCGCGCTGATCCTCGGCTTTCCGGTTGGTTTTGTCGGCGCGGCCGAATCGAAAGCGATGCTTGCCGAAGACAGTCGCGGCGTGCCCTTCGTCGTGGTTCATGGACGACGCGGCGGCAGCGCGATGGCCGCCGCTGCCGTGAACGCACTGGCGACGGAGGTCGAGTAAATGACCGTGCAAGGACGTTTATTCGGACTGGGCGTCGGCCCCGGCGACCCGGAACTCATCACGCTGAAAGCGCTGCGTTTGCTGAAAGCGGCACCCGTGGTCGCGTATTTCGTCGCGAAGGGTAAAAAAGGCAACGCCTTCAGCATCATCGAGGCGCATCTGCATGACGCTCAACAACATCTGCCGCTCGTTTATCCCGTCACGACCGAAGCGCTCGAACCGCCGCTTTCGTATGAGGCGATCATCGCCGATTTCTACGACACCGCTGCGGAGATCGTCGCCGGCCATCTCGACGCGGGCCGCGACGTCGCGGTGATTTGCGAAGGCGATCCGTTCTTCTACGGCTCGTATATGTATTTGCACGACCGCCTCGCGGCGCGTTTTGAAGCCGAAGTCGTGCCCGGTGTGTGCTCGATGCTCGGCGGCGCAGCGGTACTCGGCTCGCCGCTGGTGTATCGCAATCAGAGTCTGTCGGTGCTCTCCGGTGTGTTGCCCGAAGACGAATTGCGCCGGCGTCTCGCCGATGCGGACGCTGCGGTCATCATGAAACTCGGCCGCAACTTCGATAAGGTGCGGCGTGTGCTTGGTGAACTCGGGCTCGCGCATCGTGCGCTTTACGTGGAACGCGCGACGATGGGCAATCAGCGCATCGTGCCGCTCGACGAGGTCGACCCGATGGCCTCGCCGTATTTTTCGCTGCTCGTGGTGCCGGGGGAAAAATGGCAAGGTTGACGCCCCCCGTGATCGTGATTCTCGGTGCGGGCGCGTTGGAGACCGCACGGCGTATCCAGATGCTGTATGCAGGCTGCCAGGTTCATGCCTTGCAGGGGCGAGTCGAAGCTGACGTCTCGTACACGGAACTCCGCGCGCATCTGTGTGATCTGTATGCGCGCGGCACGCCGATCATCGCATTGTGCGCTGCCGGGATCGTGATTCGTTGCGTCGCGCCATTGTTGTCGAACAAGGGTGTCGAGCCGCCGGTGCTGGCCATTGCAGAAGACGGCAGCGCGGTCGTGCCCTTGCTCGGCGGCCTTGCAGGCGTCAACGTAATGGCTCGCGAGATTGCGGCTGCGTTGAACGTGTCGCCAGCGATTACGACGAGTGGCGAATTGCGCTTCGGCACGTGTGTGCTCAATCCGCCTGAGGGATATGCGCTGGCCGATATAGCGCAAGGTAAGCGTTTCGTATCCGATCTGCTGGCGGGTGAAAGCACGCGCATCGAGGGTGAAGCGCCGTGGCTCGATGACGCGCAATTGCCTCGCTCGGAATCGGCACGTCTCGCGATTCGCGTGACGCCGCGCGCGTGGGATGGGCGAGATGATGAGTTGGTGATTCATCCGCGGAGCGTGGTGGCGGCGGTGACCGTGCCGAGCGCGGATACGAATACGGGTGCGAGCGCGGATGCGGGCACTAGCGCGCAGCCCGCTGTGAACGTGAGCGTCGGTGCAAATGCCAGTCCAGATGCGCTGACGGCTTCCGGCGCGCGAATCGCCGCGCTTGTACATGAGGCATTGGACGCGCACGGTCTTGCACCGCTCTCGCTCGCGACATTGCTGGCTCCTGCCGAACAGATGGCGAACCCGGCGCTCGCCGATGCCGCGGCGAGCCTGAACGTGCCGCTGCGTTTTGCCCACACACGCCCAGAGGACGGCGAGCCGCCGAGCAATTTGCTGCATGCCGCGCTACGCGTCCCTTATCAAACCTTGCATGACGACGCAGACGCAGGGGTTGCGCTCGCACTAGCCGCGTTAGCAATCGACCCGGACACGATTGGCCATGCACGCGGCCGCTTGACCGTGATCGGCCTCGGCCCCGGCAGCGCGGACCTGATGGTGCCCGCCGCTCGAACAGCACTGAACGAAGCCACCGATATTCTCGGCTACGAAACCTACGTGAAAATGGCCGGCCCCTTGCGTACCGACCAACGCGTGCACGGCACGGACAATCGCGAAGAGATGCAGCGGGCGCGCCATGCGTTCGAACTCGCGAGCACTGGGCGATCAGTGGTAATGGTGTCGTCGGGCGACCCCGGCGTGTTTGCGATGGCGGCCGCGGTGCTTGAGGCGCTGGAAGAAGGCGCTTCGACGAACGCTGACTGGCGCGCGGTCCAACTTGCCATCGTGCCGGGGGTGTCCGCGGCCATGGCAACTGCGGCGCAAGCGGGAGCGCCGTTGGGCCATGACTTCTGCATGCTGTCGCTATCCGACAATCTGAAACCGTGGAGCATCATCGAAAAGCGCCTTCGGCATGCGGCAGAAGCGGATCTGGTGATGGCGTTCTACAACCCGATCTCTCGCGCACGGCCGTGGCAGTTGGATAAAGCGCTGGACATCGTCCGTGAATATCGCGCTGCCGCGACGAAAGTCGTGCTTGGTCGCGATATCGGCAGGCCGGGCAGCACACTGCGGACAATCACGCTCGGTGAACTGCGTTCTTCCGATGTGGACATGCGCACGATGGTGATCGTGGGGTCGTCGACGACGCGCGCGTTTGCTAACGGCGTCGATGGCGGTGAATGGGTTTACACGCCGCGGTGGTATGAGTGAACACAGGGGTCACTTTCGCCCCATCCCTCTCACCACCGCCTCCATTTGCACCCCATCCGCCCGCGCGAGGTCCTCAAGAATCGTAAAGTGATTGCACCCGGCGAGCGGCACGAACTCCACCTGCTCACCCGCTTGCCGGCACGCCGCTACGTATTCCTCTGAATGCCGAACCAGTTCCGGTAACTCGGCTGTGCCGACGCTGACAGTCATCGGCACACCCTTACCAATGTGCCGCATCGGGCTATAAGCACCGATCTCCTCCTGCGTTAGCTGCAACTTCTCATTGAGCCATGACATCGCAATCGGCTCCAGATCCACCAATGCGCTGATCGGCATGGCATGCACGACAGACTCATGCGTGCGATAAAGCGCACTCAACTGCCCGCCCGCAGAATGCCCCGCAAGGCAAACGGGACCACGCGTGCCGAGCCCATCACGATCAGCCGCCAGCGCCGCCAGCAGCGCATCGACTTCGCCGACGATCTGCGTCATCGACGCCTCCGGCGCCAACGTGTACTCCGCGAGCACAACATTGAAGCCACGCCCAAGCGGCCCACTGGCGACGAACGCAAAATCCTCCTTGCTGCGTGCCTGCCAGTAGCCACCGTGTATGAACACGAAAATCGGCGCGTCAGGCCGCACGCACGGAAACCAGTCGAAACGTTGCCGTGGCCGCGGACCGTACGCCACATCACGCCTGCACGGCACAGCGGCATACAACGCCGCGCTGCGCGCCTGAAAGCCGAGCATGCGCTCAGCGACATCGGCCACCGCCGCCACGTTGTCGTAGGCTGCACGCAGCGCCGCGTGGTCCATGCCGCGATAGAGTTGAGTCATGACGTTCCCAAGCCATTCAATGAAACATTCAACGAAACCAAGGCGTCGCAAGACGCCCTATGCCGCCACCTTCAAATCCTCAATCGCCCGCTGTCTGACGCCCAGATCGTCCCACAGCTCCGGATGGCACGTGAACACCAGAATCTGATGCCGCGTAGCCGCATCGATCAACGCCCGCTTGATCGCATCGCGCCGCGTCGCATCGGTATGCACGGCTGCGTCGTCGAGCATTAGCAAGGTGGGTCGGCCCGACGCCTTCAACAGATCCGCATACGCCAGCCGCGTCAGAATGCCGAGTTGCTCCCGTGTCCCAAAGCTCAACGCATCGAGCGTATCCGCGCGGCCATAACGGTCCAGTGTCGCAGGACTCAGATCGTCACCGAGCGCAATTGTCGACTGCGGGAAAATCCGCTTCAGATAGTGCCCAAGCCGCTCGGTCAACGGCGCACGCAGTTGCGCCACCGCCGCGTCGCGTTCGTCGACAAGCACTTCGTCGAGCAAGCTCAAAGCGCTTGCTCGCAAGCTGAGTTCCTCTTTACGGCGCGTGGCCTGCTCGACTGAAGCGTTCACTGTCGCGAGACGCTCGCCGAGCCCGGACGCGCCAACCGTCTCGAGCTGACTGCGCAACTGCGCGATCCGCAGTTGCCGTTCGTGCTGCTCGTTGCGCGCAAGTTCCGCCGACGCCCGATAGCGCTTCGCCTCAGCCGCCGGATCGTCGAGACGCGCAGCTTCCAACTCACGCTCGCGACCTTCAAGCTGTTTCTTCAGCGCCTCGACCTGCACTCGCTGCTCGACGATTTTCGTCTGCCATTGTGCGCGGTTGCGGCAGAACGCTTCGTCGGCCAGTTGCGCTTCCTTGCGCTGGAGCTGCGCTGCGAGCGATTCCGTCGTGGCCGTAGCCGTCGATCGCTTTTCCGCCGCTTGCGCCAATACTTTTCTGGCGGCGTCCAGCGCATCACGCGCGATGTCGGCGTTGCGGCGAGCCTCGTCGAGCGGTGGCGCGGCGGAGACATCGGGCAAGGCCGCAAGCCGTCCGTTAGCTGATTGCAATCGCGCATCCGCCGAAGCCAGCGCAGCCCGCAGCGCGTCGATACCCTGCGGCGCATGCACCTCAAGAATCTTCGCCTGACTTTTCTGCTGCGCGACCAACGCCTTCCACTGCTCGTGCCTGCTCTCGGCCTCACCCAGCGACGCCACGCCCAGCGTCTGCAATAACTGGGCATGCTGGGCTTCGAGCGACGCCAACTCGGATAATCGCGCCGACAGATCGGAGACGCCCGGAATCACCCGCAACTCACCGAGCTCGCCAAGACCGATCAGTTTCTCCTCGTCGAGCCGCAACACGCCCTCGCCGCTTACCTTCGCATCGCCGACGGTGATCGCGCCACTCAACCGGTATTCGATCCGCGTCATCGCCGCTTCGGTCCGCGCACGCAGCACGGTTAAATCTGCATCGAGCGATTGGAGCCGCTTCAATTGCGCCCCGTCGATTTCGAGCGCGGCCGCTGCGCGCGTCGCCTCCAGCACGGCCTCGTTCGCCTTGCCGGCAGCCGCGATCGATGCTTCGAGCCGTTCGCTTTCTGTGCGGTGCAGAGCGATCTGACTGCGCAAATCGCCCGCGGTTACCGCGGCGTTCGCCAGTTCGTACGCGCGGTTGGCATCGGCAGAAGCCTGCTCAAATTTCGCGACGCTCGCCTGAGCCTGCGCATGTTCGTTCTGAACCGTCGAGACATTGGCTCTTGCGGCGTCGAGTTGCTGCCGCTCGCGTGCAACGGCGGCTTCGAGTTCAGTGGCCGCCTGTTCCTGTTGCAACGAAAGCGCTAACTCCGCGTCCTTCAATTGCAGCGATTGCGCCAAGCCCTGAAGACTCCGTTCGAGTTCGGCCGCGGCATCGGCGCGCTGTTGCGCCTGCACCGCCTTCTGCTCATGAAGCTCCCAGGGGCGTTTGCGTTGCGCGTCGTCGAAGGCTTCCTGCTGCGTGGCAAGCCGCGCGATGTTCTCGTCGAACTGCTGGCGCTGCTGCTCCAGCTCATCGCGCTCTTCGATTAACGCCGTCAACGCCTGTTCGGCCTCGGCCAATGGGCCGGTGGATTTCTGCGTACGCGCCGTGAGCAGTTGCCGGAGCTCGCGCTGCACCGCCGCGATCAGCGCATCCTCGCCCGCCGATTCATGGCCGCCCGACAATTGCGACAACGCATCGCGCAGATACTGCGCAGCATGTCCCGTGGAATCGCGAACCTCCTGCGTGCCGCCTTGTTGCACCCACAACAATCCGGGAACGCCGGCGTTCTCCGCCTTTAGCGGCCCACGCGCTGCACGCGAAAAACCGAGCAGCGCAGCGAGCTTGTCTTCCGCTTCGTCTTCGCCGAACACGGCCTGACCAATCTTCAATTCGCAGCGCTGCCGGGTGACGAACTGCTTCGACAACCTGCACGCTGTGCCGTCCATATCGAAAGTCACTTCGACCGACGGCTGCCCGCTCGCCTTGCCCCACGGCAGCAGGTCTTTCAGATGCGAAGCCTTGTAGCGTTCGAGAAACACCGCCCGCACGGCTTCGGCGATCGTGCTTTTGCCGGCCTCGTTCGGGCCGGTGAACAGATTGAGTCCGGGCTGCAGATCGTCGATGACGAGCCGTCCGGTGAACTGCTTGAATTCCTGAATCGCGATGCTTTCCAGCTTCATGCGGACCTCGCTTCGCGCGGCAGTTCACGTTGAAAACGCGCCAGAAGCAATAACGCCTCTGCCGCGCGCTTGACCTGTTGCGGGTCAGACTGCGGGTCCTCCTGCAAGCCTCGCAGACGCGCCACCACCTTTGCAAGGTAGCCGCTTTGCGCGCCGAGTTCGGCGAGGTCGTCGGCGGTGGGCAGCACCTGCAGGCTACTCAGATCGACGCGTAGTGCACGCACCCGAGCCCGGGTCTCTTCCACCGCGACGTGGATGGCTTCGGCCTCGGCCAGTGCGGTCGAACCGCTTACGGTGACCCGCAGCACGTCGTGACTACCTAACGCGCTGAGGCGCAGCTTGAGCGAATCGACGTCGGTCGGCACGGAGATCGTCTCTTCCCAACGATGCCATTGGTATTTACCGACCCGCACCGCTTCAACGGCCGGCACGGCCCCCGGCTCGGCCAGCGTGACGTCGAGCATGAAGCCCGGATCGTTGGCGCGGAAACGGTCCTGCTCGTGCGTGCCGGCATACCAGGTGCGTTCGTCGACGCGCAAATGACCGTGCCAGTCGCCGAGCGCGAGATAGTCCAAACGCGCACTCGCGGCACGCGTCGGCGCAATCGGGTTCGAAGAATCAATGCCCTCCTGCAGAATCCCGCTCACGCTGCCATGCGCGAGTCCGATGCGGTGATAACTGGGCGGCGTCTCCGTCGTGTCGAAGAAGCCCGTCGTGTCGTCGTAAGTGATGCGTTGCGTGAGCGGCGCGCAAAGCAACGCGCACTGGCAGGCGTCGAGCGTCACCACGCCGGGTTCGAGCACCAGCCGCACGTTCGGCGCGACGCAGTTCAGCCGCTGCGCACGGGTCCAGACGCTCTCGACCAGCGCGGCATCGTGATTGCCCGGCAGCATGATCCAGGGCCCGGAGAACGCCTGCAGCGCGCCGAACAAGCGGCGGATCACCGTGTCCGAGACGGTCTGCAGGTCGAATACGTCGCCGGCGACCAGCACGGCGTCGACCTTGCGCGCCGCCGCTTCTTCAGCGATCCGGCGCACGGTTTCGAAGCGCGCTTCCGCGAGGTGCGCGGCTTCGTCCGGCTCGAACTGGCCGAATTGCGTGCCTATCTGCCAGTCCGCGGTATGCAGAAACCTGATCACTGTGCCTCCATTCCGTTCATTTGCATCGTCGCTCAATGTTCATTCGGCGCTCATGTTACCGCGCCTGCGGGTCAAAGAATGTCCCAGGCCGGCGCCACATAGCCGGAACAGCGGCGCTACACTCGCGTTTCTGGACCAGCACGTCAATCGCACCGCACCATTCCAATCGAATAGAACCCCGCTGCCCTGCTGCCGATGAACAAAGAAACCGAACTGAAGAAGGCCAAGCGCACCCCGCTACTGTTGCTGGCGGCCGCCGCCTGCGTTTTCCTTGTGACCGCCTTCATGCCGCGCGGTCTCTGGGTGGACGGCATCAAAGCGATAGCCGAGGCCGCCATGGTCGGCGCACTCGCCGACTGGTTCGCCGTCGTCGCGCTGTTTCGCCGCGTGCCGATCCCGATCGTCTCCGCGCACACGGCGATCATTCCGAAGAACAAGCACAAGATCGCCGACAACCTAGCGGTGTTCGTACAGGACAAATTTCTGGACGTGCCGTCGCTGGTCGGGTTGATCCAGAAACACGACCCGGCGCAAAGCATCACCGGCTGGCTGACGAAACCGGCCAATACCGCGCGTCTGGGCGACTACGTGGTCAAACTGACGGGCGGTATTCTCGAACTGACCGACGATGTGCGCATCCAGGTCTTCATCAAGGACGCCTTGCGCGACGTATTGGCCAAAGTCGATCTGTCGCAATCCATGGGCTCGATTCTCGACACGCTCACCAAGGACGGCCGTCATCAGGAACTGCTCGACGCCGGCATCGAACAGGTCGTGGCGCTGTTGCGCGAACCGCAGGCGCGCGAGTTTATCGCGGAGCGCATCGTCGAATGGGTGAAGAGCGAATATCCGAAGATGGAGATGATCCTGCCCTCGGCGTGGCTCGGCGAGAAAGGCGCCGAAGCAATCGCCAATGCGGTGAACCGGATGCTCGAACAGATCAGCGAGAACCCGGCCCATCAGCTGCGCCAGAAATTCGATGACGCGGCGCAGAAGCTGATCGTCAAACTCAAGACCGATCCGGCATTCCTGCAGAAAGGCGAGGAGCTGAAGCGTTATCTGGTGGAGGGCGAAGCACTCAGCACGTATGTGAAGGACATGTGGGGCGAATTGCGCGCATGGCTCAAACGCGATCTGCAAAGCAGCGATTCGGCCCTGCACGCCCGGGTGATGGCGATGGGCCAGTGGGTAGGCCGCGAACTGGCGCATGATCCCGCCCTGCGTCAGTCGCTGAACGACCATCTGGAAGAAGCGGCGCGCGCCATGGCGCCGGATTTTGCCCAGTTCCTCACGCGCCACATCAGCGATACAGTGAAGAACTGGGACGCACGCGACATGTCACGGCAAATCGAGTTGAACATCGGTAAGGATTTGCAGTACATCCGCATCAACGGGACGATTGTGGGCGGCTTTATCGGCTTGCTGCTGTATGCAAGCTCACAACTGTTCGAGCTGTTGCGTTTGCACATGGGCTAGGGATACGGCCGCCGCACTACAAAGCGCCTACAATCCGGGCATATGAATTGCTCGGGCGCTTTAACCGACCGCCGCCGTTCCAGCCGCGCGAACCATCAGTAAAAACGTCAGCGCCACAACATCGAGAAGTGTGTCCATGAAAATATCGTTACCGCCAACCGGGCGGCCGAACCGCGTATACCCTCCGGGCACACCCAGTCTGCATGGGTTGGCCTCGGTCATTACCGGCGTCGTGGTGGTCTGCGCGCTGTACTTCGCCCGCGAGGTGCTGATTCCGATCACGCTCTCCGTGCTGCTCAGCTTTCTGCTCGCACCGCTGGTGCAGGCGCTGCGGCGCTTGCACATGGGCCAGTTGCCGTCGATCTTTATCGCGGTGCTGTTCGCCCTCGCCACCCTGCTGGCCGTCGGCGGGCTGATCGGAGCACAGCTGGTGCAACTGGCGGGCGATCTGCCGCAGTATCAGGCGGCGATCGAGCAAAAGATCGAGACCGTGCAGGAGAAAACCGTCGGCCGGGCCGATTCGCTGATGAGCCGTGCCGCCGCTACACTGCAACGCGTCGCGCCGACCAAGCCGAGCCCGCCGCGCCTTACCGGACGTGCAGCGCGCAACGCACCCGCTGTGCCGACGCCCGTCGAAGTGCACGAGCCGTCGCCCACGCCGATGCAACTCGCTCAACGCGCGTTGTCACCGGCCATCGCGCCGATCGAGACCACCTTCATCGTGCTGGTCGTCACAATCTTCATCCTGCTGCAGCGCGAAGATCTGCGCGACCGTTTGATCAGTCTTTTCGGTTCGCGCGACCTGCACCGCACCACCACCGCGATCAACGATGCCGCCGGGCGGCTGAGCCGCTATTTCGTCGCGCAACTGGGCGTGAATCTCAGCGCGGGCGGGATCATCGCTATTGGCCTCGCGATCATCGGCGTGCCAGGTGCGCTGCTGTTCGGCGTGATTGCCGCGTTGCTGCGCTTCGTGCCGTACATCGGCATCTGGATCGCCGCGATTCTGGCGGTGTTTCTCGCTGCCGCCATCCAGCCTCAATGGACCATGGCGGTCTATACGCTGATCCTGTTTATCGTCGTCGATGTAGTAGCTGGGCAGATTGCCGAGCCGCTGCTGTACGGTCATCGCTCGGGGCTGTCGCCGCTGGCCGTGGTCGTGGCGGCGATTTTCTGGAGCTGGCTGTGGGGGCCGATCGGCCTCGTTCTGTCCACGCCGCTCACGCTATGTGTGGTCACGCTGGGCCGCTACGCGGATCGTCTGAACTTTCTCACGGTGCTGCTGGGCGACCAGCCTGCTCTCACGCCTGCGCAGAACTTCTATCAGCGGCTTCTGGCGGACGATCCGCATGAAGCCATCGTGCAGGCCGAGCGCCTGCTGCGCGAGATGTCGCTGATCGATTACTACGACAATGTCGCGCTGGAAGGCCTCAAGCTTGCGCGCAACGATGCGATGCGCGGGGTGCTGATGGCTGAGCAACTGGCGCGAATCAATGACGCACTGGTCGATATCGTCGAAAACCTGGAAATTTCCGACGGCCTGCCGGATCGTTTGTCGCGCACGGAACCGGCTGACTCCGCTGGGGCAATCTCGGCATCCGCGACAGCCGACCTTTCGGAGCGGCACGACAGCCACATTTCGGCCCATCCGCCTATGCACCATGAAACCGACAAGACGTCGGTGCTGTGCGTGCCGGGACGCGGCGCATTCGATGAGGTCACCGCCGCGATCGCCGTGCAATTGCTCGGCCGCCAGGGTCTCGCGCCGATGATGGCCACGCACTCGGGCTATCGCAGCGCGCATGCCGACGAACCGAGCTTCAAGGACGCGCCGATCATCTGCATCATCTCGCTCGACGCGCCGGAATCGCCGCCGTATTTGCGCAATATGCTGCGGCGCACTCGGGAATGGCGGCCGAGAGCGACGCTGGTGGTAGGCGTGGGTGGCGCACCTGAAAGCGGGCCGGAGATGGGCGCGACCGGCGCTTCGCACGCGGCGCCGACGTTCCGCGCGATGATCGAGGAATGCCAGGTAGGAGCGAGCCTCCAGCACTCGCGCCAGACTTCGCATCTGGCCGGGGCCGATTAGGCAAGTCCGCGCGGTCTGCATTGCATTGCAAGAATCAGAAGGGCCGCAGGGGCGTGAGCGGCCTGCGGCCTTTTCTATCGCCGGAACGCCCAGTCCTTGTACCCAAAATGAGGACAGCCACGCGCTACCCCTCCTTCATACTTCACCAATCGATTCGCACCGCCTCCAGAGAGCACTCAAGCCGCGGCGGGCAATCCATCGGCAACGAAGATCCAGGAGACACGCATGAGCCGCAGTTTCAAACCCTATCCGTTCACGCCGCGTTCCTATGCGGGCTTGGTGCCGCCGCTTGTCGACGGGTGCGACCCTCAGCGGCGCGCCGTAGCGATTGCCGGGGGCGGTCCGGTCGGCATGACGCTGGCGCTTGCGCTGGCTCGCCAGGGCGTACGCTCGGTGCTGATCGAAGCCGATGACGGCGTATGCACCGGCAGCCGTGCGATCTGCATTTCACGCCGCAGCCTGGAGATTTTCAAACGCCTCGGCGCCGTGCACGGTTTCCTGAAAAAAGGCTTGCCGTGGACGGGCGGCCGCAGCTTCTACCGCGATGCCGAAGTGTTCCGCTTCGCCATGCATCAGGACGACGAGCAATCGCTGCCGCCGATGATCAACATCGCGCAATACCAGATCGAACAGTTGCTGCTCGACGAAGTGGAACAGCATGCCGATCTGATCGACATCCGCTGGCAAACCCGCGTGACCGGTATTGAACAACACACCGGCAACGGCGCCACTGGTGCAACGCTTGGCCTCAGCACCGGCGATACCGCCTGGAAAATGCGCACGGATTGGGTCGTCGCCTGCGACGGCGGCCGCAGCACGATTCGCGAAGCGCTCGGCCTCAAGCTCACCGGCACCACGTACGAGGGACGCTACGTGATTGTCGATATCGAACTGGAGAGCGAACGCGCCACCGAGCGTCTCGCCTATTTCGATCCGCCCTCCAATCCCGGCTCGACGGTACTGGTGCACAAGCAGCCCGACAACGTCTGGCGCATCGACTACCAGCTTCGCGACGATGAAGATCCCGAGGCTGCGGTCAAACCTGAAAACGTGATGCCACGCGTGCAGAGCGTGCTCGACTCGATGGGCGAAACGGGTGAATGGTCGCCGATCTGGATTACGGTCTACAAGGCCAACGCGTTGACGCTCGAACGGTACCGTCACGGCTCGGTGCTGTTCGCGGGCGATGCTGCGCATCTCGTGCCGATTTTCGGCGTGCGCGGCGCGAATTCCGGCATCGACGACGCCGACAATCTCGGCTGGAAACTTGGTTGCGTGGTCAACGGCATTGCGTCTGACCGCCTGCTCGACAGCTACAGCGACGAGCGCGTGTTCGCGGCGCGTGAAAATCTGAGCTACGGCATGAAGAGCACCGAATTCATGGCGCCGCCCTCGTTCGCGTTCGACCTGATGCGCCAGGCAGTTCTCGGACTTGCCGTTCATCATCCGGCCGTGCGGCCGCTGATCAATCCGCGGCAGACGCATGCTATTGCGTATGCCGAGTCGCCGCTCAATCGGGTCGCAGCTGTTGCATCCGGCGCATTCGCCAAGGGTCCGGCGCCGGGCACCGTACTGCCGGAGTGCCGACTTCAACGCACGTGCGACGGCATACCACTCGATATCCATCTCACCGATCTGCTTGGGCCGTGCTTCACCGCACTTCGCTTCGGCGCGGACACGGCGCAAGACGAAGCATGGCAGCAATTGCACCATGCGCTCGGCGAACATCGCATTCCGTTCAAAGCGATCACGCTGGTCACAGGCGATGCCCTGCGCGTCACCAGCCCGCATGTGGTCGATCCGGCGGGACGCTTGCACGAGATGCTCGATGCCACGCCGGGCACGGTCTATCTGATCAGGCCGGACGGTCATGTGCTCGCCCGCTGGCGCAACGGCAACGCGACGGACGTGCAAAGCGCCGTGACGGCCAGTCTGACGAATTGATGCAAGAGGAACCCACACCATGACCGATAGCGAACTCGACCTCGTCTACACGACGCTCTGCAAGACACTGACCACCGAAGGCGAAGCGCAAGCGCCTTTATATCTGGCTCGTCTTGCGCTGCTGTGCATGACGGAACTCGGCGATACGCAGCGAGCGCTGTCGCTGATTGAAGCGGCAAAGCTGCCGGCCTCTTCGGCCGTGACTGCGTGATGCGGAAAGCCCTCTAAAAAAAACGCGAAACGTAAGACGAAAAAAAACCGCCCCGTAGATCATGCGGGGCGGCTTCTTTTCGGAGGTCGTCGCAACCTTCACTGCCGGGGATACAACCCCAACGTACTCGCATGCAGGCGCGCGAGGCCGAGCAAAGCGTCCGTGTTGGGCGTTGGCACACCGGTAAGCTGCCCCAGTTCACGCACCGCAGCCACCAGCGCGTCGAGTTCGACCGCCTTGCCGGCTTGTACATCCTGCAGCATCGAGGTTTTCATCGCGCCCAGTTTGAGCGTGACCTCGTGACGATCCGCCGGCGCCTGTTCGATCGGAATACCGAAGCGTGCACCGATCTCCTTCGCTTCCAGCATGATGCTCGTGACGAAGTTGCGCACCAGTTCGTCGCTGAGAATCCGGTCGGTGGTCGCGCCGGTGATGGCGCTGATCGGATTCATCGTCATGTTGCCCCACAGCTTGTACCAGACGTCGCGCTGAATCTGCTCCGACATCGACGCATTGAAACCCGCTGCGGCCAGCGTGGCGGTGAGCGTTTTGACGCGTTCACTCGCTTGCCCCGACGCCTCGCCGACGATCAGCCCATTGCCCTGGTGATGCCTGATGACGCCCGGCGACTCGATCAGACAACTGGCATGCACCACGCAGCCCACGGTCTGCGCGGTCGGAATCGCCGCGGCGATCGCGCCGTCAGGATCGATTGACTTCAGCCGCTTGCCGGCGAAATCACGGCCGAGCCCGTCGCAGAACCACCATGGCACACCGTTCATGGCTGTCAGCACAATCGTCTGCGGGTTCAGCAGCGGCGCAATATGCGCGGCCACCGACGCCATCGCCGGACCCTTGACCGCCGCCACGACGAGGTCCTCCACGCCGAGATCCGCCGGCTGTTCACTTGCCGTCACCTTCACCGCGTGCGTCACACCGCCTTCGATCAGACGCAAGCCGTGCTGCTGCAACGCGCTGAGTGTCGCGCCGCGCGCCACCACGCTCACGTCGTGGCCGGCCTGCGCGAGCTTCACCCCCATCCAGCCGCCGATCGCGCCGGCACCGTAGATACCTACTTTCATTGCTTCAATCCTTGCGTTAAGCCTCGGGGCAATCCTTGCCTCAATTTCCGCGTTAATCCTTGTAGCTCGCATCGATGCGATCCACGCGCCGCACCAGCGCGTCGAACACGTCCTGCCCCGCACCATGACGTGGATCGAATTGCAAAGAGTCGCGCGAGCAACGGATCGCGACTTCTTCCGGCACCGGCCGCGCGCGGCCCATCGAAAACGTGGCCATCTGGATTTCGCACGCGCGGTTGAGCGTCCACAGAATAGCGAAAGTCTGCGGCAAGGTGTGGCCCCATGCCAGCAGGCCATGATTGCGCAGGATCACTGCTTGCCTTTTGCCGATATGTTCGAGCAGACGCGGCCCTTCCTCCGCATGCACCGTGATGCCTTCGAAGTCGTGATACGCGATGCGGTCATGCAACTGCGCGCTATAAAAGTTGGTTTGCTCCAGGCCGTTTTCGAGGCAGGCCACCGCGACGCCGGCCGTGGTGTGCGTGTGCATCACGCAGTGCGCATCGGCCAGGCCTTCGTGAATCGCCGCATGCACGACGAAACCCGCAGGGTTCACCGGATACGGCGAGTTGTCGAGCACGCGACCTTGCGCGTCGATCTTCACGAGATTGCTCGCCGTCACCTCGCTGTAGTGCAGGCCGAACGGATTGATCAGGAAATGCCGCTCGCCGCCGCTCACGCTCGCCGGCACGCGCAACGTGATGTGGTTGTAGATCATCTCGGTCCAGCCGAGCATGTCGAAGATGCGATAGCACGCGGCCAGTTGCACGCGCGCCTGCCATTCGTCGGGGTGCATCGCGGCGGCCTTCGCAGGGCTCGCCGCCGGCATTTCAAGAGTCGTCATCCGGGTCTCCGTGTTTATCCTTCGTTGTCGTCAGGCCGTTGCGAGTAGCAGCCGTTATGCACCCGCCACTACCGCCGCGATCGACGACGCCACATAGCCGGCGTTGCGCGCATTCAATCCGGCAACGCACATGCGTCCCGAACGCAGTACGTACACGGCGTATTCGCTGCGCAAACGCTCGACCTGGGCTTCGCTCAAACCCGTGTACGTGAACATGCCGCGCTGCGCGACGTAACGCGCGCGCATCACTTCATCGACACGGCCCGCGAGGCCTTCGTGAATCGTGCCGCGCATGGCGAGAATCCGTTCGCGCATGGTGGCGAGTTCCGCTTCCCACGAGGCACGCAAGGATGCGTCGGACAGCACGTTGGCGACGAGGCGCGCGCCATGCGTCGGCGGATTGCTGTAGTTGGCGCGCACCGTCGACATCAATTGACCGAGCACGCGAGCTGCTTCCTCCTTGCTCTTGCACACCACGCTCAACGCACCGCAGCGCTCGCCATACAGCGAGAAGTTCTTCGAGAACGAATTCGCGGCGATCAAGGGCACGCCCGCATCGGCGAGCAGGCGCACGCAGGCGGCGTCCTCTTCAAGACCTGCGCCGAAACCCTGATACGCCATGTCGACAAACGCAATCAGTTGGCGGCGCTGCAATACCGGCACCAATTCTGCCCATTGCGCCGGACTCAGATCGACGCCGGTCGGGTTGTGGCAGCACGCATGCAGCAGCACGACGCTCTGTTCCGGCAAGCGGCCGATCGTGTCGAGCATGTCAGCGAAACGCAAGCCGCCGGTGTGTTCGTCGTAATACGGATACGTGTTGACCGTGAGGCCCGCGCCTTCGAATACCACGCGATGGTTTTCCCAACTCGGATCGCTAATCCAGATCTGCGAGGCCGGGAAATAACGCTTCAGAAAATCCGCGCCGACTTTCAGCGCGCCCGAACCGCCGATGGTCTGCAAGGTCGCGATCCGACCTGCGGCGCGCGCTTCGTGGTCCGCGCCGAACACCAGCGCCTGTGCTGCGTCGCGGTAGAGCGGCAGGCCCGCCATCGGCAGATAGGAGCGTGGGCCGATCGAATCGAGCAACGCGGTTTCAGCGCGCCGCACAGCGTCCATCACCGGCAGCTTGCCGGCGTCGTCGAAATAGATGCCGATGCTCAGGTTGACCTTGTTGGGTCGCGGATCGAGTTGGAAATCCTCGTTCAGGCTCAGAATCGGGTCGCCCGGATAGGCGGGAATATGGTCGAACATGGCAATTCCTTGAGTGGAGCCCTGCATGCGGCTTGATTGCGGCCTGCGTATACCCTGAGTGCGAACTGTTGCAGGCTAGCCGTAGCAGCGTGGGCGAGACGGAAGTCTAAGCGGGATTCCAGCTTCGCGTCGATGAGGGCAAGTGTCGATCAATGGCACGCTATCTACAATCAATCGATTTTTCACGATTCGTAAGTTTTTCTTTAGAATCGCCTGATGCCACTCACACGCGTCACCATCCGTCAGTTCGAAGCCTTTCTCGCCATCGTCGATTTGCACAGCATCGGCGCGGCGGCGGAACGGCTCGGGCTGACCTCGTCAGCGGTCAGTCAGTTGCTGGCTGAACTGGAAACGGAACTGGGCTTTCGCCTCTTCGACCGGACGACGCGACGCGTCAATCTGTCGAGTGCGGGGCAGGACTTTCTGTCGTCGGCCGAATCCGTGTTGCGCTATGTGCGCGCCGCCGCCCAGTCCGCCGACGACATCCGCAATCGCGCGGCCGGGATCGTGCGAGTCGGCGCGCCGCTGGTGCTCGCGGCGACTGCGCTGCCGGCGGCCATCGCCGAATATGCGCGCGACAAACCGAAGGTGGTCGTGCGCATTTGCGACACCGTGGTCGAACAGTTGGTGGAGCGTGTGGAAAGCGGCGACGTAGATCTCGCGATCGGCCCGGATCGTCAGAGCGGCACGCGGGTGCGTTGCGATCCGGCCTTCGCGAGCCCGTGGGTGATGTGGTGCGCGCCAACGCATCCATTGAACGCGCGGCGCCGGGTGCAGTGGCAGCACCTGCGCGGCGTGCCCATTGTTGCCACCGGCCGCGACCACGAGCGCGCTGTCGAACAGATGCTGGCTAATCTGCCGGCGGAGGCGCGCATCATTCCCGTGGACGTGGTGGACAACGTTACGACAGCGTTCGGTCTGGCGTCGCAAGGGCTCGCCGTGACGCTCGCGCCCGCCTATGTGGCGCCGCTCGCACGAACCTTTGGGTTGGTGATGAAGCGGATCGTCGATCCTGAAACGATCCGTGAAGTGTGCGTGTATCGTTCGACCGAACGTGCGCTGTCACCGCCCGCGGATGGATTCGCGGAATTCATCATGCCGTGGCTGAAGCGTTGGGATCGTGAGACGCAGGTGGATGCGCGGGCAAAGCGCGGGTGACTTCTTGATGCGAGTTCCACGGCACTTCGGCGGTTCTTCTTCGGCCGCCTCGCGGTTAATCTGCGGCTTCGATGCGCCTGCTCAAGACCGCTCAGTCTGCAGACATAGCGCGAACAACTGGCGCTGGCTCGAGATCCCCAGCCGCGCGTAAGCGCGCTTCTGATACGTAATCACGCTGGTGGCTTTGACGCCCATTTGCTCGGCGATCTCGGCGGCACTCGCGCCTTCGAGCGTACCGCGCAGCACGTCGATCTCGCGCGGCGTCAGCGCCGGGCAGGCACGTCTCACGCGTGCCAGCATCGCGGCTGCCGTGCCTTGCTGATGCTGCCCATTGAGCGCGTAGTGGCTTTTTGCAGCATGCGCGAACAGATGCGCCATGCTTTCAACATGTTCCAGTTCACCTGGCTGAAACATGCCGTACGCGCTGTCACGATACAGATTGATCGACAGCCAGACGCTTTCCATGGGTTGCAAAAGCAGCGACAGCCGGTCGGACACGTTGGGCTGCGCATAACAAGCGGCGCGGTAGGCTTCGTTTTCGATTTCTTCGCTTTGCTGCTGGTGCAGCACTAGCGCCTCGCGCGCCTGCTTCGTTTGCGGGCGGCCGACGATGGCGCGGTTTCCATCGAGCGCATAGAAGTGTGTGGTGTAGCGATCAGCGACATCGCGGAGGAAGCGCCCGCCGCGATGGTCGGCGGCGGAGACGGTGCGCGGTCTCGCGTCGAATTCGTACGCGAAAATCGTACACTGCGACACGGGAAGCGTGTCGCCTATCGTCTTCAGAATGCTTGCAGCAAGCGCGTCCGGGTCGTCATGCGAGATCGACATGACGAGGTCGGTAACACGCGAGGTGTTGATGTGCCCGCTGCGGGCCGGTGTGGATATGCGCCAGGAACGCATGATGATGGCGAGGTCACGCTACGTGGAGTTGGTCAGGCAAGCGTAGCACAATGAAGCATTGCACCTGATGCTGCGCTGCCTTCACGGCGAAATCCGCGCACGCCGCCGAACCCTCGCAACCCCTTCCGCGGGCGATAAATCTACAACGCCCCCAACTTGACAGCAAGGAAATCGACCAGCAGCCGTGTCCGCTGTGGCAGCCGCCGCGTCCTTGTCCACATCGCATGCAAGGGCAAAGGTGTCAGCGGAAAATCCGTCAGCAATACCTCAACCTTGCCTGCTTCGATCCACTCCTGAATCTGCCAGAAGGCAGCGATCCCAACCCCCATGCCACCCAGTACGCCCGCATTCACCGCGGCCACCTGATTGCTGTCAAAGCGGCCCGCCACGTTCACCGCAATCTCGTTGCCCTCGGGCGACGTAAACACCCACCGCACGGGATGCCGCGCGCCCGTTCGAACGACACAATCGTGTTTCGCCAGATCCCGTGGATGTGATGGTCTGCCGCGTTCGGCAAGATAAGCCGGCGCTGCGAACACCACCCGCCGAAGCGTGCCGATCCGTCGCGCGACCAGCCGCGAATCAGGTATTTCGCCAATGCGGATCGTCACGTCCGCGCCGGTCTCTGCCGGATCGCGATACTCGTCGCTCAGATCGAGCGACAACGCCAGTTGCGGATGACGCTGCAAAAATTCCGCGGCAAGCGGCGCGACGAATTTTGGTCCGAACAGCGTGGGCGCATTGATGCGCAAACGCCCGGTCAGCCTGTGCAATTCCTCCGCGAGTTCGGTACGCGCCAGTTCGAGTTCCGTCAACGCGCCTTTGACGCGCTCGTAAAAACGCATGCCAGCTTCGCTCGGCTGCGACGTTCGGGTGGTTCTCACGATCAGGGTCGATCCGTGCGCACGTTCGAGCACCTGAAGCGACCGGCTGACAGCCTGCAACGACCGGCCAAGCCGGCGCGCGGCGTTCGTCAGACTGCCCTCCTCGACGACTGCCACCAAAGTTTCCAGATCGCGCAATGCATCCATCGGCGATTCTCCCGTTTATCGTGAGGATGTATCCAGTTCAGTGCGAATTGTGTTTGTCTGACGTGAGAGTAGCATCGATTCACTTCGACTCTACGGGTAGCCCGCCGATGGACTCATCCACGATTCAATGCCCGACGGCCGCCCAAACGGCTACGCCGCCGGCACAGAGCGTTCCGACCGCGCGCTTCGCCGCGATGGTCGCGGTCGCCGTGCTGCCCCTGTATGCGTCACAAACGTTGATCGGCCCGCTCGACGTCTCGCTGCATCTCGGCGCTTGGACCACGCTCGTCACCGCATTGACGCTGTTCGGCTACGCGGTCGGCCTCGTGGGGCTCGTCCCGTTGATCGACCGCCTGCCTAATCGGCCATTGATTGCGGCGACGTTGTTCGCGCAGATCGCGTGTCTTGCGCTGGCCGCCATCGCGCCGCTCGCGCCGGTGTTTCTGGCGGCATCGTTTGCCGTCGGCGTGACGTCGAGTGTCGTGCAGATGCTGGTGCCCGCAGCGGCGTCGCTCGCGCCGCCGGCTTCGCGGGGCAAAGTCGTCGGCAATGTGATGAGCGGTTTGATGCTCGGCATTCTGTTGTCGCGCCCGCTTGCCAGTGTGATTGGCGGTGCACTCGGCTGGCGCGCGTTTTACGCAGCCGATGCTCTGCTGCTCGCCGCTGTCACGCTTGCCGTGGTGCCGCGGTTGCCGGATAGCCGCCCTGTCGGCGCGCCGCCTTATGCCGCGTTATTGGCGTCGATGGTGCGACTGGTGGCGCATGAACCGGTGTTGCGCCGCCGGGCCCTGTATCAAGGGCTGCTCATGGCCGGCTTCAATGCGTTCTGGAGCAGCGTTGCCATTGTCCTGACGCGTGCGCCGCTGGGGTTGAACAGCACCTCCGTCGCGCTGTTCGCGTTAGCCGGTGGCGGTAGCGTGTTCATCGCGCCGTTGGCGGGCCGTGCCGGCGACAGGGGTTGGTCGAGGCCCGCCACGCTGCTCGCTCATGCAGTCGTCATCGTGGCCGCGCTGCTGGCGGCATTGGCATTGACTTCGGGTGTGTCGCGCATTGCATCGATCACCATGCTGGCTGTGGCCGCATTCTTTATCGACGGTGGCGTGATTGCCGATCAGGCGCTTGGCCGGCGCGCAATCAATCTGCTCGCGCCCGAATCGCGTGGCCGGGTGAATGGGCTCTACACGGGGCTCTTTTTCGTCGGCAGCGCAGTAGGCGCCACCATCGCCGGGCCGGCGCTCGCACATTGGGGCTGGCCGGGTGTATGTGTCGCCGCGCTAGGTTTTTTCGCGGCGGCAGCGGGGCTGCATCTGCGCGACAGTTCGCGTGGGTGAGGAAGTTTTGGGAGCGAGCCCGGTTACTCAGCACGCAAACAAACTGGCCGGTTCGCCCCGGCCAGTTCTGCCTGATCAACCCGATTGCTTGACCCTTGCCCCTTGATGCGGCTACGCCGGCACCGTCTCCGCCTGTGCGGCACGCGACCACACGCGATGCTGTTCAGCCACCTTGATGAAGGTCTTCAGCACCTCGGCAGCCTGCTTGTCGTCGCCGGTTGCCACGCCATCGGCATTGGCTGGCAAGTGCGCCGCTGTCAGCACGTCACGCCCCGCGCCGATGGCCGCAATCGCCTTGAGATGCTTGAACGCTTCGAGCACGAAATGCCGCGCGTCACCGGATTGCGCCAGCTTCTTCGCGCCCGCGTCACCACCCACCACGATCACCGCGTCGAACATGATCGACGGTAAGCCGGCAATCGTTGCGTCCGGCGCCATGCCGTCGATGGCGGCAAGGGTCGGTGCGATCAACATCGGCGCCGCGCCCTCGCCTTGCAGCGCCTGTTGCAGCTTTTTGATCGCCGCACCATCGGAACCCGGCGCAGCCAGCAACGCGATCTTGCAGGTCTTGATGCCGGGCTTCACGCGATTGAGCAGACTCAGTGCGGCCGACGCTTTAGTCCCCTTGAGCTTCGCCGTGCCCTTCTTCGGCGCCGGCAAACCGAGACCTTCAGCCACCTTCGCGGCAAGCCCCGCATCGAAATTGGCCAAAATCTCGTTGACCACGCGTGCGCGAATCTCCGGCTTGGTGACCTTGCCGAGTTCGAACTGGTAAGCCGCGGCGATATGGTCTTTCTCCGGCTCCGACATGCTGTTGTAGAACATCGCGGCCTGCGAGAAATGATCGGCGAACGACTCGCTACGCACACGAATCTTGTTGCCTTCCACGCGCTCCGGATAGCTTTCGAAGCCACCGCCCGACGGCGCCGGGTCGGTCTCCTTCGGCCAGCCGCCACTCACCGAATTCGGCTCGTACGAGGCCTGCCCGACGTTGATCGTCTGGCGGTGCATCGCATCGCGCTGATTGTTATGGAACGGACATACCGGCCGGTTGATCGGAATCTCGTGGAAATTCGGTCCGCCGAGGCGACTGATCTGCGTGTCGGTGTACGAGAACAAACGCCCTTGTAATAGCGGATCGTTCGAGAAGTCCAGACCCGGCACGATGTGGCCCGGATGGAACGCAACCTGCTCGGTTTCGGCGAAGAAATTGTCCGGATTGCGATTGAGCGTCATCTTGCCGATGATCTTCACCGGCACCAGTTCTTCCGGAATCAGCTTGGTCGGATCGAGCAGGTCGAAGTCGAACTTGTGCTCATCCTTTTCCTCGACGATCTGCACGCCGAGCTCGAACTCGGGGAAGTCGCCTCTTTCAATCGATTCCCACAAGTCGCGCCTGTGGAAATCCGGATCCTTGCCGGCGAGCTTCTGCGCTTCGTCCCACAGCAGCGAATACGAGCCCAGCACCGGGCGCCAGTGGAATTTGACGAAACGCCCCTTGCCTTGTGCATTCACGAAGCGGAACGTGTGAATGCCGAAGCCTTCCATGGTGCGAAGGCTGCGCGGAATCGCGCGGTCCGACATGGTCCACAGCACCATATGCGCGGACTCAGGTACGAGCGAGACGAAGTCCCAGAAGGTATCGTGCGCCGAGCCGCCAGTCGGCATTTCATTCGGCGCCTCTGGTTTTACCGCGTGCACGAAGTCCGGAAACTTGATGGCGTCCTGAATGAAGAAGACCGGCATGTTGTTGCCGACCAGATCGTAATTACCTTCCTGTGTGTAGAACTTCACCGCGAAGCCGCGTACGTCTCGCACGGTATCGGCCGAACCGCGCGGGCCCTGCACCGTCGAGAAACGCACATAGACCGGCGTCTGCTCGTTCGGGTTCTGCAGGAATGCAGCCTTGGTGAACTCGCTCATCGACTCGTACACCTGGAACACACCATGGGCTGCCGAGCCTCGCGCATGGACGATGCGCTCGGGGATACGTTCGTGGTCGAAGTGCGTGATCTTCTCACGCATGATGAAATCTTCAAGCAGCGAGGGGCCGCGCGGACCGGCGCGCAAGGTGTTCTGATTGTCGGCGATCTTTACGCCCTGATTGGTTCGCAGCGCCTCACCTTCGGGACTGACGCGAAACTGTTCGAGATCCTTCGACTTCGGATCGTTGGCGTGTCCGGGCTTCGCTGCGGGCTTCTGCGTGTTCGTCTTTCCTGCCATGAGATCTGCTCCTTGCGTTCGGGCGCGCCGGGGAATGTCCGGTTTAACGCACCCGAAGAAGGCAGCAAGCGATGTACCCGCGAGCACTCGATGGCGGATTGGATTTGCTGCTGGACCAGACTGATGACTGATGGACGAAAGAAGCGGCGCGCCGGAATCGCGCGCCTGCGTCCATACAGTTAAATAGAGAACCGCTGCATCAGAAGCGATAGTTGATGGAGATGTCGGCTACGCCGGTGGCCCTGGTATGCGTAATCGGACTATTGCCCGCGCTGCCGACCAGTTGTTCGAATGCGCCGTCGGCGGTGGCAAACCAGTGCTTGTCGAACAGCCACACCGCGCTAATGCCGAAACCCACCGACTTGAAACCCGCACTCGCGTGATACTGCGAGTATTGCGAATGCGCCGCCTGGTTCTGATTCACGCCGTACCAGCTGTTCATGTAGGTGGAGTCCGCGAGCGTCACGTTCGGCCCGGCGAACCAGAAGAATTTTTTGGTGCTGCCAGGCATCGGCATGTAGGCGCCCAGATCGCCGATCCAGCCGTTCGAGCCGCCGAAATAGCGTCGAACGTCGGCGCGCAGCACGAGCGGGAAATCCTTCGACACGACATATTCGCCGGAAAGTTTGACGCCCGGTGCCGGATTGATGTTGCCGAGGCCATTCAACTCCTGAGGATCATCGTGCGCACGGCGTCCGAGATCGTAGACGGCCGCGAGACTCGCGCGCCAGTTCTGCCCCTGGGCGAAGTTAACCCCGAGACCTTCGCCGCTCGAAAAGAAGAACAGGTCCTTATAGCGCACGTCGACGCTCGGACCGCCCATCACGTGATATCGGTCGGAGCCCTCGTAACGCGGCTGGAACGACGTTGCCGCGCCGACACGCAGCTGCCAGTCCGGAATCTCGGGCTGCCACATCTTCTGCAGCGGAATGCCCACGGAGTACTGCCATTCGCCCAATGGCGAAGGGGTTTGGGCCAAGGCCGAACCCGGCAGAATACCAATACCGCCGAGGGTCACGGCGAACAGAGATGTTGCCGCGATGCTTGTTGGTTTATTGCGAATCTTGCCGATCCGCTTTCTACGGCTGATCAACACCAGAAGCCTCCGTTTTTCGCGTATCGCGAAGAGGTTTATGTTCTCGCCCGAAGTCCACGACGGATTACACACCATTCGGGCAACGGCCGTATTGCTACGTACGGCATGTAATTTTTTCAGCGAACGACACAGATTGCCCGGCAAAACGCACCATTCGGTCCTGATGCGGCCCCGTCAATGGGGCAATTGTATGAACAGATACGTGCGAAAGATTCGCCGACGCACGCTGCTGTGCAAAATGCGGGCCTGGTCGCTGGGGAGTCGACTCTGATCGGAGAAACGGAAGGACAGACCGACGGACGCTAGCAAGCGTGCCGTGGTAACGATGACAGGCAGAATACAACCACAAAAAAGAGTGGCCGGCGCCGCGCGATGCGGCGCCGACAAGTTCAGCGAGGGAAGATAGCCGCCGGCGTGGCGCTCGCCCTGTTACTGCGCCGCTTCGACCAGCACTGCCTTGTCGCGATAGAGATTCGGAAACAGACGCTTCAGATTGGCGACCTTCGGCATGTCGTTGATGGCGATATACGCCGAGTTTGGATGCAAGGTCAGGTAGTTCTGATGGTAGGACTCGGCGGGATAGAAGCCTTTGAACGGTTCGGTTTTCGTGACGATCGGCGCCGGGAAGGCATGCGCCTTCTCGAGTTGCGCGATGTAGCTTTGCGCGACGTGCCGCTGCGTGTCATTCAACGGGAACACGGCCGAGCGGTATTGCGTGCCGCTGTCCGGCCCCTGGCGATTCAACTCGGTCGGGTCCTGAATCACCGAGAAGTAGACCTGCAGCAACTGTCCATAGGTGACCTTGGTGGGGTCGAACGTGACCTGCACGGATTCCGCGTGGCCGGTTTCGCCGCCACTGACCGTCTCATACTGTGCGGTGTCGCGCTGGCCGCCCGAATAACCCGATACCGCCTTTGTGACGCCTCGCACGTGCTGGAACACGCCCTGCACGCCCCAGAAGCAGCCGCCTGCAAACACGGCGGTTTCTTCGTGCGCGGTCGTGGCGGAGATCGGTTCGTCGACGGCGGGCGGCGCAATGACGACCCCCGCTTCCGACGAGAATGCCATGCGCTGCGCCAGCAGCAGCGCCAGCGCGCCGAGCCCGACCGAAAGCGCGATGGCCGCCCCGCGCGAGCGGGCCGGTTTGCCGGTGATGCGTTTCTCGATGTTCATGATGTCCATCCTGATTCGATCAACTCGTGGCGCGCGCGGCCGGCGTGAAAGTCAACGCGAGGCCGTTCATGCAATAGCGCAGGCCGGTCGGTTTGGGGCCGTCATCGAACACGTGACCCAGATGGCCGCCGCAGCGCCGGCATAGTACTTCGTCGCGCGTCATGCCGAACGACTTGTCGGTATGCGTGATGACCGCGTGATCCATCGGCTGCCAGAAACTGGGCCAGCCGGTGCCGCTATCGAACTTCGTCTTCGACGAAAACAGCGGCAGTGCGCAACCGGCGCACGCGAATGTGCCGACGCGGTGCTCGTCGTTCAGCGGGCTGCTGAATGGGCGCTCCGTGCCCGCTTCGCGCAACACGCGGAATTGCGCGTCCGTGAGCAGCTTGTGCCACTCGGCATCGCTGTGCGCGACCTCGTAGGCAGCCGCTGTGCCCAACTCCGCCGCGCCGGCCGTGCGCCATGCCGCGGTGCTGCCGGCGAGCGACGCCGCGCCGATTAACCTGAAGAATGTCCGTCTGTTGCAAGCCATGATGATCGCCCCGGAAAGTCCGTACCGTCCACCCGTTCAGGCGCTAAGCGCGCCGCCCACGAGTGGTCCCGACACTTAGTCGTCCAGCAAGGGGATTTATGACAGCATGCGCGTCTTTTTGCTGGGCAGCAGCGACTACAGCGGAAATTTGGTGGTCGACAGAATTTCCTTGAGCACCATGAACGAGCGGATTTGCCGGACGCCGGGCAAATAAAGCAACTGTTCCGCGTGCAGACGATTGAAGCTGTCGCTATCGCGCGTGCGGATCGTCATGAAATAGTCGAATTCGCCGGTCACGACGTGGCATTCCATGCAGCCCGCCACCTTCTGCGCCGCTTTCTCGAACTCGGCAAACGACTCCGGCGTAGACCGATCCAGCACCACGCCGATGATGACCAGCATGCCCGCGCCGGCCGCCTTCGGGTCGATCAACGCGACGACACCGCGAATCAGCCCCGACTCCTTCAACCGCTCGACGCGCCGCAGACACGCCGGCGCACTCAGTTTGACTTTGGCCGCGAGCGCGACGTTCGAGATCGACGCATCGGTTTGCAGTTGACGCAGGATCGCCCGGTCGATGCGATCGAGCGCGTGAAGCGGATCGGCTTCGGCAGATGAGGCGGCGGCAACTGCGGCGGCAGTCATAGATGCTCTACGAACTTTTGTTGCACTCATGGGTTCCTGTCCGGATTTTTATTAGGTGATGTTTGATTGCACAGTTTTAAAAGTATGCGGAACGGAATTTATTTGCAAGCTCA
Source organism: Paraburkholderia nemoris (assembly GCF_905221015.1). Classification (NCBI taxonomy): domain Bacteria; kingdom Pseudomonadati; phylum Pseudomonadota; class Betaproteobacteria; order Burkholderiales; family Burkholderiaceae; genus Paraburkholderia; species Paraburkholderia nemoris. The sequence goes on along the minus strand of NZ_CAJNBO010000001.1, from coordinate 500,064 downwards.
TTTCTAGCGCTTTTCCCTACCATTTGTTGTAACGCGACTGCTTGCTGCTCGCGTCAAACCTACAAATTCGGAGCTGCCATGAACCTGCAACGTTTCCCTCGCTACCCGCTGACTTTCGGGCCCACGCCGATCCAACCGCTGAAGCGTTTGAGCGTCCACCTGGGCGGCAAGGTGCACCTATATGCGAAGCGCGAAGACTGCAACAGCGGCTTTGCCTTCGGCGGCAACAAGACACGCAAGCTGGAGTATCTGATTCCCGAGGCGTTGGCGCAGGGTTGCGACACGCTGGTGTCGATTGGCGGCATCCAGTCGAACCAGACCCGCCAGGTGGCGGCGGTGGCGGCGCATCTGGGAATGAAGTGCGTGCTGGTGCAGGAGAACTGGGTCAACTATTCGGACGCCGTGTACGACCGGGTTGGCAACATCCAGATGTCGCGCATTCTGGGCGCGGACGTCCGCCTGGTTGCTGACGGCTTCGACATTGGCTTTCGCAAGAGCTGGGAGGATGCACTGGAGAGCGTGCGCGCTGCGGGCGGCAAGCCGTATCCGATCCCGGCCGGCTGTTCCGACCATCCGCTGGGCGGCCTCGGCTTCGTCGGCTTTGCCGAAGAGGTACGCCAACAGGAAGCCGAACTGGGCTTCAAATTCGACTACGTCGTGGTGTGTTCCGTGACGGGCAGCACCCAGGCCGGCATGGTAGTGGGCTTCGCCGCCGACGGCCGCGCCGAGCGCGTAATCGGCATCGACGCATCCGCAAAACCGGCACAGACGCGCGAGCAGATCACCCGAATCGCGAAGCAGACCGCCGAAAAAGTCGGCCTGGAGCGCGACATCACGAGCAAGGACGTGGTCCTGGACGAACGCTACGCCGGCCCCGAATACGGCTTGCCGAACGAAGGAACCCTGGAAGCGATCCGCCTATGTGCGCGCCTCGAGGGCGTGCTGACTGACCCCGTGTACGAGGGCAAATCGATGCACGGCATGATCGACATGGTCCGAAACGGCGAATTCCCGGAAGGCTCACGGGTGCTGTACGCGCACTTGGGCGGCGTGCCGGCGTTGAACGGTTACAGCTTCATTTTCCGGAACGGCTAAGCGGCAATAGGCCCGCGAGCGGCGGCCGGTGGCCGGTGGCCGGTGGCCGGTGGCCGGTGGCCGGTGGTTAGTCTGCCGCGACAAAGTCCGCCGCCGCCCGCTCCGCGAAATATCGCTGGGCGAACGGAACCGAAGCCTGAAACGCAGCGATCGGTTTTATGAATTACTCTTCGGCGCGCGCGGCGCCGCCGGAAGTATGACGCCCTTGTCACTGACGCTTGAACGTGCACGGACACAGATTCCAGATGCACCACTACCCGCAGCAGACCACGGTGCCCACTTAGCATGAGTGGTTTGAGCCGCTTTCTCTTGCTTACTTCTCTTTGCGGCGGCAAAGAGAAGTAAGTGCCGCCCCGCACAGGGGCAACGCCAATAGACCACTAACAAATCAAGGAAAGGCCAACACCCTAAGAACACAGATAACCAAGCGCCGCACAGGCAAAAACATCAACCCATCAACCTCTTCCTCAACCTCTCCCGCAAAAACTCAACAAAAACCCGAATACTGACAGAGCTCTGCCGATGCTGCGGATAAACAGCATAAACAGTCGCTGCCGAAGGCAAAAACTCCTCCAGAACAGTCACAAGCAACCCACTCCCAACGGCATCAGCCACAATAAAATCAGGAAGCCGAACAATCCCCAACCCCGCCACAGCCGCATCGCGAATCAATTCGCCATTATTAGCCCGAAGCGGCCCATTCACCTCAACCCCTTTAGAAACCCCATCAACAACAAAATCCCAACTCACAACCCCACCATGCCCATACAACAGACATGAATGCCGCGCAAGGTCAGCAGGCACAACTGGCGCCCCCCGCCTCCGCACATACCCAGGACTACAGCACACCACCATCCTGACATCCACAAGCTTCTGCGCAATCAAAGTGGAATCCGGCAACGCACCAATCCGAATCGCCATATCGAACCCCTCGCCGACCACATCGACAGTACGATCGCTCAACTCCATATCGAAGCGCACATCTGCATGCTCGCGCAGGAAGCTCGCCACCAATGGCGACAGATGCATCATCCCAAACGACATCGGCGCACTAACCCGCAAGAGCCCCCGCGGCCCGGCGCGCCGCAACGACATCGCCTGCTCGGCGTCTTCCACCTCCCCGAGAATGCGCCGCGCACGCTCATAAAACTCCTGACCGAGTTCGGTCACAGCCAACTTGCGCGTATTGCGAATCAACAGTTGCACGCCGAGCGCCTCTTCCAGCGCCATAACGCGCCGGCTGACGAACTGCTTCGACAGCGCCAGCCGCTTTGCCGCGGCGGTGAAGTTATGGGCGTCGACCGTGGCGACAAAGATCCGCATATCATCGAGTTGCATCGTATTGTCCACCTTACGGAGACAGTGTTTCATATATGCATACGATTATAACCATCCTGATTGACCTAAACTGTCATTCATGGATCGCGGCCAAACATCCGGCCGGATCGCACAACCGGAAACAAGGAGAAATACGATGCTCGAAATCAGACACGCCAATCAACGCGGCCGCGCGGAGCACGGCTGGCTTAGCTCGCGTCATACGTTTTCCTTCGCGAACTATCACGATCCGAAGCAGAACGGCTTTTCCGACCTGCTCGTGATCAACGACGATCGTGTCGCGCCAGCGCAAGGTTTCGGCAAGCACCCGCACCGCGACATGGAGATCTTTTCGTACGTGCTGGAAGGCGCGCTGGAACATAAGGACACCATGGGCACCGGCTCGGTGATCGTGCCCGGCGACATCCAGTTGATGAGCGCGGGAACCGGCGTCGCGCATAGCGAATACAACCATTCGAAGACCGACCCGGTGCACTTCATGCAGATCTGGATTGCGCCGGCGCAGAAAGGCACCACGCCGCGCTATCAGCAACGGCGCTTTGGCGCGGACGAGAAGCGTGGAGTGCTGCGCCTCGTGATGTCACCGGACGGTGCGAACGACTCGCTGGTGCTGCAACAGGACGCGCGGGTCTATGCCGGTCTTTTCGACGGTGACGAAACTGCGCGCCTCGAACTGGCCAGCAATCGCTATGCTTATATTCACGTGGCGCGCGGCAGCGTCACGGTGAACGGCGTCGAGCTTGGCGAAGGCGACGGCGCGCGGGTCCGCGGCGAAGAAGCCCTGACTTTCACGCAAGGTCACGACGCGGAGGTGTTGGTGTTCGATCTGCGTAACATTGAAGTATCGGAGTTGTGGGCTTAAGCGGCTCAATCCTGTCGTTAGATCTGGCCGGCTCAAGCGTGGCTCGCCGCGAAGTTTGCGGCGAACCGCACCGTCCCTTACCTACAGAGAAAAATCATGCGCTATACGCTATTTGAAAACCAGAAAGACACGGTCCTTCTCATCGCCCGCATCCTGTTGATGGTGCTGTTCGTGATGTTCGGCTGGTCGAAGCTGACCGGTTTTTCCGGCACCGTCGCTTATATGACGTCGACCGGCGCGCCTGCGCCTGAGTTGTCGGCGGCCATCGCCGTCGTGATGGAACTAGTGGTGGGCATCGCGCTGCTGGTGGGCTTCTATACGCGGCCGCTTGCGCTGCTGTTGGCGCTCTATACGCTCGGCACGGCGATCATCGGCCACCACTACTGGAACATGACGGGCGCGGTGCAATACGACAACATGATCCACTTCTACAAGAACATCAGCATCATGGGTGGACTGCTGTTGTTGTGTGTGACCGGCGCCGGCAAGTACTCGATCGACCGGCGTTAAAGCCACGCTGCCGCAGTTCGATAAACTCGATAAAAAAAGCCGCCCGGCACTGCCCGGGCGGCTTTTTCTTTGCATGAAGCAATCCACGTTAACCGGCAAACTGCGCCAGCACGCGCTCACGAATGGCCGGCCGGATATTCGACTGCGCCATGTTGCCTTGATAATGCGCGACCACACGCGGGTTCATCACGCGGAACCACAGTGGCGGCACGTACGCGAGCATGATCATCGTCGCGTAACCGGAAGGCAATTGCGGTGCGCCATCGAAATGACGCAGCGCCTGGTACGAGCGCGTCGGATTCGCATGATGATCGGCATGACGCTGCAGCTGATACAGAAACAGATTCGTCACGATACGATTGCTGTTCCATGAGTGCTGCGGCTGGCAGCGCTCGTAACGGCCACTCGCGAGTTGCTTGCGGCCGAGCCCGTAGTGCTCAAGATAGTTGACCACTTCGAGCAGCGAGGCCCCGTACGCAGCCTGGATCAGCAGAAACGGAACCACCGTTTTGCCGAACAGCGCAATCATCGCGCCCCACAGAACGACGGTCATCGCCCACGAGTGCAGGACTTCATTGCGCCATGTCCAGGGCGATTTGTCGAGGCGTTCGAGCCGATGCTTCTCGAGGCGCCACGCCGACGCGATACTTCCGAATACCGTGCGCGGCAGAAACCGCCAGAACGATTCGCCATAGCGCGCGCTCGCCGGATCGGGCGGCGTAGCGACGCGCACGTGGTGTCCACGATTATGTTCGACGAAGAAATGGCCGTAGGCGACCGGCGCCAGTGTGATCTTGGCGAGCCATCGTTCGAAACCATCCGTCTTGTGACCGAGTTCGTGCGCGGTATTGATCGATACGCCAGTCGCCGCGCCCAGCGAGAGCGCAAAACCCAGGTAGTCGTACCACGTCAGAGCGTGCGTGCCGACAATCCATAACGCGCCGAAAAACGACACGTATTCGATGAAGGTCGCGAGATAGACGACGCGACGGTAATAGCGCTCCCGTTCGAGCGTGGGGACGACTTCCTCGGGCGGATTGCTCGGATCGTCACCGATCAGATAGTCAAGCACGGGGATAATGCCGAACACGAAAATCGGCCCGAACCACCAGAAAATATGCCAGCCGGTCTGCAACGCCAGATTGGCCGCATGCAGCGGCAAGGTGATGGTGAGTGCGCCCAGAAGCCACAGATAGCGCTTGCTGTCGACCCACCGAGCGGGGGCCGCCTGCGATGTTGCCATTGTCTCCCTCCTTGTTTTATGTCGCCCGGTCGGCAAGCTGTGCGCTTGCGAGCCAGTGCGCGTGTCGGCGGGACCGTGCCCGACTTCCAGATTTATATGGCCTGAGGGGTGGGATAGCCAAGGAATTTGCCTAGGTGGGAGGCTTCAAACAAGGGGGGCGTGGGTGCGGCGTTCGGGGTGGGCGTCGAGCGGGTGAATGAAACGAGTGTTTGGGTGCGGCAAACGCTGCCTGCGAGTTGCAGCCCGGCGTGGGCCTCCACCTGCTGCAGTGCGTCGCGCCCTCGGCCGCTTGACCGCGGCTGGTCAAATTCATATAGTCAAACCTCAAAACTACGTACGAGCGGGTGTGAAAAACGTAGTGCCGCCCGGGTCACCGGGTTCCACCTGGAGTGGAAATTTCACCGCAAGGTGAATAGAGAGTCCCGCATGCGACGGCTGCCGAAAGGCAGCCGTTGGTTTTTGTGGCTTGCCATCGCATCGTCACAACCAAATCCCGCAGCAGTTTCTTCGACAACTCATAGCGGACCGGATCAAGAACTCGCTGCTCACGACCGTCGTCATAGATCTCGACGCTCGGAATTTCAGCGCGCACTCGTCCATCCCGAGCAAAGCTGCGGGAAAAGCAATGACACGAGAACATCACGAGCACGGTTATCGCGCAACCCAGACCAAGGTCGCATTTGAAGGCAAAAGAATCGAGGTGACTCAGGTCCCACGTCGTCCCAAGGTGAACAACGGGTTGAAAGCAGTGAGTGGCATATTCGGGCGATTCAAACACTTGTACTTCAATCTTCGGCATAGACAATCGACGGCTTTGGATCGGTCAATATTCTACGTCTGTCGAAGTCGTTCGTTTTCCGAAATAACACTGTCAAATGGCATAGGAATCTGAGCTTTTTCAAAGCACACTCAAGACCTCTGAGAAAAGCGATTCCTCCGCAGGGCGGCGGTCAGATTATCCTGACAGACTGCCGTCCCATCCTTCGCTTAGCCAAAAACAAATCCCGCTCAAAAGCGGTCCTGATCTAACCACAAACAAAAACGGCGGCCCGCAGGCCGCCGTCCACTACGCACACAACACCATCAAGCTGTCGCTTCAGTTTCCGCTTCGCTCACCACTTCATCCACATCGCTGCTGCGGATCAAATGATCGAATGCGGAGAGCGATGCCTTCGCGCCCTCGCCCACTGCAATCACGATCTGTTTGAACGGAACGGTGGTTACGTCGCCTGCAGCAAACACGCCCGGCACCGACGTTGCGCCACGTGCATCGACAACGATCTCGCCGTGCTTCGACAACTCAACCGTGCCCTTCAGCCATTCGGTATTCGGCACGAGACCGATCTGCACGAAGACGCCTTCGAGTTCGATGTTCTTCGTTTCGCCCGAACGCAGGTCCTTGTAGACCAGACCGTTGACCTTTTTGCCGTCGCCGGTGATTTCCGTGGTCTGCGCCTGCGTGACGATCGTCACGTTGGCAAGGCTGCGCAACTTGCGTTGCAGCACTTCGTCGGCACGCAATTGCGCGCCGAATTCAAACAACGTCACTTGACGAACGATACCCGCGAGATCGATCGCCGCTTCGACGCCCGAATTACCGCCGCCGATCACCGCAACGCGCTTGCCCTTGAACAACGGACCATCGCAGTGCGGGCAGTAAGCCACGCCGTGGTTACGATACTCGCGCTCGCCCGGCACGTTGATTTCGCGCCAACGGGCACCCGTCGCCAGAATGATCGTCTTCGCCTTCAGCACTGCGCCGTTCGCCAGACGCACTTCGTTGATGCGGCCCGGGATCAGCGCTTCAGCGCGCTGCACGTCCATGATGTCGACTTCGTAGCTCTTCACGTGCTGTTCGAGCGCCGTCGCGAACTTCGGTCCTTCCGTTTCCGTCACGGAGACGAAGTTCTCGATCGCCAGCGTATCGAGCACCTGACCGCCGAAGCGTTCCGCCACGACACCCGTCGCAATACCCTTGCGCGCCGAGTAAATCGCCGCGGCCGCGCCCGCCGGGCCACCGCCCACGATCAGCGTATCGAACACCGGCTTCTTTTCCAGTTCCTTCGCCGCACGCGCACCGGCATTGGTGTCGAGCTTCGCGAGAATTTCCTTCACACCGCTGCGGCCCTGGCCGAACACTTCGCCGTTCATGAACATGGTCGGTACCGCCATGATCTGGCGCGCTTCGACTTCGTTCTGGAACAATGCGCCGTCGATCGCCACGTGGCGGATGCGCGGGTTGATCAGCGCCATCACGTTCAGTGCCTGGACGACTTCCGGGCAGTTCTGGCATGACAGCGAAAAATACGTTTCGAACTGATAGTCGCCGTCGAGACTGCGGATCTGTTCGATCACTGCGTCTTCGAGTTTGACCGGATGGCCGCCGACCTGCAAAAGCGCGAGGACGAGCGACGTGAATTCATGCCCCATCGGAATGCCAGCGAAACGGATACCCGTTTCCTTACCCGGCTCGCCGATCGAAAACGACGGCTTGCGTTCGCTGTCGCCGCGACGTTCGACCACGGTGACGCGCTCCGACAACGTCGCGATATCGCTCAGCAATGCCAGCAGCTCTTGCGATTTCGCGCTGTCGTCGAGCGAGGCGACGATCTCGATAGGCCTGCTAACCTTTTCGAGGTAGGATTTCAACTGAGTCTTGAGATTGGCGTCCAGCATGGCTATTCGATTCCGTGACGAGGGGTGTTGGATCCCGGGCCCCGCACGCATCCGGGTAGGAGGCGTGCAGTCCGGGGACGTGCGAACCGCTGTATCAAGCGGTTCGCACGGCGATGCGCCGTGAAGCGCGTACTGCGAGAGGCTTTTAGACCTTAGATCTTGCCGATCAGGTCGAGCGACGGCGTCAGCGTTTCAGCGCCCGGCGTCCACTTGGCGGGGCAAACTTCACCCGGGTGAGCCGCGATGTATTGCGCAGCTTGCACTTTGCGCAGCAGTTCGCCAGCGTCACGGCCAATGCCGTTGTCGTGAATTTCGGCCAGCTTGATCTCGCCTTCCGGGTTGATCACGAACGTGCCGCGCAGTGCCAGACCTTCTTCTTCGATCAGCACGTCGAAGTTGCGCGAAATTGCCAGGGTCGGGTCAGCGATCATCGGGTACTTGATCTTCTGGATCGTGTCCGACGTGTCGTGCCATGCCTTGTGCGTGAAGTGCGTATCGGTCGAAACGCTGTAGATTTCGACGCCGAGCTTCTTGAATTCAGCGTAACGGTCTGCCAGGTCGCCCAGTTCGGTCGGGCAAACGAACGTGAAGTCAGCCGGGTAGAAAACGAAAACCGACCACTTGCCCTTCAGGCTCTCTTCCGTGACGGTCTGGAAGTCGCCATTGTGATAAGCCTGCGCCTTGAACGGTTTGACTTGACTGTTGATGATCGGCATTTACTGAGTCCTCTTTCGGAGTGGTTGGAAAGTGGAGTCAGTATGTCAGACGTCGCTTAATAGGTAAAGCGGTGTGTTTAAATTATTTCGATAGTTTATTACTATTTGACCGGCTACCCGCGACTATTGCGACGCACCAATCCTGGGATCAGTCTCTCATGAGCCGCCAGAGGGTCGTGCGGCCGATTCCCAGCGCCCGGCTTGCTGCAGCGCGATTGCCACCAGCCTGTTCAAGGGCGCGAAAGACATCTTCGCGGGTGGGTGAGCGACGGGCCGAGGGGTCGCCGGCGGCGTGGGCAGGAGTCACGGCTCCATGCGCGTCCGAGGCTGTCTGCCGCATGCGCCCGAATTCCGGAAACACTGCCTGCAGATCCTGCCAGCCCTCGCCGGCCGAATCGCTCAGATAAATCGCAGCGCGCGCCAGCAAATTTTCCAGCTCCCGGACATTGCCGGGCCACGCATAGTGCTCGAACAACGGTGTGAGGAACGCCAGAACCCGATCGAGCGAGGCGCCCGACAGCCCATATTGGAGCGCGCTGCGGTTCAACAAATGCCGCGCCAGTTGCGCGACATCGCCGCGTCTCTCGCGCAGCGGCGGCAATTCTATCTGAAGCAGATTCAGCCGAAAATACAGGTCCGCGCGGAACGCACCCTGCTCGACCAGCGCGTGCAGATCACGATGGGTGGCGGCAATCACCCGCACGTCGACGGGGGTCGCACGCCCGGAGCCGAGCTTCATGACTTCGCGCTCCTGCAACACCCGCAGCAGCCGGCTTTGCAGCGCCGCCGGCATCTCGCCGATTTCGTCGAGGAAGATCGTCCCGGTGTGGGCGATCTCGAAAAGGCCCGGCTTGCCGCCCCGGCGCGCGCCGGTGAACGCGCCTTCCTCGTGACCGAACAGCTCGCTCTCGATCAGCCCTTCAGGAAGCGCCGCGCAATTGAAGGCGACAAACGGATTGCCGCGCCGCCGGCTGGCATTGTGGATGCCTTGCGCGACCAGCTCCTTGCCGGTGCCGCTTTCGCCGCTCAGCAGCACGGTGGCGTCGTGAGCCGCGCCCGCGCGCGCGAGCCGCCGCACCCGCTCGAGCGCCACTGAACTGCCGATCAGATCGTCCAGATGGTGCCGCGCGACCAGATGCTTCGGCCGCTGGCTGGTACGCAGCGAGCGGTCGATCCGCTGGGCGACCAGCGCATCCTGCACCGTGACCACCGAGCCCGAACACACGCCTTGCTCGAGGATCGGCACACAGTTGACGATCAGCGCACGGCCGCCGATCTGCTCGATTCGCTCCTCGACCGGCATGCCATGCTCAAGCGTCTCGCGCAGTAACGGGCCGACAGCACGCGTCAATTGCGCCGGAAGGTCCTGTTCGCGGTCGAGGCCGAGCAGATCGAGCATGGCCGGATTGACGGCTTCGAGCTGACCAGCATCGTCGAAAGCGGCCACGCCGTCGCGCAGATGGGCGACGATCGTGTTCAGGCGCACCCGCTTCGATTCCTTCTGGCGGCTCACACGCGCCAGCTCGACCGAGCGCTCGAACGCTTCTTCGACCGCGCCGAGCGAATACAGGAAGACGCTCTCAAGACCGGCTTGCTGGGCAAAATCGCAGGCCATGCCGGGGCCGATGATGACGCTGCAGCCCTCTGCTGCGAGGCCCGCAACCGCGAGCCGCACTTCATCGATTGACCGGTAGGCGCGCTGTTTCAGGCCGACATTCAGCCATGCGCTCAGGTCCGCGAGTTCGTGCGAGATGGTTTCGTGCAGGACAAGGCCGATCTTTGCGCCGGGCCAGGTCGTCGTGGCGCGGGTGATCGCGCTCAGCACGTCGAAGCCGTTCACCTTGACCATCACCACCGGCACGCTCAGGTTGTCGCGCAGGTATGCGCCGTTCGATCCGGCTGCCAGCACGACATCGACCGAACCCGCGTCCACATAGGCTTGCAGGGCCGTGACGGCGGCGCCATAACCTTCCCGGACCGAAAAAAATCTGGCCCGCCCGGTATAGCGCGGCGCGACCGTCTCGCAAAGCGATTGCAACCGGCTGATACTGACCAGGGCGACGCCCGGGCGGCCGGAATTGGAATTGGCAAGGGACGACGTGAACGTGGACACTGCGACACTCCGCTCGTAGCTGAAACGTTCCATGAAACGTTTCACGGAACATATCGGCTATTCTGCCACGAACGGCGGCACGCCCCCTTTCCGCCTAAGCTTTTGATTGTCCGGCACAAATCGTGAAACGCGGCAAATGGCATGCTTCCTGCGAATTGCATCTCAGCGTTCTATCACCCACTTCCCATCTGGAGACACACCGTCATGAGCACATCCGCTAATCGCCGCGCCGCGTTCCGCGCCAAAGTCAACCAACGCCAGGGCCTGCTCGTGCCGGGCGCCTTCAATGCGATGAGTGCGCGCGTGATTGAAGACGCCGGCTTCGAAGCGATCTACATCACGGGCGCGGGCGTCACGAATATGTCGCTCGGGCTGCCCGATCTTGGCTTCATCGGTCTCGCCGAAGTCGCCGAGCATTGCGCGCGGATTCGCGACGCGGTCGCGCTGCCGCTGATCGTCGACGCCGACACCGGCTTCGGCAATGCACTGAACGTGCGTCAGACCGTGCGCGTGCTCGAGCGCAGCGGCGCCGACGTGATCCAGTTCGAAGACCAGATCATGCCGAAGAAATGTGGCCACTTCTCCGGCAAGGAAGTCGTCAGCACGAGTGAGATGGTCGGCAAGATCCGCGCCGCCGTCGACGCCCGCGAAGACGGCAATCTGCAGATCATGGCGCGTACCGATGCGGCCGCCGTCCACGGCATCGAAGACGCGATCGAGCGCGGCCATCGTTTCATCGAGGCCGGCGCGGACATTCTGTTTATCGAAGCGACTGAATCGCTCGCCGACATCGAGCGTTTGCCGGCCCTGTTCGACAAGCCGCAATTGATCAACATCGTGATCGGCGGCAAGACGCCGGTGCAATCGCGAGAAGCGCTCGGCAAGCTCGGCTACGGCATCGTGCTGTATGCGAACGCGGCGCTGCAAGGCGCGGTGCTCGGCATGCAGCGCGCGCTCGGCACGTTGCAGAGCAATGGGCGCCTCGATGAAGACGCGACGCTGGTCGCGCCGTTCAGCGAACGCCAGCGCCTTGTCAACAAGCCGCTGTACGACAAGCTCGATCGCGAATACGCCGCGAAGGACTGAGCGGCAAGAGCGCTGTGTTTCCGGCACGGTCTTCGCCATGTTGGCGTGGACCGCCGCTGTCTGCAGCGGCTTGTTGCGTTACGATGCAGAGCTGGCTGACGCCAGACAGGCCGCGACCTCGTTGCCCGTCCATCGAGGAATGCCGGAAACACGTTTTCAAAAGGTTGTCGCAAGAACATGAAGTCAACTCAATCGCGCGGGACACGCCAGCACGCTAAAGACGCCAAAGGCGTCATCGAATCCACCCGCAACGGCAAGGTGTCGAGGACAGCGGCATGACCGGCGACACACGTAATTCACATGTCGGCTGGCTGCCGTACATCGTCGCGGCCACCTTCTTCATGGAGTATCTCGACACCACGGTGATCGCCACTGCCTTGCCGCAGATGGCGCACTCGTTCGGCGTCGGGCCGAACAGCCTGAGCCTCGGCATGACGGCCTACATGCTGGCGCTGGCGATTTTCATCCCGGTGAGCGGCTGGGTCGCCGACCGCTGCGGCTCGCGCACGGTGTTCTTCAGCGCGATCGGCGTCTTCACGCTGGCTTCGGTATTGTGCGGCTTGTCGCAGAACGTGACCGAATTTACGGCCGCGCGGCTGCTGCAAGGCATGGGTGGCGCGATGATGGTGCCGGTGGGCCGTTTGATCGTGGTCCGCAGCACCGAAAAGAGCCGGATGATGCAAGCGATCTCGACCATCACCTGGCCGGCCATTGCAGCTCCCGTCGTCGGACCGCCGGTCGGCGGCTTCATAACCACCTATGCATCCTGGCGCTGGATCTTCCTGCTGAATGTACCCTTCGGTCTGGCAGCGATGGCCGTTGCGCTCGCGCTGGTGCCGAACCTGCGTGGCACCGAGCGCAAGCCGCTCGACGTGGTTGGCCTCGTGCTGAGCGCCACGACGCTGACGGCAATTCTGTATGGCGCTGAACTGGCGAGCCAGCCCGGCGAGAATCCCTGGGTGGCGGGTGCGTTCATCGTCGGCGGATTGCTGGCGGGCGTTGTGGCGTTCCAGCACGCGAAGCGTCATCCGCATCCGCTGATCGACGTCTCCACGCTGAAAATCCCGACCTTCTCCGTGACCGTGGTCACCGGCTCGTTCACCCGGATCGGCATTGGCGCGGTGCCATATCTGATGCCGCTGCTGTTCCAGATTGGTTTCGGGTTGTCGGCGTTCAAGTCGGGCCTGTTGTTGCTCGCGAGCGCGCTCGGCAATCTCGGCATGAAGGCGCTGACCACGCGCATTCTGCAACGCTACGGCTTCCGCATGGTGTCGATTATCGACGTGGTGGTGGCCGGCGTTTTCATCATTGCCTGCGGGCTGTTGACGCCGAACGTGCCGCTCGCGCTGGTGCTGTTCGTCGTGTTCATCTACGGCGTAGCGCGCTCGATGCAATTTTCGACGCTTGCCACCCTCGCCTACGCCGACGTCGCACAGCCGCAGATGAGCGCGGCAAGCACGCTATGGAGCGCCGCCGCGCAGATGACGATCGGTTTGGGCATCGCCTTCGGCGCCGTCTCGCTGCGCGCGGCAGCGTTCTTCAACGGCGAGACGACCGGCCGTGTATTCACCCTGGACGATTTCCGCCTCGCGTTCCTGTTTGCCGGCGTGCTGACGCTGGTGTCCGTGACCGGCTACCTGGGCCTCGCGCGCGACGCCGGACAGAGTATTGGCGGCGGTTCGCGCGGCACCGAAGATCCAGCGAAGGGCTGAGCTCGCAGTGGGCCGGAAGGATGGAAAGGTTTGAAGCGGAGTTGAAGCAGCGGCGCAGTGCCCAACCGGTGCCGCATCCTTTGATTGCTTGATCAGAACCAGCGGGGACGCGCAGTGCAAGCGAACGATTTGACGATTTCGAGCAACAAGGCCGACCTCGACATAGAAATGGTCTACGCGTTTCTATCGCAGGAAACGGCTTGGGCGAAGGGCATGCCGCGCGAGACGTTCGACCGGGCAATGGCGGGGTCCCTATGTTTCGGCGCGTATATCGAAGGCAGGCAGATCGCGTTTGCCCGCCTGATCACGGACCAGGCGACATTCGCCTACCTGTGCGATGTATTCGTGCTGCCGGCGTACCGTGGCAAGGGATACGCGTCGGCGTTGATGAAGCATGTATTCGGCAGCCCGTCGCTGACCGGTTTGCGCAGAATCGTGCTGGTGACGAGCGACGCTCACCACGTCTACGAACCGCACGGCTTCAAGGGGCTGGCGACGCCGGAGCGTTATATGGAAGTGCACAACCCGGATGTGTACAAGACGGCTTAAGCGAAGCACGGGCGGCTGATGACGGAGCCGCCTGTTAGCGCAGCACGTGCAGGCCGGGCGCCCTGTTCGCCTACGTCCGGGCGGACGAACTGCTCCTGATCGCCGGCAGCCGTTGCGGCACTGTCATCTGCGCGCCACGTTCGACGGGTACTTTTCTGCGACAACATAACCCGTCCCGACCCGATGCCACAGCCTTCCGTGCGCGACAGCGATAGCGACAGCCGCACCACTCAAGGCGGCCGCTTTGCTTAAAGCCGCCTCCACCAGTGCGCTGCTCAACGCCTTTCTCATGGCGCTGCAGATTGCCATCGGCCTGACGGCGCATTCGGACGGGCTGGTCGCGGACGGCGTCCACACCTTGAGCGACCTGGCCGCCGACGGCGTCGTGCTCATCGTGCTGTATCTCAGTTCGAAACACCTGAATGCAACGCCGCGCGAAGGGGACGGCAGCACCACGCAAGCCCTGGGATCCCTCTTCATCGCCGCCCTGCTGATTGTTACGGCAGCCCAAATGCTCTGGCACAGCATCGGCCAAACCGCCACGTTGAGCGGCAACACGACGATGCAAGTCGGCGCGCTCGCCGTTAGCGGCTTCGTCACGATCGCCAAGGAAGCGTTGTTCCGTTACCTGCGCGCGGAAGGCCAGCGCACCGGCTCGGCGATTCTGCTGGCAAGTGCCTGGCACGCGCGAATGGATGCAGTGTCGGCGCTGGTTGCGACCTTAGGGGTAGCCGGCAGCATCGCGGGCATGCCGATGCTCGATCACGTGGCAGGCGCGGCGATCGGCCTGATGATCATGCGGATGGGCTGCGTCGGCGCGCGCAGCGCATTGAAGCAACTGTCAGCCGGTGCTCCGGGGAAAACCGCCGCACCGCACGCGGCCGAATAGCGCGCGCCTCAGCCGTACGCGCGTTCGCGCATCCACTTCGTCATGATCCATTTGTCGCCGCCAAGCACCGGCGCGCCGCCGTGCAAGGTCAGAGGATCGAGTTGACGCTGGCCGTTCATATAGCGGAAATACACCGCGCCACCTTTGACCGCCGCGACTGACATGCCCGCATCCGGGAAGATCGTCTCGCCGCCGTCGGGCACGTCGTTCAGATAGATCACCAGAGTCGACACGCGCTGCCCGCCCTGGGCGGTATGCACCGCGCTGCCGGGCTGATCGGGCGGGAAATAATCGAAGTGCGGGCGATATTCGCCGGT
The DNA here is from genome assembly GCF_905221015.1 of Paraburkholderia nemoris. NCBI lineage: Bacteria > Pseudomonadati > Pseudomonadota > Betaproteobacteria > Burkholderiales > Burkholderiaceae > Paraburkholderia > Paraburkholderia nemoris. Next base: position 484,958 of record NZ_CAJNBO010000001.1, on the reverse strand, counting down.
CGTGCCGTAATGCAGAATCTGCAGTCCCTCGCCGTTTTCAACCGGCCAGTTCATCAAGCTCGAGATGCGGCGGTCCATCTTTTCGATGAACGCGTCTTCCCCGCGCTGGTACCAGATGCCTTCGCTGGTGCGGTTGCGAATCACGTCTTCCTTGCCGGTGGCGGGATTGACCGTGGTCGAGCGTTTCAGTCGATGACGCGAGCGCTCGATCATCTCGTCGCATTCGTCAGGCGAAAGCACATCGCCGAACACGATCACCTGGGGCCGCTCGCAGCGCATCAACACGCGGACGTCGCGATCCTGCGCCCGGATCACATTGCCGCGCGCAACCGGCGACTCGTCGTATTGGTAGGTTTGCGGCGCGGTTTTGACGAGGGCAGCCTCGGTCGCTACGGCCGCCGGGGCCGCTCCCGCGTCCGCCGGGTTCATGCCGAACGCTTTGCGCACTTCCGCGCGCGCGGCTTCCGTGGCGAAGCCGGCCTGCACCATCGCGTCGATCATCGAGTCGATGCTGCAACCGCGCGCTACGTTACTGCTCAGCCACGCTTCCCATGACGCATCCACTACCGGCATAGAACTCCCCGCTTGTCGATATCACGAAATACTGCATCAACTGGCCGGTTCATAGCAAGACTGGGGGAATGCGCCGGGCCAACCCGGGGCTGACTCCGGGTTGGCCCCGGGCTCAGCCGTTAAGCGCGGCGCTGCCGGCGTCGATAGAGGTCGAGGCCTTTTCTCGCCTGCGCCCTGATCGCGCCCTGCACGAACGGTGTCCAGCCGAGCAGCAGGCCCTTGAACCCCAAAGCCTGACGGGCCCAACGCCAAAGGTCGAAGGTATCGCGGTGTTCGACGATGCGACCGTCGCGAAACACGAAGCGGGCATCGATGCTATTCACTACCGTGCGGCCCGTCTGGCTGAATGTGTAACGGGCGACCCAGTGGGCGCGGCCGTTGAGCGCATCCGCTTCGACGCCGTCGAACGTCAGCGAGAAGTCCTGCGCGCGCGACACCAGCATGCGCCACATGTCGCGGGCCTCTTCGCCGCGCAACTCGCCAAAGGCCGGATCGCTGAAAACTACGTCGTCGGCATAGCAGGCAGCCATCGTTTCGGCGTCGCGCTGCTGGAACGCGGTGTAAAAACGCGCGATCAGTTCGGTGTTGGGATGGCTCATTTTCTTGTGCTTATGCGTTACCCGGTCGACCTGTCGTGGAAACGGCCCGGAAAGGAGCGTGCGCCTGAGCGCGCACGCAGCACACGATATCGGAAAATGGGGCCGCCGTGGTCCAGGTGGTGGCTTCTAAGGTGCAGCGTCAGTCGGCGAACGTCAGAGCGCCGCCAGCAATGAATCGATCAAGCGGACGGCAAGACTGCTCTGCTACCCGTTCGCTGCAATCCCACGGACCCGTGCAGTTTCACCTCTGCGGCCCAGCAGCCAGATCCCCGCCGCAATTGACGCCGCCGCCGCGCCAGCCAGATAGAGCGCCGCGGCAAAACCACTGGCAAAGCTCGCGTGCGCGGCCGACACCACCGTGGCCCCGAGAGCCGGCGGCAGATGCGCGGTGGCCTGCGCCATATCTCCCGCCAGCAGGCGCGACATGAAACCCGCGTCGAGCGCCGCGCGGATATCAGATGTAATTGGCGTGCCCGCCACGAACACCGCGTGAGTGCGGGCCGCGAGTACCGCGCCCAGCACACCCACCGACGTGACGATGGCCGTGAAGCGCGTCGTCGTGCTGATACCGGACGCCATGCCGGTTCGATCCGGCGGCACGCACGCCATGATGGCCTTCTGCGTATCGCCATTCATGATCCCCGCGCCGAGCCCGGTTACGACCATGCCGAACGCCACCAGCGCATAGCGTGCGTCGCCGGCGACCAGCGCCGTCAGCAGATTTCCGGCTGCAATCAGCAACAGCCCGGTCGACAGCAAAGCCATGCCCGACAAGCGCTTCGCGAGCGCCGCGCCGATGTACGGCCCGAGCACCATCGCCAGCGCGAACGGCAACATGCCGACGCCCGCCCTCACCGCTGACAGGCCGAATGCGTTCTGCAGATACAACGGCAAAAACGTCATCATCACCTGAGCACAGGCAGCGTAGCCGAACATCGCGAGCACGGCGGCGACAAAGCGCGGCTGGCGAAACAGCGCAAGATCGACCATCGCATGCGCCCGCGAGCGTTGTACCTGAACGAACGCGCCAAACAGCAGCACGCATGCCACGAGCCTGGCGCCGGTTGTCCAGCTCACAAGCCCGTCGGCCGGCACCTCGATCAACGCCCAGATACCGAGCGCGAGCGCAAGGCCGAACAGGATGCTGCCGGCGGCGTCGAGCGGACCGGGCTCGGGATTGCTCGACTCGCGAATCGAGCGCGACGCGCACCACGCGAGTACGGCGCATACGGGCAGATTGAGCAGGAAGATCCAGCGCCAGCCGAGCCATTGGGTAATGACGCCGCCGACGAGCGGCGCCACCGTCGTGGCAAGGCCCATGCAGGTGCCCCACACGGCCCACGCCCGCACGCGCGCGGGTCCTTCGTGGAAGGTGTTCGCGATCACGGCGAGCGCCGCGGTGAGCAGCATCGCGGCGCCGACACCCTTAACCGCGCGCGCCACGTTCAGCATGGCCGCCGATGGCGCCGCCCCGCAACCGAGCGACGCCAGAAAGAACAGCGCGAGCCCGAGCAGCAGCATCCGCTTTCGGCCGACGCGGTCGGCCAGACCACCCGCGGGCAGCAGACATGACGCGAAAGCGACCATATACGCGCTGACCACCCATTCCACATCGGCAAAATTCGCGTGAAACGAGCGTGCAATCGACGGCAACGAGACGGCGACGACGTTGGTATCGAGCACGATCAGCGCACAGGTTGCCGACGCGGTGGCCAGCACGAACGCGGGGTTGACGGATGTTGAGTCTTTGGAGTCTGACGACTGCGCTGGCAGCGAGGGACTAGTGGACGTGGATGACATACAGGCTGGTGGCGTCGAATCGAAGTCATACGATGGTAGCGACGCTTCTATTGCCTGTCATTGGCATAGAATCACAGAATAATTAGCTCTGATGGAAATACTGAAAACCATGAGAAAGCTCGAGCTCCGTCATATTCACGCATTCGTTTGTGTCGCGAAGCATCTTCACTTCTCCCGCGCCGCGGATGAATTGGGCATCGCCGCCCCAACGCTAACCAAGCTGATCCAGGAAGCGGAACGGTTGCTCGGCGTGCGGCTCTTTCATCGCACCAAGCGCTCGGTGACATTGAGCGCAGCCGGCAGCGCCTACCTCGCCGAAGCGCTCAGCGCGCTTGACCACCTCGCGCGCGGCGAAGAGCGCGCGATTCTCGCCGAGCGCGGCGAGTTGGGCAGGATCGAAGTCGGCTACGTCGCTTCGGCCGCCTACGCGGGCGTATTGCAACGGGCGGTCGGCGGCTTTCGCGCCAGGTACCCGGGCGTCGATGTCTCCATTCGCGAGGTACCGATGGACGGCGCGGCTGAGATGCTGCGCGACGGCCTGCTCGACGCAGCCTATGTGCGCCCGCCGATGCCGCTCGTCGACGGTATTCAGGCAAGCACCGTGCACCGCGATACGTTCGTCCTCGCGCTGCCGGAAAGTTGCGCACTCGCCCATTTACCGGACATCAAACCGGCGCAACTGCACGATCAGTGTTTCGTACTGCCGGAACAGGAAGCCGGTACCTTCGAAGTCGCACGGCGCGGGCGTTTTTCGCCGCGGCTCGGGTCACGTCCCGGCACACTCGCTGCGGTGCTGGCCTGCGTATCGCTAGGCGGCAATGTGGCAGTCGTTCCGCATACCCTCGCGGATTGCATCGCGTTGCCGGGCGTCGTCTACCGATCCATCGCCGGCAAACCAATCGCCTCGGAAATTGCCATTGCCTATCGAAAATTCGAACGGACGCCGGCTGTGCGGGCATTTCTCGAGTTCGCGCAGGGCAGCTAAAACTGCCTGCCGCTACCCTCACGCCGCCTTTCGTTATATTCTGTCGAATATCACGGTATGCTTTTGCGCAGCGCAGCGCAGCGACCCGCCCGCCAATCGCGTACGACCAAGCGAAACAAGCAAGCAGGAGCCAGCAGCAGTGCCTAGTCGATCCCCATCGCGACCCACATTGCGATCCCCGTCGTCCGACCCGGCGGGACGTCGCCCGAAAGGACTTCCGTCGACCATCGTCGCGCTGAAATCGGCGTCCGAACGTGGCCGCGCGGAACTGATCCGCGACGTCGTCGATGCTTACCGGCGCCTTTACGGCAGCGTGCAGCGCTTCGTGCTGATGCTGGCGGGCGACCAGTTGAACTTCGCTTCGGTGGGCACGTCGGGTTCGCACTCCTTGAACCAGTTGCTGTCGATCCTGGCCGAACAGGCCAAGGCGGCTGCTTTTGCCCGTCTGCGCGATCTGAAAGCATCGATCGAAGAAGCGCGCTCGGCCGAGCAACTTCGCGACGCGATCTTTTCGGATGCGCTCAGCAACGACCTGGCCGCGTTACGCAAGGTGGTAGCGGAACTCGAACGGCTCGATACCGCGTTTATCGGCCTGTGCGTTGGGCATGTTCTGGATCAGCATGCACGGGCAGCCGGCGGCGCAGCGCCGGCCGTCACCCGTCGCGTCGCGGGCCGCACTACCGCGGCAGTTCCCGCTACCGGTGCCGCCACTGCTTCTGTCACCGCTTCAGCCACGATCACGCAGCGCAAATCACGCGCAGAGCGGACGCTCGTCCACCCGAACGACTAATTCGTCATTGCCGCATATGAACGTTTTCTTTTGCCCATCGCTATATCTTTTCGAATATATCGCCAGCAGCGCCTGCATGGCGCGGTTGTCCAGCAAGCACGTTCAGTCAGCCTGACGCCAGATCCGGATACGAGGTCCTCATGCACACGCCGCCGTTTCGTCTCGCCCAGCCTTCGCGCCTCAAACTGTCCGGCGACGAGCTTGCCGGCACTGGCTTGCGCGTGGCCGATCCGTGCTGCACGCCCGCCAAGGAGTCGTTCTCGAACCCCAAACGGCGCGCGCGGCTCGCAGAGCTCAATGGCCAGTTGCATTGCTCGATCATCGGCACCTGTCTCAGCACGCATGAACTGCGCAAGCTGGTGCCTAAATTCACCGGCCTTGATCGCCGAGACGCGAGCGATCTGGAAATTCATCACTCGGCAGTCGAACTCGCGATCGATGGCGGCGCGGGCGCCAAAGCCCTGCACAAGTTGCTCGACGAGCACTATGCGGCGGCGATCCGCCGCTTCGACAAAGCCGCCGACGATGTCGAGCTGCTGAAGCTCTGGGACGAAGCGCTGAAAAGCGGCGAGATCCCGCCTGCTTACTGGGCTTTGGTGACGCATCCGTGCGCGACCCTGCATGTGCGCCAGAAAGCGTTCGGCGAATTGCACATGCTGTCGCATCTGGTCGGCGCGGCGAATCGCGCGGACATCCGCAGACTGGTTGCGCTCGAAGCGGAAAACGCCGAGTTGAAAGAGAAAGTCGAGCGGCAGCAAAGCCGCTTGCAGGAACTCAGCACGCAGCGCGACGCGGCCATCGCCGCGCTCAACGAGCAGATCGCGCAACTCACCGCTCTCGCCACACGTCAGACGCCGACGGATCCTTTCGATCTCGAAGCGGAAATATCGAAGCTGCGCGACAAGCTCGCCGACAGCGACCAGCGGGTGGCGCTGCATACGAGCCGCCGTGAGGTCGCCGAACAGCGCGCGCTGCAGGAGCAAGGCGCGGCACTTGCATTGCGCAGGAGCCGCGATGAGGCATTGGCGCAGCTCCTGTTGGTGCAGAACGAATGCGACGCGCTGGAACGCGCGACGGTGAATTCAGTGGAAGGCAGCCATGGCGCGCAGACGCGGCAAGCCAGCCTCGACAGTGTGCGCGGCAAGCGGATTGTCTACGTGGGCGGCCGCCCCGGCTCGAACGCCGCGCTCAAGCGGCTGGTGGAGGCCGCCGGTGGCGATTTCGTGGTGCACGACGGCGGCGTGGAAGATCGCAAAGGTCTGCTTGCAGCCGCGCTGCCGGGTGCGGATATCGTCGTGTTTCCGGTCGACTGCGTCGATCATGATTCGATGAATACGCTCAAGCGCGTGTGCGAGCGTCATCAGATCGACTATCACCCGTTGCGCACGGCAAGCGTGGCGAGCTTTGTCGAATTGGTGGACCGGCTGCGCCCGGAGCATCTTGCCCAGTTGGGCAATCCGCCGCCCTCGGCGTTTTGCCTGCGTCACGGTTGAACGGCGAGTGCGAGGAGGCGCACTCAGGCTCAGGAACGAATCAGCCGGGTCAACTCGGCGATCTGTTTCGCGCAGCTTCGCTGGGCCTCGTCTTCGACATCGCGGTACAGATGAATGATGCGTTCGCCGACCGGCGTCAGTGTACAACCGCCGCCGCTTTGACCGCCCTGCTCCGAGTGCGTGGCCGGCGTTTTGAGCGAGCGGTTCAGCTCGTCGATCAGTAACCAGGCACGCCGGTACGACATGCCGAGGCTGCGCGCCGCAGCCGAGATCGAGCCGTATTCGCGCACGGCTTCCAGCAGTTCGACTTTGCCCGGTCCGAGCGCAACAGCGTCGCCGCTGCGGATGCGCATTCTGAAGCGCACTTCGGGGCGTGGTTTCGCGGATTTTGTCGCGGGGCTTGGTTTGGTTTTCGCGGTATCAGCCATGCGCGAAAGCATACACGAACCGTCTCGCGCTGCCATCCTGGCTGAATGGCCTTCAGGGGTGGTCGGGAAAGCAATGTCCGTAGTCTTCGCAGCCCGGACAACCGGGTGCCGGGCCGGGTTGAAGCCCTAAGGAAAGCGCGCGTTGCTGGGCGAGGAATTTCTTCCAGCGCAGATTCTCGACATTCAGCAGCACGAGCGTCGGGAAATAGCGCGTCAGCATCCATGTGACTTCTTCCCGGCCCGCAAGCCCGAGGTCACGCCACAGGTGATCCGGCCGCAAGCACGCGTGAGCGATGATTGAGGCGAGACAGCGAGCGTCGTTCGTGTCGACGGCGGTACTGGCGTAAGTTAGCAGCAGTGCGTTCAGCGTTTCGACGAATGCTGCGTGTTCGCTGGTGTCGACAAGTGGCAATGCGGGCAAGGACGCAAACATGGGCGCAGGTGCGTGCCCAAAGTGTCGCTCCAATAGCGCGCGCCACGCCGGCTGCGGCAGCCCAAGCAACACAAGTTCGTCGCGGACATCGCGCGCGGCGATCAGCTTGGCGAACAATCCAGTATCGGGCGACGCGGGGTCCGTGGCCACATCTAGCCACTTCGCCGTGCGCTCGGCAACCCGCGCATCGAGGGACGCGAACAGCGATTCAGGGCTGGGCGCAGCAGGTTCCGCAACAGGCGAAAGTGGTTCGTCAGACATGACGGCGGCACGATGAAGAACATCGAACCATATTACGCCCGTCATTCGAATCACCTACGCCAGAGGCTTCAAGACATGCGCCTCGATACGCGCGAGCCGTTTGACGTGGCGTGGCGCGGGCAGAATGTCCGAACCGGAAAACAGAATCGGCGCACCGTCTTCAGCATCGAGCGCGCGGCCATCGCATTCATACGCAACCAGCACGTTCTCGCCGATCGGCGTGTTGAACAGTTCGTGCCACGAGAATGTCACAACGTAGCCATCGTGCCCCACCGCCACGAACACCGTCCGCTTGAACTCGCCCGGCACCTCGTTCGGCAAACCCGCTTCCGAGATCAAGGTCGTCAGACGCACCCCGCGGTAAGGCTCAACGCTGCGGATGAAACGATTTGTCGTGTAGCAACGCAGATCGAATGGTCTGGCTAGCACGCTTTCGTAACTCTTGAGCCGCTCGAGGTCGAAAGACAGCGTCCGCTGGAACCGTCCGCTCAGGACGAGCGCGCTTTCGACGGCAGGCGCGGTAATCACATTCACACTATCCATACGCGGTTATCCCCAGCATTGAAGCCTGACCGGCCTGTTCACTCGTTATTTCCGTGTGTATATTACGCTGCGATGGCCGCCTCGGTGCAAAAGCGTATCGATACGCAATATATCGCCAGGCATATCGGCCACTGCGCCGACGGTGTCCACATCCATAGACCACACAGAGCGCGCAGCATCCCACACCGCAATGCGATGGCGTCGTAATATAGCGCTCTTAATAACGCATCGGGGTTAATCGCATGATTCGCAAGCTGCTTGCATCTTTCGTGGTTGTCGCCGGCGTGGTGACGGCTGTGCCCGCCCTCGCGCAGGACGACACGGTCAACGTGCTGTACGCCGGTTCGCTCGTCAACCTGATGGAGCGCAGTGTGGGGCCGGCCTTCGAAAAGGCCACCGGCCAGCACTTCCGCGGCTACGCGGCGGGCTCGAACAAGATCGCCAACGAGATCAAGGGCAAGCTGCGCCGCGGCGACGTGTTCATCAGCGCGAGCCCGAAGGTGAACACCAGCCTGATGGGCGAGGCGAATGGCGATCACGTCACGTGGTATGTGAACTTCGCCGAATCGCCGTTGATGATCGGCTATAACCCGCAAAGCAAATTCGCAGCGGACTTCAAGAGCAAGCGCTGGGATCAGGTGTTGCAGGAGCCGGGCATCCGCATCGGCCGCACCGATCCGAAGCTCGATCCGAAGGGCGCATTCACCGTCGAGATGATGACGAAGGCTGCGGAGCTTTACCATCAGCCGGACCTCGTCGAGAAGACATTGGGCGACGCGGAAAATCCGGCGCAGGTTTTGCCTGAAGAAACGCTGGTGGGCCGTTTGCAATCCGGCCAGCTCGATGCCGGCTTCTTCTATTCGACCGAAACGTCCGACCTGAAAATTCCCGCGCTCCGTCCGGCGCCCGAATTGCAGGCCAAAGCGAGCTACACGTTGACAATTCTCAGCGACGCACCGAACCGTGCGGGCGCGAGCAGCTTCGTTGACTTCCTGCTGAGCGCACAAGGCCGCGCGTTGCTCAAGCAACACGGCGTGGACGTCATCAAACCGACCATTACCGGCAATGTGCAAACCATGCCGCCTTCGGTGCAAGCCGTGATCGACGCCGCCGCGCAATAAGGCGATGGAACAGGCTGTAGAACAGGCGATGAAGCGATCGGCCGCGCGGCCGCTGCTGTGGCTGGCCGCGCTGCTTGCCGTCTATTTGTGCGCGCCGTTTATCGCGAGCGTGCCGCAACTCGGCGCGGCCGATTGGCCGAATGTCGATTGGCGCGCGGTGTGGTCGGCGGTCGGCATCTCGGCGGCGAGCGCCAGCGTGGCCTCGTTCGTGATTCTGCTCGGCGGCGTGCCGCTCGGCTATTTTCTGGCGCGCTCGAACTCCCGCAAGATGGCGCTGCTCGGCTTCGTCGTGCAGTTGCCGCTCGCCTTGCCGCCACTCACGAGCGGCGTGCTGCTGCTGTTTCTGCTTGGGCCCTATAGCTGGGTCGGCCGCTTCACCAACGGGGCGCTGACGGATTCGTTTGCCGGCATCGTGCTCGCGGAAATCTTCGTGGCCGCGCCTTTCCTGATCATCGCCGCGAAATCGGCGTTCGCCGCCGTCGACCCCGTGCTCGACGACGTGGCCGCGACGCTCGGCCATCATGCAGGCAGCCGATTCTTCCGTGTGATGTTGCCGGTTGCGTGGCCGGCGATTCGCGCGGGACTCGCGCTGGCGTGGTTGCGTGCCTTCGGCGAATTCGGCGCGACGGTGATGGTGGCCTATCACCCGTATTCGCTGCCGGTGTACACGTACGTCGTATTCGGTGGGCAGGGCCTGCCGGCGATGATGCCATTATTGCTGCCGACGCTTGCGATTGCCATTGTCTGCGCGGCATTGTCGATATATAGCCTTCGGCAGAAGGCTTCACTCGAACAAACCGAAAACGGCGACGACGCGCTGGAACCCGGCACGGATCTGACGGCGAGCCGGGGCGAGACTTCCGACCTTCGCCTCGCCTTTCATTTGCAGCGGCGACTGGGCGCGTTCGAACTCGACATCGCTTGGGCGCCGGCCACGCGGCGGCTTGCGATCATCGGCCCTTCGGGCTCCGGCAAATCCCTCGCATTGCGTCTGATTGCAGGGCTTGAATCCAACGCAGCCTGTTCCGTTCGGCTCGGCACCACTGACTTGAGTACACTGCCGCCCGAGCGCCGCCAGATCGGCTACATGCCGCAAGACTACGGCCTGTTCCCGCATATGACGGTGGCACAGCAGCTCGCGTTTCCCGTTGACGCCGACGCCGCCAGCGCGCGTTACTGGCTCGATCATCTCGGCCTCGCGCAGCTGGTTGCGCGCTTGCCGCATCAATTGTCGTTCGGTCAGCGGCAACGCGTGGCGTTGGCGCGAGCGCTCACGCGTCACAGCGAATTGCTGCTGTTCGATGAGCCGTTCGCGGCGCTCGACACGCCCCGGCGACGGCGTTTGCAGCAGTCGCTGCGCGCGTTGCAGCGCGAAATTGCGGCGGTGACCATCATCGTCACACACGATCCGGACGAAGCCGCTCTGCTTGCCGACGAGGTGCTGGTTGTCGAACAGGGGCGCGTGCTGCAGGCGGGTTCCATCGATAAGGTATTCGAACGGCCGGCTTCGATGCGGGTTGCCGAACTGCTCGGCTTGCACAACGTCGGCGAAGGTTTGATGACTGCGCCCGGGCGAGTCGAGATTGGCAATGGGTTGACGATCGCGACCGGCGATAGCGGTTTTGCGATTCCCGCCGGGCAAGGGGTGATGTGGCGTATCTCGTCCCACGCCGTGCTTATTTCACCCGGCGGCGCCTACGCCGGCATGGTCGACGCGGTCGAGTTACGGCGCGGCGAGCGGTATGTCCGCCTGAATATCGCGGGGGTGCGCTTCGACATCGCGAACGAAGATGCCCGCTTGCGCGAAGGCAGCCCTTGCCGGGTTGACGTTGACGCCAGCGGCGTGTCGGTCTGGCATGTGAGCTGACATGCTGGGCCAAACAGCCGGCTAACCCTCAGCCGCGTGAGCCCTCTTCCTGATTTCAGAAAACGTCGCGTCGACGAGCAATTTTCCAGAATCGAAAACCGTGACGAGCGCCTCGTCCCAATCCCCTTCAACCGTGCGGTCATCCCACGCCAACGGCAGCGTCACTGTCCGATACTCGCCTGTGTGACGATTCACCAGCAACGTAAGCCTCCCTTTCATCGAGCGCTTGCCGGCATCCGTGACTGGGTCCTTGCGTACGTCGTGCCATTCATCGTCGAGCCGGATGGCCGAACACTTCATGGCGAAGCGCTGTGTATCGCGGTTGATCTGCTGCAACAACGCGCCGCCCATGCCAAAAACGATGTTGTCGGCCGCAAAGCCGGCCTCATCCATGGCCGCAAGGATCGCTTCGATCGAATCCGGATTCACGCCGTCGCCCTGAATCACGCGCACGTTGTTGAGCACGCGCCGCCCCTTGCCGTTCACCGTCGAGCCGAACGACGCCTCGAGCGCCCGCATGGTCTGCAAGACGATCGTCAGCGGATCGCCGGAATCCGGCCGGATCACCAGTGTGCCGCCGGAGTCGAGCACCGCCTGCTTCAACGTCGTGCCCCATACCTCGAGCGCGGCGAACAGGTCGTAGGAATCGGACACCACTGAAACGATTGCACCAGGCTTGCCGAACTTCGCGATCATGTTGCGGAATGCGTCGGTTTCACGCTCGCGTCCCCATGACGTGATCGTGCTGTGCTCCGCGGCCGGCACGGAAAACGCCGCCATCGGTTCGTTGTAGTAGTGGTTTGCCGCAACCACACCGAGCACCGTATCCGAGCCCATGAAACTGACCAGATGCGCCGAGCCGCCAATCGCCGCCGACTCCGCACTCGACACGCCGCGCGCGCCGAAATCGTGCAGTTTGAATGGCAATTGCGTGAGGTCGTCGCTACTCTTCTCCAGATAAGCGCGGATCGTATTGCGCAGATGCCAGCTTTGCGTCGCGACTGTAATCGGATACCACACCCGCATCAGCATCGTTTCCAGATACGAGGCCAGCCAGAACACCTGGGGATCGTCACATTCGACCGTGACCAGCACGTTGTGCGTGGGCACGACCGAGCCTTCCGGCACCGCGCGAACCCGCACGGGCAGATAGCCCTCATAGTGCTCCACGATGTAGCGCCAGCCGGCTTCGTTGAACGGCTCACCGTGCGCCGTGAAAAATGCCTTCGCCTGGTCGATCATGGCTGGCGTAATGGGCCGGCACAGATACTCCTTGATCAGCATCTGCAGGCCGAAAAACAGCGTACGGTCGTAGCGCCCGCCGCGCGACTCGATATATGAAAACATCGCCGACGCTTCCGGCGGATATTGCAGGTAGTGCGACGCCTTGTACGAATCCGTGTTGAGAATCGGATTGGACAGAATAGACGCCATGTCGTGGAACGGGGTTGTATCGCTTTGCATGGATGATGTGGCGCTCGTGCGCATCTATCAAAGGTAGCCAGGCGGGTTGGGGGTTTGCTGTTTAGCGCCGCTAATTGCAGCTCATTGCAGCTCATTGCGGGTTGCACCGCAAGAAAACTACACGATACACCGTCAAAACACGCCCGGAATCACCCGAAACCGCACCTTACCCCTGTACGTCCGATATCGCTCATCGTCGGACAGGAGCCGCTCCTCCCGCACAATGCGTCCAACCTGCAGCGCAAACTGGCATCCGTAGACAATCACGTTCTGAATCCCGAAGTTCGCCAGCAAAAACCCGACGTCCGTCACGAAATACCCCAGGTACATGGGATGACGCACGAACCGGTAAGCCCCGCGGGAAACAACCCCGCGATTGGCGGGCAAAATGCCGAACGACCTGCGCAGCGACACCTTCGCGAACAGTTGCCAGAAAATCCCCAGCAGTTGCAGCGACGCGCCGGCCGCCTCCGGAATAAGTTGGGTGCCGGGCGAAAGCCGCACAGCAAGAAAATAGAACGTGCCGCCCACCGAGCAGATGAACGCGAAAGGCGTCCAGTCGCGGTGGATGGGTACCCGCGCAAACAGCGACAACCCCAGGGTCATGAACGCGCTCACCACGAGCAGCAGCAAGGTTATCCGTGTGGGCGCGGCGAGCCATTGCTTGACCGCGGCGTATGTGAAGATGCTCAACATGAGCGCTGCGGCGACGCGCGCGAGGATTTCGGTCAACGCCTCGCGCATGCCGCCGGCCGGCATAACCCCGTCTCCACCATCGGCGCGAGGCGCTGCGCTTGCCGGGTCCACAATCGTGGCATCCTCGAGACGGCCCTCATCATCGAATTCCGGCGAAGGTGCGGTCTTTGTCATTGCACACTCGTTTCGATATGCGAATTATTATTCAAGCCTGCCCCATGAAGGCTTCCGGTCCGTCAGCGTCGCAGCGTAGCAGTCACACCGGACGAATGTCCATATCATGCCACGCCCGCCTGAATTCGATTCTGGCGTGCGAGTCTCAGCGATCGGGTGGGTTCAGCGGCTGCACTTGAGTTGCGGCAGCGCATTCGGCCGCCTGGCAAACAGGCGGCCGAGCATGCCTTTGTGAGGCGCGGCGACAACCGGACTGAAGCCATCCGGCCGTCAAGGCCACGTCAACCGCAGTCGCCATTCAGATGTAGTCGTCGGGTCCGGCCGGGTCGACGTCCGCACCGCGCTCGTAGCCTCGTTCGGGCGACGGCGGCATCTCGTGGATCGCGTCGCGCAGCGCCTCGCGCTGAATCTCGGGCTGAGCCTTGCGTTTCATCGCCTCGGCGATCACCAGCGTGAACAGATCGGCCGGCGGCGCGGCGAACAGGCTGCGCGGCCCTGCGACAAGACGCTGATAGGAGAGAACGGCGCCGTGCGCCGTGGTGTGGTGGCCCAGTTGCATTGCGGCCAGCTTGCTGATCGTTTTCATGACAACCCCCGAATCGTGAGCCATTTCAAGGCCGCATCCAGGTAAGCCGTGCCCGCGTAATCGCGCCGGCACGGCGCCCGGTCCAACTCGTAAAGCGTGTCCCTCTATGGAGACTAAGGCCATCCCTCCCCGCATCGTCGCGCCGGCTGGTCCTGACCGTGCGCTGCCCCGCCCCTGTTCTGTGCTGTGCGTCGCGTGCCCGCAATGTGCTCGAGCACGGTACCTGTCGCTATTGCGATCGATTTAATTTCGGCCATCAACGCCAGGTCCGTCCAGTCAGACGGAAAAAATGGCGAGGTCAGCGCTTTACGTCGTCCGGTGAAGAATGACCGATGCGCCGCATCGACCATTCAGCCCACTTTTTTGACGTCCGTTTTTCAGTGGCCCCGCCACACCCTCGTAAGACACATTGGCTTCCCCGGCCGCGCTTACGAAGACGATGTTCACCGCCGGGCTCCGGCTGCTTTCCCCGAGCTACCGGAGCGGGCGGCAATGCATTCGCTTGTAAAGCTCCTATTGCAATGGCTGTGCCATGCGCTCTCAACCCCTTGATGCACGGTGAATTTCGCTGCCGCGCACCGCGCCAGACCATGCCTCTCGGCACGCGTTGATTCGGATTTGACACGCGCTGGGTTCATCCTCCAACGCGTTGCAGAAGGATCTACCTGTCGGCGGGCGTAGACGCGCGCTTCGTCGGCCCCGGCCCGGTCACGCTTTGCGGCGTGCCCCGGTCAAATGTGCCGATGCTTCGGGCCACGAAACAGCTCTCGCAGCCCTTGCCCAAAATGTCGCAAGCTTGAGACACGGTAATTCGACGGCGCGGCAGCCGTTGCACGATGAGAGGCATGCTAATTGCGGCGCTATGTGGGATTTCGCACATAGCCGCGGTTGACCGACCATTTTTGAACCGTAAAAAGGCACGTCAAAGCGGGAAAACGTTTCTGAATCCAGATTTGTTTGTATGGCGCTCGAAAGCACTTTCGCTTATCGTTAAGCAATGCGCCACATAGAGCGCGTCTGCCAGACCACGGAGGTAGAAAACGGCTTGTGATTCGGGGATGAAATAGTCAGGCGGTCTCACCGTTAAATGCTGTCCTGCTATCTGTCCGACGTGCGGCACCTCGCGGTTCATGCCGCCGCTCTATGTCCCCGCCATTGCCGCTACCGTGAATTTGTCATTGCCGGTCTGTCCAGTTCGTCGAAGAGCAGTTCTGAGAGCAGCAACAATCCGGGGGTCACATGAACACGACTTGCACGCCTGTCGACACCGAACGCACCGTTCTATACGTGTCGAACTCGCCCGATCAGGATCTGGCCAGCTTCCTGGCCGCATCCGGCTGGCAAGCTGTGCACGCCAAAAGCACGGCAATCGCCGAACGCATGATCGAGCGCGACAATATCAAGGTCGGCCTCGTCGAATTGCCAGGTAACTGCACGTCCCAGCATTTGTCCGCTCTCGCCTCCTGCATGCGCCGCGTCGAAACCAATTGGGTCGCGCAGATCGCGCCGGGCCAGTCGGACGACGAACTGGTCAGCCGCTTCATCCTCGATTATTGCTTCGATTTCGTAACCCGGCCCTGGCTGAACGAGCGGCTGGTATTCGCGCTCGGCCACGCGCACGGGCTGTCGAGCCTGCGGCACGCGCCGGCCGCCCCCGAGCCTTCGCTCGGTCGGCACGGCATGGTTGGGCAATGCGAGGCGATGCAGCAGCTATACCGGCGCATCGACAAATGCGGCGTGACCGACGCGCCGGTGTTCGTCGCCGGCGAATCGGGCACCGGCAAGGAACTGACCGCCCGTGCGATTCATGAGCGCTCGCCGCGCGCCGGCCGGGCCTTCGTCGCGATCAATTGCGCGGCCATTCCGCCGAGCCTGCTGCAAGCCGAATTGTTCGGCCACGAGCGCGGCGCCTTTACCGGCGCGTTGCAACGCAAGATCGGCCGGATCGAAAGTGCCAACGAAGGCACCCTGTTTCTGGATGAAATCGGCGACATGCCGCACGAATGCCAGGCGGTGCTGCTGCGCTTCCTGCAGGAAGGCACCATCGAACGGCTGGGCGGCAATGGGCCGATCAACGTCGACGTACGGGTGATTTCAGCGACCCACGTCGATCTGGACAAAGCCGTCGAAGACGGCCGCTTCCGCTCCGACCTGTATCACCGCCTGTGCGTGCTGCGGCTTGTCGAGCCGCCGTTGCGCGAACGCGGCGGCGACATCAAGCTGCTCGCCAATTATGCGCTCAGCATGTACCGGCAGGATGGCGCGCGTAAATTGCGCGGGCTGTCGAGCGACGCGATCGTCGCCATGTCGAACTATCCGTGGCCGGGCAATGTGCGCGAGCTGATCAACTGCGTGCGCCGGGCCGTGGTGATGAGCGAGGGCCGCTTTATCACGGCAAGCGACCTCGGCCTGCCGCAAACCGACAACGGGCCGGCCGTGACGCTGGCGGAGATCCGCAGCAAGGCCGAAAAGGACGCCATCGAGCACGCTTTGCAGCGGCACGGCTATAAATTGTCCGAGGCCGCGGCCGAGCTCGGCATTTCGCGAGCCACGCTGTATCGCCTGATGCATGCGAGCCGGCTGCATCAGGACCCGGCGGCTGGACGCGCGTCGAACGCCAACGGCGCTGCGGATGCCGACGACGAGGCGGAGCGGCAGGCGCCTTCGCTGGTTTGACCTCGCTGGTTTGACCTAAGACCGCCCGAACGGGCAACCGTCCGCAAATAGTGCCGCGACCGCGCCGCCTGGCTCGGTCGGCCAGGCGCCGTAACTGGCTATCGGTTCTCCCTTGGCGTTGCTATGCTGAAAGCCGTTCATCCACCCTGGAGTGGACGTGGCCGATCAGCACGCCCCGGCGCTCGCGCGCCGCCCTTCCTCCACGCTCCCCGCCCAGGCGAGCCCGTGCGACGCGCTCGCCATCCACGCTCAGCCCCTCAGCTTCGATCACCCATGCCGGCGCAAAAAGCTCGCACTCGCCGCAACCATCCTGGGTTCGAGCATGGCGTTCATCGACGGCTCCGTGGTCAATGTCGCGCTGCCGTCGATCCAGACCGAGTTGGGCGCGAGCGTCGCGGCGATCCAATGGGTGGTCAATGCGTATCTGCTGTTTCTCGGCGCGCTGGTGCTGGTGGGCGGTTCGCTCGGCGACAAGCTCGGCCGGCGCACCGTGTTCATCGCGGGAATCGGCTTGTTCACGCTGGCCTCGATCGGCTGCGGCCTCGCGCCTGGCGTCGGCGCCCTGATCGCGGCGCGCGCCGTGCAAGGCATCGGCGCGGCGTTGCTGGTGCCGAGCAGTCTCTCCATCATCGGCTCGGTATTCGACGACAAGGAACGCGGCAAAGCGATCGGCACTTGGGCCGCCGTCGGCGCGATCACGTCGGCGGTCGGGCCGGTGGCGGGTGGCTGGCTCGTTGATGCGTTTTCCTGGCGAGCGATTTTCTTTCTGAACGTACCGATTGCGTGCGCAACCATCGCGCTGGCGGTCGTCGCCGTGCCGGACAGCCGGCAGGAAGGTGATCCATCAGATCCGGACCCCGTGCACAAAGGGCAAGCGCTGCCGAGGCTCGACTTGCCGGGCGCCGTCACGGCGGCCGCCGGGCTCGCCGCGCTGACCTACGGCCTGACCATCGCCTCGGCGCGCGGCTTCGGCGACCGCTGGGTGCTGGCGTTGATCCTCGGCGGCCTCGTCGTGCTGTCCGGCTTCGTCGTGCTCGAAGCAAAGACCCGCAATCCGATGATGCCGCTCGACGTGTTCCGTTCGCGTGATTTCGTCGGCGCGAATCTCGTCACGCTGCTGCTCTATTTCGGGCTGGGCGGCGCGCTGTTCTTCCTGCCGTTCACGCTGATCCGCGCGTATGGCTATAGCGCGACCGAGGCAGGCGCCGCTCTGCTGCCGGTGCCGGTCACGATCGGCCTGTTGTCGCGTTTCACCGGCGGCCTGACGAGCCGTTACGGCGCACGGGCCCTGCTGGGCATCGGGCCGGTGATCGCGGCGATCGGCTTTGCGATGCTCGCGCTGCCGTGGGTCCGCGGCGACTATTGGCGCGGCTTCTTTCCGGCGCTCGTCGTGCTCGGGCTTGGGATGACGATCACCGTCGCACCGTTGACGACGACGGTGATGACGTCCGTATCCGCCGCCCGCACGGGGGTCGCCTCGGGCATCAATAATGCCGTCGCCCGGGTGGCGAGTCTGTTGGCGATCGCGGTGCTCGGGATCGTATTTGTGTGGTCGCACGACGCAGCACTCGACGCGCGGCTCGATGCGTCGAACGTGCCGCAAGCGGCGCGTGCGTCGGCACGGTTGACACAGGACACGATGAGTACGAGTTCGGCGGCGCCAGGTGCAACGGACGCCGCGACTCGAGCCGAAGTGGCGCGCGCGCAAGCCGAGGCACTCGGGGCGGCCTTGCGAGCGGTGGCGCTGGTGTCGGCGATGTGCGCACTGGCCGGCGCGACGCTCGCGGTGTTGACGATCCACGAGGCTAGTGGAAAAACAGCTGCGCCAAGTTAAGGGGTAGGTCCCGGGACACGGCGCCGCTTGCGATCTGCGCGGGCCTTGATACCGCCATTGAACGCCGCCATTAAATGCCGCCGGCCCGCTCAACGACAGTTCAGAACGCAGTGAAACGTCGCAGTCGAGCAGTCTTCATACTGATACTCACCTGCTTCAAACCACCCCCACCTGATCGGGAGCTTGCACATGACGATTACCTGCTTCATCCGCTATCAGATCGACCCGTTCCAACGCGAAGCCTTCAACGACTACGCTCGCAACTGGGGCCGCATTATTCCGCGCTGCGGCGGTCATCTGATCGGCTACTTTCTGCCGCACGAAGGGACTAACGACGTCGCCTGGGGATTGATCGCGTTCGACAGCCTCGCCGCGTACGAAACGTATCGGGCACGGCTGCGCTCCGACGCCGAAGCACGGGAAAATTTCCTGTTTGCGCAGACGAAGCGCTTCATTCTGCGCGAGGAGCGCACCTTCACCGAAGTGGTTGAGGGCACGCTCGGGGTGGCTGCGACGGATTCGGTGGAAGCAACAGAATAGGCATTGCCGGGCCTGAGCGCCCCTATCGTACGGAGCCCAACGGGCTTTCGCGCCAGCCCTTTTGCCGATGCAGCCCCGCGCGTGGCTGCGTCGGCGCATGGCCGCCTGTCACGCTGCGCCTGCCGCCTCAGTGGATCTCAAGCCGCGCGATCTTACGCGCTACGCCGTGGACGGCGCCTCTACCAGACAAGCTTTCTGCCACCTGACGTTACAATTCGGACCAACTGGCCGAACCTCCGCGTGAACGCCGATAGCCGCCGCGGATGGAACTTGTACGACTAAACACGTGTCGGTCCAAGGTCACGCCGCCGAATCGACCCTTGCGTCGACCCACGCGTCCCGGCACCGCCGTCCGCACCTGGTACCCCGCCTTACACCCTATGCGCAAAAAACTCCACGCCTGGCTTGTCATTTTTCTCCTCCTGAGCGCCTCGCCGGTCTTTGCCGCCGTGGCGCAACCCGCCGCCTCCGCGGCATCCGGCGCCGCGCCCACCCTGACGCCCGAGCAGGCCCGCCAGGCCCTCAGCGTCCTCAATGACCCCACCCGCCGCGCACAAGTCAGCGACACGCTACAGGCGATCGCCGCAGCGGGCGCACTCAGCGCTCCGCATGCCTCGTCGGCCTCGGCGGCCGCGGCTGCGTCGGCGCCCGCCGCGGCCAGCAGCGCCAGCGCGCTCGTCCCAGCCGCCTTCCAGTCCAATGGCCTCGCCTCGCAACTGGCGCGTCAAGGCGCGCATTGGGCCGTGCATCTCGGCAAGTCATTGCGCGGTTCGGTCGCCGCGCTGCTCGACGTCGCTTCGGTACGTGCCTGGTGGCATTGGCAATCGACCAACCCGCAAGCGCGCGGCGTGCTCGGCCAGGTCGCATGGTCGCTGCTGGCGGCCCTGCTGCCCGCGCTCGCGCTCGAATGGCTCGCGCGCCGCCTGCTGCGCCGCGCGTACACGGCCCTCGCCGCGCGCCGCGAACGTGACGATGAAGACAGTGCAGCGCAAGCCGACCTGCCCGTTGACGTCCAGCCGCAACCGGCCGATACGCCGAATGCCGCGCCGCCGCTGCCGGTTTCCCCGGTTTCGTCCGATGCAACGGCCCCGGCAGCAAAGCCCGGCGCCTCCATAACAACGGCCACGTCCACCACCGGCAAAACCACCGAGGCCAAAGGCGAGCAGAAGGCCGTGCATCACCTGACGCTGCTGCAGCGCCTGCCGCGCGCGCTCCTGACGATGGTGCTGCGCCTGTTGCCGCTGGCGGTGTTCGTCGGCGCGGCGAGCGCGCTGATGTCGATCTTCACCGAAGACGGCACGCCGCAAGACCGCGCGCTCGATTCGCTGATCGACATCTACGTGCTATGCCGCCTGATTGTGATCGTCAGCGGCTTCTTCCTGCAGCCGAGCGCGCCCCGCCTGCGCCTGTTGCGCATGAGCGATGCGTGGGCCGCTTTCGTGCAGCGCTGGATCGTACGGATCGTCGCCGTGGTCGGCGCCGGTTCGGCTTTCGCGGAGATCGCGCAAGCGCTCGGCCTGAACGACGCCGCGCATCTCGCGCTGATGAAAGTGGTCGCGCTCGCCGGCCACATCATGATCTCGATTCTGATTCTGAAATGCAGGAAGCCGGTTGGCGAATTGATCCGCAGGCGCTTTGCCGCGAGCGAATCGCTGGAAATGTTCGGCAACGCGCTCGCCGATGCGTGGGCCGGATTCGCGGCGTTCGTGGTGATGGCGCTGTGGTTCATCTGGGCGCTCGACGTGCAGAACGGCTACCGCACCTTGCTGCATCTCGGCGGCATTACGCTGGCGATCCTGGTGGGTGCGCGGGTCGTCGCCATCGTGATTTTCGGCGCCATGGCGCGGCTATTCAACGTACAGGGCGACGCGGAGAAGTCGCTCGTGCAACAGCATGCCTATCGCTATTACCCGCTGCTGCGGCGGGTCGTCGCGTGGCTCATCGGCGTTGTCACGGCGCTCGCGCTGCTGCAGGTTTGGGGCGTCGATGTGGGCGAGATGTTCCGGGCCGGTTCGATCGGCCATCGGCTGGCTTCGGCGCTGGTCACGATCGGTGTCGCCGCAGTGATCGCTCTGGTGGTGTGGGAAGGCGCCAACGTGTCGATCGAACGGCGGCTGGATCAGTGGACCACCAGCGGCGACCTCGTGCGCGCCGCACGTCTGCGTACCCTGCTGCCGATGCTGCGCAGCGCGCTCTTCTGCGTGATCGCACTGGTCGTGGTGCTCACTGGCCTGAGCGAACTCGGGGTGAACATCGGGCCGCTGCTGGCGGGCGCGAGTATTTTCGGCGTGGCGCTCGGCTTCGGCTCGCAAAAGCTGGTGCAGGATTTCATCACCGGCATGTTCCTGCTGATGGAAAACGCCATGCAGGTCGGCGACTGGGTCACGCTCGCGGGCGTATCCGGTACGGTTGAATATCTGTCGATCCGCACCGTACGCTTGCGCGGCAGCGACGGTTCGCTCTTCACCGTGCCGTTCAGTTCGGTCACGACGGTGAACAACACCAATCGCGGACTCGGCAATGCAGCGGTGAAAGTGAATATCGTGTTCGGCCAGGACGTCGATCTGGCGATCGCCACGTTGAAGGAAATCGGCGCCGCGCTGCGTGAAGACGAGAAGTTCAAGGACGGCATCCTGTCCGACTTCAGCTTCTGGGGCGTGGATGGCGTGGATGGTTCAGCGGTCACGCTGGCCGGCCAGATCCAATGCCGCGACACCGCGCGCTGGGGCGTGCAGCGCGAATTCAACCGGCGCATTCTCGACCAGTTCAGCGCGCGCGGCATCGAAATCGCGAACCCACAGCGGCATCTGCTGACGTGGGACCCGGAGAGCGTACCGGCCAAGGTCGAATCGAACGGCGCGCTGGACGTTGGCCCCAACGCTGCTGCGAAGGGCGAACCGCCTTCAACGCCGCCTGCCGACGCCTCGCTGAAAGCGGCAGCCGGCAAGGCCGATGCGCCGGTGGAAGATCAAGTGCCGGTCGACCCTAAACCGGCCGGTGGCCCAGGAACGCCAGCAAATCCTGGTTCAACTTCTCCGCATGAGTGAAGTACAGGCCGTGGCCGGCGCCTTCGTAGACGTTCAGTGACGCGCCTTCAATCAGCGCCGCGGTCGGCCGTCCGGTCAGCTCGAGCGGCGCGGAGGCGTCCCGGTCGCCTTGCACGACCAGCGACGGCACCCGGATGCGGGCCAGCTCCGCGCGGAAATCGGTGATGGTCTGGACGCGGGCGAGTTCGAGCATGGCCTGATGCGAGGTTTGCAGCATCATGCGGATCGTCCAGTCGAGCGGCGCGCGCGACACACCCGTGCCGAAGTACGGTGCGGCATTCGCCTCGATCCAGTCAGGGAAGGAACGGCTCAGCGCGAGGCGGCCCTGCTCGAATAGTGCAGCGTCGATCCCGTTCGGGTTGTCTTCGGTTTTCAGCAGATATGGCGTCGCCGCGGGCGCGATGAACGCAATCCGCGCCACGCGTTCCGAACCGTGCCGCGTCAGATAACGCACCGCTTCGCCGCTCGCGATCGAATGCGCGACCAGTGTCACATTGCTCAAATCGAGTGTGCTGAGCACGCTGTCGAGATCGTCGGCGAGCGTGTCGAAGTCGTAGCCGCGCCCGGGATCGCTCGAACGGCCGTGGCCGCGGCGGTCATACGCGATGCAACGGCAGCCGAGGCGCGACAGCGGCTCCATCTGATAGGACCACATGTCGGAATTCAGCGTCCAGCCGGACAGGAACACGAGCGGCGTGCCTTGCCCCCAATCGCGATAGAAAAGACGCGTGTGGTCGGCGGTGCGGATCGTGTTGGGATCGTCGGTGAGATACGGTGCGGTCGCGTTCATGGAAGCCTCCTTACCTTGGGTCGGAATCGTTGTGCCGTGCCGCCACTTTGCCTGGCGGGTGTAGGCAGGTCGATTACCTGGGAGGTAAAGAGATGGGCTTGCGAGCCAACGATGAGCCGCTTATTGCAGCGGCTTATTGCAGCGGCTTATTGCACGGGCTACTGCACCTGCCACCAGCGCGGCAACAAGCGCCGCACTTCCGGCCGCCGATACCGGTCATCGATCAGATGCACCACACCCTGATCCTGCTCGGTACGAATCACGCGGCCGGCGGCCTGCACGACCTTCTGCAAGCCGGGATACAAATACATGTAGTCGTAGCCGTTGCCGAACTTCGCGTCCATCGTGCGGCGCATCTGCTCGTTGACGTCGTTCATCTGCGGCAGGCCGAGCGTCGCGATGAAAGCGCCAATCAGCTGCGGACCAACCAGATCGATACCCTCGGAGAACGCGCCCCCTAGCACCGCGAAGCCGACGCCCTGGTTTGTGGTGCGAAAGCGTGCGAGGAACGCGTCGCGCGCCGCCTCGTCCATGCCCTGTTCCTGTGCCCATACCGGCAGTTCCGGATGACGCGAGCGCATCAAGCCCATCACCTGTTGCAGATACTCGAAGCTGCTCAGGAACCCGAGATAATTGCCCGGCTGCGCGGCGTACTGCTTGGCAATCAGATCGACGATGGGAATAAGCGAACGTTCGCGATCACGCCAACGCGTGGATACGTTGCCGGCCACCCGCACCTGCAACTGCTCGGCGCGAAACGGCCCTTCAACCTCGAGCCAGTTCGTCTGCTCCGGCAGACCCAGCGTGTCGCGATAGAAATGATGCGGGTTGAGTGTGCCTGAAAACATCACCGTGGTACGCGCGGCAGCGTAACGTCCTGCGAGGAACGGCGCCGGGATCACGTTGCGCACGCACAGCGTGCTGCTGCTTTTGTCGCGCGGCGCGTAGCGATCCGTGCTGAGGGTGATGTCGAAAATCGAATGCTCGCCGAATTGCTCCGCCAGCGCGACGAAATGCATGGCGTCGAAGAAAAATCGCAACGACGCTTCGTCGATGGAAAGCGGGGCTTCGGCGAGTTGATCCGTCACCGCGCCGATCAGATTCTGTGCAGCCGAAAGCAGTTTGCCGGGCACATCATCGTAGACCTGATACGTGTCGGTCTGGGCGCGCTTGACGGCGTTCCACTCGCGCTGAAGCCGTTCAAGCGGTTTCTTCAACGTCGCGGGCGCGCTTTTGCGGGCGAGCCGGAACGCTGCCTGATCAAGCGTCGCGCTATACATGCGCCGGGCCCGTTCGAGCAGGTTGTGCGCCTCGTCGACCAGCACGCCGACGCGCCATTGATTGATCTGCGTGAGCGCGTACAGCATCGCGCTGCTGTCGTAGTAGTAGTTGTAGTCGCCGACTACCACGTCAGACCAGCGCGCCAGTTCCTGCGCCAAATAGTACGGGCAGACATCGTGCCCGAGCGCCGCTTCGCGCACCGACGCGCGGTCGAGCCTCGGCCCGGCCAACGCCGCGCTGCGCGCCGCATCGAGCCGGTCGAAGAAGCCGCGTGCGAGCGGACAGGACTCGCCATTGCAAGCCTTGTCGGGATGCTCGCAGGCCTTGTCGCGCGCGACCAGTTCCAGGGTTCTCAGCGGCAGGCGTGCAGAAGTTGCATCGGCGCTTCGATGGAGCGTTTCGATGGCATCGAGGGCAAGCGCGCGGCCCGGCGTCTTCGCGGTCAGAAAGAACACGCGGTCGATCTGATCCGACGCACATGCCTTGAGCAGCGGAAAAATCGTCGCCAGCGTTTTGCCGATGCCAGTCGGCGCCTGCGCCATCAAGGGCTTGCCGTCACGCGCCGCGCGATACACCGACACCGCCAGCTCGCGCTGACCACTGCGGAACTGGCCATGCGGAAACTGCAACGCGCTGAGCGCGGCATTGCGCGCGGCGCGGTGGGCCTCTTCCTGCACGGCCCAATCGAGAAAGCGTTCGCATTGCTCGACGAAAAAAATCTCCAGCTCACGCGCAGTGTGCGTTTCGCTCAGCAAGGTTTCCTTCTGACTGCCGACATCGAAGTACACCAGCGCGACCGTCAATCCGGCGAGCCCGCGAGCCTGGCACAACAGATGGCCGTACACCAGCGCCTGCGCCCAATGCAGCGTGCGGTGATTGTCAGGCATCCGTTCGAGCGCGCCACGATAAGTCTTGATCTCTTCCAGCCGGTTCGACACCGGGTCGTAACCGTCGGCGCGCCCACGCACGGTCAAACCGCGATGCGTGCCGGTCAGCGTGACCTCGGCCTCATAGCCGCTCGAGCGCCGCCCGGCGACCGTCACATGGCCGGCCATGCCCTCCAGCGACGTGGGCGCGGGCGTGAAGCGCAGATCCAGATCGCCGCGTCGCGCGGTAAATTCGCACATCGCCCGGACGGCGACGATGTAGGTCACGTGCGAACCTCGGTGGCGGCTTCTTTTGTGGTCACTGGGGTGAGCTCTGCGGTGACCGCTGCCTCTACCCCCGTCGCGACTTCGGACACGGAGACGTCTTCATCGGCCCATCGCACGTCGAGCACGCGCACCGGCATGCCGTGCTGCGCGCAGTACGCGAGCCAGCGGATCTGGTTGTCCTGCAAGCGGTCGCCGGGGCCTTTCACTTCGATCAACTCATAACGGCGCTCGGCCGGCCAGAACCGGATCAGGTCCGGCAGGCCTGAGCGGTTGCCGCGGATATCACGCAGCAAGCGCTCGAACCATAGTTTCAGATGCGCGGCAGGCAGGCAATCGAGCGCCAGCTCGACCAGTTCCGGCGTCAGCAAACCCCAGAATACAAACGGCGATTGCAGACCCGCCTTGCTTTGCAGATGCCGCAGAATTGTCTCGCGATAGGCACTGCTGTCGAGTTGCGCGAGACACGCGGCGAATTGATCCGCGCGGCGCGCATGAAAATCCGGCGCATGCAGATCGGCCGGTCCGCGCTGGAACGGATGGAAAAACGCTCCGGGCAACGCCGCGAACACCGGCTCCCAGCACAGCAAGCCGAACAACGAGTTGATCAGCGCGTTTTCGACGTAATGAACCGGTGCCGAGTCGCAAGTCAAATGGTCGCGTGCGACGTATTCGACCGGGTGCGGGGCCTCTGGCCTCGGCAGCACCAGCGTGCTGCGCTCGACCGGGCGTGCGGCAGCCACACGCGCCACCCGCTCGCCGCGCTTGCGCTGCAAACGAGGCAACATGCGCTCGATGCGCTGCGCCTCCTCTTCGCTTTCAGGTTCGGCGGCGGCTTGCGAAGCGAGGGCGAAGGCTTCGTCGAATCGTTCGCTGCGTTCCAGCACGCGCAAGCGCCGATGGCGCGCGCCGGGCCACGCGCAACGCTCATAGACAGCGAGCGCGGCGGGCCAGTTCTGTTGACGCTCGCAATGCTGGCCGATACGAAACAACAGTTTCGCGCGACGTGTTTCGAGCCAGGGATTCGAGGTTTCGATGGCGGCAATTGCGGCGACGAGCTCGTCGATCGCCTCTGACTCCGCGTCACCCGTGGGCAGCCATTCCAACGCTTCACGGCATGCATGCAACGCAAGATAGACGTCGACGTCCGCGCGTTGCCGGAAGGCGCGCGACGACGGCGCGAACGCGACCTTCTCGTACTGGAACACGCCGAGATCGGCGAGCACGAACTCCGACCAGTCCTGCTGCAGATTGCCGAAGAACATCAGGCGCAGACGATCGCAAAGGGGCGCGATGGCGACGTGGAAGACGCGGTCGGTGGTTTGGGCGTGCCATGTGGACAAAGGATGCGCGGTAGCACCTCGTTCGTCGGCCTCTCCTTCGCTTTCGTAAAACGGCCGCAGCGTTTCCAGCAGATCGGGTTTGCGCAAGCCTTTCGCGCCGGGAGTCAAGGCGATGGCGTCCGCAAAGATCAGCAGTAATTCGGGGCGCGTGGTGAGCGCGAACAGATCGTCGAGCGTCAGGTCCGGTTCAGTGTCGACCCAACCGAGCACTGCCAGGGGCGCAACTGCCTGCAAAGGGCAACCTATCTCGTCATAAGAAAGGCGGCTCGCACGGAACAGCGTGCCCTTGCGCATCAGCATGCGAACCAGCAACGCACGCGAGGGCTGCGGCAAAGCGGCGAAATCGCGCAGGAACCCATGTTCGTGCGCGTCCAGCAGATCGTCGTAACGCCCGGCGAGCCACGCCAGCGCACGCTCGAAGTTCAGCAGGTAATAAGGGACGTCAGAACGGAGGTCTGACGGAGCATCTGTCGCCACGGGGTCTTCATGAAACCTGTATGTTTATACAGTGATGATATCAAAATCCGTGGGAAAGCCGGCTGACAATGCGGCAGCGGAGCTAGGTTCCCTGCTGTGCCGCCACCCACACCACCGTCAACGACCGTACCCTCTGCGCACCGCGAATCAGCACGCCTTCGATATCCGCCGTGGCCGAAGGACCGGTGACGAGCGCCGCATAGCGCGCATCGCGGAAGTCGTCGCGACGGTACACGTCCTGCAAGCCGTCGAGCAGTTGCGCCGGATCGAGCAGCACCACCAGATGCTGCACGATGTACCCCAGCGAGTTGACCACATACTCGCGCTCGCTGAACCACACCGAGCCGGTTTCAGCCACGCCGAAGCGCCCCCGCACCACACCTACATCGATATCCTGCAGCGAAGCCGGTTCGGTTTCGGCCGTAATCACACGCGTGCCGAGCACTTCGGGCGTAGCCGACGCCACCGACGCCGCATCGCCGAAGCGCGCACGGATCATCGCAAGCACGTCGCCCGCAGCCGACGCTTCGACACACGTGCCGCCCATCGCCTGCAATGCCGTCGTAAAGCGCGCCCGCAAGTCCCCGCCCGCCGAAGCGAACGGTGGCACATCGGGCCGCGGACGCGCCGGCGGCTGCGCCTCACGCACCTTCGCCAGAAAAGCTTCACGCGTTGCCATCGCCACCTCCACGATTCTTCTTGTACCAGGCGTGGAAGGTCAGCTTCGGCGCCTCCGGCAACTCACGCTGCCGCCCCCAGATATTGAGCGGGTTATACAGCACGAAATTCGGCAAGCGTCGCAGCGCGCCGCCCATCGACGACACCGTCGCCCGATACAGTGTCGGACTCGCGAGCAGGCGCCCCGCCATCTTCAACACTTCCTGCTTCACGAACGGCACCTCGTGACGCTCGGCGATCACCGTGCGCCATTTGTAGATCTGCTCGTGAATATTGATCTTCACCGGACACACATTCGTGCAACTGCCGTTCAGCGTCGACGCGAACGGCAACGCGCTATAACGCTTCAGGTCGAAGGTCGGATTGATGATTGCGCCGATCGGCCCCGAATACGTGCCGCCATACGACAAACCACCACTGCGCCGGTACACAGGGCACGTATTCATACAGGCGCCGCAGCGAATGCATTTGAGCGAATACCAGAAGTCCTCCATCGCGAGCCGCTCCGAACGGCCATGATCGACGAGGATGAAATGCATCTCGGCGCCCGGACGCGGCGCACGAAAATGCGAGGTGTACTGCGTAATCGGAGAACCGAGCGCGCTGCGCGACAGCATGCGGATAAATACGCCGAGGTCCGACACCCTCGGAATCAGCTTCTCGATCCCGATCGATGCGATATGCAGCGGCGGCACATTCGCCGACAGGTCGGCATTGCCTTCGTTCGTACACACCACCACCGTGCCCGTCTCCGCCACCGCGAAATTACAGCCCGTCATGCCCGCCGTTTTCTCGCGCACGAAGTACGGCCGCGTGTTCATCCGCTGGCTTTCCGCGAGGTAGTGAATATCGCTGTTTTGCGGATCGGTGCCGATGGTGCGGCCGAACAGTTCGGCCACATCGGCGCGCAGTTTATGAACCGCGGGCACCACCATATGGCTCGGGTCCTGATGATCGAGCTGCTGGATGCGCTCGCCGAGATCGGTTTCCATCACCGTGATGCCGCGTGGTTCGAGATACTCGCGCATCTTGCATTCGTCGGTGAGCATCGACTTGCTTTTGACGAGCGTGGTCATGCCGCGCTCGGACATGATCTGGTGGACCAGCGCATTGTGCTCTTCGGCGGTCGCGGCCCAATGCACCACGACGCCATTTGCTTCGGCCGCAGCGGCGAACTGTTCGAGGTAGTCGGACAGATGCGACAGCGTGTGTTCCTTGATGCCCGATGCCAGTTCTCGCAGCGTCTCCCATTCCGGGATGCCGTGCGCCTGCGCATCGCGCTTCTCACGCAAATCCCACAGACGTTTGTCGTGAAACGCGACGTGCTCCGTCTTCCTGATGAAAGCGCCCGCGGCTTTCGCGTGATCGATCCGGCTCATGCGCGTGCTCCGTTGAGAACCTGCGCGATATGGATGAAGCGCGCGTCGGCTTTCATGCGTTCCGCGCAGCCTTGCTGATGCATCAGGCACGACATGTCGCCCGATACGATGTACTCCGCGCCCGCGTTGAGATGATCGCGAACCTTATCCTGCCCCATGCGCACCGACACCGGCTCTTCGGTCACTGAGAAGGTGCCGCCGAAACCGCAGCATTCGTCGGGCCGCGACGGTTTGACGAATTCGATGCCTCTCACGCCTTCGAGCAAGGTCCGCGGCTTCGAAAATGGCGGCGCGGCAATCTCCGAGACCGACGCTTCCTTCAGATGCCGCAGCGCGCTGCAACTGTTATGCAGGCCGACGCGATGCGGAAACTCGGCCCACGGAAACTCACGCGCGCCGACCACGTCATGCAGAAACTCGACAAGTTCATAGGCGTTGGCGCGGACCTTTCTGACTTCATCGGTCTGCTCGAGCGCGGTCAAATGCTCGCGCACGTGATGGATGCAGCTCGCCGACGGTCCGACGATGTAGTCGTAGCCGGCGAAGTTGCGCGCAAACACACGCTCGGCGCCGGCTGCTTCGGTGTGCGCGCCGCTGTTGGCCATCGGCTGCCCGCAGCAGGTTTGCTCCTGCGGATAGTCGACCTCGATGCCGAAGCGTTCAAGCAGCTCGAGCGTGGCGATCCCCACTTCAGGGTAGAACGCGTCGATGAAGCACGGGATAAACAGGGCGACTTTCATAGGCTCGTTGAAAGATAAGCGGCGGCCGCTGATTTACCTACTTTAGTGCGGAATCGTGGCGGCGCAGGCGTTTCCTGCCGACAGCAGGTTCGCGGTCGGTCAGTAAGACTGGTCTTGTTGGTCTGACCACGAAATATAAGGAAGTCACCGGGCGGTGTCAACCGGGAACACGTTGCTGAAGCAGGCTGCGCAGGCCTCCGCGCGGCAATGGGCGCGCGCGGGCCGCCGCCCGCGCGTGGGCGCAAGCGGTGATCAGGAGGTCAGCGATTCAGAAAGTCAGGCGTTGGCCAGAGACCAGCAACTCAGGAAATCACGCTCGGCGAAGGTCTCGCCGCGTCTTCCCTGTACATCTCGCGCACATAGGTCAGATGACGCTCGGCGGCCTTGCGCGCCTTTTGCGCGTCGCGGGCCATGACGGCGTCGTAGATGGCCTGATGCTGGCTCATCAACTGCTTTTCCATCGCTTCGTCGTAGTCGATCAAGCGATGGTACTGGCGCATGCCTTCGCGAATCAGCGTATGGATGCCGTGCATCACATGCGCGAGCGCGATGTTGTGCGTGGAATCCGCAATGGCGAGGTGAAACGCGGCATCCAGTTCCGCGAGGTTCACGCGATCTTGCGACTGCGAACCGGCCTTCAATGCTTCGAACGCCTCGGTGATCTTCTGCAGATCGGCTGGCGTGGCGCGCTCGGCCGCGTACACCGTCGAAATCGATTCGAGACCCTGGCGCAGTTCGAGAATATCGGCACTGGTGCGCGGATTTTGCAGCAGCAGTTCGGCGAGCGGCTTGGAGATGATCGGCGCGGTGACGTCGACGACCGTGAAGCCGCCCCGCCCCGACGTTTCGATATAACCGTCCGCTTCCAGCCTGATCAGCGCTTCCCGCAACGACGGCCGCGACACCCCGAGCTGCGTGGCCAGATCGCGTTCGGCCGGCAAGCGGTCGCCGGGCATCAGCACGCCGTCCGAGATCAGTTGCTTGATCTGGTCGGACACCACGTCGGAAAGTCGTTTGCGCGTGAAGGACTGGATCGGGAGAAATGGCATGGGCGGCGCGGGCGAATCCTGGTTGATGAAGCCGGGTTGATGAAGCCGGGTTGATGAACTCTGGTTGGCGAAGCCGTGGACAACGGCATGGACGCACCTTCGAACGGGCGCGTCAAAGTGCAGGAATTATACCGTTCAACGACTTGCCGCCGCCTGCCAGGCTAGCCCGCGCCCGCCGCATAGAAACTCGCCAGGTCACGCTTGAGCGCGTGCAACGCGGCATCGTCGAGATAGATCATGTGGCCGGTCGGGTAGTACGCGATGCGCACATTGGCGCGCAGCGGCGCATCGATGCCCAGATGCGCGAGCGCGTACTCGGTCGCATAGAACGGCGTGGCGAGGTCGAAATAGCCGTTCACCGACATCACGCGCAGCTGCGGATTCTGCCGCATCGCTTCGGCGAGATCGCCCGCCGCATACGGCACGGACAAGTGTTCGCCCCACCACTCACGGTGCTTCCAGTCCCACTGCGTCAACGCGTCGTCGTTGAAGACGCGATAGCGGTCGGCAGGCGTGAAGTGCAGGTCCTGCGCAAAATGCTGATGAAGCGCGGCATCGAAAGCGCTCGCCACACTGCTCACCGATGCGTCGTAATCGGGACGCTCGGACACGCCGTCGTACTCGAGTCCTTTAAAGCGCGCATCGAAACGGCCAATGCTGCGCGATTGATCGCGCAGCAACTGATCGCGAAAACGCGAGGGATAGAGACGCAGGCGGCTTCGCTTCACGTAGTCGACGTCAAGCCCGGTGAACTGCGCGACGCGTGCGGCGATTTCGTCGCGCTGCGCGTCGGGCAACGCGTCGCCCTGCGCGAGCGCTTGCGCATAAGGCCCGCGGGCGAACGCGCGGGCCTCGTCGAGAAAGGCCGGCAGGCTGGCCGGCTTCGGCACGATCTTGTCGTGATACCACGCGATGGCCGCGAAGCTCGGCAAGTAGCTTTCGCTCTTGAAATCGGATCCCGGTGAAAACGCCGAGGAATCGAGCACCGACGACATCAGGATCACGCCATTCAGCGCGATATTGTTTTGCCCCAGCTGATACGCGAGCATCGCGGCGCGCGCGGTGCCGTACGATTCGCCGAGCAGGTACTTCGGCGAATTCCAGCGCTGGTTGACCGTCAGATAGCGGTCGATGAATTGCGAGAACGCGTCAAGGTCCTTGTCGACACCCCAGAACTCCTTCCCCGTGCCATGGCCGACGACCCTCGACAGGCCCGCGCCGACAGCATCGATAAAGACCAGATCGGTGGTGTCGAGCAGGCTATCGGGGTTGTCGTCCAGCACATACGGCGCGGGCGGTGTGATCGCGGGACTCGCCGTGCGCACCCGCTTCGGCCCGAACGAGCCGATCATCAGGAACACGCTGCCCGCACCCGGTCCGCCGTTGAAAAGGAACGTGACGGGGCGTGTCGAGGGCGACTTGGTGGCGACGGTGTAGGCGGTATAGAAAACACTCGCATTGGCCTGCCCGGTTCTGTCACGCAGCAGCAGGTTGCCCGCCGTCGCGGTGTAGTCGATCTTGCGGCCGTCGAGCCGGATCGAATGCTGCGTCACGGCTGTGCTTTCCGGCGGCACAGGGATCGGCGCGGTCTCGGGTTTGACGGTGTGCTGCGGGTTGCCTTGCGTATCGTTCTGGGCGGCCGCGGAAACCCTTGGCGGATGGCCGGTACGCGATGGATTCGCGCGCGGCTCCTTGACTGGCTGGCCGTTCGCATCGACGGTCTGCCCGGAAGTCTCTGCCTGAGCGCCGGGCGTGCCGGGCGCATTTGGCACGTTGGGCACGCTCACCGCGCTAGCCGGCGCCGTGGCTGTTTCCGTGCTGGCAGGTTCGGCGGACGAGTCGTCCAGTTCCGCCGCCGCGCACATCTGACTGAACGTGGCGATGACGGCAAGGACCAGCGCCATCGCCACCAGCGCGGCCGCCATGGATCCGGCCATCAGTGATCGGCGCAACGAGAGGTAGAAGCGAATGGCCATGGAGTATCCGGCTGCGAGTCGATAGGCGTCGATGTCCCGATTGTCCAGCTTAAGACGAATCAGGCGACCGATTCTTGACGCAAGCATCGAAGACGTCAATCGAAAACGGGCTCTAACTCGCGCCTCTCCCAAGCAGCATCGTTTCCTCGGGGAAAACGAAAGCAATACGAAATACTTAAGAAAGCCGCTTCGCTTTCGCGACGCCACGAGAACCTCTTCTGGCGTTCACGGTTCAGGCGGCTTTCCTTGTTCCCGGCCTACGCCTTCATACGCACTGGCAATCCGCCGACGAAAGCAGCAATCCGTTCGCACGCATCGATCAGGCTTGCCTCGTCGACCACGAAACCCAGCCGCACAAAACCATTCGCGGTCTCGCCGAAGGCGCTGGCGTCGAGCAGCGACACGCCTTGTGCGCGAAACAGTTGCCAGGTGAAATCGACCGTGTCGAGACCCGTGCCGCTGACGTCGACCATCATGAACATGCCCGCTTCCGGCAACAGGCAACGCAAGCCCGGCACGCGATGCAGGCGCTCGAACACGACGTCGCGCCGGCGCCGGTAAATCTCGCGCATCTCGGCGACGACCGGCGCCTTGTTCTGCAGCGCCGTCAACGCAGCCTGCTGGATGAAGCCGGGCAAGCCATACAGCATCGCCAACGCGAGCCGCCCCATATGCTCGATCAGCGTGGCAGGCCCGATCGCCCAGCCCACACGCCACCCCGCCATGCCATGCGATTTCGACAGGCTGCCGAGCGTCACCGTCCGTTCCGCCATGCCCGGCAATGCGGCGATGCTCACGTGCTCACGCTCGAACGTGAGATCCGCATAGACCTCGTCGGAGAGCACCCACAGATCGTGTTCGCACGCGATCCGCGCGATGCGTTCCAGATCGGCGCGCGGCATCACCACGCCGGTCGGGTTGCAGGGGGTCGCAAAGAAAATGGCCTGAGTGCGCGGCGTGATAGCCGCTTCGAGCGCATCGCAGTCGAGGTGAAACGCCCGCGCCGGATCGACCGGCACCGGCACGAGGGTGGCGCCCGCGGCGCGCACACAGGCCTCGTATGTGAGGTACATCGGCTCGGGGACGATTACTTCGTCGCCCGCTTCCAGCAGGCACAGCGAAGTGGCGAACACGCCGTTCTGCGCCCCCGCCGTCAGGATCACGTTGGCCGCGCTTACGGCACAACCGGTGGTGCGCGCATGGTCTTCGGCAATCGCCGCGCGCACCGGCTCGCGCCCGGACACGGCGCTGTAATGCGTATCGCCGCTACGCAACGCCTCAATGGCGCGCTCGACGATCGGCGCGGGCGTCGCGAAGTCAGGGTCGCCGACGCTCAGCACGATCACGTCTTCGCCATTGGCGAGCGCCTGCTGAGCAACGCGATGGATTTCCCACGCCGACGTACGCTTGCCCTGCAAACGCTCAACCAGATTCGAATACTTCATGGAACTCACCCCGTTTCGACTTGAGCCGCCAATGTAATGGGGCGCGTGCGAAACGTCCAGATACGAAAAAGCGCCACGCGAGCACTGAGTCTCGCGTGGCGCTTCGCTGAAGCCCTGGCCCCGAAGGCCAACGCGTTTAAACCTGGCGGCGCAATTCCGCCGGCGGCACTTTCATCAAGTGACGATATTTCGCCACGGTACGCCGTGCCACCAGCACGCCCTGATCGGCGAGCATCTTCGCAAGCGCCACGTCCGAGAGCGGATCGTGGGTGTTCTCCGCGGCGATCATTTCCTTGAGCAGCGCGCGCACCGCTGCAGCCGAACAGGTGCCGCCGCTTTCCGTGCCGAGCTCACGCGGGAAGAAGTGCTTGAACTCGAAAATGCCGCGCGGCGTGGCCATATATTTGTTGCCGGTCGCACGCGAGATAGTGGACTCGTGCAGACCGAGTTCCTCGGCCACATCGCGCAGCACCATCGGCTTAAGCGCGATTTCACCGTACTGGAAGAAGGCTCGTTGATGCGCGACGATGCACTCGGCCACACGTTGAATCGTATCGAAGCGCTGCTGCGCATTGCGGATCAGCCAGCGCGCTTCCTGCAATTGCTGCGCGAGCGGCGAGCGGCTTGCACCGGCCGACTGCGCGAACAGCTCGGCATACATGCGATGGATGCGGGCGCGCGGCTGCACAGCCGGGTTAATCGTCACCGCCCATTTGTTGCGCACCTGACGCACGATCACGTCCGGCACCACGTAGTTGTCTTCGGTACGGCCGTAGTTGTTGCCCGGCTTCGGATCGAGCTTGCGCACCAGCGCGCAGGCCACCCGCAGTTCCTCGGCGCTGCAGCCGATCTGCTTTTGCAGTTCAGCCTGTTCGCGGCGTGCGAGTCGCTCCAGATGATGGTCGACGATTTGCCGCGCCACATCGCGCCCCGGCGTGTCAGCGGGCAAGGCGTTGACTTGCAGCGACAGACACTCGGACAGCGAACGGGCGCCAAGGCCGGGACGATCGAGCGATTGCACGAGGCGCAGCGCCACCAGCAATTCTTCTTCGGTCAGTTCGGGTTCGAGGTCGACGCTATCGGCGAGCTCGGAGAGTTCCTGACGCAGATAGCCGTCGTCGTCGAGCGCCTCGATGATGAAGCGGGCCACCGCGCGGTCACGGTCGTCGAGTCGATAGAGACGCAGCGAGTCGTGCAACTGCTCGCGCAAGGTCGGTTGGGAACGCGCCCATTCGGCGGGATCGCTACTGTCGGAGTCGCCGTTCTGGCGCGTCGAACTGCGGCTGCTGTAGTCGCCCGAAAAGTCGCCGGGTATGTCGTCCTGCCCAGCGCTTTCCATGGTGTCGCCAGCGCTGTTGTCAACCGGTGACGATTCAGGTTCGGCCGCGGCGACCGTATCCGTGGCGGGCGTCATGCCGGCGTCATCGCCTGGCGTTGCGGTGGCGAGCGCGACGTCTTCCGTGTCGGTCGAGTCGTACTCGAGGAACGGATTGGTGTCGAGCGCCGTGCGCAACTCCTGCTGGAACTCCAGCGACGACAACTGCAATAGACGCACTGATTGCTGCAGACGCGGCGTCAGTGCGAGGGACTGCCTTGCGCGTAGTTCGATTGACGGCATTGTAGTGAGGTCCCGTTAATAGCTGAGAAAAGGTATCTGGCCTCAATAGAGCAACTGTCATACCAGCTCGCCCAACACACTGTTTTTTCTAAGTTTTGCCTTTTCAGGCCCGCCAATTGCGCAGCGGGCGCGCGCCCTTTTTACAAGGACCCGGCAATTTCCGGTCGCCGGCCTTACGGACAGCGGGACAGCCCGCCGCACGTGGCCGCCCCTCTATTCCTCAGCCTAAACGCATGTGCAGCAACGGCTTGTCCTGACATCGGGCATTCGTGCGGTGTACCGGGCACACAGCTTGCGAATCAACACGGTGTGGACGGACGTGGGTCTTTGCACGCGAGTCGATCGCGAGGTAGCGCAAGCAGCAACTTAGCCACGCAAACGAAACGCATGCATAGGCCGTCGTCCGGTGTCGATAACGGGCCCTGACGGAACCGTAGCGGCAACGACCCCACGCGAGTCATCAACGGTTTCAGCCGCGATCGACCGCAGGTAACAAGACCGCATTTTTTATCAACACCCGAAGGAGAAACCATGAAGACCATCCAACTTCTGAAGACCGCAGGCAGCATCGCTTGTGTCGCATTCGCACTGAACGCTACGGCGCAAACCAGCGGCTCGGCCCCGTCGGCCGCATCCGAAACCATTGGCCAGCACGTTGACGACGGCACCATCACCACCAAGGCCAAGGCCGAACTGCTCAGCGCGAAGAACGTCAAATCGACCCATATCCACGTGAAGACCCGCAAGGGCGTGGTGTGGCTCACGGGTTCAGTGCCTTCGTCTGACGACAAGGCCGCAGCAGGAGAAGTCGTGAAAGGCGTCGATGGCGTCTCGAGCGTGAGGAACCATCTGAAGGTCGTTGCGGAATAACGTGTTGGAATAACTGAGCGGATTAACAGCAGCGTCTTCGCTGCAGTTGCTGTCCCGCTTCAGGGAATCGGCGCTCGTATGAGCGCCGGTTTCCTTTTCTACCTGCAGTTTTCTACCTGCAATTACGGCCTGGCCGCAGCGTACTGGTCGCGCAAGTCACGCACGCGGTCGTGGTTTTGCAGTACGCCCTGGTACTGACGCTCAACCAGCGTCCTCACGTCCAGCGGCAGCTCTTTTTCGAGCGCGTCGTGATAACGCTTTTTCGCAACGTCTTCGCCCTTTTCGCATTCGGCGAGGATCTCGTGATCACTGCGATCCGACACGGCCGACTTCACGTCGACCCAGCCACGATGCAGCGCACCGCTCATACTGCCGCCTGTTTCGGGCTTGCCGCCCAACGTTTGAACCGCATCCTGCAATTCACGCGCACCACGCGAGCAGTCTTCGGCGCGCGACAGAAACAGCGATTTCAGCTGCGCGTCATGCGCGTCTTCTGCCGCCTTGCGAAAGCCCTTCTCGCCGTCCTTCGACGTTTCGACCAGATCGTTCAACACGGAAACAACGTTCGTAGCCATTCAATACCTCCAGGGGTTTCGTTAATCGAGGAATCCGCCGCTACGCACTTCCAAGTAGCCACGGGCTTCGCATGTCTATGCGCATGAGGCGTGCCCGGGGCGCGAATAGTCCGGCATGAATGCAAAACGGCCCGACATTTGCCGGGCCGTTCTGTTGTCTGCGACGTCTCCACTCAAACGAAAGCCATCACCTCACGCATTGCCTCACTCAGGCATGCCGCTCGCTGAATTCGCCGAATTCGTTGAGCGGTTCGGGCGTTTTGAGCGGATCGAAGTCGGCCCAGCGCCCTTGCTGCCAGCGCCCGCTCGCGCGTTCGATCGCGAGGCCCCCTGCTTCTCGCAATACACGAGCCGCGTCGAACTGATTGTCGGGCGATACGTGCACCGCAACCAGCACGCCGGAATCACGCATTTCCTGATGGAAGCGCAAATGGTGATGGCCGGCCTCGCCGCCTTCGCGCGTGCGCGCCATCGCCCCGGCGAGGGAGCCTATGTATGCGCCGACGCCGGCCGCGATCAGCGAGACGAGAATCGGCGCCGAAAACGCAGCGAATATCCCGACACCGACTACGGCCCCCACTACCGCGCCGATCGTCACGCCCATGCCGGCGCCCTTAGGCGCTTCCCGCGCGCCCGGATCGGTGCCGGTATCGCCGCCGATCGGATAACGTGCGTGCTGACCACGCGGATTAACAAAAAACAGCGTGACGTCTTCTTCGACGAAACCTGCGTTGAAGAGCTTTTGCGCCGCGTCTTCGGCGGCGGGGAAAGTCGTAAACCGTGCTGCGACGATGAGTGACATAAGGCCTCCTTACATCGTTGAAACGCGTTTTGCGGACCCTGCCGCCACACGGCATCGCGCTGCGCTGCAAAATACACGCGGGTGGTAGGCGTGCGCCCGGACTATGCGGCGGTGCCGCGATCGGGCTCCATGCCTTCCACTCTGAACAGTCCACTATGCAACACTACGCCTTCCCCGGCGTTCTGGTCGAGTGCTTCCGCGCAAACCGAGCGGATGCGATTGCGCCCCTTGTCGAAGGCGGCCATCAGGGTGGATTCGAGCGCTGAATCGGCGCCGAAATGATCTTCCAGCGCCTCGGCCGTGATCGCGCACACAACCGCTTCGCCGTCGACGCGCGCCATGAAACGCACAGTCAGATTCGCTCCGTCAAAGAGCGGCTTGTCGTCGGGAAAAGTAATCTGCATAAGAGAGTCCTCATAGGCCGGCCGGGGCAGGATCGCGTTCATGACGCACCCTTCATTGAACCGGCCAGTTGCTGCGCCATCGCGAGGTGATGTTTGATCGTCGGCAACGCGTGCGCGGCGGCCGCCTTCAGTTGTGAATCGGTGCCGCTCTGGCTCTCCTGCTGGAACAGATCGACCGCTCGCTGATGCGCTTCTACGCCGATCTGCTCGACGTAGGCCTGATCGAATTCGTTGCCCTTGAGCGTCTGCAGTTTTCCGACCAGCGCCGAATCGGCGGACGGCGTCGTGGCAAGCCCCTTCTTCGCGAC
The DNA here is from genome assembly GCF_905221015.1 of Paraburkholderia nemoris. Lineage (NCBI taxonomy): Bacteria > Pseudomonadati > Pseudomonadota > Betaproteobacteria > Burkholderiales > Burkholderiaceae > Paraburkholderia > Paraburkholderia nemoris. Next base: position 446,162 of record NZ_CAJNBO010000001.1, on the reverse strand, counting down.
GATTGCGGCCATGCCGTGCGAGAGTTTCGTATGGTCGGCGATCATTTGCTGCGCGAATTTCTTGACGTGCGGATCGCTCGAATTCTTGAGTGCGACTCTGCTTGCCGCGATTTCAGTGGCGTCGGCCTGTGAGGCATCCTGCACGAACTGCTGGTCTGCAGGCGAGAGCTTTGTGCCGCTCACCGGCGCAGCGCTAGCGGGGGCGTCACTGGCTTGTGCGTATGCAGCCCCGATCGACGCTGCGCCAAGCCCCAGCGCAACAGTCATCACTTGTACGGAATATCGGAATTTCATACGTTTTCTCCCTGGTCGACCTGTCTACCGAAGCGTGCTGAGCGATGAGATAGCGGCATTTCAGAACCGCTTCTGCGTCCCTTGTCTCTGTCCGTTCGTTACGTCCCTAGCCAGCAAAAGACGTGCCCATGCCTGACCGCCGCCTTCAGCACCGGTAGCAAGGTGCGTAACGACTGTTCCGCCCACGCACGCCACCATGCGCAAAGCGCGCTGCGGGCATCGCTTTTGCTCGCGGCCAGTCATCGGCGCATACGCGCTTCATGCTTGAAACTTCTACCTGCACCATGGCTGCCACGACCCACTCGATGCAACGCCGCACGGAACGCCCTGGACGCGCGGACGAAACCGCCGCGCAACAAGCGGCTCCTGCCGACATGCCGCCGGGCTTGCGCCACGCCGACGACACCAAACCCGGCTACACACGCAAGCGTGAAAAAGACGGCTTCATCTACATCGACCTAAGCGGCAAGCGCATCGACGACGAAGCGGAAATCAAGCGCATCAATGCCCTCGCCATTCCACCCGCTTACGAAGACGTCTGGATCTGTCCCGACGCGCGCGGCCATATCCAGGCGACGGGTCGCGACGCACGCGGCCGCAAGCAATACCGCTATCACCCACGCTGGCGCGAGACACGCGACACCGACAAGTACGAACGCATGGCCGAGTTCGGCCGCGCGTTACCGAAAATCCGCGCACGCGTCGCTCGCGACCTGAAACTGCCGGGCATGCCGTGTGACAAAGTTATCGCGGCGATCGTGCAGTTGCTCGACACGACGCTGATCCGCATCGGCAGTGTGGAATACGCGCGCGAGAATCAGTCGTACGGTTTGACGACGCTGCGCAAGAAGCATGTGAAGATCGAAGCGGGCCAATTGCGCTTCAAATTTCGCGGCAAAAGCGGCGTCGAGCACGACGTAACCGTGGACAACCCCCGCATCAAACGCATCGTGCGCCGCTGCGCCGAACTGCCGGGCCACGACCTGTTTCAGTACCTCGACGAGGACGGCACGCGCCGCACGATAGGGTCGGCCGACATCAACGACTACCTGCGCCGCGCATGCGATGCCAACTTCACCGCGAAGGACTATCGAACGTGGGCCGGCAGCGTCTATGCCTTGGCCGCGCTACGGCGGCTGGCGTGCAGCAGCGCTACGGAGGCGCGCCGCCATATCGTTGCGACGGTCAAGGAAGTGGCGGCGCTATTGCGCAATACGCCCGCGGTTTGTCGGCGCTGCTACATCCACCCTGTGGTGATCAGTGCGTTCGAGGCGGCCGAGTTGCAGAGCTTGCCACCCGGCCAGGCACGCCGTGGATTGAGAGTGGACGAAGTGGCATTTGCCGCGCTGCTTGCCCATGCGGAGAAACGCGCAGCGAAGCTGGCACGCACGGCCGGCGCCAAGGGCCGCAAGATGCGGGAGACGGCGGTGACGGACAGCATCAACGGCTCCTTGACCAGCCTGTTGAAAAAATCTCGCGTGGTGGCGCGTAAAAACGCCGAGGCGAATACCCGCACGCAAACCGCACGGCGGTCGGCTGCGTCACGAGAGATCGCGGCATCGCGTGACGCCAAGCAGGCGACTCGCTGAGCAAAACTGAGGTTCGGATCTCCGACCAACCTCTTATTGACTGGCGCCGGAGGCCGCTGAGGCTGCGCCCGGCGTACTCGCCGCTTCGGTGGCGGCAGCGGCCGCCGCGCCGCTGCTCGTATCTGCAGTGCTGCCGGTGGCCGCGTTGCCGTTCATGACGCCGCTGCTGGCCAGCGCGGAACTGGCGGCAGTGGACGTATCCGCGCTACCGCTGTCGGAACGTTTGCAGCCTGCGGCGGCCGTCAATAACACGATCGCTGCCACGATCAGCACCTGCTTGCCCGCGCTTTGTCTGGATAGCTGTTTCATCTTTCTCCTCCGTCATCGGTCAGGTGAATCCGCGACTGCATGATGGGAGCGCGGATTCGCCTGCCATCGTTGATGTTCATCGCCTGCGTTATTGGCCGTTCGTGCCGCTGCCCGCGTCCGCACCCGGCGTATTGGTCGAATCGCTCATCGGCTTCTTCGTCTTCGCCTTCGACTTCGACATGTGATGCGTTTTCGAGCCGCTGGCACTCATTGCCCCCGAAGTCGACCCTGCGGATGCCGCATCATGTGCAGCGTTGTTGCCCGAGCCAGCGGATCCCCCTCCGCCCGCGCCGCCGTTACCGTTGCCGCCCGCTTGCGCGAAAGCGACGCTCGACATCGCGACCAATGCCGACACTAACAATGCCTTTGAATATTTCATTGAAATCTCCCTGAGTGAATGGACGGCGTTTGCCGCTTGCAGCGCGAGCTTGTCCAATCCGTGCTTCTGCCGCTCGAGCTGGGCACTGGCACTCATGCTGTTGGCGAAAGGCGCAGCAAGGGCTATGCCGCGCTGCTGCGAATCGAAGGAACGCCGATTGCTCAGTTCTCTCCACACATCAAACCGGTAAGGAGAAACATCATGCTCAACCAGACACAAACCCAAGGCGGCATGCGGCAGGGCCAAGGCGCGCGTATCGTCGGCAAAGGCAGCGCGAGCGCCGACGGTCCCGGCCCGGACGTCATGGCTGCGGCCACCCTCGATGGCAACAAAGTGATCAGCAGCGATGGCGAAGACATCGGCAAGATCAAGGACATCATGCTCGACGTCGGCTCGGGCCGTATCGCCTACGCGGTGCTGTCGAGCGGTGGCTTTCTCGGCATTGGCGACAAACTGCTGGCGATTCCGTGGAGCGCCCTTACGCTCGATACACAAGAGAAGTGCTTCGTGCTCGACATGACGGCCGAGCGCGTGAAAAACGCACCGGGGTTCGACAAGGACCACTGGCCTGCCATGGCGGACCAGACATGGGCGACGTCGGTACATCAGTACTACGGCAGCGAGCCCTACTGGGGACGCGATCCGTATGACCGGCGCGACGACCTGGGTGTCGGCGACATTCCGGCAGGGTCGTCGGATGCACCCGAAGCCGGCGGGCTGAAGCTGTAGATCCAGCCTGTAGTTCGCACACAGGTTGCAGGCAGATGCGGCTCGTTGCTTCGAACCGCCTCTGCCGTGATGTGCCGGCCGCGCATGCGCCACCTGCATGCCGGCCCCAACCGGATCCTCATGCACGAAACACTGTGGTTTCTCATCGTCGGCGCCGTGCTCGTTTTTATGGGCGTGGCGGCGACGGCGCTGCGGCGCCTGCCCGTTAGCGCCGCCATGTTCTACCTCGCGATCGGCTACGCCCTCGGGCCGTCCGGCATCGACCTATTGCGCCTCGATATCGTCGCCGATGCGCATTTGCTGCGAACCGTCACCGAAGTCGCGCTGCTGGTGTCGCTGTTCGCCATCGGGCTGCGTTTGCGGCTCGGCGTATTCGAGAAGCTCTGGACCGTACCGCTGCGCCTCGGCTTCCTCGCCATGCTGGCGACCATTCCGCTGCTCACGCTGTTCGGCGTCTACGTACTGCATCTTGGCTGGGGGCCGTCGCTGCTGCTCGCGGCAATCCTCGCCCCGACCGATCCGGTACTCGCTCACGATGTCCAGGTGCACAATCCCGGCGACCACGACCTGCTGCGCTTCGCACTCTCCGGCGAAGGCGGCCTGAACGACGGCGTCGCGCTCCCCTTCGTCATGCTCGGCCTCGCGATATGCGCGGCGCCTGCCGCTCCAGTCGGCGACGTACTGAGTTTCCAGCTCGCCGGCAGCATCGTGTGGGGCGTGGCCGGCGCAATCGCGATCGGCGGCCTGCTCGGCTGGGTCACCACGCATGCGGTCACCTAGCTGCGTACGCGCCATGCGCAGGCACTCGGTCTGGAGGGCTTCTTCGCATTGGGCCTGATCGAACTCTCGTTCGGCGCCGCGCAACTCGTGCATACGTATGGCTTTCTGGCGGTGTTTGCCGCGGGCGTCGCGATGCGCCGCGCCGAGCATCGCGCGAGCGGCGCCGCTTCACCGCGCGAGGCAATCGGCACGGTCGATTCTGAAGACGTCGAAGCAACCGCGGCGAACCCAAGCAAAGCCCACGCGTATATGACGGAGTCGGTGATGTGCTTCACGATCGAACTCGAACGCATCGCCGAGGTGGCGGTGATGGCGATGGTCGGCAATGTGCTCGCCACGCTGCAAGCACCGCTTTTCACCTGGCAGACGATCGCGCTCACGGTTGCGCTGTTCGTGCTCGTCCGGCCGGTGTCGGTGGAATTGTCGCTGCTGGGGTCGAGCGCGACGTCCGCGCAGCGGCGTTTGATGAGCTGGTTCGGCATCCGCGGCATCGGTTCGTTTTACTACCTGGCGTATGCACTCGAACACGGCGCGGCGTCCGACGTCGCGCCGCTGGTGCCTCTCGTGCTGGCGGTCGTTGCGGCTTCGGTCGTGATTCACGGCGTCTCGGCTACGCCTCTGATGAGCTGGTACCACAGCCTGCGCAGCAGCGAAAACCAGGATGTCCGCCGTTGACCTCGCTAGAATACGAGTCCCTCGTGCTGCGACAAGCTCCTCCCCATTCGATGACCGCTCCCGACGAATCAAGACGTGAAGCGCGGACGAACGCCGCCAATTCGCTGTTCGCTTTTCTCAAGGCGCTGCCGCTGGGCGACCGGCTGGCCGAGGGCAGTGTCATGGCCGCGCAGGCGGTGGCGGGAGCCAGCCTCGCCTTCGTAATCGGCCGTTGGCTGCATACGGAGCAAGCTTTCTGGGCCGCGATTACGGCGATTGCGGTCAGCCAGCACAGTTATATCGATACCCGCAATCTGTCGCGCGATCAGTTCATCGGCGCGATGGTCGGGGCCATTTGCGGGCTCGTCGGCGCAACCCTCGGCGGTGGCTATCTCGCCGCTTACGCGGCCACCGTTGGCGCGGCAATCGTGATTTGCTGGGTCGTGAACGTGGGCAGCGCAGCGCGTCTGGGCGGCATTACGGCGACGATCATGTTGCTGGTGCCTGGCGTCGGTTCGCCGTGGGACAGGGCCTTGTTGCGCCTCGGTGAAGTCACGTTAGGCACCGTCTGCGCGCTGCTCGTGACTTTGATCATGTCGAGGATAGAGAAGCACTGGTTCGGCCGACCCGACAAAGCCTAGCCGGATTTCTGATCGTTCTCTTGCGGTTGACGCCGGTAACGTCCCGGCGTCGCGCCGACGCTCTGCTGAAACGCCTTGCCGAAGGCGGCTTCCGATTGATACCCCACTGCTTCACCGATCTCCGCGGCGCTGCGCTGCGTGCGTAGCAGCAGATCGCATGCGATCGTCATGCGAATCTGCGTGAGGAAATCCATCACCGTCATACCGGCACGCTCGTTGAAATGGCGTGCGTAAGTCGCGCGGGACATTGCCGCGCGTTCGCCGAGCTCGGCAATCGTCCACGGCCGTTCGGGGGCGCTCAGCATGCCCTGTACGGACGCACCCAGACGCGCATCGGCCAGCAGTGCCAGCACGCCTGCGCCCGATGCATTCTGTTCGCCATGCACGCGCAAGGCCATTGCGAAGAGCGCGTGGCTCAATGCGGTGACGATCGCGAGCGCGCCGGGCTGACGTTGCTCGGCTTCGGTTCGCATTAGCGCGATCACTGTCTGCAACGCGCCGAGCGTTCGCACGCCCCCGAGCGATACATGAAATGGGTCCGGCAGCGCGTTAAGCAGCAACGCCGAGGAACCGGGCGCATAGACGAATCGCCCGCATAGAAGATCCAGATGGGCGTGCGCCTCACCCTCGTCGTTGCGCCCGTCATTGCGGCGCAACGGCAGCATGCCGTTATGACTCAACGTCAGCGGCGCGGTGGCAGTTGCGCGCCCGATATCGCGCACCCGATGCGCGGCGCCACGCGGGAACAGCATGAAATCGCCCGCCTGCAGCGCAACCTGCGCGCCACCCGCAGTCTCGATGACGCATTCGCCGTCCAGCACCAGATGAAACGGTGCAATGCCCGCCTCCATCGGCGCATGATCGATATCGAAGCCCCCGGTGAGCAGGCAACGCAGATCGAGGCTGGCTTGCGGCCGGGCGAGGTCGATCAGTCGGCTGAGCGTATCCATGAGACGGTCGCGCTAAAAGTTGAGCGAATCGAGTATTCAGGATATCGCGGCACAGCGCAATACTTTGCCTAACGACACCGGCACCCGCCGGGGCGTGGCAAACCAAGGAGCACTGTCATGTTGAACTGGATCGATTACCGCAAGGAACTGTTCGGCCGCATCGGCGAGATCGCCAAACTGTCGCCGGACACGGTGAAGGCCTATCAAACGATGTCGAACGCGGGTCAGAAGGCCGACCTTCTCGGCGCGAAGACGCGCGAACTGATTTCGCTCGCGGTGGCCGTGAGCGTGCGATGCGACGGCTGTATCACCGTGCATACGGCCGAAGCGCTGAAACACGGCGCGACACGTGAAGAGATCGCCGAAGCGCTCGGCGTGGCGGTCGCGGTGAACGCGGGCGCCGCCATGGTGTACTCGGCACGCACGATGGACGCGGTCGCGGCTTATCAGGCGGACAGTAAGCCGGCAGCGTGAGGCAGGCGGTGTGAAAGCGATGTGACGGCATGCGGCGCCCACTACGCGCCGCCAGGCCGTTTAACGGCTGGGCCATCAAGCCGCCGCACCGTTGCCCCATTCCCTGCTGCCCGTGGCCCACGATCCATAGCCCGTGACCGCACGGCGCAACCGCTTCACGCAGCGCCTGCCACGTAGCGTTACGCCGGATGACGCGCCTCTTCAAGCTGTTTGCGGCGCACCTCGCCTTGGCGTTCCAGCATCCAGCCCGGGTACTCAGCGGGCAGCGTGCTGACCTTATCGAGTTTCGCAAGCTCATCGGCGGTCAGCGTGACCTCCGTGGCAGCGATGTTGTCGTCGAGTTGCTCGATTTTCTTCGCCCCGACGATCACCGAGCTCACCACGCGTTGATGCAGCAGCCACGCAAGCGCGATCTGCGCCACCGACACTTTCTTCGTCTCCGCGATATCGCGCATCACGTCGATACAGTCATAAGCGCGCTCGCGATTGACCGGCGGGAAATCGAATGTCGTGCGACGGCTGCCCGCCTCGCCCTGCTGTTCGCGCCCATATTTGCCGCTCAGCAAGCCGCCCGCGAGTGGACTCCACACCATCAGTCCAAGCCCTTCGCTGTGCAGCATCGGCACGAGTTCGCGTTCGAGGTCGCGGCCCGCCAGCGTGTAATACGCCTGTAGCGATTCAAAGCGCGCGAGGCCGAGGCGCTCCGCAATGCCCAGCGCCTTCACGATCTGCCATGCGGCCCAGTTCGACACGCCGACATAGCGCACATGGCCATGCTGAACCAGCGTATCGAGCGCACGCACGGTTTCTTCGATCGGCGTGGCCGGATCGAAACCGTGGATCTGATACAGGTCGACGTGATCGAGTTGCAGCCGCTTCAGGCTCGCCTTGATCCCGTCGATGATGTGATAACGCGAGGCGCCACGCGCATTCGGGAACTCCGCCGTCTGGCCGAACACTTTGGTTGCGACCACAACCTTGTCGCGCGGCACTCTCAGATTCTTCAACGCCTGACCGGTGATCTCTTCGGACAGGCCATCGGCGTAGACGTCGGCCGTGTCGATGAAATTGATGCCCGCATCGAGCGCCCGGCCGACCAGCCGCTCCGCGTCCCCCTGCTGCAGATCGCCGATCTGCTTCCAGATGCCCTCGCCACCGCCGAAGGTCATCGTACCCAGGCACAGCTCTGAAACAAACACACCGGTACGGCCTAACTGGTTGTATCGCATCGTCAAGACTCCATCGTGGATTCGTGGATTCGTGGATCGGTGAGCCGTACAGAGTACTGCACCTCGCAAATTTCGGCAGGACCCGGTGCGAGTCCTGATCAGCCACCCGGCGAACGTATGTTTCAAACCACTTACGGTTCGCGCAGTAGTTACCGCAGCTCTTTTCTCGGTCCGGAAAAATTGCCTTCCCCTGCCCAAGAGCAAGGCGTCATGCGGGTCTCCGCCAGGCGTCGGAGATTCGCAACATATTCGTAATGTTATGCCGGGCCGATTTGGAAAGTTTTGGTAAGGCGTGTATAAGTCGGACCATTCCGCTCGTATGGTGCAGTGCCTTTAACAAGGACCGTGCGTATGAAGAAGAAGAAAACGTTTGGAATCGGCCTCGGCAGCGTGGTGCTGCTATCGAGGGCACTCACCCCTTCAGCGATGGCCGCGTGCAGCAATACCGCGCCGCCGAGCAACACCACAGTCACCTGCACAGGCAGCGGCATCGCCGCCGTCGTTGCGCAAACCGGCAGCACCGGTGTGACGATCAATGCCGACAGCACCGCCTCGGGCAGCTTCGTGCACAGCACCAATGCAGTTGTATTCAGCGTCGATACCAACAGCACGATCAATAGCAGCGGCAACTTGTCACTGACAGGCGGCGGTGGTACGGGCACCGCACGCGGCGCGGTGTTGCTCGGCGTGGGCAACGGCAATCAGCTCACCAACGCGAGCGGCGCGGTCATCACCACGACCGGCGCCTTCAACGACGGCATGGCCGCCAACGGCAGCGGCAACACGCTGACCAATCGCGGCTCGATCACCACCAGCGGTCCCAACGCTTACGGCATGACGGCCGCGTGGGGACAAACGAACGTCGGCCAGTTGAACAACACGCTGATCAACAGCGGCAGCGTGACGACCTCGGGCAGCAACGCGCGCGCCGCATCGATCCTGGGCGGCAGCGGCACCATCAACAACAGCGGCACGTTGACTACTACGGGTTCGGCCAGTCCAACCGCTTATCTGCAAGGCAATAACGACCAGTTGATCAACAGCGGCACGATCAGCGCGAGCGGCAGCGGTTCGGATGCGGTGTTTTCCAACACCGCGGGATCGAGTTTCGTGGCGACGATCCAGAACCTCGCGGGCGGCAGCATCATCAGCCAGAACGGCTCCGGCATCCGCACGCTCAACGGCAACAGCACCATCATCAATGCGGGGCTTGTGCAAAGCGGTATCGGCACGGCCATTACGATGGGCAACGGCAACGATTCGCTGATTCTGCAAACCGGTTCGGTGATCAACGGTGCGGCCGATGGGGGCGCAGGAACGAACACGGTGACCTTGCAAGGTTCGGGCACGGCGTCGAATGCGTTCACCAACTTCCAGACCTTGCTGATGCAAGGCACGCTGTGGAACTGGACTGGTAGCGGGACCTTCACGCTCGCACATGTGCAGACGGGCACGCTCAATCTCACCGGCACACTAGGCGCGAGCGCAACCGCGCTCGTCGATAGCGGCGCGACCTTGCAGGCGAACGCGCAGAACCTGCCCTCCAACGTCACCGACAATGGCCTCGTGCGGTTTGCCCAGGACAGCGCAGGCACCTACACGGGATCGATCAGCGGCACAGGCGCAGTCGATAAAACCGGGGCCGGCGTGTTGACGCTTGCGCCGGCTGCGGCGAGCGGCAACACATACTCGGGTGGCACGACGATCGATCAGGGCACGATCGCCGTCGGTGCGGACAATGCGCTCGGCGCGAACACGGGCGGCCTCACGTTCAACAGCGGCACGCTGCAATTGACGACGAGCTTCGACCTCGCCGGCACGCGCGCCATCACGTTGGCCGCAGGCGGCGGCACGATCGATACGCAATCCTTCGATACCACGCTCTCCCAAGCGGTGAGCGGAACCGGCGCGTTGACGAAAGCCGGCAGCGGCAGCTTGCTGATGACCGGCGTGAGCACCTATAGCGGCGCAACCACGGTCGCGGCGGGCACCCTCGCAATCGGCGATGCCACCCATGCCAGCGCCGCGCTGACGGGCGGCGGCGCCACCACGGTGGCCTCAGGCGCGACGCTCGGCGGCTATGGCAGCGTGACGGGCGCGGTCACGAACAACGGCACGCTCGCGGTGGCGAATGCAGTGCCGTCGTTTGCGAGCGAAGGCAACGGCGCGTTCTCGATCAACGGTTCGCTGGTGAATGCCGGACTCGTGCAGATCGGCGGCCCTGCCGCCGGCGGTGTGGGCAACCGCTTGAACGTGACGGGCAACTACTCCGGCCAGGACGGCACCATCGGACTAAACACCGTCGTCGCCGGCGACGGCGCGGCGTCCGATCGCCTCGTGCTCAGCGGCGGAACGGCCACTGGTTCGACGCACCTGCAAGTCACGAACGTCGGCGGCCAGGGCGCACAAACGGTAGCGGACGGCATTCAGGTGATTCAGGCGACCAATGGCGCCACTACCGCCTCGAGCGCTTTTACGCTGGCCACACCGGTGAAGGCCGGTGCGTATTCCTACTATCTCGCCAAAGGCGGTGTGAGCAGCGGCACGACGGACAACTGGTATTTGCGCAATACGGTTGCGCCGCTGCCGCCCGCAACGACACCCGGCCAGCCGCCGGTCACGACGCCGGGCGCCCCTGGCGAGCCACCCGTTGTCGAGACCGGCGTGCCGATTGCGGCCGAGGGCACGCCGCCCTTGCCGCCCGCGCCACCCGCCGGCTCGGCCGCCACGCCGCTGTATCGCGTCGAGGTGCCGGTCTACGCCGCAGCGCCCGGTGTCGCGCGTGAACTCGGCCTGATGCAGATCGATACGTTTCATGACCGGCAAGGCGATCAGGCCTTGTTGAGCGAAAGCGGAAAATTGCCTGCCGCGTGGGGGCGCGTGTGGGGCGGCCATAGCGTGCTGAGCCAGAACGGCACGGCAAGTCCGCAATTCGACGGCTCCGTGTATGGCATCCAGGCCGGGCAGGATCTTTACGCGGATCGCAGCGCGAGCGGCCAGCGCAATCACTACGGTTTGTTCGTCGGTTTCGCGCGGGCCACCGGCGACGTCGACGGCTTCGCGCTCGGCATGCCCAATCTCGCGGTAGGCCACCTTGCGATCAACGCGTACAGCCTCGGCGGCTACTGGACGCATATCGGCCCAAGCGGCTGGTACACGGACGCCGTGCTGATGGGAAGTTCGTTGACCGTCGATCCGGATTCGCGCGACGGCCTCAATACGACGACGCACGGCAACGCAGTGACCGGCTCGCTCGAAGGCGGTCTGCCGATTCCGCTCGGCGCGGGGCTCACGCTCGAACCGCAAGCGCAACTCGTGTGGCAGCACCTCTCGCTGCCCGATTTCAACGATGGCGTATCGAGCGTCGGCTTCAACAGCGGCAATACTTTCGTCGGACGAATCGGCGCGCGCCTGCAAGCTCAGTTCGATGCCTTCGCAATCGCCTGGCGGCCCTATCTGCGTGTCAGCTTCCTACGAGAATTCGGCTCCGACGACAAAGTCACCTTCGGCGGCGGGACCGTGATTCCCGGCACTGTCGGGCAAACCGCGGCGCAACTCGGCGCGGGCGTGGTCGGCAGATTCAGCACATCGGGCAGCGTGTTCGCGACGCTCGGCTGGGTGACGAATCTGGGTGGCGCACACCAGAGAACGGTGACGGGCGACGCAGGCGTACGCTGGGTCTGGTAGTTTTACGCCGGACTGTGCTGCAGGTGCGGTGCGGTCCGCACCTGCGGTTTTTGCCGCCTTATTCAGCGCGATTGCCGCCACCCAGGCATCGGCAAAGCCGCCGAAAACCTGCCAGACTGATTGTTGATCCTCGAAACAGGCCAGCGCTTGCCGCCCTCTGGATATGGCACACCGCGTCCCCATCTATGCCAGCATGACTTCGGCCTCGACATCCACCGCCGCGTTGGACGAGCGCTCTGATTCTTCGGGCGTCGATCCGGTAGTGCAGCCAACTTCAAACGCTGCTTCGGGCCCTTTCACGCCTGGCGCGCTGGATGATTTCCATCCGGCAGTCGCCAGCTGGTTCCTGAAGACCTTCCCCGCCCCCACCGATGCCCAGGCCGCCGCCTGGCCGCAGATTCGCAGCGGACGCTCGACGCTGGTGGCCGCGCCCACCGGTTCGGGCAAAACTCTCACCGCCTTCCTGTCCGCGCTCGACGAACTCGTCCAGCAAGGCCTCGCCAACGGCGGCGCGTTGCCCGACGAAACCCTGGTGGTCTACGTCTCGCCGTTAAAAGCGCTCTCCAACGACATCCGCATCAACCTGGAAGTGCCTTTGCAGGGCATCGCAGCGGAACTCGAGGCGCGCGGCCTGCCGCCGCTCGACATCCGCACCGCCGTACGCACAGGCGACACCACGCAACAGGAACGCAACGCGCTAAAAAAACGCGCGCCGCATATTCTCGTAACCACGCCGGAATCGCTCTACGTCCTGCTCGGTTCGGATTCCGGCCGACGCATGCTATCGACGGTGCGTACAGTAATCGTCGACGAAATTCATGCGCTCGCCGGCAGCAAGCGCGGCAGTCATCTGGCGCTTAGCCTCGAACGGCTCGACGCGTTGTGCCAGCGGCGCCTGCCACGAATCGGCCTGTCGGCGACGCAAAAACCGGTCAGCGCCGTCGCGCGCTTTCTGGTGGGCGGCGCGAGCATCGAAAGCGATATTCCGGCGGACTGCGCGATCATCGACGTGGGCCACATTCGCGAGCGCGATCTCGCGCTGGAAATTCCGCCCGTGCCGCTCGAAGCGGTGATGCCGAACGAAGTGTGGGAACGCGTCTACGACCGCCTCGCCGAACTGATCGCGATGCATCGCGCCACGCTGATTTTCGTCAACACCCGACGCATGGCTGAACGCGCGGCACGTCATCTGACCGAGCGACTCGGCAAGGACGCAGTCGCCGCGCACCACGGCAGTCTCGCCAAGGAACATCGTTTTGACGCCGAACAACGCCTGAAACGCGGCGAGTTGCGGGTGCTGATCGCGACCGCTTCACTGGAACTCGGCATCGACATCGGCGATGTCGATCTGGTCTGCCAGATGGGTTCGCCGCGCGCGATCGCGCCGTTCCTGCAACGTGTGGGGCGCTCGGGCCACCATGTGGGCGGCATGCCGAAGGGCCGGCTCTTTCCGGCTTCGCGCGACGATCTGATCGAATGTGCGGCCCTGCTCGATTGCGTGCGGCGTGGCGAACTCGACGCGTTGCGGATTCCGCGCGCGCCGCTCGATGTGCTGGCGCAGCAGATCGTCGCCGAGGTGTCGAGCGCCGAATGGAGCGAAGACGCACTGTTCGAGATGCTGCGGCGCGCGGCTCCCTACGCGGACCTCGAACGCGAGCAATACGACGCCGTCCTGCGCATGCTGGCCGAAGGCTATACCAGCCGTCACGGCCCGCGCGGCGCCTATATTCATCGCGACGTGGTGGGCGGCACCTTGCGCGGCCGGCGCGGCGGCAAACTGGTCGCCGTGACCTCAGGTGGCACGATTCCCGAGAACGCCGACTATGCGGTCGTGCTCGAACCGCAGGCGATCAATATCGGCACCGTCAACGAGGATTTCGCCGTCGAGAGTCTGGCCGGCGACGTGTTTCAACTGGGCAATGCGTCGTACCGGATTCTTCGGATCGAGAGCGGCCGCGTGCGGGTCGAGGACGCGCAGGGCCAGCCGCCGAATATTCCGTTCTGGCTCGGCGAGGCGCCAGGGCGCAGCGATGAACTGTCGTTTGGCGTCGCGCGCCTGCGTGAGCAGATTGGGCGCCTGCTCGATGGGGAAGAGCCGATGACGGCGCGCATCCAACGCGCAATTGACTGGCTCGTCGATGCCCTCAGTCTCGACGAAGCCGCCGCCCGCCAGATCGTCGACTATCTCGCCCGTGCACGCGCCGCACTCGGTGTGCTGCCGACGCAAAACACGCTCGTGATGGAGCGCTTCTTCGACGAATCCGGCGGCACGCAACTCGTGATCCATGCGCCGTTCGGCAGTCGCGTGAACCGCGCGTGGGGTCTCGCATTGCGCAAGCGTTTTTGCCGGACCTTCAACTTCGAACTGCAGGCCGCTGCCACCGAAGACGCGATCATCCTCTCGCTGACCGGCAGCCATTCCTTCGTACTCGACGAAGTATGGCGATATCTTCATTCGAACAGTGCCGAGCATCTGCTGATCCAGGCGCTGCTCGACGCGCCACTCTTCGGCGTGCGCTGGCGCTGGAACGCGACCACCTCGCTCGGCCTGCCGCGTTATACCGGCGGACGCAAGACCCCGCCGCAATTGCAGCGCATGCGCAGCGAAGATCTGCTGGCGAGCGTGTTTCCCGAACAGGCCGCATGTCTGGAGAACATCGTCGGCGAGCGCGAACTACCGCATCATCCCTTAGTGGACCAAACGGTCGACGATTGTCTGCACGACGCAATGGACACCGAAAGCTGGATCGCCTTGCTGCGTCGTATCGAACAGGGCGAGGTGCAACTGATCGCCCGCGATCTGCCGGCGCCCTCGCCGCTTGCCGCCGAAATCCTCACGGCCAAGCCCTACGCCTATCTCGACGATGCACCGATCGAAGAGCGCCGCACGCAAGCTGTGCAGAACCGCCGCTGGACCGATCCGTCCAGCGCCGACGACCTCGGCGCACTCGATGCCGACGCGATCGACAGCGTGCGCGACGAGGCATGGCCGCAGGCGCGCACCGCCGACGAGATGCATGAAGCGCTGACCGGTCTCGCCTGCATCACCGAGGCCGAAGCGCGCAATGTCGAAGGCTGGCCGGCATGGCTCGCCTCGCTTGCCGAATCGGGCCGCGCGACCCGTCTGCGGATTAGCGCCGACGATGCGCTGTGGCTGCCCGCCGAGCGCCTGACATGTTTCCAGGCGCTCTACCCTGACGCCCGGTTTGAACCGCCGCTCACCGCACCGAAGGGCTACGCCGATACCTGGAACGCCGACGACGCCCTGCTCGACGTGCTGCGCGCCCGGCTCACCGGCTTTGGCCCACTGCCTGTGCGTACGATCGCGCAGGCACTGAACTTGCCCACGGCGTCAATCGAACACACGCTGACGCGTCTCGAAGCAGAAGGCTACGTGATGCGCGGCCGCTTCTCGCCGGGCGCAACCGAGGAAGAATGGTGCGAACGCCATCTGCTCGCGCGGATCCACCGTTACACCGTCAAACGCTTGCGGCGAGAAATCGAGCCCGTGGAACGGCACGACTTCATGCGTTTTCTGTTCGAGTGGCAGCATTTGACGCCGGACACCCGCAGCGAGGGACGCGACGCTTTAGCCGCCGTTCTCGACCAGATGGAAGGTTTTCAGGCCGCGGCGGGCGCATGGGAAGAAGATATTCTGCCGGTGCGCGTGAAGGCGTACGCGAACATTTCGCTCGACGAACTATGCCGTGCCGGCAAGATCGTGTGGACCCGCCTGACCGAGCGGGCACGCGGCGCGACAGGACCGATCCGCAGCACGCCGATCGTGCTTTTGCCGCGCGCACAGGTGCGTGTCTGGCGCGCACTGATCGACCCGTCGAAACAGCCGGAGCTATCGGCGCGCGCGCAGAGCGTCCATGACACGTTATCGCAGCATGGCGCGATGTTCTTCGACGAATTGCTGGCCGAGGTACACGGCTTGCGCATGGAACTGGAAAACGCGCTGGGCGAGCTGGTTGCCGCTGGCCTCGTGAATTCCGACAGTTTCGCCGGCTTGCGGGCGTTGTTGAAACCCGTCGCGAAACGCAGTGCTTATTCCAGTAGCCGGCGTGTCAGGTCGAGTGCATTGATCGGAGGAATGGACGACGCGGGACGCTGGGCGCTGGTCAGCCGGCAACCCGTTGTTGCTGCACCAGAAGCCTCGTCAACGCGCCGCCAGCAGTTCGCCCCCGAAGTACTCGAACATGTCGCCATGACGTTGCTGCGCCGCTACGGTGTGGTGTTCTGGCGTTTGCTCGAACGCGAGGCCGAATGGCTACCGCCGTGGCGGGACCTGTTGCGCGTGTTTCAGCGGCTCGAAGCACGCGGTGTCATTCGCGGCGGGCGGTTTGTGAATGGCCTCGCCGGCGAACAGTTTGCTTTACCAGAAGCGATTCCAATCCTGCGCGAAGTTCGACGGCATGCGAACGATGGTGCTTTTGTGTGTGTCGCCGGAACCGATCCTTTGAATCTTGCCGGTACGCTGCTGGTGGGCGAACGCGTGCCTGCCGTTGCCGGGAATCGGGTTTTGTATCGCGATGGAATCGTTATCGCGACGCTGGTGGCGGGGGCTTTCTGGTTTGACCCCACGGTGGAAACGATTCCCACAGAGCGGGAACACGCCCGAAGCGCGTTGGCCCGGCGGTTTTGAGGCAGTCCTGAGCTAATTCCGCGGCGGTTTAATGCGGTTTCAACGCGATTTCGCGGCTTCATGCCAGTGCAAACACCGAAACAAAAGCCTTAAGACGAAGGCCATCACGACCGTTAATGTTTATAGGCCCGAAGGCCAGCCGCTTCGCTACAATGGGGTCAGTCTTTAAGTATGATGAAGACTGTTTGCCGCCACCCCACCTTTATGGTTGGCTCATCGGCACACCGCCCGGGGATCTCATGAACGACGACCAACACGATCAGGTGCTGTTTGCCCAGTTCGGCACAAGCAGCCCTTGCTGGCGTCTGTCGAACGACAGCAACGCGCTGGAGCTCACGCCCGTCACCGGGGACGTGCCGGCTAATGTCGCCATTCCGCTCAATCCCCAACAGGCCTCGCAGATCCGCTGCCTCACCGGCATCACCTCGCACCTCGTCCTCGACGTACGGCTGTTCGGCGAACCGCTGCGCCTGCATCTCGTCGGTAAAAAACTCGCCAGCAATACGTGGGCAGGCACCGCCTCGGCCTACGACGATACGGAGTCCGTCGCACGCGACCTCGTCCACGGTCTCTCGTTCGCCGAACAGGTCGTCTCCGAAGTCAATTCGGTCGTGGTCATCGTCGACAGGCACGGTCGTATACAGCGCTTCAACCGTCTCGCCGAGGAACTCACCGGCGTCAAGGAAGAAGACATCGTCGGCCGCAATGTGTGGGCGCTGTTCATGAGCACCGAGTCCGGCGCGGCGTCGAGCCAGAACATCACGGGGTTCTTCAATCGCGGCGTCTCGTACGAAGTCGAGCGGCGCGTGAAAACCCTTCGCGGCGAACGGCTATTCCTGTTTCGCAACAAGTTCGTTCACAGCGGCAGCGGCGTCGAAGAACAGTTTCTGATCTGCTCGGGCACCGACATCACGGAAGAACGGCTCGCGCAGGAACGGCTCACCGAACTGGCGAACACCGATTCGCTCACCGGCCTCGCCAATCGCAACGCAATCCAGGACAAGATCAGTGCCGCGATCGAAGCGGCTGCCCCAGGCGAATCGGTCGGCGTGCTGTTCCTCGATCTAGACAACTTCAAGAAGGTCAACGACCACTACGGCCATGTCTTCGGCGACCGGTTGATCCGCGATGTGTCGTCGGCGATCAGCACCTGCCTGAACGAAGGCGACGTGCTCGCGCGCCTCGGCGGCGACGAGTTCATCGTGCTCGCCGCCCAGGGCACCGCCCACGATCTCGAAGCTACCGCGCAGTGCATTCTCGAACGCCTGCGCACGCCGTTCAGCCTGGGGCTCGTCGAGGTCTACACCGGCTGCTCGATCGGCATCGCGCGCTATCCGGAACACGGCAACGACCTCGAATCGCTGATCCGTTCGGCGGACACGGCCATGTACGTCGCCAAAGACGAAGGCAAGCGCACCTATCGCGTCTTCTCGCCCGACATGAACCGCAAGGTCGCCGAGTACATGTGGCTCGACACCAACCTGCGGCGCGGTCTCGAAGAGGGCCAGCTGACGCTGCACTATCAACCCAAGCTCGTACTCGCCACCGGCGCGGTGCAGGGCGTGGAGGCGCTGGTCCGCTGGAACTCGCCGGAGCGCGGCCAGATCATGCCGGTGGAATTCATTCGCTATGCGGAAGAATCCGGGCTGATCGGCGTGCTCGGCCGCTGGGTCATGGAAACGGCCGCGAAGCAGGCGGCCAAATGGAAGGCGGACGGCTACAACCTGCGCATCGCGATCAACGTGTCGGCACGGCAACTCGTGGATACCGCCGTGGTGCGGCATTTCAGCGAAGCGCTGCAGCGCGCGAATCTCGATCCGTGTCTGATCGACCTGGAACTCACCGAGAGTTGCCTGATCGAGGACGAAGCGGCGGCAATCGATCTGATCAAGCAGTTCCGCCAGCTCGGCGCGCAGGTTCACCTGGACGACTTCGGCACCGGCTATTCGTCGCTCTCGCAGTTGGGGCGCATTCCGCTCGACGTCATCAAGCTCGATCGCAGTTTCGTCCGCTCGATCAATGCCGACACCAAAGCACAAGCACTCGTGCGCTCCATGGTGGTGGTCGCGCAGGAGCTGAATTTCAAGGTGGTCGCCGAAGGCATCGAAACCGAATCGGAAGAGGTGTTCATGAGGGGGCTGGGCGTCGACTACGTACAGGGCTTCCTGTACGGCCAGGCCATGCCGGTCGCGGAATTCGAACGCTGGTTGCAGGATAGGCAGAAGCTCAGACTGATTGCCTGAGCTTCCGCGCGCCCGGAGCACACGTCCCCTGGGGGATTGAGGGACCCGCCCGCTGCCGCTCGATAGGGTCGAGACCCGGAGCGATTCAGGCGAAATTGGCCGCGCTGGAGGCCGTCTGGCGCAGGTTCGAAGTACGGCGGTTCTGCAGCATCACCAGCCGCTCCATAAAGACGAGGTCCTTCTCCTCGATCGTGAACGCGGCATCCACCCAGTCCTCGGTAATCTCCATCAGCTCGGCGCGCGAGAGTTGCAGCACCCGCTGACGCGCCCGCAGCATCGCGCGGATCCCGTTCATCTTCGGCCGCAGCGTATCGATGAAGGTGCGCGTCGCCATATAGGCGTCGCCAGGTTCGAACAGTTGATCGACCAGTCCCTTGCCGTGGTGCCACTCAGCCGTGTGCGATTCGCCCATGCCGATCAGTTCCTCAGCCAGACGCATCCCCACCTTGCGCGCGACCAGCGAATAGCCGCCCATGCCCGGGAACAGATTGAATGCGATCTCCGGAAAGCCCATGCGGGCATCGTTCTGCGCCAGCAGGAAATGATGCGCGAGCGCCGCCTCGAACCCTCCTCCGAGCGCCGTGCCCTCCACCATCGCGATCGAAATTGCCCCCGTATCGAAGCCGCGCGCGGCAGCGTGCACACAATCGACGCAGGCGCGCGCGTACGCCATCAGCGCCTGGCGCTTGCCGGAGCGAATCGTGTCGGCGAAGAAATCAAGGTCGCCCCCAACGTTGAACATGGTCGGAATCAACGAACCAGTCACCCAGAAGTCGATCGGCAAACCGGATTCTCGTGCTGCCTGCGCGAGGCCCAGAATGTCATGCACCAGATCGAGATTGAAACATGGACGCGGCTGCGCCCGCAGCATCATCCACATGATGTTGCGGCCTTCTTCGTAGTAGGCGGAGACTTGCGACAAATTGCCGGCTTCAAGGAACGGGCGGCAGGCGTGATGGTTATGCAGATTCATTTTGAACGGTCCTTTTAAGGTTAAACACTGGCATTGCAATGCGAGCCTAAAGCAGACCGGAATCGGATGGGAGCGGGGTAACCAACAGATGAATGCAACACGCGCGTGAAGCCCCGCCAGCCGGAGCTCTGCGGGGCGGCGAACGGATGGGGAAACAATCCTGCGGACGCAAACGCTTGCGCACCGAAGAAGGGCGAAATTTGCCCGCAAATGAGCACCCGGCCGCAATAAATTAGCGAACGAACAAAGTGTGGATTTCTTGCCGGATTTGAAAGAAAAACAAATAGTCGTCGATTAGGTAATGCAATCGAAAATATGGCTTGCGAAGGTTTGTTTTTTTATTTGTGGACTAACAGACGGACTATTCAATTCGCATATTTAAACGCGGGCGCTGCGGAGCGCCCGCTGATTTGCCCGCAACGTTGTTGCAGGCAAGCTCAAGGCAAAACGCTCGTCAAGGCGCGGCCGCGATCACCTGAGCAACGGCTGCCGTCAGTTTCTTGCCATACGGCACGTGCAGGAACTCGTTCGGTCCGTGCGCGTTCGACTTCGGCCCGAGCACGCCGCACACCATGAACTGCGACTTCGGGAAGCCCGCCTTCAATACGTTCATCAACGGGATCGTGCCGCCCTGCCCCATGTAGGCAACGTCCGCGCCGTAGTGCGTGCGCGACGCGTCGTTAAGCGCGGTGGCGAGCCACGGTGCGAGATCGGGCGCGCTCCAGCCGCTCGCCGCGCCAGCATCCGGCTTGAAGGTGACCTTGGCGTTGTACGGCGGATCGAATTCGAGCAGCGCCTTCAGTTCGGCGACGGCCTTCTCCGCTTCGATCAGCGGCGGCAGGCGCAGCGACAATTTGAACGCCGTGCGTGGGCGCAGCACGTTGCCGGCATCGGCAAGCGCGGGCAAGCCGGCCGCGCCGGTCACCGACAGCGACGGACGCCACGTCGAATTGAGCAAGGCCTCCTGCGGATCGGTAGTGGTGGGCAGCACCTGACGGCCGTCCTGGCCGCAGGCCCACGGCAGCTTCTTCCAGACGTCGTCGCCAAGAATCTGCGCGGTCGCTTCCGCTTCGCGCAGACGGTCCGCCGGAATCTGAACGTGGAAACCCTTCGGCAACAAAGTGCCGTTGGCGGAGTCTTCGAGACGGTCGAACAGTTGCCGCATGATGCGAAAGCTCGACGGCGCGATGCCGCCGTAACCGCCCGAGTGAATACCTTCATCGAGCACCTGCACTTCGAGGTCGCCGGCAACCAGACCGCGCAACGACGTAGTGAGCCACAGTTGATCGTAGTTGCCCGCACCCGAGTCGAGACACACCACGAGCCCGACTTTGCCGAGCCGTTCACGCAACGCGTCGACGTACGGCAGCAGATCGTAGCTGCCCGATTCCTCGCAGGTTTCGATCAGGCCGACACAGCGCGGACGCTCGATGCCTTGCGCGTCCAGCGCGGCCAGTGCCGTGATGCTCGCGTAGATCGCGTAGCCGTCGTCGGCGCCGCCGCGGCCGTACAGCTTGTCGTTTTCGAGCTTCGGCGTCCAGGGGCCGAGGTCGTTGCGCCAGCCGTCGAATTCAGGCTGCTTGTCGAGGTGGCCGTAGAGCACGATGGTTTCTTCGCTGCCCGATCGGGTCGCGGCCGTTTCAAAGAAAATCACCGGCGTGCGGCCCGGCAAGCGGATCACTTCGAGTTTCAGGCCGCGCACGGGTTGCTGTTCGGCCCATTGCGCCGCGTCGGTAATCACGCGCTCGAGATAGCCGTGCTTGACCCACTCGGGATCGAACGCCGGACTCTTGGCCGGCACGGCAATGTAGTCCGTGAGCGCAGGAACAATCTCGTCATTCCATTTACGGTCTACGAATTCGCGTAGCGTGTCCTGGTTGATGCGCTGGGTCTGCTGGGTCGTATCGTCGGAGATCATGGTGGCGGTCCGTGGCGGATCTGTTCAGTCGAAACGTCCATGATAGTCCTGATGCGCGATGCGCTGAACCCCCTCGCCTTGCATGCAGGTTTCGGAACGACGCAGCGCAAAGAAAACAATCGCGCGACAATCGGGGGATACATCGCGTCCTGAGGAGCCAGGCTATGGGTGGCAACATCGTGGTACAGGCTGTCGCCGCGGTGCTCGCGCTGGCGCTGTATTTTCTGCCGAGCATTCTCGCGGACCGGCGCAAGCGTCATGACGTGCTGACGCTCGCGCTCTTCAACGCATGCCTCGGCTGGACCGGCTTTGGCTGGCTGCTCGCCCTCTACTGGTCGCTCCAGCCCAACCCGCCGAAGAACGTGGCCGGCGAAGTGGTAGAGACACGGAAGATCGTGCGGATGCGGGCGTTTTCGTCAGCGCTTCTGGTGCGCGTACAGAGGCGGGCCGCGGGGCGTGATCGTCCGGAAAACAAACAGCCTTGATTCAACCAGATCGTACGCAGCAATCGCGGGCAGCCGGCTAGCGGTGCGTTTGCGGCCGCGCTCGGCAGCGTGTTTTTACTGACGCTGATGCTGGCAATGAAGCATTTGCCGGCCGGTACGGCCTACGTGGTATGGACAGGTATCGGATCGTTTGGCATCACGGTGCTGGGCGTGATGCTGTTCAACGATCCGGTTTCGGCACCCCGCGTGCTCTGCATGACCTTGATCGTGCTGTCAGTAGCGGGGTTGAAACTGATCGATGGATAAACCGGTTCGCGAGGGCTAGTACGTGCGTCGGGCCGCTTCTCTCAGGCTGCCCGGCCCATTCTGCCCCACATCACCGAGCCGGCGGGAATCGAGCGCGGCTCAGCCCGCACGCTCTCGTGCGCGAACATTTCGCGGCGCAGTTCGCCATGTTCGTCGAACCACTCGCAAATCAGCCAGTCGCCCGGATTGAGTGCTACCGGTCCCGCATACGTCACCGTCATGCGCGGACCACCTTCCTTCAGCGTGACGACATCGCCGACATTGAAGCGTGCGGCTGCCGGTGTTTCGAATACGTCAATGGTAGCGGTCAGCATATTCAATCCCCTACGGAACCCGTTGAGCGGAATAAAGTCATCGCACCGTGCTTTGCAACATAGAACCCTGCCGAATGAAAACTCTAAAAAGTTGGCCAAGATTAACAATCGAAATTAACTACGGCAAGCGCTTTTTATTGATACCGTTTTCATTGGGACTGGATTAGGTTTCGCGCCCCGGCAGTCGATGGGTAAAGCCGGGGAAAACCCTTTATAACGACGCCAGGCCACCACCCGTGCGGCATTGCACGATCGCAAAACTTACGGCGGCATACCCGGTCTGCCAGTAGAAAATGCGCACTGGATTTGTCATATCTAAACTGCCACCGACAAACCCCATTCGGGTTTATTCCAATCACCTACAATCGAAATTACCTATGAACGGGAAACTCATCGGTAAATGCACCCACTCCAAAACCGGTTTTGTTTAAAGTGCATAATAGTTTTTAGCGACCACCGTTGAAAACGATCTCCTGTCCGCTATTTTCAAACCGGCTGCGCTGCGCGGCGCAATGCGAGTTGCTGATGCCGCACGAGCAGCACGCTCAAACCGATACACACGAACATCAGACACGCGTTGATCGCGAG
Organism: Paraburkholderia nemoris; assembly: GCF_905221015.1. Classification (NCBI taxonomy): domain Bacteria; kingdom Pseudomonadati; phylum Pseudomonadota; class Betaproteobacteria; order Burkholderiales; family Burkholderiaceae; genus Paraburkholderia; species Paraburkholderia nemoris. The sequence continues at coordinate 423,011 of NZ_CAJNBO010000001.1, read as the reverse complement.
GCTGTACTGGAACGCGTGTGCATAAGCAGCGGGTGTCTCGCGGCCGCCTATCACACCGAAAAACGCGCCGCTGATAGCCGCCGTGCCGAACGCCGAGCCGATCTGCAAAGTCGACGACACCACGCCCGAGGCAAGCCCTGCTTTCTCCGGCGCGACTTCCAGCAGCACGATGCGCATGATCGACGGCAGGAGCAGACCGTGACCGACGCCCGCGCACACCAGTCCGCAGTAGAACAGCAGATCGGGCGTAGCGGCATGGGTCGCGGACCAGCCGGTGACCGTGAAGCCGATGGTCATCATCGAGAAACCGAGCGCCAGCACATGACCGCCGATGCGCTTGACCACCGCCGGCGACGTCAACGGTCCGATCACGAAACCGATCGCGAACGGCATGATGGCCATGCCCGAAGCGAGCGGCGTCCAGTGCAAACCGGTTTGCAGGAAGATCCCGTAGGTCAGGAAAAACGCGCTGTTGCAATAGAACAGGAACGCGAGCACGAGGCCCAGTGCGAAGGCCGGGTTGCGGAACAATTGCAGATCCACCAGAGGATGGCCGCCGCCGCGCTCGACGCGCCGCTCGGTCGCCACGAATAGCGCGAAGACAGGGACGGCCAGCGCGAACATCACGAAGGTCCACGCCGGCCAGCCGGCTTCACGGCCGTGCGTCATCGGATAGATGACCAGCAGCAACACCATCGAGAGCAGCGCGACGCCCTTCAGGTCGATACCGGTGTTGGTGGCCGGCTGATTTTCCGGCACGAATTTCCACGTACCGATGAAGGCAACGATGCCGATCGGAATGTTGATCAGAAAAATGATGCGCCAGTCGAGCCCGAACGGGTGATAGGTGATCAGCGCGCCGCCGCCCAACTGGCCGACAATCGACGACAACCCGAAGACGAAACCATAGAGGCTCATGACCTTGGTCTGCCGATGCAGCGGCACGACCGCGCGGATGGTCGCGAGCACTTGCGGCGCCATGACCGCGGCGGCGATGCCCTGCACGATCCGCGAGATCACCAGCATGTGGCCGCTGGTTGCGAAGCCGCACAGTGCGGAGGCGACGACGAAGGCTGCCATGCCCGTCATGAACATGCGACGCCGGCCGAACAGGTCGCCGAGACGCCCGCCCGTGATCAACAGCACGGCATAAGCGGATGCATAGGCGGATACCACGAGTTGCAATTGCGCGTCGGTGGCGTTCAGGCCGGTGTGAATCGACGGAAGCGCGAGGTTCACAATGAAATAGTCGAGCGGCGCGAGGAAGGCGCCGACGAACAGCACAGCGAGCGCAAGCCCCTGGCGCTCGAAGCCGGACGCAGCCTTTCCGGCGCTGGCGGCCTTCGTACCGGTGGCAATCCCGCTGGCGGCCACCGCACCCACACCAGGACAAACGGCGGCGGCGGCTCCGCCTGCCGGACCACCAAATGCCGCCGGAGCGGGCTTGATCGGGTCTATATTCATGACCGTTCGTTCAAAAATTAGGTAAAAAAATTAGACGAGCGCACGCATGGCGACGTCCACGATTCCGATCAGCGCATCTTCCTTGTGGGCGACTCGCCCCAATACGCGCAGTCCTTGCATCACGCACAGGAGGAAATCGCCAACGGCTTTTTCGTCGAGCGTGGAATTGAAGGCGCCGCTCGCCTGGCCGCGAATCACCGAGGCCGCCAGCAGCGTAGCCATGCGGCGTTGAATCGCCGCGACGCGGGTGCGCAGTTCCTCGTCCCCGGGTTGCATCTCCAGCGTGGTGTTGGTGATGAAACAGCTGCGCTCGCCGGTCAGCGCGCACGCGACCCGGGCGTAATGCAGCAAAGCGTTGCGCAGTGCCTCTTCCGCCGGCACCGGCGCGTTCAGCCGTTCGGCCAGCCGCGCGACCGAACCCTCCGCGTAGTGATCGAGCGCGGCGAGCATGATGCCGTGCTTGTCGCCAAATACCCCGTACAGACTGCCCCGCAACAGGCCGGTGGCCTTGCAGAGGTCGTCGATCGAGGTGGCGTGATAGCCGTGGTTCCAGAAAACCTGGCTCGCGCTGGTTAAGACGGTGTCCGTGTCGAACTCGCGCGGCCGCCCCCGAGGGCAGGCCTCACCGTCTTTTTTCGCGAATTGCTTCGAATTTCCAGATTGCTTCATGTGACGGATATTATGACTAACCGTTCAAGAAAGCAAGGCGAGATTCGAAACGGGCACGGCCGTCTATTTGCCCCACTTCTGCTCGGCGCTCGTGAAGAGCTGGTTGATCTCGTTGCCGCTAGCGGCTTCTTTCGTGTAGTTGAAGGTGCCGTGATCGCGCATCTCGTGCGCGGCGCGGATAAACGCGCCCAATGCCGCGCGCGCCAGCGAGCCGCCCACGCTGACACGCCGCACACCCAGCGCCTGCAGGTCTTCGAAACTGAGCAGCACGCCCTGCAAGCCCATCAGCACATTGACCGGCCGGTCGAGCGAGCTGACCACGGCGGCGATCTCTTCGCGCGTCTTCAGTCCTGGCGCATAGAGCACGTCTGCCCCGGCCTCCTGGTAGGCCTGCAGACGCCGGATCGTATCGTCGAGATCGGGTCGGCCCACCAGGTAATTCTCGGCACGCGCCGTCAGTGTGAAGGGAAACGGCAGAGCACGCGCCGCCTCAACCGCCGCGCGCACGCGCTCCACGGCAGCCTCGAACGGGTAGATCGGATCGTCCGCACGACCCGTTGCATCCTCGATCGAACCGCCGACCACGCCCGCAGCCGCGGCCTGCCTGATCGTCTCGGCGCAGTCTTCCGGGGCGTCGCCGAAACCGTTTTCCAGATCGGCGCTGACTGGCAAATCGGTCGCACCCGCGATTTCGGCGAGGTGAACCATCATCTGCGCGCGGCCGATGGCGTTATCCGGCAGGCCCCGCGAAAACGCATAGCCTGCGCTGCTCGTGGCGAGCGCCTTGAAGCCGGTCAGCGCGAGCAGCCGCGCGGTACCGATGTCCCAGGGGTTCGGGATGATAAAGGCATCGCCCGCTGCGTGATATGACTGGAATTGCCGTGCTTTTTCGGTTTGCGTTGTCATCGACGGTCCCATTGAAAACGGCGACCGGCGTTCGCGCCCACGCGCTACCGGATCGTCATTGTGTGTTCGTTAAATGGCAAAACAAGCAGCAAATGAACGGAGAGTGGCAGCTGGCGGTCTGGCTACCGCCGCCAGCCAGCCCTTCATCTGTCCGCAATGCACAAACCGCGCGCTCAGGTTTCGAGCTTCGCGTCCATCGTGATAGTGGCGTTCAGCACCTTGGAAACCGGGCAACCTGCCTTGGCGTCCGCGGTAGCCTTCTCGAACGCGGCTTTATCGCCACCGGGGATCTTCACGGCCACATCCAGATGCACCGCGGTAATCGAAAAACCGCCGCCGTCCTTGTCGAGCGTGACAGTTGCCGTGGTGCCGATACGTTCAGGCTTGATGCCGGCCTTGCTCAATTCGGCCGATAGCGCCATCGAGAAACAACCCGCATGCGCAGCCGCAATCAGCTCTTCCGGATTCGTGCCGATGCCGTCCGCGAAGCGCGTGGCAAACGAGTATTGGGTGTCCTTGAGGACGCCGCTGTCGGTGGAAATCGAGCCCTTGCCGTCTTGCAGGCCGCCTTGCCAGACTGCTGATGCCTTGCGCTTCATTGCTCTCTCCTGTTTGCCCTGCTTCGCACCGCTCCTCAACCCTACGTGATGCCGCCCACAACGGTCCAGCCCGGGTATTCGTAGTATCGGCATCGGTCGCGAGTGCCCCAAGGGGACTTCCTTCAGGGCGTGCCGCGCGGCGCAAGAGGTGCGGGCGTGGACCGAACTTCATCATAGGCGCTTCCGTGTACCAGTGTCGTGACGACGCCGGGATACGGTTCGCTGATGCGCGTTGCAGTCCGTGTAGCAGACTCAGGGCGCAGTCGCTACTCGGCGAACGGCAGGCTCTCCTGCCCCACTGCGCGCATGTCGAACACGTTCAGTGTCATCGCCACCAGGGCGTAGTAGCCGAGCAAGCCCACCAGGTTGATCACCACCTGGTGGCCGAAGCGCTCGACCGCCTTTCTATAGGTGACATCCGACACGCGTTTGGTGTCGTACAGTTCGCTCGCGAAGTCATGGATCAAGGCGTCGTCAGCATCCGCGAATGAAGGCCGATGCCCCTGGCGGATCGCTTCGGCATCCGCTTCGGCCACCCCGGCATCGAGGGCAATCGGATAGTGGATATACCACTCGGCCTGCGCCTGCCAGCGCGCCGCGGTCACCAGAATCGCCAGCTCGGACAGGCGCAGCGGCAAGCCGGTGCGATAGCGACAGAACGCGCCGAGTCGCTGCGCCTGCTGCGCCAGCTCCGGACTATGAATCCAGCCCAGAAACGGCCCGTTCAGATTGCCGCGTGGACCGGACAGAATCTCGTCGAGTACGGCCTTTTGTTCGGCTGTGGCGTCAGATAGTTCGAAGTGAGGCAAACGCTCGGTCATCACATATCTCGCAGAGATGGAAAGGGTGTCAGATGGCGGTCAACGCGCCTTCGATCGCATCGCTCAAGCGGCCGACGATCTCGTCGATGTCGCGCGCGGTGCAGATAAACGGCGGCGCCAGCAGCACATGATCGCCGATCTTGCCGTCGACCGTGCCGCCCATCGGATACACCATCAAGCCACGCGCGAACGCTTCGCGCCGGATCGCCGCGTGCAGTTTCAGCTTCGCGTCGAACGGCGTTTTAGTGACGCGGTCCTGTACGAGTTCGACGCCGACAAAGAGCCCTCGCCCGCGCACGTCGCCGATATGCGGATGCTGCGCGTAGTGTTCACGCAGCCGGCCACGCAGCTGTTCGCCGCGCGCCTGCACGTTTGTCAGCAGCTTGTCTTCGGCAATCACGCGTTGCACTTCGAGCGCCGCGGCGCAGGCCGTGGCGTGCCCGATATAGGTATGCCCGTGCTGAAAGAAACCCGAGCCGCCGACGATCGTCTGGTAGATCCGGTCGCTGACCAGCGTCGCGCCGATCGGCTGATAGCCGGCCCCGAGCCCCTTGGCGATCGTGAGGATGTCCGGCGCGATACCGTCTTCTTCACAGGCATACAGGTAGCCTGTACGGCCCATGCCCGACATGATCTCGTCGAGGATCAGCAACACGCCGTAGCGATCGCACACCGCGCGGATCTTGCGGAAGTATTCGCGCACCGGCGGCACGGCGCCGGCCGTTGCGCCCACTACTGTTTCCGCAACGAATGCGGCCACCTTGTCAGCGCCGAGTTCGACAATCTTCTGTTCGAGTTCATCCGCGAGACGCTGCGCGAACTGCTCTTCGGTTTCGTCGGCGTGCTGCTCGCGATACGCGTAACACGGACTCACGTGATGCGCTTCGATCAGGATCGGCAGAAACGGCTCGCGCCGCCACGCATTGCCGCCGATCGCTAGCGCCCCCAGCGTGTTGCCGTGATAGCTCTGCCGACGCGCGATGAAATGACGGCGCTGCAACTCGCCCTTCTCGACAAAATACTGCCGCGCCAGTTTCAACGCCGCCTCGATCGCTTCCGAGCCGCCCGACACGAAGTACACATGTTCGAGCCCTTGCGGCGCGCTCGCCACCAGGCGGTCGGCGAGTTCCTCGGCGACCTGGGTGGTGAAGAACGACGTGTGGGCATACGGCAATTGCTGAGATTGCCGCTTGATCGCGTCGATCACACGCTGGTTGCTGTGACCAAGGCATGAGACGGCTGCGCCGCCCGAGGCATCGATATAGCGCTTGCCGGTGGAATCGATGATCTCGATGCCGTCGCCGGCGATAGCCACCGGCAGCGACTGCTTCGGCGAACGATGGAATACGGTGGACATGGTTTTCCCTTTCCTTTTTATCTGCGACGACTAATCAGACGCCGGGCGGCACGCATGGGATGACGGTGTCGAACGCGCATTGCCCCTGTCGATAGACTTTCATCGAGACATCGACGCTGCCGATTTCGAAGAGCGCCGTGGCGAGCGTGTTTTCGTCGTCGGGATCGAGCGGGTCGTCGCGGTAGATCGGCAGGCCTGCAGGCGCGCGATCATGCAACACGTCGAGCAAGGCGGCGGGGGTAATTGGACCGGCAAGCCTGGGGAGCAAATGTTCGACGCGGGCCTGCCTGTCATGCGAAGAATCCGTGACGATTTGCGCCTCGGCTTCGCTGCCTGGATGGATCAGATGGTTCGCATGACCGGCGATAGTCGACACCGTTTGCACGGAGCATCGCTGCGCACTGGCTTCGACGCTCAGGAGACGCTCGTCTCCCGCACAAGCGAGTGTGTGATGAAAGCCGCTCGCAGCCGGTGTGTCGCGCAGGATGCGCAGCGCCTCGTCAAGCGAGCCTGCATCGAGCACCGCGCGCGCAAGGATCATCCGCGGCACGCCCGCTGCAGGTACGCGGATACGTAGATTGTTGATGGCCTGCACGAGACCGACATGGTTAGCGGCGAAGGTGTGACCCGGCAGCGACCCTGGGTAATAGAAACTCACGAAGCCGGGTTTGCCGGCAGGTTGAACCTCGACCAGCGAGCAACGCTCGCGCAGAAAGGGATCGCCGTCTTCATTGTGTGCAATGAAACGCGCATGGCCGGCGACGGCGGCCAACGTCGTGCAACCGTCCGGCGCGTTGTGAATCAACTCGCCGCGGCAATTCCACAAAAAGAGATCTTCCGCCGACCAACCCAGTCCTGCCGCCATGCCGTCGAGTTCGGCCAGCAGCGCCGGAAAATGGGCCTGGGCCGCGTCGCGCAGTTGCTGCACGAACGGATCGCCGTGCCAGCGTCGAACCGCCTGCCATGCAATGCTTTGCTCCATGTATTCGGTGAACACCGGCCTGGCGAGTTCGCCGAGCCGGTAGCCGATGTCGTACGGCTCACCGCCCACCGGAAAGAGACTTAAATCCTGCTTCGACGCCACGGCTCGCACCTATTCAACAATCGGTACGCATTTATACTTCTAAACAACATTTGTTGTCAAACGATGTGATGACGAAGTAAACGGAGCATCTGCGCTCCGTGACACGCTGCGGCATGCTTCAGAGGAAAAACCTCAGGGTACGTACGCGCCCTTTTCATGCAACGACTGCTCGGCGATGCCGAGTTGCTCGACAGCACCCGCCCCTTCCAGCGCGAGCAGATGCGCGACCAGCGATTCGGCGATCGCCGTGGCCGCCACCAACGATGGAAAGAACGACGGGCTTTCGTGCGAAAAAATCAGCACCTTGTCGGCATTCAGCGCGATCGGCGAAACCGCGCTATCCGTGATCGCAATCAGCTTGCTGCCTTTTTCCAACGCGGCTTCCGCCACGCGCGCGGCTTCGACTGAATAGGGCGCGAAACTGATGACGATGGTGGCGCTGTCACGCGCCACCGTGCGCAGCTGCATCTCGAGCGTGCCGGCTTCACCGTTGAGCAGCGACACCGACGAGCGAAACAGCCGGTAGCCGTAGACCAGCCCGAACGCCACCGCATAACAGGAGCGAAAGCCTGCGACATGCACATGCGGCGCGCGGCGCAACAGACGCGCGGCTTCCACGATCACGCGGCCGTTATGCGCGGCGGTGACCTCGAGGTTGTGTTGTTGCGCGACCAGCAGGTCGCTGGCCAGCGCATCTTTCGATTTGACGAGCGAACGGGCGCGGCTCGTGAGCGGCTCTGGCCGCGTGCGCACGCGCGCGACGAACAGGTTGCGCAACTCGTTCCAGCCGGGGAAACCCAGTTGCTGCGACAGGCGCACGAGCGAGGCCGGTTGCACTTGCGCCCGCTCGGCCACTTTGCGCATGGACGAGACCGCGACTTCGTCGGGATGATCGAGCAGAAACCCCGCTCCCATCTGGAACTGCGGACTCAGTTCGGAGAAGCGCGCCCGGATCAGGGCGGCGAGCTGGTCAAAACTGTCTGGCATGCGATATACCGGGCGAACGGTCGATAAGGATGACAACAAATGTTACCACCCGGTGCATCGCATCCAACAGAACTTCCAGCGTGCGCTTCGTGCCTCGCGAAGAGGCGGTTCTACAGCAGCGCGACCACCCGCACATCGCCCTGCTCGGCCGCTGATGCGACCACCTTGTCGCCGATCCGCCGGAACGTGATCGACACCGACGAATCGCCAACCCGCAGATCGCCGACTTCGAGCCAGTCGATGCCCTCGGGCAGCATCGGCTGTTCGATCACGACTTCGCGCCGCTCCGCATCGACCGTGATACCCAGACAGGCTTCGAGCATCATGAACGGCGAGCCCGCCGCCCAGGCTTGCGGCAGACAGGCGACCGGATAGGCGGTAGGCGGCTCGCCCCGCCGCCGCGGGAAACCGCAGAACAGCTCAGGTAAGCGCATGTCGAAATTGACCGCCGCCTGGAACAGCGCCTGCAACAGCCGCACGGCCGCCGCCTTGCCGCCGTAGCGTGACAGGCCGCGTGCGCAGAGCGCGTTGTCATGCGGCCAGACCGAGCCGTTGTGGTACGCCATCGGATTGAAGCGCGCCTGGCTTGCGGCCAGCGTACGCACGCCCCAGCCGGTATGAAACAGCGTGGAGTCGAGCGCGTGCACCACCGCTTCGCCGCGCTCGCGCGAAGGCAGACCGAAAGCCAGCAAGTGACCCGCATTCGACGCCATCACGCGGCACAGTTCGCCGTGGCCATCGAGCGCGATGCCGTAGAAGCCGGACTCTTCCATCCAGTACTTTTCTTCGACGCACTGACGGATTTTCTTCGCGCGCTCGCTGTATTGCTTCGCCTGATCGTGCAGGCCGCGCAGCTTCGCGAAGTGAGCCATCGTATCGAAGGCGGCACTCGCGTATGCCTGCACTTCGACGAGTGCAATCGGGCCGTCGGGGAAACGGCCATCTGCGTGGAAGACCGAATCGTGGCTGTCCTTCCAGCCTTGATTGGCGAGACCGCCGTCGGACTCGCGCTGATAGTCCAGCAAACCGTAACGGTTCTTGTCGCAGACGCCCGAGACCCACTGTGCCGCGCGCTCCAGCGCCGGCCACAGTTCGTCTACCAGTGCGAGATCACCCGTGCGTGCCGCATAGGCGCCGGCCAGCACGATGAAGAGCGGCGTGCTGTCGACGCCGCCGTAGTACAACGCGAACGGCACTTCGCCGGTGGCGGCCATTTCGCCCTTGCGCATCTCGTGCATGATCTTGCCGGGTGCTGCGTCACGAAACGGCGAATTCTCGCGCGCCTGGTGTTCGGCGAGAAAACGCAGCACGCCTGCGGCCAGATTCGGTTGCAGCCACAGCGTCTGCAACGACGTGATGATCGCATCGCGGCCGAACGGCGTTGAAAACCACGGGATGCCGGCGTAGGGATACGGACCGGTAGCGAGATCGGTCGTCAGCAAGCCGAGATCGGCAAGCGAGCGGTCGATCCACGCGTTGAAGAGCGGATTGCTCGAACGCACGCGAGCGGTGACGCGGCGGCGCTCACGCATGACCAGATGGGCATCGACCAGTGCGGCGCGCACAGCAGCGCGGCCGACGCGCGGGCGCTCCGCATCGATTTGCGACAGATGGGCTTCGCTCACCGCGTGCACGGGTTGCGCAACGCCCGCGGCCGGTTTGTCGGTTTGCGCGACCACTTGCACCGAGACGGACAGATAGATCGACACGCACGCTTGCGCCGGCAGCTTGACGGTGTAGTCCGCGCGATCGGCGAAGAGCTTGTCCGGTTCCGGCGAGAAGGCGATCTGCACATTGCGCGCCACGTCGTCGAGGCCGACATAGCCGAGCAGCACTTCGCGGTTCTCGACGCGCGCCGGTTCGACACGGCCCTGTTTGTCGCGCCTGAGGCCGCGCACTTCGAACATGTCGCGAAAATCGCTGGCGAAGGAGATGGACAGCGGCACGACTGCATCGCTCGTGCCGTAGTTGGTGAGTTCGATTGCTTCGTTGAGCACGGTGCCCGAGAGCACGCGCACGCGTTCGACGTGGATCACGCCTTCCGGGGTGCTGTCGCCGCCGAGCGGCGGCAGGGGGCGGTTGGTCAGGTGCGCGGTGAACGAGGTGTTGTCGCTGCTGACGCTGCCTGACAGCAACGAGGGCGCACGGCCACCGAAAGTGAGGCGCAGGTTTGACAGGACGCGGGTGTCGTTGACGAACAGGCCGTCGTCGTGGCCGGTGATATCACCGAGGGGATCGTTGACGATAAAGGTGTCGCCAGACTTCAGCACGTGCTGGGTGGCGCTTGCGACGTTGAGGTTTTCCGTCGGGATGAATGCGCCGTCCGGCTCGGGTTCGCGGTGGTCGATTCCGCCCGAGTGGGACAGGCCGCCGAGGGCTTCTGGCTGCTGCATCAGGGTCGCTCCTATGGTGTTCGCTTTCGGGTTTGCTTTCGCGGACTTTCGCTTTCGCGTTGACTTTCGGGTTCGGATGCTGTTGAGGGCTGGCTAGTCGCTTCCGATTGTAGAGGGTCTGTCCGCGTCAGACGAACTTATCACAGGGGAGTTTCTTGCTTTTTGGTTTGGCATGGGATGTGCAGGCAGTTTTTTGCACCAAGTGCAGGGGGTTTGCCTGCGCGGCGCTTTTTTGTCAGTGTTCTTGGGGCTTTGGACTTTCCTTGTTCTGGCTTTGGTGCCTTTCCTTGATTTGTTAGTGGTCTATTAGTGTTGCCCCTGTGCGGGGCGGCACTTACTTCTCTTTGCCGCCGCAAAGAGAAGTAAGCAAGAGAAAGCGGCTCAAACCGCTCATGCTAAGTGGGCACCGTGGTCCGCAACGGGTAGTGGTGCGACTGGAATCCGTGTTCTCTCACATTCCGCGTTAGCGACAAAGGAGTCATCAGCTCCCACTCCGCACTACGTGCGTCGCGGACGGGTCTGCATGGGAAACCACGGGCTTTGGTTGAGGTTTGTGGGAGCCGTCGGCTTCGCCTCGGCGACGCGCCCCCGCACTCACCCGGAAACCCCAACTTCAAATGATTTGTCGATGCGCTTCAATCACGGTCACGATCACAGTTGCGGTTGCAATCACAATCACAATCACAATCACAATCACAATCGCGGAGGCGGAGGCGGAGGCGGAGGCGGAGGCGGAGGCGGAGGCGGAGGCGGAGCAATGATGGGCCGCGGCCGGTGGCGAGACGCGAGCACCAAAACGTAGCGAGTGGTTTTATGAACTGCTCTTCGGCGCGCGCAGCGTCGCCGGAAGTATGACGCCCTTGTCACAGGCGCGTGCACGGGCACGAACACAGATTCCAGATGCACCACTACCCCAAGCAAACCACGGTGCCCACTTAGAATTAGCGGTTTGAGCTGCTTTCTCTTGCCTACTTCTCTTTGCAGCAGCAAAGAGAAGTAGGTGCCGCCCCGCACAGGGGCAACGCTAATAAACCACTAACAATTCAAGGAAAGGCCAAAGCCCCAGGAACACTGACAATCAAGCGCCGCAAAGGCAAAAAACAACAAAACCTTTACCGCTTGGAAAGCGCCCGAGCCTCGCGCTGAGTCTCCCCGACAAACAACTGCCGCGGCCTCCCAATCTTCTGCTCCGGATCAGCAATCATCTCATTCCACTGCGCAATCCACCCCACCGTCCGCGCCATCGCGAAGATACAAGTAAACATCGCAGTAGGAATCCCCAGCGCACGCTGCACAATCCCCGAATAAAAATCGACATTCGGATAAAGCTTCCGCGAAACGAAGTATTCATCTTCAAGCGCGATCTTCTCGAGCGCCATTGCGAGCTTGAACAACGGGTCATCATGCAGACCCAGCTCTTCCAGCACTTCGTGACAGGTCTCACGCATCAGCTTCGCGCGCGGATCATAGTTCTTGTAGACACGATGACCGAACCCCATCAACTTCACGCCGGAGTTCTTATCCTTCACCTTCTCAATGAACTCGGGAATGTTGTCGACCGAGCCGATCTCCTCCAGCATGTTCAGCGCGGCTTCATTCGCGCCGCCATGCGCCGGGCCCCACAAACAAGCAATGCCTGCCGCGATACAAGCGAACGGATTCGCGCCCGACGAACCCGCCAATCGCACCGTCGACGTCGACGCGTTCTGCTCGTGATCCGCATGCAAAATCAGAATGCGATCCAGCGCGCGCACCAGCACGTCGTTGACCTCGTACTCTTCCGCCGGATTGGCGAACATCATCCGCATGAAATTCGCGCTATACGACAAGTCGTTCTTCGGATAAACGAAAGGCTGGCCCACGGTGTACTTGTACGCCATCGCCACCAGAGTCGGCAGCTTCGCGATCATGCGGATCGCGGATACGTCACGGTGCTGCTGATTGTTGATGTCGAGCGAGTCGTGATAGAACGCCGACAGCGCTCCCACTGCGGCGACCAGAATCGCCATCGGGTGCGCGTCGCGGCGGAAACCGCGGAAAAAGAAATGCATCTGCTCATGCACCATCGTGTGCTGCGTAACCGTGGTGACGAACTCTTCCTTCTGCTCCGCATTCGGAAGTTCGCCCTTCAGCAGCAGGTAGCAGGTTTCGAGGAAGTCGGCGTTTTGCGCCAGATTCTCGATCGGATAACCGCGGTACAGCAGCTCGCCTTTGTCTCCGTCGATATACGTGATTTCGGAATTGCATGCCGCCGTGGACATGAAACCCGGGTCGTACGTGAACTTGCCAGTCTGGCCATACAGCTTGCGAATGTCGATGACATCCGGCCCGAGCGTGCCCTGATAAATCGGCAAATCAATCGTCTGATCGCTGTCGGAAAAGCTCAGCGTTGCGTGTGTCTTCGAATTCATCTACACGTTCCTTTTACTTTCACATCGCACACATGCCGGCATGCTCGATCGTCGGATCGCCGCGTGGCATGCTCAGGCTCCGCTTCGCATTCTACGGTCCGAAGGTGCTTTGATTGCGGCGATTGACAGCAACAATCCATCTCGGCTAGCGCAACATTCGTTGCCTGAAAGATGGCCGTAATCGCCGGAAACGCGCGGAAATAAGCGGAAGTACGCAGCGCGGAAACGCGTTGAATCCGCCGGGCGGCGTTGCCAGCCAAATGAAAGTTAGTACGCTTGCTGCAACAATGTTTTGCGGCTGCCAGGCTGCACAAGCGACGCTGCTCTGCGATACTGAATCCGTGTTTTGCTTCCCCTGCGAACACATCGCTGTCTTTGGCCCGCCGTTCTACGGCGGGCCTTTTTAATCAGCCAGAAGAACAAGGAAGGACCAGATGAACGCCTCACTCGAAACGCTGTTTCCGGATCACGTCCATACAGAAGACAACATCGTCACCGCGCTGAATCATCAGGATATCGTCGTGGCATTGTCAGCGGCGTTGACGACGCAGGACGTGGCGGTGCTGCATATGCTTTACCCACGTACCGACGCGCGCACCCATCGCAGCCTCGATACGCTGGTGGATGTTTTGCATGGCCATGGCCTGCATGAAGTCGCGGATCTGATCGCCGAGGAAGCGCACTATCTACTCTTCAAAGACCCGGTGAAGGCATGGAAAGCCTTCCACGAAATTCGCAACGACTCGCTCGCGATCGGCGTGCATCTGTATTACCACGGCCTCGTCGGCGAAGCGGCGGAACTCGCGCTCGACAAAGACGCGCATCGCAAAGCCTGAACTGCACCGGTAATTCAAACGTCCACTGAGCGAATGAACTCGTCGACGTAACGATTGAAAGCTGCCGGATGCGCGAGATTCATCCCGTGCGAGGCGCCGCGCACCGTTTCGCGGCGCGTATCCGGCAGCCATGTTTGCAGCGCCGTCGCCGTGCGGCGGAACATGTCAGGACTCTTTTCTCCGTCGATCAGCAGCACCGGGCAGCGCACCTCAGCTGCGTGCTCGGGCACATAAGCCGGCAACGGGTCGCGGAATTGCCGCGCGAGCGTGTGGGCATTGTCGGTCGTCATCTTGCGAAAACCCGGCGTGCTCATCGCCCAGAAACCAGGGCGGCTCACCGAATCGACGAACAGCTGCAGGCCCGCTTCCACCTCACCTGTTTCGATCAGTTGCGCGGCTTTTGCGCGCAATGCGTTCACGGTCTCCGGCAAAGTCGCGGGCGGTCGCCCGGCAATCTGCAACGGTCCGCCCGGGTCGGCGAGCGTCAACGTGCGCACGTACTGCGGATGGCGCCTCGCGAAATGAAAGGCCACGCACCCGCCGCGCGAATGACCCACCACGTGCGCCGGTCCGGCGCCGAAACGATCGATGAATTCGGCCACATCATCCGCATGTTCGCTCCAACTGAACGGCTGATCGGGCTCGGTATCCGTCACCGGCCAGTAATGCGTGAGACTCACCGTGACGCAGCGGTATTGCTTCGACAGACCCGCGATTTGCGGCTGCCAATAGCGGTAATCGCACAGCGAGCCATGCACGAACAGCAGCAGTTCACCCTCCCCGGCTTCCACATAGGGCATGCGCAAGCCGCTATGCAGTTCGATAAACGGCGGGGATGCGGGAGAGGACGAAGCGGAAACGGATTGATTCACAGGTGGTTCACGGACGGCGCGGCAACGGCTGAAACCATCAGCGGTGCCGGCTAGAAATGGATTCGAAGAAGAAAGCGTGTTCGCGTCCCTGAAATTGGGACGAGGGGCGTATTGTCACACAGCCATTCAATATCCGCCGAGGCTCGTTCGGCATGGGTGTCGCGCCCTATGCCGGCCACCTGCAACGCGGGACGTCCCGCATCAAATCATTCGTAGGCGCTGTCGTCGAGCAAACCGGCCGCCGCCGCCGCGCCCGCGCCACGCACCGCGCAAGTGAGCGGTTCATCGGCGACGCGGACTTCGAGCCCGAGTTCGTTGGTCAGACGGCGACCCAGATTGCCAAGCAGCGCACCGCCGCCGGTCAGCACGATGCCGCTGTGCGCGATATCCGTCACCAGTTCCGCGGGCGCCGTTTCAAGCGCACGTTTCACCGCGCCGATCACCTGACGCAGCGGACCCTCGATCGCATCGGCGATATCGTGATTGCTCAGTTGCACCGTGCGCGGCAAACCATCGTCGACGCTGCGCCCGGTCGCGTTCATATGTTCGACCGGCACCTCGCGCAAGGCCGTACCGATGCCCTTCTTGACGTGTTCCGCGGTTTGTTCGCCGAGCAGCACGCCGTACAGATTGCGTACGTAGCTGACGATCGCCATATCGAAACTGTCGCCGCCCACGCGAATCGAGCCGCTATACGCGAGGCCGCCGAGCGAGATCACGCCGACTTCGGTCGTGCCGCCGCCGATGTCGACCACCATCGAACCAGTCGCCTCCGAAACCGGCAGGCCCGCGCCGACCGCCGACGCCAGCGATTCGCCGATCAGACTGACCTTCCACGCGCCGGCCGCCACCGCGGCTTCCTTGATCGCGCGGCGCTCGACCTGGGTCGCGCCCGCCGGCACGCACAAGGTGAATGCGGCGCGCCGGCTGAACAGCGGCCGCGGTCGGGCCATGTCGACGAATTGCCGGATCATCTGTTCAGCGGCGGAAAAGTTGGCGATCACGCCGTGCCGCATCGGCCGTATGGCTTCGACGTTGCCCGGCGCGCGGCCGAGCAACTGGCGCGCTTCGGTGCCCACGGCCGTCACGCGTTTTTGCCCGGCGGTGGACTCTTTCTGGAACGCCACGACGGACGGCTCGTTCAGCACGATGCCGCCGTTGTCGGTATAGATAAGGGTATTGGCCGTGCCGAGGTCCACCGCCACGGAATGACGGAACAGTCGATCGAAAAGCGGGTAATGCGGCGTCGGTCTGGCCATAGGAAGGCTCTGATGTGTCGTTATCCGCCCTTGCAGGGCAATATGGAAAATGCGCCCCCGGTCACCCGAACCGCTTGGCACGCCCAGAAGGGCGTTGCGCGATCCGCGCGGCGGGAGTGATTTTCATGCTAATGACCAGTTAACGGCAAGCAGATCAGAATCTTTAGGGCCACTTTTCAATTGGGACCGTGTCAGTCGCGCGACAAAGTGCCGAGCGCATGCTCCAGCGCCTGTTTGCCGAGTTCGACGCCGTCCGCGTTGATCGTGTGGCCGATGCCGGGCAAGGCGTAGGCGTCGACCGTGTAGCCGGCGTTGCTGAAGGCGTCCGCGGCGTATTCCAGTTCCTCTACCGGGATCACTTCGTCGTCTTCGCCGTGCACGAGCGTGAGCGGCGTACCGTTCTGCGCGACGATCGCCGAGGCGAGCCGCCCCGAATACGCGACGACGGCAGCAGCGCCTTCCGCGCTGGTCGCCACGTGATGCATCGCCATGATCGAGCCTTGCGAGAAACCGACCAATGCAAGGCGATCGAAAGAAAGCTGCCAGTGCGCCAGCTCCGCCTCGAGCATCTGCCGCAATGCCGGATAGGCGGCGGCCACACGCGCCTCGCGATTGCCCTCGTTGACATCGCGCAGGCTGAACCATTGGCGCCCGCCAAAGCCGCCGTCGAAAGCGTCAGTACCGTCGAGCGAGACAAACGCCACATCCGGCAGGCTCTCGCTCCAGATGTCCGCGAGCGGCATCAGATCACGCGCATTGCTGCCCACGCCATGCATGAGCACCACGAGCGCCTTGGCCGGCGTGATCGCCGGCGCGCGCCGCCAGCCGTGTTCGAATTGCTCCCAAGCCATATTCAATTCCTCTCTCTGTACCCGCTGTATTTTCGGTTTCACCGCGCGTGGTGCCGCTCCATGCGGCCTCAGGCGGGAGCATACGCTGCCGGATTCGGTTCTGTCGTCCGATCTGCATGGCTCGACGACGCTAAAACGCGAATACAGGTATGCTTTTTTGCGAGCATTCGATGGACTGCCCGGCTCATTGCCGGGTGGTGAATAGAACGCCGTGCAGAACGTCCGTCGCATCGCCATCCGGAGAATCGTTTGAGCCAGCCCTCTTCCCCGCCCGCCGCTGCCCCGCCTGCACCACCCACGCCGCCGCCGCTGCAAGGCGGCAAACTGGTTCTGGCGACCATCGCCGTTGCGCTCGCAACCTTCATGAACGTGCTCGACACGTCCATTGCGAACGTCGCGATTCCCACCATTTCGGGCAACCTCGGTGTCTCGGTCGATGAAGGCACATGGGTCATCACCGTGTTCGCCGCGGCCAATGCCGTCTCGATTCCGCTGACCGGCTGGCTCACGCAACGCATCGGCCAGGTCAAGCTGTTCGTCGGCGCGATTCTGATGTTCGTGCTGGCTTCGTGGTTGTGCGGTATTGCACCCACGCTGCCGATCCTGCTAGTCGCCCGGGTCTTCCAGGGCGCGGTGGCCGGCCCGCTGATTCCACTCTCACAAGCGATTCTGCTCGGCTCGTATCCCAAGGAGAAATCGTCGACCGCGCTCGCGCTATGGGCCATGACGGCCACCGTCGGCCCGATTGCCGGCCCCGCGCTCGGCGGCTGGATCACGGATAGCTACAGTTGGTCGTGGATCTTCTACATCAACATTCCGGTCGGCATTTTCGCGGCCGGCGTGACGTGGATGATCTATCGCACCCGCGAGTCGGCAACCCGCAAGCCGCCAATCGACGTGGTCGGGCTCGGCCTGCTGGTTACGTGGGTCGCGTCGCTGCAGATCATGCTCGACAAGGGCAAGGACCTCGACTGGTTTTCGTCACCGGTGATCGTGATTCTCGGCATCACCGCGGTGATCAGCTTCGCGTTCTTCCTCGTGTGGGAATTGACTGAAGAAAACCCGATCGTCGATTTACGGCTGTTCCAGCAGCGCAATTTTCTCGGCGGCACGATTGCGATTTCGGTGGCGTACGGCGTGTTCTTCGGCAACCTGGTGCTGCTGCCGCAATGGATGCAGGAGTATCTGAACTACCGTTCCGTGGATGCCGGCCTCGTCACCGCACCGCTCGGCATCTTCGCCGTTCTGCTCGCGCCGGTAATGGGCCGCGTGCTGCCGCGCTCGGATGCGCGCATCATCGCCACGCTCGCATTTATCGGCTTTGCGATCGTGTTTTATATGCGCTCGAAGTACGTGATCGAAATCGACACGTGGCACCTGGTGCTCCCCACGTTGCTGCAAGGCATTCCGATGGCGCTGTTCTTCGTGCCGCTGACGGCGATCATTCTGTCCGGCCAGCCGCCGAACAAGATTCCGGCGGCCGCCGGCCTGTCGAATTTCGCGCGGGTGTTTTGCGGCGCGGTGGGCACCTCGATCGCCGGCAACGAGTGGAACAACCGCACGGTGCTGCACCACGAACGGCTCACCGAGCAGGCTACCGTGAACAATCCGTTGTTCAACCAGCAGATCGATTCAACCCAGTCGTTGCTGCATCTGAATACGCAATCGGCGCACGCGCTGTTCGATTTCACGGTGAACACTCAGGCCGCGATGATGGGGCTGAACGATATCTTCTTTGTGTCGGCGATCATTTTCATTCTGATCATTCCGCTGATCTGGATTACGAAGCCGGCCAAGGGCGGTGGCGGAGCGGCTGCGTCGGGCGCGCACTGATTACGGTGTTTTTCCGGCGCTGCATTAACGGAGTCTGCGGAGTCTGTGGAGTCAGCGGAAATAGCGGGCGGGCGTGTCGCCGAAGGCATCGCGGAACACCGCGATAAACGACGACACGTCGTTGTACCCGACCCCGAGCGCCACCTGCGTGACGCTCTCTCCGGCGCCGAGATGCTCCAGTGCAACCAGCAAGCGCAGTTGCTGCCGCCACTGGCCGAAGGTCTGCCCGGTTTCCTTGACGAAAAGGCGCGCCGCCGTGCGAGCGGTTACGCCCGCAGCCCGGGCCAGGTCCTCGAGCACAGCCGGTTCCGCCGGGTTGGCGCTCAGCGCCTCCACGATCCGCTGGATCCGTGGATCTTGCGGCCAGTGCAGCGCCAGAGGGGCTGTGGGCAAGCCCGACAGGCGGTCCAGTAAAACTTGCAGAAGACGCTCGGCCGGCTCGTCGAGCGGTTTGTCGTGCGGCAGATCAGCTGCGGCACTCAGCAAAGCTTCCCCCAGAGGGTCGAGCGCCAGGGCAACGCCTTGCGCGGGTAGCGGCGCAGCGTCCGCATCGGCATACAGCGAATGGAGTTGCACCGGCTCGGCGGCCGACAGGTAATGCTGCACGTTCGCCATCAGCCAGAGCGCGTGCCCCGGCGGCACGACCCATCGTGCGGTTTCGGTGCGCACGGTCAGTACGCCAGCGCTTACGTGGATCAGCCGCGCGCGGCGGTAGGCGCGCCACGGTTCGTCCAGCACGTTGTAACGCTCATCGACCACGAATACCGGACGCTCGACGCCATCCGGATCGAAGGCTTGCGTCATGAAATGTCTGTTTTCCCCGGTTACTGTAAGAAACACAGTAAGACTAGCATAGCCTTCGCGAAACGCCGTTCGAACCCGGCAGCGCCTCGCCGCACGAACAATTCGCGCCAGGTTGCCAGTAGAATCGCGGCTTCAAACGGTCCGAGCCCAATGAACTACGCATCCATCCTCGAACAGATTCAACGCGATCTCCAGCCGTATCTGGGTACCGGCAAGGTCGCCGATTACATTCCCGAACTGGCCAAAGTCCCGGCCGACAGCTTTGGCATGGCGATCGTCACGCCGGCCGGCGAGGTCTTCCGCATCGGCCAGGCCGATACGCGCTTCTCGATTCAGAGTATCTCCAAGCTATTCGCCTGCACCATGGCGTTCCGGCTGCTCGGCGACGAACTGTGGCAGCGCGTCGGCCGCGAGCCATCGGGCACGCCGTTCAATTCACTGGTGCAGCTTGAGACGGAGCAAGGCAAGCCGCGCAACCCGTTTATCAACGCTGGGGCGCTGGTTGTCACCGATGTACTGTGCCGCCGCTTCGTACGTGCCGAGACAGCGCTGGTGGAGTTTATGCGGCGGCTGACCGGCGAGATCACGATCGACTACGATTCGCGCGTCGCGCAGTCAGAGCTTCAACATGCAGACCGCAACCAGGCGATGGCGCATTTCATCGCGAGCTTCGGCAACATGGACATGCCCGTCCACGCGGTGGTCGAGGCGTATTGCCGGCAGTGCGCGATCTCGATGAGCTGTGTCGAGCTGGCGCAGGCGGCGTTGTTTCTGAGCAATGGGGGCGTTGTGCCTTCGACCGGGGAACGCATCCTCGATAGCAGTTCGACCAAGCGTTTGTCGGCCCTGATGCTGACCTGCGGCACCTACGACGCTGCGGGTGACTTCGTCTTTCGTGTCGGCTTGCCGGCAAAAAGCGGCGTGGGCGGTGGGATCGTCGCGGTACTGCCGGGTGAGATGGCGGTCTGCGTGTGGTCGCCCGGGCTCGACGCGAACGGCAACTCACTTGCCGGCGCGAAGGCACTGGAATTGTTGACCACGATTACTGGGCGGTCGATTTTTTGATTTTGTTGAGCGGGCGTTTCGACGACGTATGCGATCCAGACGGTCGATCTCGGTCGCAGCGAGGTGCCTTTCCTTTGCCGGTCAAGCCACTCCGATCAGCACATCAGCAGGAATGTGCAATCCCGCGTGAAGGCGGCGAATCATCGTCAGGCTGAGGGCACGCTTGCGGTTCAAAACCTCATAGACCCGGTTCGCGTTACCGATGTACGGCTGCATATCCGGGACTGACAAGCCGGCCTGCTCCATCCGGAATTTGATGGCCTCAACAGGATCCGGGCTTTGCAGCGCAAAGGTCTCGGCTTCGTAGCGCTCCACCAGGATCGACAGAATATCAAGGCGATCACCATCCGGCGTGCCAGGCGCCGGGTCGGCATCGACGAGTTCGGATACGGTCGCGAGCGCGGCCTTGTAATCATCCTCAGTATGCAGGGGGCGGATATCCATGTTCATTACTCCAATTCCACGGTTTCAGCGTCGATCTTGTCATACTCGGCGTGAGTGCCAACAAATTTGACATAGATCACACCGATTCGATACGCGATCGCGACTATCAATCGAAAATCGTTGCCCTTGATGTTGAACACCACTCTGTTTTTCCCAATGAAACTTGCCGAGCCATATTGATCCTTGATGTCCTGTGGCGTTTTCCAGTTCGCTTTAGAAGCTTCCGCGTGCCACGCCAACAGAGGTTGCTCGGCTTGAGCGTGCCCTTCGACGAAGGAAAGAATGGTTTTTTTGGCAACGATTCGCATGCAGGACATTTTAGTCCCAAATTGGGACTAACGCAACCAGCGCGTTGAGAAACAGACCCGACGACCCGCCCCTATTGCCCGACTCCCTAGCCATCCCGCTCAACCAACTCCGCCAACACCGCCTGATACCCAGTGCGGCCAATCACCCGCTCGTGCACGCCGTCTTCGAAATCGATCCACCCTGAATTGAAGCCGTCGATCATCTCGATGCGCGGCACAGGCCACGCCGTGCCTTGCGACTGGAACAGCACCTCCCACTGCTCGCGCGGCACAGCCTCAGCTTTCACCGAACGGCCGAGCACGCCGCCGAGCATCGCTGCGATCTCGTTTTGCGTATAGCGCTGCGGCCCTTCAATCTCGATCACGCGGCGCCCCTGCCACGACTGAGTCAGCGTTTCAGCGATCACCCGGCCGATATCCGCGGTTGCAATCATCGGATACGCGCGATCGAGCGGTTGCAGGAAGCTCGACATCACGCCCGTGTCGCGCGCCGGCGCGATATCCCACAGCGAATTCTCCATAAACCACGCAGGCCGCAAAATCGCCGTTGGAATCGGCAGGTCCACGAGTGCTTCTTCGAGAATATGCACTTGCGTGATGAGACCGAGACCCGACTCTCGCTGCCCGCCAATCGACGAGAGCGCCGCGACGCGCTGCGGCCCCGCCTTCACCAGCGCCTCTTTCAGCGCCGCCGCCGCCGCGCGAGCGCCCGGATAGCCCGGCTGCGGCGCGAAGTTCGGCGCCACCATCACGAAGACGCCCGCCGTACCCCTAAACGCCGCGGCGAGTGCATCCGCATCTTCGAAGGATGCGATCGCCACTTCGGCGCCCCGCTCCACCCACTCCGCCGCCTTCTTTTCGTCGCGTAAGACAGCGCGCACCGCGTGTCCCGCGTCCAATAACGCGCGTGCCGCCGCGCCGCCCACCTGCCCTGTCACACCGGTAATTGCATACATCTTCATCGCTCCTTGAATACGGCCAATGCCGTTCTGAGCGTGATTCTGGGCGTTTCCCGATGATTTCACGAGAGCATGAATGTCATTGGCTTAATGACTCCACGGCATGAAAAGCCCAATCCGAACCCCAGCAACGCAAAAAATGAGTTTGACAAACTATCTTTAGATATATATCTTACGACACATCTTAAGACACAAATGGGAGTTCCCAACATGCGTCATCACCATCGTTTTTCCCGTTCGCGTGACGCGGACGAAGGTTTCTTCGCGGGGCATGACCGCCCGTCGCTGCATGCGCTTTGGCACGCGTTCACCCGTCATTACGAGTTTCGCGGCGAGCGCGGCGGCGAACAACGCGGCGAAGACTTCGAACGCCGTCATGGCGGCCGCGGCGGCCGGCACGAGTTCCACGGCGGCGAGCGCGACCATGGCCGGCACGGCGGACGCCATGAACACGGCGAGCGCGACGGCTTCGGCCATGGTCACCGCTTCGGCCATCACGGCTACGACCGCTTCTCGCTTCACGCACTGTGGCACGCAATCGGCCGCCATGACGACTATCGCGGCGGCGGCGGTCGCGGCGGACGCTTCGGCGGCGGTGGCCCGGGCGGCTTCGGCGGCGATGGCGACGGTTTTCCGCGCGGCCGCAAATTCAGCTCCGACGACCTGCAATTGCTGCTGCTCTCGATGATCGACGCGCAGCCGAGCCACGGCTACGAGCTGATCAAGGCGCTCGAAACGCGTTCGAACGGCTTCTATAGCCCGAGCCCGGGCATGGTCTATCCGGCGCTCACGTATCTGGAAGAACTCGGCTACGTGACCGTGCAACTCGAAGGCAATCGCAAACGTTACGAACTGTCGGAAGCGGGCCGTGAATACCTGGCCACCAACCGTGACCGCGTCGAATTGATGCTCGCCAAACTGTCGCACATCGCCCGCAAGATGGATTCCGTGCGCCGCGCGTTTGCCGGTGAGGAGCCCGCCGACATCAGTGAAGGCGGCTGGCTGCCCGAACTGAGCGAAGCACGCCGCGCGCTGAAGCATGCGCTCCTGCGCCGTGACAACGTGCCGGCCGCCGAGCAGCGCCGTATCGCCGCGATCCTGATGCGTGCGGCGAAAGAAATCGAAGGCGAAGGCAAACCCGGCAGCGATCAAGGCGGTGATCAAGGCAACGAACCGACCGCTTGAGAAACGCGCTATCCCACACCCGCGTTCGAAGGCGCCCCTGCGCGCTTTCGAACGCCAATCAAACCGACAGGAGTGGCACCCTTATGCTGACAAATGACAACCGAACCGATCTGGCAGTCCACCGCGTGCGGCATCCGCTGAAATTCCGTCTGTTGCAGGTCAAGAAGGTCCACGCGCTGAACCCGCATCTGATTCGCGTGACCTTCACGGGCGAGGATTTGCACGACTTCGTCTCCGCTTCGTTCGACGATCACATCAAAGTGTTCTTCCCCGAACCCGGCGCCGACAAACCCGTGCTGCCGGAAGCCGACCCTGACGGTCCGGTGTTTCCCGCCGGCCAGGCGCGGCCGATTGCCCGCGATTTCACGCCGCGCCGCTTCGACGCTGAAGCACGCGAACTGGACATCGAGTTCGCCATGCACGAGGCCGGCCCGGCTGCAACGTGGGCGGCGCAAGCCAAAGTCGGTCAGTACCTCGGTATCGGCGGCCCGCGCGGCTCGCTAGTGATACCGACGGGCTTCGACTGGCATCTGCTGATCGGCGACGACACCGCCTTGCCGGCCATTGCTCGCCGCCTGGAAGAGTTGCCTGCCGGCACACGCGTCGCGGCAGTGATCGAAGTAGCCGATCCGTCGGCACAGATCGAATTCGCGACGCAAGCCGAATTGCACATGGTCTGGCGCCATCGCAGCGAATCGGGCTATCGCGGTGAGGCCTTGCTGCAAGCGGTACGCGAAATCTACTTGCCCGAAGACGGTGAAGGCTATGTATGGGCCGCCGGCGAATCCGCGACGATGCGTGCGGTGCGCTATCACCTGTGCACGGAACGTGGGGTCGACAAGTCGCGCATTCGCGCGGCCAGCTACTGGAAACAGGGCGCCGAAGCGGTACATGAAACGCTCGAAGACTGACGGTGCGCAGCCTGCGCGCAATGGACTGCGCGAGCCCGGCAAGCGGCGTGCGTCGAACAAAAATAAGGAATTAACCGATGTATTCAATTAGCACAAAGCACGAGCGACGTTTGCTGTGGCTGCTTGCGCTGACGCAGTTCACCATCATCATGGACTTCATGGTGATGATGCCGCTCGGCCCGCAGATCATGCACTCGTTCAGCATCACACCGGCCGCGTTTGCGACAGCCGTATCAGCGTATTCATGGTGTTCGGGGTTGTCGGGGTTGTTCGCCGCGACCTATATCGACCGTTTCGACCGGCGTCGTCTGTTGCTGACGATGTATGCGCTGTTCGCGCTGTCGAACCTGGCGTGCGCATTGGCGAGCAGCTTTCCGCTTCTGCTGGTCGCGCGCGCGTTTGCCGGCATCACGGGTGGCGTGTTGGGTTCGGTGATCATGGCGATTGTCGGCGACGTGATCCCGGTGCAGCGCCGCGGCGCCGCGACGGGCACGATCATGACCGCCTTTTCGTTGGCCGCGATTGCCGGCGTGCCGGCTGGCGTGATGCTTGGCGCGCACTTCACCTGGGCAGCCCCGTTCTATTTGCTGGTGGTGTTGTCGGTGGCCGTCTGGGTTGTGGGCTGGCAACTGGTGCCATCGCTTGCAGAGCATTTGAGCCGTCGGCAGCCAGCGCTTGGCGAGGTGCTGCCTGATTTGTGGCGGCTGTTGAGCAACCCACGGCACATGAATGCGTTTGCGCTGACGTTCATGATGATGGTCGCGCACATGCTGGTGATCCCCTTCATTTCACCCGTGCTGGTCGCCAATCATGGCGTGGCGCCCGCGCAGTTGTCGTGGCTGTACATGGCAGGTGGCGCGGCAACGTTCTTCACGTCGCGCCGGGTGGGCCGGCTGGCAGACCGGTTCGGCACGCGGCTCGTATTCCGGATTGCGGCGGTACTGTCGTTTCTGCCCGTCCTGTTTGTGACCCATCTGCCGAATCTGCCGTTCTACGCACTGGTGATGTTTTTCCCGTTTTTCATGGTGTTGATGTCCGGGCGGATGGTGCCAATGCAGGCACTGCTCACGACCGTGCCGGAGCCTTCCCGCCGGGGTGCTTTTCTTAGCGCCAACAGCGCGCTGCAGGCATTGGGCACGGGGTGCGGCGCGTGGATCGGTGGCTTGATGCTGAGCAGTTCGCCGACGGGCCAGATCGAGGGATATGGGACCGTCGGATGGGTAGCAGTCGCCGTCGCATTGATCGGGGTGCTTTGGGTTTCCCGAGTTCGGGGGGCGCAAGGTACCGTGCCGCCAACAGGTGTATTCAGGGGCGACACAGTAGGGGAAGGTTGACGTTCAAGCGCGCCGACGCAGTCTGAAACACCGCGTCGGCGCGTGCAGCCTTCAACCTTCCTCAATCCCCAACCCCACCAGCGGGTGCGCTTCCCGCTTCCACGGCGAGCTCAGAAAATGGCGGACGCGTTCCGCGCGCACTTCCGCAAGCGTCGCCGGCGCCCAGCGGCTCTTGCGATCCTTGTCGATCAAGTGCGCCCTCACGCCTTCGCAGAAATCGCCTTCCTCGATCACCCGCTTGACGATGCCCAGCTCCATCCGGAAGCATTCCGCCAAGGTCATCTGCCGGCCGCGGAGGAGCGCCTCGCGTGTGACATACAGCATCGTCGGCGAGTGTCCAACCATCGCGTCATAAGCAGACTGCAGCCACTGTTTCACCTCACGCGCAGGCTCGCGCTCCAGATCGTGACGCAATGTCGCGACAATCCGCTCGATGCTCGAGCGCCGGTCGAAATGCCGCAGGATCAACTGCGTAAACGGCCCCAACGCAGCATGCGGGATGATGTTGCACGGCGGCTCGAACACGCCGCGCAATGCAGCCATCAAATCTCCCGCGTGCGACATGCGCTGCAGGCGCTCTTCAAAGGTGCCAAGCCACTCCGTCGGCACGCACAAATCCGCGAGTTGCAGGCGCAATGCGTCGGCGCCGGATAAGGTCACACCGGTGAGCCCGACATACAACGCGACCTCCGCCGGCATCACGCTCAGAAAACGCGTCGCGCCGACGTCGGGCAGGAAGCCGATGCGCGTCTCCGGCATCGCGATCTTGCTGCGCTCAGTGACGATGCGCAGCCGCGCCGCCTGGCCGAGCCCCATGCCGCCGCCCATCGAGATACCGTCGAGCAGGGCGACTACCGGCTTCGGAAACTTGTGCAACGCGTAGTCGAGCCGGTATTCGTCGACGAAGAACGCAAGCCACCGGCTGTCGCCATTCTTCGCGAGCCGGTGCACTTCGCGCACGTCGCCGCCGGCGCAAAAGCCCTTGGCGCCCGCGCCTTTCAGCACGAGCGCCACGATACCGTCGTCGGTACGGCAATGTTCGACCAGTACGGCAAGCTCGCGCACCATCGCGTGCGATAGCGCATTGAGCGCGGCCGGCCGGTTCAGCGTGATGATCGCCACGCGGTTGACCACGCGAAACAGAATCTCGCGTTCCGCTTCGACGCCCGTGTCGACCGCAACGCTCTGCAAGGCGCTCATCGATGCTTCTCCTGCCCGGCGTCAGCGGCCGGCTCAGTTTGCGTCACCTGCCAGCGTGGCGCGCGCTTCTCGAGAAACGCATTGACGCCTTCGCGCTGATCGGCGCCGTCGAACAGATCGACAAAGCGTTCCCGCTCCACCGCCAACGCCGCCGCACGCGGTACGCCATTGCGGCCCTGGTGAATCAGCGTCTTGCTGAAGCTGACCGCTTGCGGGCTGAGGCTCGCGACACGCGCTGCCATCGTCAGCGCGGCCTCGCGCGCGGCGCCCTTTTCCACCACTTCTTCGACGAGACCGATACGCAATGCGGTCGTGGCGTCGACGCGTTCGCCGGTCAGAATCATCCGTTTGGCCCAGCCTTCGCCGACCAGCCACGGCAGTGTCTGCGTGCCGCAGCCGCATGGCAGTAAACCCACTGCCGTTTCGGGCAACGCCAGCAACGCGTGCTGCTCGGCGATGCGGATATCGCAGGCCAGTGCGCATTCGAGCCCACCGCCCATCGCATAACCGTTGATCGCGGCGATCACCACTGGTCGCGCGTTCTGCAGGGTCTCGAACGCCGCGCCGAAGCGCGTTGCCGCCGTGCGCGCGACTTCGCGATTACCGTCAGCAAACGTATTCAGATCGGCGCCTGCGCTGAAGAACTTCGGGCCGTCGCCCGTGATCACGATGGCCCGCACGCGCGCTTCTCCGTTCAGACGCTCTACCGTCTGCTGCAATAGCAGCAAGCCGTCTGGCGTGAACGCGTTCGCGGGCGGCCGTTTGAGCGTCAGCAGCGCGACGGTGCCGTCATGTGCGTAGTCGAGTTCGATCATTACGCGTCTCCGTCTTTGCGATAGAGCTTGATTACCGCCGAGAAGTCCAGACGGCCTGCGCCCTTCGTGCTCATCGTCTGATAGAGCTGTTGAGCCAAAGCGCCGAGGTACACCGGTTGGCGCGCGAATTTCGCGGCGTCGGTGGCGAGGCCCAGGTCCTTCAACATCAGGTCGGTGCCGAAGCCGCCGGTATAACCGCGCGTGGACGGCGCGGTTTCGATCACGCCAGGCATCGGGTTATACGTGTCCGAACTCCAGCAGCGGCCCGTCGAGGTATTGATAATGCCGCCCAGCACTTTCGCGTCGATGCCGAGTGCCTCGCCCAATGACATCGCCTCGGCCACGCCCGCCATCGTGATGCCGAGCACGAGGTTGTTGCAGATCTTCGCGACCTGACCAGTGCCGGTGTCGCCGCAATGGACGATGTTCTTGCCCATCGCCGACAACACCGGCTTGACCTGCTCATACGCATCCGCGCTGCCGCCGACCATGAAGGTCAGCGTGCCTGCCGCCGCGCCGCCGGTGCCGCCCGAGACGGGCGCGTCGACAAAGGTATTGCCGCGTTGCTCGGCCAGTTCGGCAAACGCCTTCACACTCGCCGGATCGATGGTGCTCGAATCGATGATCGTCACGCCTTCCGCGATGCCGGAGAAAACACCGTCATCCGCGATCAGCACGCTGCGCACGTGAGTGGCCGCGGGCAACATCGTCACCACACATTCGGCGTCGGTCACCGCCGCCTTCGGCGAACTTGCGGCTTTGGCGCCCGCATCGACGAGTGCCTGCACCGCTTGAGCGTTGAGATCGAATACGTTGACCGCGTGGCCCGCCTTCAGCAGGTTGAGCGCCATCGGCGCGCCCATGTTGCCGAGTCCGATAAAGCCTATTTTCATGGTCGTCTCTCCAATAGACTGAATGGCTCAGCGCAGGCTGATGGTCGTGTTGACGCCGTCGTTGACGGTATCGTCGTCGAACCAGCGGGCGGTAACCGTCTTGGTCTGCGTGTAGAACTGCACAACCTGCTTGCCGTACGGCCCGAGGTCACCGAGTTTCGAGCCGCGCGAGCCGGTGAAACTGAAGAACGGCACGGGCACCGGAATCGGAATGTTGATGCCGACCTGACCGATATCGATCTCGCTCTGGAACTTGCGCGCCGCCGCGCCGCTTTGCGTGAAAAGACCCACGCCGTTGCCGAACGGATTGCTGTTGACGAGCGCGATCGCATCATCGAGCGTGGCGGCATTCAACACCACCAGCACCGGGCCGAAGATTTCCTGACGGTAGATCTCCATCTCCGTGGTGACGTCCGTGAAGACCGTCGGGCCGATGAAGTTGCCTTGCTCGTAGCCCGGCACCTTCACATCGCGGCCATCAAGCGCCAGCGTCGCACCCTCTTTCACGCCTGTTTCGATCAGGCCGAGAATACGTTGCTTCGCGGCGCGTGAGACGACCGGGCCGACGTCCGTACCCGGCTCATTCCCCGCGTTGACTTTCAGCGTCTTTGCCTTCGCGACCAGATCGGGCAGCCATTGCTGCGCCGCGCCGACCAGCACGACCACCGAGGTCGCCATGCAACGCTGTCCCGCTGCGCCAAACCCCGCGCCTGCCAGCGCATTCAAGGTCTGCTCGCGATTCGCATCGGGCAGCACCACCGCGTGATTCTTTGCGCCCATCATCGATTGCACGCGCTTGCCGTGTTCGCTGCCGAGGCGATAAACGTGCGTGCCGACCGCGGTCGAGCCGACGAAAGAAATCGCCTTCACCAGATCGTGCGTGCAGAGCGCGTCGACCACGTCCTTGCCACCATGCACGACATTCAGCACGCCCTTCGGCACACCGGCTTCGAGCGCCAGTTCGACGAGTTGCATCGTCGACAGCGGATCCTGCTCGGAAGGCTTCAGCACAAACGTATTGCCACAGACGATCGCCATCGGGAACATCCACAAGGGGATCATCGCGGGGAAATTGAACGGCGTGATGCCGGCGCATACGCCGATCGGCTGACGCAACGTGTAAGTGTCCACGCCACCCGCCACGTTCTCGGCGAATTCACCCTGCTGCAAGGTGCCGATCGAGCAGGCATGCTCGACCACTTCGAGCCCGCGGAAGATATCGCCTTCCGCATCGGGAATCGTCTTGCCCTGCTCCGCGCTCAAAGTCTTTGCGATGCGCGGCGAATGCTCGCGAATCAGCGCCTGGAACTTCAGCATGATGCGCATGCGCGCGCCGATCGGTGTGTTCTTCCAGGTGGCAAAGGCGGCGTGCGCGGAGCGGATCGCTTCGTTCACTTCATCGGCGGTGGCGAACGGCACGCGTGCGAGCACTTCCTGCGTAGCCGGGTTGACGATGTCGCGCCATTCGGTGGTTTTGGATTCGACGAACTCGCCGTTGATCAGCAGTTTGACGGTGGCGGCCTTGTTCGATGCAGTTGCGCTCATGCTGGAACTCCTGTGCAGTGGCCGCGTGGCGGCCGGACAGTGATGTGGAATGAAAAGGATCAACGCAGAATCAGCGCAGATCCGGGAAGTCCTCTTCCCAATACTCGCCCGGCAGGCGCGCGGGTTCGGCTTCGCGCTCCATTTCGCGGCGCCGCAATTCGACGCGGCGGATCTTGCCGGAGATGGTTTTCGGTAGCTCGCTGAACTGCAGGCGGCGAATCCGCTTGTACGGAGCGAGTTTTTCGCGCGAGAACGCGAAGACCGCGCGCGCGAGTTCAGGGCCGGCTTCATAGCCCTGGCGCACGGTGACGAATGCTTTGGGCACCGACAGGCGCAACGCATCGGCGCTCGGCACCACGGCGGCTTCGCCGATCGCTTCGTGTTCGATCAGCACGCTTTCGAGTTCGAAGGGACTCAGCCGGTAATCGGAGGATTTGAAAACGTCATCGGCGCGGCCGACGTAGACGTAGTAGCCGTCATCACGGCGCAATGCGACGTCGGAGGTGTGATAGAACCCGTTGCGCATGGCTTGCGCCGTGGCGTTGGCATTGTTCGCGTAGCCGGTCATCAAACCGAGCGGACGTTCGGCCAGAGGCAACGAGATTTCGCCTTCGGTGACGGGTTGATCGTCGGCATCGAGGAGCTCGATTTTGTAGCCCGGCAGCGGACGTCCCATCGAACCCGGCACAACCGGTTGGCCCGGCGGGTTGCCGATCTGGCAGGTCGTTTCGGTCTGGCCGAAACCGTCGCGTATCGTGATACCCCACGCATGCTTGACGCGTTCAATGATCTCCGGATTCAATGGCTCGCCCGCGCCGACAATCTCGCGCAGCTTCACCGGATAGTCGGTGAGATGCTCCTGCACGAGCATGCGCCATACAGTGGGTGGCGCGCACAGCGTGGTGACGTTGAAACGGACCAGCACGTCGAGCGTGTCTTTCGGCACGAAGCGCGGAAAGTTGAAAACGAAGACACAGGCCTGTGCATTCCACGGCGCGTAGAAGCAGCTCCACGCGTGCTTGGCCCAGCCCGGCGAACTGATGTTCCAATGGATGTCGTTCGGTTGCAGCCCGATCCAGTACATCGTCGACAGATGGCCGATCGGATAACTCTGATGCGTATGCTCGACCAGCTTCGGCTTCGAGGTCGTGCCCGAGGTGAAGTACAGCAGCATCGGGTCGGTGGCGTGCGTGACGCCGTCAGGCGTGAATTGCGGCGATGCGTCATAGGCCGCGGCAAGATCGATCCAGCCGTCGCGCGGCGTGCCGACTGAGATGCGCGTGAGCGGCACCTCGAGTGCATCGAACTTGGCGAGCTCTGCGCTATCGACCACCACGAACTGCGCGCCGCCGATCTGCACACGGTCGCGCACATCGTCGGCGGAAAGCTGGGTGGTGGCCGGCAGCACGATCGCGCCGAGCTTCATGGCGGCGAGCATCACGTCCCAAAGTTCGACGCGGTTCGGCAGCATCAGCAGCAAGCGGTCGCCGCGCCCCACGCCGAGACCGCGCAGGAAGTTCGCCATGCGCGACGAGCGCTCCGACATCTGCGCGTAGGAGAGGCGCAGGCCGTCGCTGGCCGGATCATCCACGATCCACAACGCCGGGTTGTCGTTATCTCGCGCGATCACGTCGAAATAGTCGAGCGCCCAGTTGAACTGGCCCGGCGTCGGCCACGCGAATTCGCGGTAGGCGCGGTCGTAGTCGGTTCGATGGCGCAATAACAGGTCGCGCGCTTCGAGAAAGCCCTTCGCTGCAGTCATCGTCGTCTCCAATTCCATGCTGGTGGCGCGGTATGCGCTCTGATTTTTGCCTGTGCATTTGCATGAGCGGCAGGTTATTTTGCACTCAAACGCCGTCTAACTTGCGTTTAAACATGCCGCGCGATAACCATCCGCTGCACTTCGCTGGTTCCTTCGTAAATCTGCGTGATGCGGGCGTCGCGATAGTGACGTTCCACCGCATAGTCCTCGAGATAGCCGTAGCCGCCGTGAATCTGGATCGCATTCGAACAGATCTCTTCGGCCAGCTCCGACGCAAACAGCTTGGCCTGCGACGCCTCGGACAAACACGGTTTGCCCTCCGTGCGCAGACGCGCCGCGTGGTGCACGAGCAGACGTGCGGCGTTCAGGCGGGTCGCCATATCGGCGAGCATGTTGGCGATGGTCTGGTGGTCCTTCAGCGCCTTGCCGAACTGCACGCGTTCGTTCGCGTAGAGGCGCGCGGCATCGAATGCGGCCCGCGCGATGCCGACCGCCTGCGCCGCAATACCGATGCGCCCGCCCTCGAGATTCGACAACGCGATGCGCAGGCCTTCGCCCGGTTCGCCGAGCAGATTGGCTTCGGGCACCGCGCAATCGTCGAGCGAGATCGGGCAGGTGTCCGAGGCGCGAATCCCGAGCTTATGCTCGGGCTTGCCGACGTTGAAGCCCGGCGTATCCGTCGGCACGATAAAGGCCGACAGGCCGCGTTTGCCGCGGTCGGGATCGGTGACGGCAAACACGATCGCAATGTTGGCGCGCGCCCCGTTGGTCACGAACTGCTTGTTGCCGTTGAGAATCCATTTGCCGTCGCGCAGCACCGCACGGGTGCGCAGATTGTTCGCCTCGGAGCCCGCTTGCGGCTCGGTCAGGCAGAACGCGCCGATGCGGCGGCCAGCGGCGAGGTCTTGCAGATAGCGGTCTTTTTGCGCGTCCGTGCCGAAGTTCAGGATCGGCCCGCAGCCGACCGAGTTGTGCACGCTCATCAGCGTGGCGCAGGCCGCGCAGCCCGCGGCGATTTCCTCGAGGGCAAGCGCGTACGCCACGTAGTCCGTATAGGAACCACCCCACTCGGACGGCACGATCATCCCGAGAAAACCCAGCTCACCCATTTGCGTCACGACTTCGGAGGGCAGTTTCGCGTCGCGATCCCACTGTCCGGCGTAGGGCGCGAGACGTTCGGTGGCGAAGTCGCGGGCGGCGTCGCGGATCATCCGCTGTTCCTCGGTGTAGAAGCTATCCATGGCTCGATCCTGTTGTGTGCATCGCGTCGCAGCGACGAGGCGCTGCTCGTCATTTGCGACTTATCGCGGGGGATGACCGATCTCGCCGTGGTGTCTCCGGGGCGAGGCGTCCCGCGATGGGTTCAGGCCAAGTGTAGGGAAGCTACTGGACAGGTTCGATGCTCAGCCCGATCATTCTGATTGAGCGCATTTGCCATACCGGTATCATGCAAACCTGATTCCAGCCGCATTTTCAAAGGCTTAGCGAATCGCCCGAAGGAAAATGTTGAGCGCATTTGCCAGATAACCATGAAAAACCTGAAAAACGCCAGGGACGACAAGGGCACGATTTCGGTCAGTCTCGTCGAGGAGGCCTTGACGCTCGCGCGAGCGCGCGGGTTCGAGGCGCTGCCGCTCGCCGAAGCCGCGGGCATCGCGGCAACCATGCTGGCGTCGCCGAAAAGCCGGGTCTCGTCGACGCAGTACGGCGCGCTGTGGGCCGGCATCGCCCGCGCGCTGGACGACGAGTTCTTCGGCCAGGACTCGCACCGCATGAAGAGCGGCAGCTTCATCGCAATGACGCAGACAGCGCTGAGCGCGCGCAACGGCGCGCAGGCGCTCGCGCGGGCGGTCGGCTTCATGCGGCTCGTGCTGGACGATCTCGGCGCACAGATCGAAACGGATGCGCAGCGCGTGCGCTTGCGGTTTGTCGAACGCGAAGGCGCGAGGCCGCCGGCCATGTTCGCTTATGCGACCTACTTCATCGTGGTTTATGGCCTGCTGTGCTGGCTGGTCGGGCGGCGCATTCCGCTGATCGAGGCGCGCTTTCGCTGCGCCGAACCGCCCGCCGCGCATGAATACCGTCTGATGTTCTGCGACGACATGGCGTTCGATCAAACCGGGTCGTACGTCGATCTGTCACCGGCGTTTCTCGAGCTGCCGGTGATCCAGACCACGAAGTCGGTCAAGCCGTTCCTGCGCGATGCACCCGGCAGCTTCATCGTCAAATACCGCAATCCCGGCTCGCTTGCGGCGCGCGTGCGCAAGATGCTGCGCGCGCTGCC
Organism: Paraburkholderia nemoris; assembly: GCF_905221015.1. Classification (NCBI taxonomy): domain Bacteria; kingdom Pseudomonadati; phylum Pseudomonadota; class Betaproteobacteria; order Burkholderiales; family Burkholderiaceae; genus Paraburkholderia; species Paraburkholderia nemoris. Next base: position 389,160 of record NZ_CAJNBO010000001.1, on the reverse strand, counting down.
GATGGCCGGCTGGCCGGCCGCCGACCAGATGGCGCTGCGCCTGCACGTCGCCGAAGCGACGATGCGGCGGCGTTTGAAACAGGAAGGCTATACCTATCAGTCGATCAAGGACGACTTGCGGCGCGACATCGCAATCGGCGAACTGCAGGACACCGATCGCACGATCGCCGACATCGCCACCGCCGTGGGTTTTGCCGAACCGAGCGCATTTCATCGCGCGTTTCGCAAGTGGACCGGAATGCGGCCGACCGACTACCGGCCGGCGCGCGCGGATTTCACGCGCCGCGCGGAATCGGACTAAGCTGTAAGGAGCAGGCCAGCCTTTTTGGGGTATCGGCCCGCGCCGGCCGATACCCGTCGGCATGGCGCGGCAGCCGTCAGCGATGAGCACGTATCCGCGCCTCCCGTTCCGGCAGTCTGGTCCGCGCTTTGCGCTTATCCGTGGCGGAGTCGTGGGCCGGTTGATGCGCGGCATGACCGCGTTCGGCGTACTGTTGGCGCTCGGGTTTGCATTGTGCGAAAACGCGCCGCGGGTGGGGGTCGCCGAGGCCGCCGTCGCGCCGAATAGCGTTGTCGTGATCCCGGTGAACGGCGCGATCAGTCCGGCCAGCGCGGATTTCATCGTGCGCAGCCTGCAGCGCGCCGCCGACGAACGCGCGCAACTCGCCGTGCTGCAACTCGATACGCCCGGCGGACTGGATACGTCGATGCGGCAGATCATCAAGGCGATCCTCGGCTCGCCAGTGCCGGTCGCCACCTTTATCGCCCCGAGTGGCGCGCGAGCGGCAAGCGCCGGTACTTATATCGTCTACGCCAGCCATATCGCGGCGATGGCGCCGGGCACCAATCTCGGCGCGGCTACACCGATTCAGATGGGTATCGGGGGCGCGGAGCCGCCTGCGGGCGGCGGCGGAATGCCCGGTTTGCCCGGCACTGGAGGCGGTGCTGGCGCGCCAAAGAACGGGCCCGGAACGCAAGCCTCGGGAGATTCGGCGAATCCAGCGTCACCAGCGAATTCTGCAAGCTCAGCGACCCCGGCGGCGAACGCAGGCAATTCCGCCAGCGCTTCCGGCGCCGCCCTCCCGCTCGACACACAATCCACCGAACTGCGCAAGCAGGTCCACGACGCGGCCGCCTACATCCGCGGCCTCGCGCAAATGCGGGGACGCAACGCCGACTGGGCCGAGCGGGCGGTACGCGAAGCCGTCAGCCTGTCAGCCAGCGAAGCGCTCGCGCAACACGTGGTCGATCTGAATGCGCGCGACATTCCCGACCTGCTACGCCAGGTGGACGGCCGCACGATCAACACCAGCCACGGCGACGTCAAACTCAGCACCGCCAACGCACCTGTAGTCACGCTCGAAGCCGACTGGCGCAGCCAGTTTCTCGCGGTCATCACCGACCCGAACGTTGCGCTGGTTCTTCTGATGATCGGCATGTACGGCCTCTTCTTCGAGTTCGCCAATCCCGGCTTCGTGCTGCCGGGTGTAGTCGGCGCAATCAGTCTGCTGATGGGACTCTTCGCGATGCAGATGCTGCCCGTCAATTACGTCGGACTCGGCCTGATCTTTCTCGGCATCGCATTCCTGATCGGTGAGGCGTTTTTGCCGACCTTCGGCTCGCTCGGCTTCGGCGGCGTAGTCGCGTTCGTGATCGGCGCGTTGATGCTGATCGATACCGACGTGCCCGGTTACGGCATACCGCTACCCCTGATCGCGGCCGTGACGGTGTTCAGCGTCGCGTTCGTATTCGGCGTGTCGAGGCTCGCCCTGCGGGCGCGCCGCCGGCCGGTGGTGACGGGCTCGGAAGCGCTGATCGGCAGCCTCGGCGTCGTGCTCGACGGCGGCCTGTCGCCGGACGGTGGTCCGCTGCCGGGGAGCGCAACAGCAGACGCGGCAGCAGGCGGCATGCTGGCCGGCTGGGCTCAGGTACATGGTGAACGCTGGCGGGTGTCCAGCACGGCCCCGGTCGCGGCCGGTCACGCAGTGCGCGTCACCGCGCGCCGCGGACTGACGCTGACCGTGGTGCCCGCGGAAGCACAACAACAAGGAGAACGCTCATGATCGGTTTCACATTCGGCTTCAGCAGCATTCTGATTCTGCTGGTGGCCGCGCTGATTGCTTCATCGATACGGATTTTTCGCGAGTACGAACGCGGTGTGGTGTTCATGCTCGGGCGCTTCTGGAAGGTCAAGGGACCGGGGCTCGTGCTGATCATCCCGATCGTGCAGCAGGTCGTGCGCATGGATCTGCGCACCGTCGTGTTCGACGTGCCGCCGCAAGACGTGATTACGCGCGACAACGTCTCGGTGAAGGTCAACGCGGTGGTGTATTTCCGCGTCGTCGATCCGGAAAAGGCGGTGATCCAGGTCGCGCGTTATTTCGAGGCAACCAGCCAGTTATCGCAAACCACGCTGCGCGCGGTGCTCGGCAAGCATGAACTCGATGACCTGCTGGCGGCTCGCGAGCAACTGAACGCCGATATCCAGAAGGTGCTCGATGCACAAACCGACGCGTGGGGCATAAAGGTAGCGATCGTCGAGATCAAGCATGTGGACATCAACGAAACGATGATCCGCGCGATCGCCCGTCAGGCCGAAGCCGAGCGCGAACGGCGCGCCAAGGTGATTCACGCGGAAGGCGAATTGCAGGCCTCGCAGCATCTGCTGGAGGCAGCGCAGACGCTGTCGAAACAACCGCAGGCGATGCAGTTGCGTTACCTGCAAACCCTCACGACGATCGCCGCCGACAAGAATTCGACGATCGTTTTCCCACTGCCGATCGATCTGCTGAGTGCGGTGCTGGATCGCTTCAGCAAGCCGTCGGCCTCCTGAACCGGGGGACGCGCCGCTTCACTTTAGCCCGCTTTGGATCACGGGGTGAAATGGTGCATTGTCTTCAATCGACTTAATCGGAATACCCATGAAATTTAAAATTTAAGGGTCGTCTTTAACCGCTCCATAGGAGCCAATCATGAAAATCGTTTCTCTCGTTGGACTCGGCGCGCTGTTAGCCGCCGTGAGTATGAGCAGCGCATTTGCGCAGACCTCGCGGCCTTACGATCCGTCGGCGCCGCTCACGCGCGCCCAGGTGAAGGCCGATCTGGCCGACTGGCGCGCCGCCGGCTACGATCCGCTCGACTGGATCGACTATCCGGACAACGCGCAACGCGCGGGCCGCATCGTCGCCGCACGACGAGCACAGCAGATGGGTGGGAGCATGACGCAGTAATCCGTCTCGTCCTGGCCTTGAAGCGGCAGGCCGGGCTGCTCGCGACTGCAAAGGTCATTGGCGGCGCCGGCCTTGGATGCCACGCACGTCCCTGCATGAACTGCCTGCCCTCACGTCCCCGCAAGCCCACCGTTTCCCGTCGCAACATCGTAAATTCGCTTGCCGCACCGCCCCGCGCGCTGGCAAGGTATCATCTCGCCCCTTTGGCACAGCCCACAGTCACGCAAACTCACGCAAACCGGTGCGTCACGGCCAATCATGACTACAATCCGGCCGTACGCTTCGCCGCGTAGTGCATCGGTGCCGTGTCGGACGGCAGAGTCGCCCGCTTATTCGCGACGCATTGCCCGTATCAACCACAAGAAACGCTTTTGAACAACGAGAGACCCGCCTCATGGACTCCATAAAACGATACTTCGGCTTCGAAGCCGCCGGCACCAACCTGCGCACCGAAGTGCTCGCTGGGCTGACCACCTTCCTGACGATGGCCTACATCATCTTCGTCAACCCGGCGATTCTCGGCGATGCCGGCATGCCGAAGGACGCGGTGTTCGTCGCGACCTGTATCGTGGCCGCGCTGGCCTCGCTGATCATGGGTCTCTACGCCAACTACCCGATCGCGCTCGCGCCGGGCATGGGCCTGAATGCGTACTTCGCGTACACCGTCGTGAAAGGCATGGGCTTCACGTGGCAAGCCGCGCTCGGCGCGGTGTTCATCTCCGGCTGCCTGTTCATGATCGTCACGCTGTTTCGCGTGCGCGAGGTGATCGTCAACGGGATTCCGCATTCCATACGCATTGCCATCACCGGCGGTATTGGCCTCTTTCTCGCGATCATTTCTCTGAAATCGGCCGGCGTGGTGGTCGGCAATCCGGCCACGCTCGTCACGCTCGGCGATCTGCATAACCCGCACGTGATCCTCGCGGTGATCGGCTTCTTCGCGATCGTCACGCTCGACTATCTGCGGGTGCGCGGCGCGATCCTGATCGGCATTGTCGGCGTGACGGTGCTGAGCTTTTTCTTCGGCGGCAATCAGTTTCACGGCATCGTTTCCGCGCCGCCATCGATTGCACCGACGCTGTTCCAGCTCGACATTCGCGGCGCGCTTTCCGGCGGCGTGCTGAACGTGATCCTGGTGTTCTTCCTCGTCGAACTGTTCGACGCGACCGGCACGCTGATGGGCGTGGCCAATCGCGCCGGGCTGCTGGTCGAGGGCAAGATGTTCCGGCTGAACCGCGCGCTGCTCGCCGACAGCACGGCGATTCTGGCCGGCTCGATGCTGGGCACCTCGTCGACCACGGCGTATATCGAAAGCGCGTCGGGCGTGCAGGCTGGCGGCCGCACGGGCGTGACCGCAATCACCGTCGCCGTGCTGTTCCTCGCGGCGCTGTTTTTTGCGCCGCTGGCGGGCGTGGTGCCCGGCTACGCGACGGCGCCGGCTCTGTTGTACGTGTCCTGCCTGATGCTGCGCGAAATGCTCGATCTGCCGTGGGACGACGCCACCGAAGTCGTGCCGGCCGCCCTGACCGCATTGTTGATGCCGTTCACCTACTCGATCGCCAATGGCGTGGCGTTCGGTTTCATCTCGTATGCCGGTCTGAAACTGCTGACCGGACAGGCGCGCAAAGTGAAACTGGTGGTGTGGATCATCGCGGCGATTTTCCTGTTCCGGTATTTCTACCTCGGCCGCGAATAAGCTGCGGCGGCAATTGACGTGAAGGCACGCGAGTGAAAGCGCAGGACAACACCTGACACGGCGTGGCATGACGATGCTCGATGCTGCGCCGCGCAACGCGTCGCAGCCTGACTGACAGCACTGCGGCATCGTCGCTGTGTCCGGTCACGGTTCGGTCTGGATCAACAATCATTTTATTGAGGGGCCCGTTCTGGTCGGGCACCCTTTATCATCTGACGATTGATAAAAACCAACGAACCGGTCACGGGAGTCCCCTGCATGTCCTCTTACAGTCACAGCCGCGCCACGGACCGCTATACGTCGCCCGCCATCTTTTTCCACTGGGCGATCTTTCTGCTGATCGCGCTGGCTTATCTGGCAATCGAAATCCGCGGACCGAAAGGCTCCGACAGCCGGGTCTTCTGGAGCAGCGTGCATTTCTGGGCCGGCACCCTCGTGCTGGGACTGGCGGTCCTGCGCGTGCTATGGCGTCTGTGGGCCGGCGCGCCTGCGGAAATCACGGGCAATCGCCTGCTCGCCTTTCTGGCGCGGGCCGCGCATCTCGCCCTGTACGTCTTTATCTTCGCCCAGCCGCTGCTAGGCATGCTGATGATCAACACCGGCGGGCATCCGGTCACGCTCGCCTGGGTCAACTTCAGCTTCACGTTGGTCGGCGCGGATCCGCTTGCGCGGCCATTGCTCAAGACCGCGCATGAGTGGCTCGGCAATGCGTTTTACTGGGTGATCGGATTACACGCGCTTGCGGCGATTGCGCATCACGTGGTGTTCAAGGATCGGACGCTGCGGCGGATGGTTTGATCGGTTTCGGGTCTTCAGCGCTTGCGGCATTGGCCCTTGCGTTCGCAGTGTCTGGAACTTACGGCCGCACGAGTACAGATCTGGGCGGCGCGAATGGCCGCGGCCAGTTGTGTAGCCGTTGAGTTGTGGACGCCGCGCTTGGGTTTGCGTCTCGTGTTGCTCTTGCGCGGCTGGTTCTGCTTTCCTGCTCTGCCCGCTCGTTGGGCTTACTTTTTGGCTGAATCCTGGGCTAACTTCCGCGCTCTTTTCCGGGCTGACGCCGGTCAGGCGCGGATTCGCTCAGTTCCGCCAGTTCGCTTCATAGAAGCGCACGTAGCCGCTTCTCAGCACCAGACATTGCGCCCGCGTTTCCGATAGCAGGCGACGTGTGGCCGCTTCGATCCGGGCCCGGTGTGCGTCGAATGCGTCAACCATGTCCTCCAGACGCGGCGACGCGGCGCCGAAGTGATCTTCCAGGGCCTCGGCCGTGATCATGCACTCCACCCTTTGCCCATCAACCATCGCCGGGAACGCCAAGGTAAGTTCGCGACCTGAATATTCAGGAGTTTCGTTCGGGAATAGGATCTGCATGGGAGTTCACCTGAAAGGTTGGGTGCTGCGCATGGGTCGATTGGTACTGCGCACGCTGGTTAAGACTGGTCGCACCTGCAGCGCGTGTCCCCCTTTTCGAATGCTGGTGGCGCGGGTCCGTCACCTCATAGTTTCGCAAGCGCCTTACTTCGCGCCCCGCGGAGGTGATTTGATTCACTGTAGACGAGTTCGGCCGCTGCGCAAGTTTTCCTTTTCGTTTGCTTGATTTTGGTGCCTGACGTGGTCTTTTGAGGCACTTTTCCTCTGCCGCATGACGCGGTTTTATTCATGCTGCGCGGCTTTCGCCTGGGTTCTGTTTCGTCCTGTAATATCGGTGTTCGACCGCAGACGCGTATGTTGCACTGCGGAACGCAACGGCGGGCAACGCACCCGCCGGATCCGATAACCGGAGACATGCTTTGAGCCATCGTTCTGCCACGCCGCCCACCGTTGGTCGGCCAGACGTCATCGCGCAAGCTCATGCCCGCTCGCTCGAGGTCGGCCTGCGAGCGTCGGAAACGCCGGACTTCCATCCGCTGCGCCGCCCCGCCCTGCGTGAACTGCTAGAACGCAATCAGTCGCTCTATACCCACGCGCTCCCCGTCATGGAGACGCTGCACGCGCAGATCGTCGACACGCAAAGCATGGTGCTGCTCACCGACAATCACGGCGTGATTCTCCACAGTCTCGGTGACAGCGACTTTGTCGAAAAAGCCAATCGCGTCGCGTTGTGTCCGGGCGTGTCATGGGCCGAAGCGGATCGAGGCACGAATGCGATCGGCACCGCCCTGATCGACGGGCAGCCGACTGTCGTGCATGCCGGCGAGCACTTCCTCCATGCGAACCGGATTCTCACCTGTTCGTGCGCGCCCATCGCCGATCCGTTCGGGCGCACCATCGGCGCGCTCGACGTCAGTGGCGACACACGCGGCTTCCACAAGCACACGCTTGCGCTTGTGCGGATGTCGGCGCAGATGATCGAAAATCATCTGTTCTCCAATCAATTCGTCGATGCCATTCGCATTCACTTTCACGCGCGCGTGGAATTTATCGGCACGCTGTACGAAGGGCTCGCGGCGTTCGCGCCGGACGGCACGTTCCTGTCCGCGAATCGCAGCGCACTGTTTCAATTCGGGCAGCCGCTTGGCGAGCTGTTACGACAACCGTTCGACGCGTTGTTCGGGATCACCTTTGCGAGAGTGTTGCAGCAGATCGCCCGCGCACCAGGCGAAAGTATCGAGCTGACGCTGCCCAGCGGCGTGCGTGTGATCGCACGCGGCGAATTTGCGGCGCCACGGTATGTTGGTTCATCAGAAGGCTTTGCTGACGCAGCGCGTACGGCTACGTCCAGCAGCACGCGTGCGGCGGCTCAGTCCGGCGAAGCGGCACCGCTCGCCACACTCGAAACGCTAGATACCGGCGATGCAACGGTCGCGGCGATCCTGCGACGAGTCGCCAAGCTGCGCGGACGCGATATTCCCATTCTCGTGCTTGGCAAAACCGGCACCGGCAAGGAGTGGCTCGCCCGCGCGATCCATCACGATTCGCCGCGACGGGCTGCGCCCTTCGTCGCGCTGAATTGCGCATCGTTGCCCGATACGCTGATCGAGGCGGAGTTGTTCGGCTACGAAGACGGCGCGTTCACCGGCGCGAAGAAACGCGGCAGCGTCGGCAAGATCGTGCAGGCCGATGGCGGCACGCTGTTTCTCGACGAAATCGGCGACATGCCGCTCGCCCAGCAAGTGCGCCTGATGCGCGTGTTGCAGGAGCGCACCGTCGTGCCGCTCGGCGGCACGCGGGCGATTCCGGTCGATCTGCGCATCGTCTGCGCAACTCACCGCAACCTGCGCGAGATGATCGAAGCCGGCACCTTCCGCGAAGACCTGTATTACCGGATCAACGGGCTCGTTGTCACCTTGCCGGCGCTGCGCGAGCGCAGCGATCTGGCGGCGCTCGTCGAGCGCATGCTGGCGATGCAGCCGGATGGCGAGCGGTTACCGCGTCGCGTGTCCGATGAGGTGCTGGAGCGCTTTGCGCAATGCCGCTGGCCAGGCAATCTGCGGCAATTGGCCAACGTGCTGCGCACCGCCAGCATCATGGCCGAAGGCGCGCAGCAGATCGAACTCGAGGATTTGCCGGAAGATTTTCTGCAGGATTGCGAGGCTTCGGCGGTCGACGTCCGCGCCCAGGCGCACGAGGCGCTGTCAGGCAATGGCAATGGTGGCGACGGCAGCAACGGACGCGACATGCCAGCAGCCGAACCCGCGAATGCGTCGCCCGCGCGGATGGAGGAATGGCAGACCACATTGATTGCGCAAACACTCGCGCGACTCGACGGTAATGTGTCGGCGGCGGCTCGCGAGTTGGGACTTGCGCGAAATACGGTGTATCGGTATTTGCGGCGTGGGAACACGACGCATTGAAATGGCGGCGCCGGAGCCTGGGCGTTTGGCGTGAACGTGTAAAGTGTGGCGCAATCCGTCACCGATTCACACGATGTCCGACTCTACCCGCCCACCTCTGGTTCGCGTCGAGCCGCTCGGCCAGAGCTTCGAAGCGCCCGATTCGCTGACGATCCTCGAAGCCGCCGGCTTTGCGAATCTGCGTCTGCCACGCTCGTGCCGCAACGGCACATGCCGCACCTGCCTATGCAAAATGACGGCGGGACGCGTGCGCTACACGATCGAATGGCCGGGTCTCAGCCGGGAAGAAAAAGCGGAAGGCTACATCCTGCCGTGTGTGGCGATCGCGGAAACCGATGTGGTGATCGAGGCGCCGGACGCGATCGAAATATAGCAACGCCAGGACAGCGCCTGGCGTTGCCGGCATCGCATTCGGCCTTACCGGCCGTTGCCCATCGCCCGGGCGATTTTCTTGTCGGTGTTGTACTGACTCAGTGCATACACCGACCAGATCGCGGCCGGAATCCAGCCAATCAGCGTGATCTGCAGGATCAGGCAGATGATGCCGGCAAAGGGCCGGCCGATCGTGAAGAATTGAAACCACGGCAGAATGATGGCAAGCAAAAGACGCATTCAGATTTCCTGTTTGTGTTGATCTGGCGGCACACGTTCTTCGAGCGCAAGCGTGCTGACGATTACGATGGCCTGAACGAGGCAGTCTAGTTGATCGGTGCGAAGCGCGGCACCTTGGTACCGTCGACTTCGACCAGCTCGAAAAACACCGATGCCGGACGGGTCCAGATCGTACCATTGCTGGCTTTGTAGACGATCATCGTGACCGTCGGATCGGACTCGAGCGTGGCCTCGCAAACGAGTTCGTAAATGCCGCCTTTGTAGTGTCGATAACGCACCATTCAACTACTCCTTTTGAAGTGACATCCATGAGGACAATGATGACTCTCGCGATCGCAACCGCCACCTCGGACGCAGATTCACCCAACTATGTCGTCAAGATCGATGCGGGCACACACAGCCTGCTCGGCGATGAAGGGCCGCGCGAAGGGGGCCAGGATAGCGGCCCGGCCCCCTTCGAATTCGTCCTCTCGGGTCTCGCGGCATGCACTGCGGTAACGCTGAGGATGTACATGCAGAAGAAAGCATGGCCGGGCGGCCGGATCAAGGTCGAGACGCAATTACACGTGGAGCGCGACGGCGGTCAATACATTCGGCGCACCGTATCCGTCGATGGGCCTCTCGACGACAGCCAGCGCAAGCGCCTTGGCGAAATCTGCGAGAAGACGCCGGTCACGGTATTCATCAAACGGGGAACACGAATCGACACGACGATGACCTGAGATCCCTCAACCGCCCTCTTTCATCTGCTTCAGAATCTTATAGACGGTGGCGCGGCCCATCGTCAGCACCGCAGCCACATAGTTCGCCGAACTCCGGCCGCGAAACGCGCCCTGCGCATGCAGCGCCTCGACGATTTCCCGCTTGTGTTCGCGCGTGAGCGCATTGATGCCGATTTGCCGCTCGCGCAGCCAGGTGTGCAGGAACGTGTTGATGCGGTCCTGCCAGTCGTCGCGGAACAGCTCCTCCGCGGGCGCATCCGTCAGATTGCCGCCTTTGATGAACAGATCGAGCGTGGAGCGCACATCTTCGAACACTGCGATGTTGAAGTTGACGCACAGCATGCCGGCCGGCTTGCCCTCGTCGTCGAACAGGATGTTGCTCACGCAGCGCATGCGGCGACCGTCCCAGTTGAGCTTCTCGTACGGCCCGATCGTCCGGCCGCGTGCCGCGTAGTGGACTTCATCGAGCACCGAGGGGCCACCGACTTCGAGCTTCGACAGGTTGTTCACAAGATACGCGATAGTCTGATCACGCAAGTCGTGAATCACGACTTCGGCACACGGATAGAACAAGGCCGCGATGCCGTCTGCAATGGGTGCGTAGCGGTCCAGCAGCAGGTCTTTCACAGGAGAGACGGTTGTCTTGCGCATTGAGAAATCGCAGTGTTCCAGGGAGGCGGGGCCGCTTTAGCCTGATTAAGCTAAAAGAGACCCCGGGGTTATAGCCGGCAGGCGAGGCAAGCACAACAATGCCGGACAGCCGCGCGCTGCAACTCGCCATTGTAACGACCCCAATCGCCAGCGACGACCGCGACGGCACGGCGCCCGCGCAGCCGTTATTTTATTGCGGGGCCGCATCACGCACAGGGCCATGATGGGCACTCGACGGCGTGCCGTTTGCCCGTTCCAGTTGTTGCATCCGCACCCAGGGATTTTTGTTCGCTTGGCGGGCGCTTTTTTTTCGTGCGATAAAAGAACCAACTATTTCACGGAGCAACAGATGGCCACGCTCGAAGCGTTTCGCGCCGTGCTCGATGACGAAGGCACGCCCGAAATCATCCGCAATCACATCATCGATTCGCTGCAATACACGCTGCGCAATCACGGACAGATTTTTACCTCGAAGGAAGTCGAATGGCTCGCCGGCTGGGATGATGCGCGCATTCCGCTCGCCGCTTCACGCGAGCTGCAAAAGCGCGTCGCCGAAACCACCCGCTGAAACTCACCCACCTTCGCCCTCACGGCGCGACCTCACACCCGGCGTGCCGCTCATGCCCCGGCGCGCCGTTCGCGGCAGCTCTTTTTCGCCCAAAGCCCCGCCGGCTGGGCGGTTTGCCCGCGCGCGGAACTTTTTGCTATCCAATTAGCCCCATTTAGTGCATCATATTGGAATAGCTGTATTCCGCATCCGCACTATTGGGAATACAGCGCGGGAACACAAGCGGCAGTACCAAGCACAGCATCAATCGGCGTCTCCGCACCACCCCCGACTGTTCGACCGCTGCCTGTCAGCGATCCCGTCACTCCGGCAATGCGCCGCCTGCATTCGCCGTCGCGAGTTGTGCAGCTGAGTGGTTCAGCTTTTACGCGCCCGATGTCTGCGCGACATCAGCGTGTTTCTTCTCCATCGAATCCGCGATTTTGCGCGGCCGCGCTCATGCCCTTGCCATCGGGCCTGTGCCAACCTTTTTTCCATGGCGGCGCGCCCCAAGGTGCTGCGCTGCCGGGTCTGTCGTGCCGCGCGTAACACGCGTGACACGGCGGCCACGTAATACAGGACACGTGCTTCATGAATTCAGTTGTCAAGACGTACAAGGGTTACGAAATTCACCCGCTCGTCTATCCGCGCCGCCCGGCGGACGGTCAGACGGGCCGCAATCCGGACGCAGGTTACGACGCGTCGGTGCGCATCTGCCGCGTGGGCGCCAATCCGGCCGCCGACGGGCGTGTGTTCCGTCTGCAGTATCTGTTTCCGTTCGACGGTACGGGCAAGGCGCGCATTGCGTGCATGGCCCACGCCGAGCAATTGATCGACGGCCGTGTAGACGGCCAGTCCGTCGCCGATCTTTGAGCGGTACTATCAGCGAATCAGCTGATGCCGCAGCAGCTGGCCTGAAAGCCAACTGTCAACCGTATCAGATGTTGCGCCGGGCTTAACCGCGCGGCCAACACCCACTTATCCCATCGACCAGGAGTTATGCATGGCGAAAGAAGAACTGCTTGAACTTGACGGTATCGTCGACGAAGTACTTCCGGACAGTCGTTACCGCGTGACGCTCGACAACGGCGTCGTGGTTGGCGCTTACGCGTCCGGACGTATGCGCAAGAATCACATCCGTATTCTCGCGGGCGACCGCGTGACGCTGGAACTGTCGGTTTACGATCTGACCAAGGGCCGGATCAATTTCCGTCACAAAGACGAGCGCGCCACCGGTGGCGGCGGCGCACGCAATACGCAATTCCGTCGCCGTTAAGGCGGGCGGCACGCTGACCGTTTCCTGAGTTGTTTCATGACCGGTCCGGGCGTGGTCAATTGTTGCCATCTGGTTGTTCGCGAAGCCTTTCGCGCGCCTTCTCCGGCTTGATTCGTTGACTCGAGTCTGAGCGGCGCGCCGCGGCGTCGCATGCGTTACCTCCCCTTCCTACACCCCGAACACCGCACCGAGATCTGCTCCTGCGGCGCTTTTGCGCACCTGTTCGACCACCCGCTCCTCCAGTTCCGACAGATGCTCACGCATCGCCGCGAGAGCCGCATGCAGGTCTCCCGCATCGAGCGCTTCGATAATCTGCAAATGCTCGTCCGCCGAGCAGGCTGAACCCTTCGACGGGTCGAACAACGCCTTATACAACTCGGTCTTCGCGACGAGCTGCCCAACGAGGCCGAGCAATTCCGTCCCGCCCGCCAATTCCGTCAACAACACATGAAACTGGCCCGCGAGCCGCACGGACTCCTCGACGGTGCCGGCGTGTGACGCCTTCTCTTCGCTGCGCACATGGGCGCGCAAGCGGCGCTTGTGAGCCGCGCTCAAACTCCCGCACAAAGCCGCCACGATGCCCGCCTCGACAATCTGCCGGGCGCGATACACCTGACGAATGTCTTCCTCGGATGGCGACGGCACGAACGCGCCGCGATTCGCCTCGAGCACCAGCTTGCCTTCGAAACCCAGGCGCGCGAGCACCTTGCGCAACGCGCCGCGCGTGCAGCCGAACGCCGCGGCGAGATCACGCTCGACCAGTTGCGCGCCCGGCCGTAGACGGCCTTGCAGCAATGCCGCGGTGATCGACGCATAAATGCGCTCTTCGACGGTGATCGAGTCGTCTTCGGGCGCGCTGCGGATAGGTGTGCCGGGGTTGGTGGACGGCGTACGCGGGGGACGGGAGACCATGAGTTCAGTAATGGAGAACGGAGCGATATCGCCCGGCATTGTAGCGACGCGGGGTGGCCGACGCCATTCGCAGGCGCTCGGACTTATACCGGGCATCAGGCAAATGGTTAACCATGCCATGGTATTATGGTTAACCAAAATAGTCGCGCACGGTGTTTTTCACCCTGTTCGCGCCTCCTCATCCGCCTTGCCGCCGCCGGTCGCGCAGCGCCACGCAGCGTTCTCTTCCCGCTTGCAAGGTGTCGCCCACTCTCGCATTCAGGTCCATTGTGAACTCGCACTCCGGCGCCAGCCCGACCCCAGCCCATGCCAACGACGCCTCCCACGCACTCACATGGCGAGACGCGCTATGGCTGGGCGCGATTGTCGTGATCGGCATCAATCTGCGGCCGCTGCTGACGTCGATCAGCCCGCTGATGACGACGATCCGCGATGCAACCGGCTTGAGCTTTTACGGCGCGTCGTTGCTGACCAGCCTGCCGGTCGTCGCGATGGGCATCGGCGCATTCGGCGCGGGCGCGCTAACCCGGTCAATCGGCGAAACGCGCGGCGTTGCGCTCGGCTTGCTGGCGATCGCGCTTGCCTGCGGCGCCCGCTGGTCGACCGCCAGCGGCGCTGCGCTCCTTGCGACGGCAGCGCTCGCGGGCGTCGGTGTCGCGGCGATTCAGGCGCTGCTGCCCGCCGTCCTGAAGCAGCGCTTCCCTGCACGCGTGCCGTTGGCGATGGGAGTTTTCTCAGCGTCGATCATGGGCGGCGGCGGCCTCGGGGCACGCTTGAGTCCGTGGGTGAGCGCAGCGATGGGGTCGTGGCATGCGGGGCTCGCAGTATGGGCGATTCCCGCTCTCGTGGCGTTGCTGTGCTGGCTGGGTTTGAACCGCGGACCTTCGCACGGCTCAGCGGCACAGCGCGCTCCGGCAGACGCGATCGCTTTTTCGCTTTGGCGCAAGCGGCGTGCGTGGACGCTTGGCTTGTACTTCGGGATCGTTAACGGCGGCTATACAACGCTCGTCGCGTGGTTGCCGGCGTTCTACCAACAGCATGGCGCGAGTGTCGCGGAGAGCGGTTCGCTCCTTGCAGGCATGACGGTGTTTCAGGCCGCGGCCGCTCTACTGCTGCCTCTTGCTGCCGCACCGTTCCGGGATCGACGCCCGTGGTTGATCCTCGGATTGTCGGCGCAACTGGTCGGCCTGCTTGGTTTGATCTTCTGGCCAGATGCCGCGCCGCTGGTGTGGGTCGCCATTGCCGGCGCCGGGCTTGGCGGCACTTTCTCGCTGACGCTCGTTACCGCTATGGATCATTCGGCACACCACAGCGTGGCCGGCAAGCTTGTCGCGTTTACGCAAGGTGTCGGCTTTGTTGTAGCGGCCATTACGCCCGTTTTTGCCGGCATGGTCCGGGGCTGGACTGGCGGTTTCGGCGCCGCCTGGGTCATGCTGGCCGTTAGCGTTGCCGCCATGATTGTCGTGAGCGTCTTCTTTTCGCCTCGCAGTTACGCGAAATGGAACTGATGCGTTGACATGCTGCGTGCGTGCAGGTCGATGGCCCTACACGGCAGGTAAATTATCTGACCGAGAAATAGAAACGCCTGATTGTTTATATCAATCAGGCTATTTATTATCTTCATTAAGCTATTTATAGCGTCCAAACATAAGAACCTGACCGGCTGACTAACAGCCGCAGAAGGTCACGTACCACGCAGCCGTCACCAACGGTCATTAGTTAGGAATCTTAACTCGACCCGAAAAATAGCCTGTGCCGGCTGGCCAAAGGACGGCCTATGGCTTTGGCACCGCTGATGACCGCAGTACGACTGCTTCATAAAAACAGGGGCAATCATTTCTGTATGTCGTACCGGGAATAAAACCGTGAATCAAAAGAAAGATGAGAGCGTGCGGAACGGCTCTCGTAGAACAACGGCTTACTTTAGCGCGCTGTGGTTCAAAGGAGGCGCGCGCCATGCATTGAAAAACGCTGCCTGTATGTCGCTTTCGCTGGCACTCGCTGCATGCGGCGGAAACGTTGGCGACGATATAACGTCCGAACCAACACCGCCCCTGGAAAAGACAGCGGCATTAGCGGCGGCATCAAACACTGTTCCTCTGCAATTGTCCTTAAAGATGAACACGAGCGGCCTGGCTTCCGACGCGTCCAACGACCGCTTCATTGTCAAATACAAAACCGGCAGCGTTGAACGCGGTTCAACCTCCGCGGTCCAGTCAAGACTTGACCGGCTAACGAATGCCTTCCCCGCGAAAGCGCGCCATGTGCGCCGCATGGGCATAGGGGCTGATGTGGTCACAACGGAACGCAAGCTTAACGTCAAGGACGCCAAAGCATTCATGCGCGCCATTGCGTCGGACCCTGACGTCGAATATGTAGAGCCCGATACACCGATGTCCGTAACAATGGCGCCAAACGATCCGGAATACAGCAGACAGTGGGGCTTAAGCTCGAACCAGAAACCCGGCGTCACCACTGCGGGCATACGGGCGGAGCCCGCCTGGGACATGGCTAGCGGTTCCGGAACTGTGATCGCGATGGTCGACAACGGCGTAACCAGTCATAGCGATCTGAATGCCAACATCCTGCCGGGGTACGATTTCACCGCGAACAATCGCGGTGGCGACGGCACGAATCCGGGTATCACGACAGAGACATGCGAAGTCGTGTGGCACGGCACTCACGTTGCGGGGATCATGGCCGCGCAGACCAACAATGGCATCGGCATAGCCGGCGTTGCGCCGGCGGCAAAGGTTGTCCCGGTCCGGGTCATGAATGCATGCGGAAGAGGGTTTACGTCCGATGTCGCTGACGGCGTGACGTGGGCCGCCGGTGGCAGCGTGTCGGGTGTCCCCACCAACGCCTACCCGGCGAAAGTCATTAACGTGAGCCTTGGGGGTGCGGGTTCCTGCGGAATGACGTTTCAGAACGCAATTGACTACGCAGCCAGTCGCGGCGCCGTTGTCGTTGCAGCGGTCGGCAACAATGGCAGCAGCGCAACGAATTTCACGCCGGCGAACTGCCGGAACGTTATCAGCGTCGGCGGCAGCAATCGGCCCGGCTTGAAGTGGGTTCTTTCGAACTATGGGCAGACTGTTGATATCGCCGCTCCTGGCGATTCGATCTGGTCCACCTACAACAACGGAACCGCCGCGCCGGGCAGCGAAGGCTATGCGTACCTTGACGGTACTTCGATGGCCGCGCCGATGGTGAGCGGCGTTATCGCACTCGCTCAATCAGTCGCGCCCGCGCCGCTGACCTCCGCGGAGATGAGAGCGCTGCTGACACAGAATGTGCAAGCGTTTCCCAACGGCAAACCGGATCAACCGATCGGCTCAGGCATCCTTGATGCGAATGCGACTGTCATTGCCGCCCGGTCTGGAAAAATTCCAGCGGCAGCGGATTTCACGTGCTCGGAAGCTGCGACGATCATGCAGGTGACATGCAAGGACCTGTCCACTGCCAGGGGTGCGCCGATCAAGTCATGGGCCTGGAATTTCGGCACGGGCGGTCCAGACATGGTCCGCACGCAATCTGTCGCGCCCTATGCGAACTATGACTATCCGGGCACGTACGAAATCACGTTCACAGTGACGGATAGCACCGGGGCCGTTAGCAGGCTGACGCGCCCGTTTCAGGTCATTCCTCCAACCCTTACGGACCTAAGCGCCGGTGTTCCGTTGACGATCTCAGCGAAAAACGGCGATATGCAGAATTACGCTCTGGTCGTTCCCGCGGGCGTCAAGAGCCTGACGTTCACCCTTTCGCCAGAAACAGCCAGCCAGATCGCGACGCTGTATGTCAGAGCCGGGACGCCCTCCTCGCTCCGTCCCGACTGTGAGTCCGTCATGGTGAGAGGTGGCGCCGCCACCTGCACGATCACCAACCCGGTAGCCGGAACTTACTACGGCATATTGAGCGCCAGCACAAAACTGAGCGGCGTTTCTCTTCTGGCCACGTACACGCAGTAGATCGGCTAAGCCAGCATTGCCCCTGTGTCGCGACTGCGAATTGCAGGGGCCTACTTCCGACAATCCACAGGCAAGCAATGAATCACGATGACGCAGACGTGAACGCTTTCGTCGCGCGCGCAGATGCCCATTTTTCCGCGCGACGTATGACCAAGGCGATGATCGGTTACCGCAAGGTGCTCGCCGTGCGCCCGCACGACGCGCATGCGCTGCACCGTATGGGCCTCGCCTGTGTTCATACGGACGAAATGGATCGTGCGCGCGGATACCTGGAACAGGCGTTGCAAGCAGCCCCTGAGCGGGCTGAATTGTGGGAACACGCGGGCCTGCTTGCCGCGTTGAAGGGCGACCATGCATCGGCTGAAGTGTCCTATCGCCGTGCGATCAGCCTGACTGGCGGCACGGCCAGTCTTCATCGGAACCTTGCCGACTGCCTGCGACTGTCCGGGCGTCTCGATGAGGCAACCACCCACTATGAAAAGTCCATTCAGATCGATTCGCGAGGACACCACGCCGTTCGCGCGTTGGCCCGAATTTGCACGGAACTCGGGAAGGTCCAGGAAGCTGCAGACTACTGGCAACGAGCGTGGATGCTCGACCCAGCAAGCCCGCGAGACGGACTCGACCGGATCGCGGCATTGGCTAAAGCCGGCCATAGTCGCGCGCTCGATGATGCAATCGGACAGGTCAGAACCCGTATTGCCGACAGTGCCGATACGCTTAATTCACTCGCCTACGTGTTGAACACTCACGACCGCTTCAGCGATGCGCTTAGCGTGGCCAGGCAAGGTCTCGTCATCAATCCGCTACACCCCCTTCTGCATCACAACGCAGCAAGAGCACTCAGCATCACTGGCAACGTCGTCGAAAGTCGGCCGCATAGTATCGAAGCCGCACGGCTTCTGCCGGACAACCCATACCTGCAGTTTCATCTCGCTGGCGTGCACCTGGCCCTTGGTGAGTTCGAAGAAGGCTGGAAGCGATACAGATGGTTTTACGAACTCCCCGGCACGGAACACGAGCGGATTCGCCCGGATTTCCCCGAGTGGCATGGCGAACCCGTCGAAGGGTGCCGGTTCCTGCTCGTCGGCGAACAGGGGTGCGGTGATGAAATCCAGTTCCTCAGATTCGCCGACTGGCTGAATCGTCAGGGTGCACTGGTAGATGTGCTGGTCAGTCGGCCGATCGCGGGGCTGGCTGCGAGCATGACAGCTGTCCAGACCGTATTCACCACCCCGCCTCCCGGTCCATACGACTACTGGTGCCATATGCTAAGGATGCCGGAGCATATGAACCTCGATTTACCCATGCTTCCGATTGCCATGCCCTACCTCGCGGCAACGCCGGAAAAACTAGGTCATTGGAAGACTCAGATCGAAGCAGTTCCACAAGACACCACGCAAGCCAAAAACAAATGTGTCGGCATCGTTTGGGCCGGCAACCCGAACCACGTTCTCGACCGTTATCGGTCAATCCGGCTGGCTACGCTAAAGCCCCTGCTTGGTCTTGCCGGGGTAACCTGGTATTCAGTGCAAAAAGGCGACCGCGAGCGCGAAAGCGAAGGCCTGGCGCATGAATACGACTTGCATACGCTCGGCCCCGCAATCGACGATTTCACGGACACCCTGGCGATATTGCAGACGCTCGATCTTCTGATCACCGTCGACACATCCGTCGCGCATCTTGCCGGCGCGGCCGGGCTCCCCGTTTGGTTGCTCGCGCCAGCCTACCCTGAGTGGCGATGGCTGACCAACAGAACCGATAGCCCATGGTATCCATCAATGCGTCTATTCCGGCAGCAGGAACTGGGCGAGTGGGACCCCGTTGTCAAAGAAGTGCGAGCGGCGCTGCAACTGTGGCGTGACACCCCCGCAGCCCGCCCTTGCGGTCATTAAAACAATGTTCATACCTCGTGCGCCGCTTCGGTGCATGCCTTGCGCATGCCCCGTACGGGTGCAGCTCCTGCTGTCTAAACTATTTGTAAGCCCATGATCGCGTTGCCTTCAGCGTAATCGTCCTGCACTGGCATACACGTTGCTTTACCAGTAGTCAGCCGTCGATAAACCACACCCCATGCTGCGTGTTCTCCTCGTAACCGATACCGACAAGCCGATAGGCGATCTGCGCGATGCCCTCGCACGACTCGGCTACGAGATGCTGGCCGGCACGGCAACGCCGCAGGCGCTGCATCGCGTGGTTCAGAGCGAGCGGCCCGATGTCATCATCATCGACACGGAATCGCCGTCGCGCGACACGCTCGAACAACTCGCGGTGATGAACGCCACCGCGCCACGTCCGGTGCTGATGTTCAGTCACGATGCAAACCAGCAGTTGATCCGCGACGCGGTCGGCGCCGGGGTCACGGCCTACCTCGTCGAAGGGCTCGCCACGGAACGACTGGCGCCGATCCTCGAAGTCGCCCTCGCACGATTCGCACAGGAATCGGAGTTGCGCGAACGCCTCGCGCAAGTCGAAAATGAACTAGCCGAACGCAAGTTGATCGATCGCGCCAAACGCCTGCTGATGGATCAACTGAAGATCACGGAACACGCCGCCTACGCCAATCTGCGCAAGCGCGCAATGAACCAGGGCGTCAAACTCGCCGAAGTCGCGCGCGCCGTCGTCGCGGCGGCCGACTCGCTAAAATGAAGCGCCGCACATGAACTCTCCCAGCTCCCTCGCCCCATCGTCCGCGCCTGCTCCGCTCGAGAAGACCCATCTGCGGCTCGGGTTCGTCGCACTAGCGGATGTCGCACCGCTCGTCGCTGCGAAGCTGCTCGAATTCGGCCACGCCCACGGCTTGACGCTGGAATTGTGCCGACAGCCGTCATGGGCCGCCGTGCGCGACAAACTGCTGTCGGGCGACCTCGATGCGGCGCATGTGCTCTACGGTCTCGTCTACGGCGTGCAACTCGGCCTCGGCGGTCCGCAAACGGATATGGCCGTGCTGATGGTGCTCAATCGCAACGGCCAGGCCATCACGCTTTCGAACCGTCTCACCGACGCATTAGCCGAACACGGCACCCTGCCCAAGGCGTTGGCGACGCTCGAGCGCAAGCCGGTGTTCGCACAGACCTTCCCCACCGGCACGCACGCCATGTGGCTGTACTTCTGGCTGGCGTCCCAAGGCGTGCATCCGTTGCGCGATATCGAGAGCGTGGCGATTCCGCCGCCGCAAATGGTCGCCGCGCTCTCGGAAGAAAGGCTCGATGGCTTCTGTGTCGGTGAGCCGTGGAATGCAATGGCTGAAGCGGAAGGTGTCGGCAGAACGGTCGCTTACACGAGCGAAGTGTGGCCCGATCATCCCGAGAAAGTGCTGGCGTGCCGGCGCGATTTTGTCAGCACGAATCCGAACACGGCACGAGCGCTGGTGCAGACCATGCTCGAAGCGTGCCGCTGGCTCGACGGTGCGGGGCATCGCGAGGAGATTGCCCGTTGGCTCGCGCGGCCCGAATTTATCGGTATCGATGAAGCATTGATTGCGGCGCGGCTCGGCAACGAGATCGCGGCCTCGGCGCCGCGGGGTTTGCCCATGCGGTTCTTCGACAGCGGCGCAGTGAATTATCCGCGAACATCCGACGGTGCCTGGTTCCTCACGCAATTCGAACGCTGGGGGATGATCGACCCACGCGCGGATTACGCGGAAATCGCGGCGCACATCAATCAGACGGAGTTGTATCGTGAGGCGGCAGCACGCGTCGGTGTAGTAGTGCCGGGCGACGAGTGCTCTCAAGTGCTCATCGACGGCAAGGTGTGGGGTAGCGACACGGAACCCACGGCTTACGCGCGGAGCTTCACTATCCGCGCGTAGCGATGTGGTTGCAACATGCTCGTCACGCGGACTTTAACGCCGGAAACAGCACGCTAACTACCAGCCCACCGCCGGGCGCATCGCTCAATGCAATCACCGCGCCATGCACGCGCGTGATTTCCCGCACGATCGATAAACCCAGCCCGCTACCCTCGACCAATTGCGTCGCTTCGCTGCGATAGAACCGCTCGAACACCGCATCGCGTTCGCCGACGGCAATCCCCGGCCCGTTATCGATCACCTGCAGCAACGGTTGCTCAGCTTCGCATGCAACGCGTACGGTAATCACCGCGCCATCCCCCGAATAACGGATCGCGTTGTCGATCAGATTGCCGACCAGTTCCGCGAGCAGATCGGTCTGGCCCATCACGTCGACACGCGCGTCCTGTTCGAAGCCGAGATCGATACCACGCGAGCGCGCCACCGGCGACCAGTCAAGCGTCACGCTGCGCGCCACTTTGTGCAGCGGCACGGCGGCATGCTTGACCGTATACCCGCTGTCCGCATCGAGCCGCGAGAGTGACAGCAATTGCTGCACGATACGCACCGCCTGCTGCACCGCGCGATTCAGCCGCCGCAAATGCACGCCTTGCCGACCACTACCGTTCGAGGGTTCATCACCGCCATCGATATCGCGCAACGCCAGCTCTGACTCCGCCTGAATGACCGCAAGCGGCGTCTTCAACTGATGCGCGGCGTCGTTAAAAAATCGCCGGCGCGATAACTGCATCAACTGCGTGCGGCCGATGTACTGATTGATCGAATCGACCAGCGGCGCGACTTCACTCGGTAGGTCCACCGTATCGAGCGGCGTTGGATCGTCCTCGGCACGCGCGGCAACTTTCGCCGACAGGCGGTTCAGCGGCCGCAAGCCGCGCGCCACTCCCAGCCACACGATGCCGAGCGCGAGCACCACCAGCAGGAATTCCTGTTGCAGTGAGCCGATCAGAATCTCGCGTGCCAACGCCTGGCGCTGCTCGATCGTTTCGCCGACCCGCACGAGCACCACACGCGTCTGCGCTGACGGCACATCGTGGACCGGCAATCTCAGCATCGCGATGCGTAACGGACGTCCGCGAAACACGTCGTCGTAAAACTGCACACTGTAAGGCTCGGCAAGCGCCTTCGTACCCGGCGGCAGATCCGGATAGCCGGTCACTACCCGGCCGCCCTCCTCGCGGATCTGATAGTAGATGTTGCCGCCGCCGTTGGATTCGAACATCTCCAGCGCGAGATACGGCAGATCGACTTCGATCTGAGCGTCACGCAAACGGATACCGTCACGTATCGACCGCAGCGAAAACTCCAACGTGCGATCGAAGGCCGCATGCGCCGCGTTCATTGCGCGCTGATAAGTGAGCCATGCATCGAAGGCCAGCAGCAGAAGCAGCGGCAGCAACAACCAGAGCGCGACGCGAACGCGCAGATTCGGCCGCGTCATGCGTCTTTCGCTTCCAGCAGATAGCCGAGCCCGCGCAGCGTCACGATGCCGACCGAACTGCGCTCGAGTTTCTTGCGTAGACGATGCACATAGATTTCGATGGCATCGGCATTCACCGATTCATCGAGCCCAAAGATTTTCTCCGAGAGCGTGTCCTTGTTGATCGCGCGGCCGTTACGCAGGATCAACACCTCGAGCACCGAACGCTCGCGCGGGGTCAATGCAAGCGGCTCGCCGCCAAGCGTGAAGCCGCGGTCGACGCTGTCGTAAAGCAGCGTGCCGCATTGCGCATGCAGCGGTTCCTGGCCGTGACTGCGGCGCAGCAGCGCCCTCGCACGCGCTTCGAGTTCGGTAAGCGCAAAGGGTTTGGCCAGGTAATCGTCCGCGCCGAGATCGAGCCCGCGTACACGCTCTTCCACCGAACCGTGTGCGGTCAGCATCAACACCGGCACCGCGTTGCGCCGCGCGCGCAGACGCCTCAGCACTTCGAGACCGTCGAGCTTCGGCAAACCGATATCGAGAATCACCAGCGCGTAGTCTTGCGTGCGCAAAACATGGTCGGCGGATTCGCCGTCGTGCATGCAATCAACCGTGAGTTTCGCGCTGGTCAGCGCATCGGTTAGCGAGCGGGAAAGGATCGGATTGTCTTCGACGAGCAGCACACGCATAAACAGAATCCCAGGGAAATCCATGAGGCGAATTCGACCATTGTGACGCATTTTCCTCGAAAACTGAAAGCATTCAGAAAGCACGCGTCTCTTACCATTCGCCTACACAAAACAAACACAATGTTTTCTGGAGGAAGACGTGCAAATCTCTTTGAAGTATCTCGCCGTAGCCGTTGCATTCGCCGCAAACTCAGCATGGGCGGCCTTTCCGGCCGGCTATCCCAGTGATTACCAGGCCACCGTCGACGGTGCAAAGAAGGAAGGCAAGCTGATCGTGTATTCGGTCACGGACACGGCCCTCGTGCGCCCGCTCGTCAAGGATTTTGAAAGCTTGTATGGCATCAAGGTCGAATACAACGACATGAACAGCACCGAGCTGTACAACCGCTACATCAGCGAAAATGCAGCCAGCAGCACCAGCGCCGACGTGCTGTGGAGCTCGGCGATGGACCTGCAGGTCAAGCTCGTCAACGACGGCCTGATGGCCAGTTACGAATCGCCCGAAGCGAAGCAGTTGCCGCAATGGGCGCAGTACCAGAAGCAGGCGTACGGCACCACGTACGAGCCGCTTGCGATCGTCTACAACAAGCGCCTTCTGGCCGCGGGCGAAGTGCCGCAAACCCGCGCCGATCTGATCAAGCTGCTGCAAAGCAAGCCCGATCAGTTCAAGGGCAAGGTCACGACTTACGACATCGAAAAATCCGGCGTCGGCTTCAACTATCTGACGCAAGACGCGCGCGTCAATCCGCAAGTCACGTGGGACCTCGTGAAAGCAATGGGCGCAACCGGCCCGAAACTGCAATCGAGTACCGGCGCGATGATGGAGCGCATTTCTTCGGGCGAAAACCTGATCGGCTACAACATTCTCGGCTCCTACGCGCTCACCAAAGCGAAGAAGGACCCGTCGATCGGCTACGTCTATCCGAAGGACTACACGCTAGTGGTGAGCCGCCTCGTGACAATTTCGAAGAAAGCGCAAAGCCCGAACGCGGCGAAGCTGTGGGTCGACTACCTGCTGTCGCAACGCGGTCAGACCTTGCTCGCGAACCAGGCGAGCCTGTTCTCGATTCGCGCGGACGTCGAAGGCGAAACGTCGATGGCCGGCCTCACGAAACAGCTTGGCGACTCGCTCAAACCGATCCCGATCGGCTCCGGCCTGCTGGTTTATCTCGACCAGTCCAAGCGGCTTGAATTCCTCAAGCAATGGCAGCAGTCGATCAAGCGCTAAGCCTCGGCTGACCTGACGGCGTCCACGCTGAAACGCGCGGACGCCACGCCTTCCTTCACTACCTGTCGATATGCGGCTTTCACGCTGCAGGGGGACACTCATGCTTTCCACTAGCGCGACCGGACACCGCGATGCACCACCTCTCGCGGCCGACGGCGCTCCGATAGGTGCGCTGCCGCGCGGCGGTCTGCAGCCGTTCGCGGGGCTGCTGCGCTGGCTCGTCATCGCGGTGCTGACCGTCGCGGTGGCGCTGCCGCTCGGCTTCATTCTGTTCCAGAGCGTGCTGAACGCGCCGTTCTTCGACGCCAAACGCACGCTCGGTCTTGCCGGCTTCGAATTCATTTTCAGCGACCCCGATTTCTGGTCCGCGCTGAAGAACTCTTTCGTCATCGCGGCCGGGATGCTGTTCATCTCGATCCCGCTCGGCGGCATTCTCGCGTTCCTGATGGTGCGCACTGACCTGCCGGGCCGCCGCTGGCTCGAACCGCTGCTGCTCACCCCTGTATTCGTTTCGCCAATGGTGCTCGCATTCGGCTATGTGGTCGCGGCCGGTCCGGTCGGCTTCTATTCGGTCTGGTGGAAGGAACTGTTCGGCGCCGCCGAAGCGCCATGGAGCGTGTACTCGATTCTTGCGATCACGATCATCGTCGGCCTCACGCATGTGCCGCACGTGTATCTGTATTCGTCAGCGGCGCTGCGTAATCTCGGCTCGGACGTCGAAGAAGCGGCGCGTGTCGCCGGTGCGCGACCGTTCCGTGTCGCGCTCGACGTCAGTCTGCCGATGACGTTGCCCGCCTTGCTGTTCGCCGGCGTGCTGGTGTTCTTCCTCGGCTTCGAAGTGTTCGGCCTGCCGCTCGTACTCGGTGACCCCGAAGGTCACCTCGTGCTGGCGACGTATCTGTACAAGCTCACCAACAAGCTCGGCGTGCCTTCGTATCACCTGATGGCCGCGGTTGCCGTATGCATCGTGGCAATCACGTTCCCGCTCGTGCTGTTGCAGCGACGTCTGCTGAAGAGCGCGAACCGCTTCGTCACGGTCAAGGGTAAGGCGGGACGTCAGACCGTGCTGCCGCTCGGCGCATGGCGCTGGGTTGCGCTGGCAATCGTCGCGCTGTGGCTGCTGCTCACGGTGTTCGTGCCGCTCTCCGGCATCACGCTGCGCGCGTTCGTCACCAACTGGGGCGAAGGCGTGAATCTCGCCGAAGTGCTGACGCTCGCCAACTTCACCGAACTGTTCGAACAGGACAACCTGGTCCGCGCGATTCTCAATACGCTCGGCATCGGCGTGCTCGGTGGCGCGCTGGCAGTGGGCTTCTATTCGCTGGTTGCATTTGCCGGCCATCGCCGCAACGACTGGGCCACGCGCCTGCTCGATTACCTCGTGCTGCTGCCGCGCGCAGTGCCCGGCCTGCTCGCGGGTCTTGCCTTCCTGTGGATCTTCCTCTTCGTGCCCGGCCTGAAGGAATTGAAGAACTCCATGTGGAGCATCTGGATCGCGTACACCGTCGTGTGGCTCGCGTACGGCATGCGCCTGATTCAAAGCGCGCTGCTGCAAGTCGGCCCCGAACTCGAAGAAGCGGGACGCAGCGTCGGCGGCACCCGCGCGCGCGTCAGTCTTGACGTGACGCTGCCGCTCGTGCGCTTCGGTCTGCTCGCGGCATGGCTGCTGATCTTTATGATCTTCGAGCGCGAATACTCGACCGCCGTCTATCTGCTCTCGCCCGGCACGGAAGTGATCGGCGCGCTACTCGTGTCGCTGTGGGCGACCGGCGCGGTCGATCAGGTCGCGGCGCTTTCTGTCATCAACATCGCGATGGTCGGCGTCGGACTCGGCGTCGCCCTGCGCTTCGGAGTGAAATTGCATGGATAAGCTCTCGGTCGACAATCTGTTTCTCAGCTATGGCGACAACCCGATCCTGAAGGGCGTGTCGTTCGAACTGAATCCCGGCGAAGTGGTGTGCCTGCTGGGCGCATCGGGCAGCGGCAAAACCACCCTGCTGCGCGCGGTCGCGGGACTTGAACAACCTTCCTCGGGCCGTATCGAACTGGACGGCAAGGTGTTTTTTGACGGTGCTTCCAAAGTCGATCTGCCGGTCGAACAACGCTCGCTTGGGTTGGTGTTTCAGTCATATGCGCTGTGGCCGCATCGCACGGTGGCGGACAACGTGGGCTATGGATTGAAATTGCGGCGCGTATCGAGCGCTGAGCAAAAGAAACGAGTGCAGTCTGCACTCGACCAGCTCGGCCTGGGTCATCTCGCCGCGCGTTATCCGTATCAGCTTTCCGGCGGCCAGCAACAGCGTGTGGCGATTGCGCGGGCGCTGGTCTACAACCCGCCCGTCATTCTGCTCGACGAACCGCTGTCGAATCTCGACGCCAAGCTGCGTGAAGAAGCGCGCGCCTGGTTGCGCGAACTGATCGTATCGCTCGGCCTGTCCGCGTTGTGCGTCACGCACGACCAGACCGAAGCGATGGCGATGTCCGACCGCATCCTGCTACTGCGCAATGGCCGCATCGAACAGGAAGGCACGCCCGCTGAACTGTATGGCGCGCCCCGCTCGCTCTATACCGCCGAATTCATGGGCAGCAATAACCGGATCGACGCGCGCGTTGCCGCGGTCGACGGCGAACGCGTGACGCTGGCCGGCGACGGCTGGCAATTGCAAGCCCAGGCGCGCGAAGCGCTCACCACCGGGCAAAACGCGCAGGCCGTGATTCGCCTCGAGCGCGTGCAGGTCGCCGATGGCCCAGGCGCAAACCGCCTCGAGGCCGACCTCATCACGTCGATGTATCTCGGCGACCGCTGGGAATACCTGTTCCATTGCGGCGATCTGCGCCTGCGCGCCTTCGGCCATGTGCCGCGCGCAGCCGGGCGTCACTGGATCGAGTTCCCCGCCAACGACTGCTGGGCCTTCGCACAGGCGAGCTGAAGTGAATTCAAACGTGCTGATGGACCCGGCCACACCGTATCCCCAACCGAAGTGAATAAACCAAGCACAGGAGACTGTTGATGAAGTGGAGCATGACAAAGGCGACCCTCGGCGTGACGTGCGCCGGCCTCGCTGGATTTGCAGCAACGGCGCATGCGCAATCGAGCGTGACCTTGTACGGTATCGTCGATGCGGGCGTCGAATATGTGAATCATGCGAGCAAGGACGGCGGCGCCACGCGTCTCGTCTCGGGCGGTAAGAACACCTCGCGCTGGGGCCTGCGTGGCGTCGAGGATCTTGGCGGCGGACTGAAGGCGGTCTTCCAGTTGGAGAGCGGCATCAACGTCGCGAACGGCCAGTTCGACGACGGTCCCGGCGCAATCTTCGACCGCCGCGCCACGATCGGCCTGAAAAACCGCTTCGGGCAAATCACGCTCGGCCGCAATTTCACGACCACTTACGACTACATGTTGCAGTTCGACCCGATGGGTTACGCGCCGAACTACTCGTGGGCGACGTCATCCACCGCTACCGGCGGTCGCAAGGATGGCTTGTTCTCGCGCTCGGCTAACGCCGTGCGCTATGACGGCACGTATGCCGGCTTCAAGTTCGGCGCTATGTACGGCTTCGGCAACGTACCGGGCAGCATGAAGTCGAGCTCCAAGTACGACTTCGGTCTCGGCTACGAGAACGGTCCGTTTGCAGCCGTCGCCACCTTCGACCGGCAGAACGGTGCGAACGACAGCGTGACGCCTGCAGATACCACCAACTACATTCAAGGCATCCACGCAGGTTTGAGCTACGACTTCGGCACGGTGAAGGCCATGGCCGGTTATCGCAACTATCGGCGCACCTTCCACACCGCCGCGCCGACCTTGCGCAGCGATATGTACTGGGTCGGCGGCCAATACGATGTGACGCCGTTCTTCTCGCTGTTTGCCGCGGTCTTCCATCAGGACATCAAGGATGCGAGCGACGCCGATCCGACGCTGTTCTCGCTGCGCGCGCAATACGCATTGTCGAAGCGGACGGTGCTGTATATGGCGGGCGGTTATGCGATGGCCAAGCATGACAACGCGGTCAGCCTGTCGCGCGATCTGACTGGCGCGGCGGATACGCAAGCGGGTGTCACGGCGGGGATTCAGCACCGGTTCTGACGCATCATGAACGGATAACGCATAGAGGCGTGCAGGCATCCAAAGCGGAGCGAGGCGCGGCGAAGGTCAATCCTTCGGCGCGCCTCGCTCGTTTGCTTTTAGATGGATTCGGGCAGTCCATTCACCTAGAATGGATCAGACAAACGGAGCACTCGCCGACAGGAGCCATGCCATGTCACAGGCAAGCCGTGATACCCGTAAGACGCCTCGCCACGGTCTGCTGTGGTTCGTTGCATTGTGGCTGCTTGGCGTCGGCGGGACGGCACTACTCGTGCTTCCGTTTCACCTTCTCGTCGCTGCAGCCATGCATCACTAGCATCGGCATCTTCCCCAGCGCTTATGCGTCCGCCCTCGCGCAACTCAAGATTACTCAAGCGCTGGTGGCAACTGTCCAAGTTGCCGGAACACCGATAGCCAGTCTTCGAGATGCCACGTCTTCGCAATCAGATTTCCGCGCATCTGATGGAAAGAGTGAATCGCGAAACTGATGTGTTTGGAACTGGCAGCAATGCCCAGTAGCGTCCCGGTTTGGGTGCCCGTGATCTCTGCGCGAACGCCCACCCGGTCTCCATGAATCAACACGTCGAGAATGGTGATTTTCATATCCGGCAGTGCTGTGGCGATGTTCGCGAATATTTGAACCATCTGGTCAGGTCCCGGCGCCGCCCCAGCGGGCTCGGGAATATATTCCCAATCAGGGGTAACGACCTTTCGTAACAACGCGACGCTTTTCTGCTCGAAGGCGCGATAGAGCCCTTCAATTGCTTCACGGGTGATAGCTTCATCCGCAGATACGGCCATGTCCGGTTACTCCTGAAGAATGCACCCGGTCAGGCAAGTGGTTTGCGAAAGACGCTCCCGCCATAACCGAGCACGATGTTGTCGACTTCAAACGGTGACGCCTCTTGCGCCTCGAGGATGAATGCCACGTGGCCAGGGGTCAGTTTGCCGGATATCGATGCGACCAGGTCGTCGTCGAACGTCTCCTTGATCGCATGCTCAGCCAGTCCACCGCTCGCCCCTATCGTTAAGCCAAGTAGCGCCCCTGCCGGTCCACCAAGCATCCCGATCAAACCGCCCGTTAGCGCACCGATCACTGTGCCCCAAAACGGCCGGGTTTGCTTGTCGAGCAGGATCAGCTTACCTGTTGCGTCCTTTTGAACCAGCACGCCACTTTCGATTTTGAAACCAAGGTCTTTTTCCTCAAAATTCCGGAAATCCCGACCGGCTCTTTCGGCGACGTCCACACTGTCGAAAACCGCGACGATCAACTGTTGTGCCATTTGATAGCTCCTTGACTCGGCTACGTTGTCTATCAAAGATAGTGATTTTCGCATCGCGTGCCACTTGTTTATTTCCGATTCATGGTATCGGCCGAAGTGAGCTTTGACCTCGGCGCGCGCTCTGCCGAGGATTTCCGGCGTGCAGTGGTTTAGCATCGTCACAATCAGTTGTACCCGCATGGGTATCTGGCGTTGGGTCTGACTCAGGAGATTCAGTTCGAATGGCGGCAGCTCGAATTCCGGCAGGATTCGGACCAGCCTGCCCACTGCGAGCGCATCGACACAGGCCGGCTCTTCCAGCACTCCGATGCCGGCGCCCGAAAGAATCATTTCATACATGGGCCGCCAATGACTGGTCCTGACCGCAGTACGGATCGGCGCGCTCTCCACAACGGTCGCCATGTGCCTGAGCGGCAACTGATCGGTGCCGAACATGCTCTGAACCCGAATGAACGGATGCTTGACCAGCTCAGATGGCTCGGTGATCGGACCGTGCTGGCTGAGATAGCCTGGCGCGGCAACAAGAACGCGCCCAACCTGCCCCAGTTGACGGGCAATGAACGCCCCTTCCCCGAGTTGCCCAAGACGAAACGAAATATCGACGCCCTCCGTCACGAGGTCCACGATCCGGTCGTTCAGGACCAGTTCCAGATCCAGCTGTGGATAGCTTGTCCGCACCAGCGTCAACGCTTCCGGCACGACCGTCTCGCCAAAGCAATGGGGCGCCGCGATGCGAATCGTTCCCTTGAGACCCTGCTCGTCGCTCGACACCTCAGCGACCGCCTGTTCCACGGCGTGCAGAATCCTCTTGCTACAGTTGTAGAAGGTGACGCCTTCGGGCGTGCGATTGAAAGCGCGTGCGCTACGGCGCAGGAGCCGGCAGCCAAGGTACTTCTCCAGCCGCTCGATGCGTTCGCTCGCGGCCGGCTGTCCGATATTGAGGTCCCGTGCCGCGCCGGAGATACTCCCACGCTCAACCACCCTGACGTAGATGCGCATGGCTTCGAGCAGATTCACCGCACCCCACCTCCATTCGCAATGCGAATTATCTGGCGCAGCCTTTCTTGCTGCGATAGACAGCCTTGAACGGATGGTAACGATATGGCAGGAGAATAAAAGGCCGTCAGGTCCGATATGAAGTATCGAATGAGAAACAGAGATTTACGACAAAACAATGTCGAACCTTATCGGCACATGATCTCGCCTGACGCCGCTTGGTACCTTGCCGGCCAGCCAGCATGCAAAACGCAATTGGGTCGCCCGTCTGGCTTCGGGATGCAGCATTCGGACTCAGCCCGATCCTTTGCACTGTTTCCATAATGTGCCTGGGCGGTATAACATCTCTGGACGCATAGTTGAACATCGACAATGTCACGTATATCTGCGCACCTCCTGATGACGAAGCAACGCTTAATGTGTACTTGCGGCGACTGCTGCAGCACACGTACTTCATTCATCCGGACGAAAAATTTGCGCGCGCCTTAGACAGATGATCGCGAAGGCGGAAAGACATTCGCTCCATTCCCGGAATCAATAACGGTTCATCAATATTCAATCCGATGCCCAAAGACACCCCAGAATCGCAAGCCGTCTGTAATGACATCACACGTAGCGCGATCTTCATCGTCGCGACCCTCGCGCCCGGCCAGGAGCCCGCGGAACAGGTGCGGGCGTGGTGCGGGGACGTTGCCGCCCTGGTGCGCTCGGTCGGCAAGCGCGTCCCCTCCGGTAATCTGTCGTGCGTGGTCGGCTTTGGCTCCGACGTGTGGGACACCTTGTTCGGCGTCCCGCGCCCGGCGAGCCTGCATCCGTTCCGCGAATTCGGAGCAGGCGAACGCCGCGCGGTGAGTACGCCGGGGGACATCCTGCTGCACATCCGCGCGGATCAGATGGATCTCTGCTTCGAGCTCGCCACCCAGCTGACAGGACGGCTCGGTACGGCAGTCTCGGTCATCGAGGAAGTCCACGGTTTTCGCAACTTCGATCTGCGCAGTATGGTGGGCTTTGTCGACGGCACCGAGAATCCGCAGGGTCGTGAGGCCGTCGATTTCACCCGCATCGGTGACGAGGACCCGGAGTTCGAGGCCGGCAGTTATGTCATCGTGCAGAAGTACCTGCACGACATGACCGGCTGGAACGCGCTTTCCGTCGAGACCCAGGAGCGCATTATCGGCCGCACGAAACTGGCCGATATCGAGCTCGACGAAGCGGTCAAACCGTCATGCTCACACAGCTCGCTCACCACGATCACCGCGAACGGCGAGGAAGTGAAAATCCTCCGCGACAACATGCCGTTCGGCCGCCCCGGCATGGGCGAGTTCGGCACCTACTTTATCGGTTATGCGCGTTCGCCCGAGCCTATCGAGCAGATGATGGAAAACATGTTCGTCGGGCGGCCACCGGGCAACTACGACCGGCTGCTCGATTACAGCCGCGCGGTCACGGGCAACCTCTTCTTCATCCCCTCGGCCACCTTGCTCGAGGCGCTCGCAGATCGCGATCCGCAAGCGGCCGCCGCCGTTGTCGAGCAACCGTCCGAACCGTCTTCATCCGCCGAGCCGCGTCACGACGGCTCGCTGAATATTGGCTCTCTCAAGGGAATCTCTCAACATGAATAATCTGCATCGCGAGCTTGCCCCCATCTCCCGTGCCGCCTGGTCGCAGCTCGAAGACGAAGTGGCTCGCACGTTCAAGCGCAGCGTCGCCGGCCGTCGAGTGGTCGATGTCAAGGGTCCTGGCGGAACCGAACTGTCCGGCGTCGGCACGGGGCATCAGATCGCAATCGCCGCGCCGCAGCAGGGCGTCGTGGCGAAGCTGGCTGAGGTGAAGAGCCTCGTTCAGTTGACCGTGCCGTTCGAGCTGCAGCGCGAAGCGATCGACAGCGTCGTGCGCGGTGCGAAAGATGCCGACTGGCAGCCCGCAAAGGAAGCAGCCAAGCAGCTCGCCTATGCCGAAGATCGCGCGATTTTCGATGGATATAAGGCTGCAGGCATTGGCGGGCTTCGCGAAGGCTCGTCGAATCCGTCGCTCACGCTGCCGGCCGACGTCAGCGATTATCCGAACACAATCAGCAACGCGCTTGAGGAGCTGCGGCTTGCCGGCGTCGACGGGCCCTATTCCGTGCTGCTCGGGGCCGACGCATATACAGCGCTCGGCGAGGCGCGCGATCAGGGCTATCCGGTGATCGAGCACATCAAGCGCATCGTGAACGGGGACATCATCTGGGCGCCCGCGCTTGCCGGCGGCAGCGTGCTGTCCACGCGTGGCGGCGACTTCGAGTTACATCTTGGCGAAGAACTGTCGATCGGATACGTGAGCCATACCGATACCGTAGTGCGCCTCTATCTGTGCGAGACGCTGACATTCATGATGCTGACGAGCGAAGCGTCGGTGTCGTTGACGCAGGCAGAGTAAGCGCCTTCCGATTCCTGCTATCGGTTGCCGGGGGTTGCCAGATCTCCCGGCATCGGCCATCGTTGCACGTTCAGGCCCGCAACGATGGCGTTAGAAGTGCGGACACATCATCGCCGGGAACTACTTCCAGGCGACTCGTCACTTCGCCGTAGTCGACGCGCGCCCTCTCGAGGATTTCCGACGTGCACTTTCTCAACATCGTCACCATCATCCGTACCCGTGGCGGCACCGGACGTTGCGCCTGAATCAGTACGTTCAGGTCGAAGGGCAGCACCTCGAATTCCGGCAGTATGCGCACGAGCCTGCCCTCTGCAAGTGCATCGACGCATGCCGGCTCTTCCAGCACCCCGATGCCGGCGCCGGACAGAATCATTTCATACATCGGCCGCCAATGACTGGTCTTGATTGCGGTACGGATCGACGCGCTCTCCACGATGTTCGCCATGTGCCTGAGCGGCAATTGATCGGTGCCGAACATGCCCTGGACCCGAATGAACGGATGCTTGACCAGTTCAGACGGGTCGGTGATCGAACCATGCTGACGCAAGTAGCCTGGCGCGGCGACGAGAACACGCCCAACCTGCCCCAACTGACGGGCAATGAACGCCCCTTCGCCAAGTTGCCCAAGACGAAACGAAATATCGACACCTTCCGTCACCAGGTCGACGATCCTGTCGTTCAGGACCAGTTCCAGATCCAGTTGCGGATAGGCTGCGCGCACCAGGGTCAATGCTTCCGGCACGACCGTCTCGCCAAAGCAATGAGGCGCCGCGATGCGGATCGTTCCCTTGAGATCCTGCGCGTCGTTCGACACTTCCGCGACCGCCTGCTCCACGGCGAGCAGAATCGCTTTGCTACGCTCGTAGAACGTGACGCCTTCGGGCGTGCAATTGAAAGCGCGTGCGCTACGGAGCAGGAGCCGGCAGCCGAGGTATTTCTCCAGCCGCTCGATACGTTCGCTTGTGGCCGGCTGCCCAATATTGAGGTCCCGTGCCGCGCCGGAAATACTCTCGCGCTCAACCACCCTGACGTAAATCCGCATGGCTTCTAGCAGATTCATAGTGCCCAACCTCCCTTTGTACCGATCTCGCGTGATTCGAACCAGTTTTTACGCATCGAAAGGCCCCTGCGAGGCAGCCTGGCAATGCGTATTCGATGGAGAACAGGTTAAGGCCGGGCTATCAGTCGCTGAGTGCACACATCGGGCCGACTCGGGTCAGTACAGTTCTGCTACGCTCCCTGCACCGGGCGGCGGCATGGCGAGGCGAGCGCATGCAGGCCGGCGGAGAGGCCGATACAACGTGCCGCTGCGGAACGCTAAGGGAATCGTCCGATGAATCTCTACGAGAAGCTGGCCGATGACATCGAGAAGCTGATCCGGCAAGGCGTGTACGCGCATGGCGAACGCCTCCCATCGGTACGGCAGACCAGCCAGCAGCATCGGCTCAGCGTGACGACTGTCATCCGCGCCTATTTGCTGCTCGAAAGCCGTGGCTTGCTGACGGCGAGGCCTCAGTCGGGCTATTTCGTCAACTTCCGGGGTGACGGGGGTGAACGCAAGACGCTCGAACTCCGGCCATCGAAGCCGATTCCGATTTCGTCGCCGGTCGACGTCAGCCGGCTGGTGCTGTCCACCTTGCGCTCGATCGGTGTCGACGATGCCGTGCCGCTCGGTTCGCCCTACCCCGACCCTGGCCTCTTTCCCTTCGAAAGGATCAATCGCTACGCCTACGACGCGGGACGCGGCAAGACGCGCTGGGGCGTGACCGACGCGCTGCCGCCCGGCAATGCGGCCCTTGTGCGCCAGATCGCGCGGCGCTACCTCGAGAACGGCATGGCCGTCGATCCGAACGAGATCATCATCACGGTCGGCGCGACTGAAGCGATCAATCTGTGCCTGCAAGCGGTCGCGAAGCCCGGCGACGTGATCGCGGTCGAGTCACCGACGTTCTACGCGATGCTCCATGCGATCGAACGGATGGGCATGAAAGCGATCGAGGTGTCGACGCATCCGGAGCATGGCATCGATATCGAAGCGCTCGCCGCCATCGTGGAGTCGCAGACCATCACGGCCTGCATGGTCATGCCGAACTTCCAGAATCCGCTGGGTTTTCTGATGCCCGACGAACGCAAGCGCGAACTCGTGGAATTCCTCACGAAGCAGGACATTCCGGTCATCGAGAACGGGGTCTACAACGAGCTTCACTATGACAACACGCACCCCAGCACGTTGAAGTCATTCGACACGAAGGGGCTGGTGCTGCACTGCGGGTCGTTTTCGAAGACCCTCACGGCAGCCTACCGGATTGGCTGGGCGCTGCCGGGCCGATATCGCGATCAGGTGGAGAAACTCAAGTTCCTGAATACGCTGACCTCTCCGTCGATTCCGCAAATGGCGATTGCGGAATTCCTCGAGCGCGATGGCTATGAGCATCATCTGCGAAGGGTTCGCAGAGCGTATGCGCAGCAGGCCAATCTGATGAAGGCGACCGTCTCGCGTTTCTTTCCTGAAGGCACCCGCATGTCCAACCCCGCCGGCGGATATGTGCTGTGGATCGAGCTGCCGCCCAAGGTCGATGCCATGCGGCTCTATAACCTCGCGCTCGAGCAAGGTATCACCATCGGACCGGGCTACATGTTTTCGGTCTCGGAGACGACCTATCGGAACTTCATCCGCCTCAATTACAGCAGTCCTTGGTCAAGCGAGATCGAACAGGCGGTGATTACTGTGGGCAAGCTCGTCGCGATGTGCGCCAGGTAGCGGCTCGATTGGGATCTTGAAGGCAGGAACCTCAGCCCCCCGTCACCGGCGGAAAGAACGCGATTTCGCTGTCCTCGCGTACGACAAAGGTGTCGGCGACCATCTCGTGATTGACGGCTGTGCGAAGCGGCCGGCCCACGCGCAGGGCCTCGGCCATCCGCTCGTCTCTCGACGCGAGCCTGACCCGCAGGGAGTCAACGGGAAGTTCGAGCGCGTCTACGTGCACGATCTCCTGCGAGATGCCGAGTTGTTCGCGAACGCTAGCGAAGTATCTGATGGTGAGTTTCATTCGTTTGTTCCTGTTGCCTGCGCGATGTGGGCGCATGATCTGAGCGAATCGCGCATCAACCCCACCGCAGCATCGCCTGTTCGTCGCGCGTCTTGGCCTCGACCCATCTGACTTCGCCGTCACGGCGGATTTCCTTCTTCCACAGCGGTGCATGGGCTTTCAGGAAGTCCATCAGGAATTCGCACGCGTCGAATGCCGCCCTGCGATGCGGCGCGGCGACCACGACGAGCACCACCGCCTCGCCAAGCGCGACGTGGCCCACCCGATGCACGATCTTCACCGCCTCCAGGTGCCATCGTGCGATGGCTTCTTCGACGATGCTGCTGAACGACTGCTCGGTCATCCCCGGATAGTGCTCAAGCTCGAGTGCGACCACGTCGTCGAAATCGCCGCAATGACGCACCACGCCGAGGAAGTTCACGATGGCGCCCACGTTGGGATTGCGCGTGACCGGCATGATCTCCGACTGGATGTCGATCGGCTGAAGCTGGACCCGCACTTCGAAGCCCGACGCGATGGTGGCCTGAACAAGCGCAGGATCGCTTGCACGCTTGCCGGCATGCGCCGCGTCAAGCTGTACGCGATCGCTGGGCGACGGTGTGGTCATGGCAGAACTCCGGTCTGTGTCTGCTTCGCAAGGACTCGTCAGGCCTCAACCGCCGACCAGCGACATGCGGACCGTGGGATAGGCTTTCCCCGATCCTGACCTGCGCGGTGTCGAACGGAGCTCGGAGTAGCGATCGTCGCGCTGGGTCCACCGGCTGCGCACGACGCCAGCCAGTTGCTCGACTGAAGCGGCCTCAGTGAGCCAGGCCTTAAGGTCCGTGCCATGTGTGGCGAAAAGACAGGAATAAAGTTGACCGTCGGCCGATACACGGGCGCGCGAACACGACCCGCAGAACGGCTGGGATACGCTCGCGATGAAGCCGACTTCGCCTGTGCCGTCGGCATGGCGATAGTTGACGGCGGTGCCCGTCTGTTCACGAACCACGACAGGAACGAGAGGAAACGCCGATCCGACGATGTCACGCGTCTCGCGCGCCGTGATCACTTTCGTGTTCGACCAGCCGCCCGCGCCGCCAACGTCCATGAATTCGATGAAGCGCACGGCCACGCCGGTGCCCTTGAACTGCCGCACGAGCGGGAGGATCTGGCTGTCGTTGACACCTCGCTCGATAACGGCGTTGACCTTAACCGGGTCAAGTCCCACCGCGCGCGCGGCCTCGATCCCATCCAGGATCTGCGACACAGGCATGTCGACGTCACTCATCCGGCGGAATATGGCATCGTCCACCGCGTCGAGGCTCACCGTCACGCGACCGAGGCCGGCGTCACGCAACGAACGCGCCTTTGCGGCAAGCAGGGAGCCATTTGTCGTCAGCGCGAGCTCCAGCGGTTTGCCGCCGGGTGTGGTCAGTTTCGCGAGTTGCTCGATCAGGGATTCGAGTCCACGCCGCAGGAGCGGCTCGCCGCCCGTGATGCGGATTTTCTCGACCCCGAGCAGCGCGAACGCTTTCGCGAGCTTGACCATCTGTTCGAACGACAGGCGTTCCGAAGACGGCAGGAAGCGGTAGTCTGCGCCAAAGGTCTCCCGCGGCATGCAGTACGTACAGCGGAAATTGCATTGATCGATGACGGACAGGCGTAAGTCCCGCAGTGGACGATCAAGCGTGTCGAGCGTAGTCGTGACAGCACCGGCGGATACGCCATGGCGGGATTCTGTGTCGGCGAGTATGGGCTGGTGGACGATGTTCACGATCTATCCGAAGGTGGGCGGCGGGATGTGGCGTTGGCGGCAGTCGACCTTGTCTGACCGGGACGGCCGCCGGTCCGTCAATGACCTGCTGGCAGGATAGTGCGTCGGGGCCGCCCTCGGGACGCACAGTCTGTGCCGAATTTCAGGAGCACAGTTCGCGCGCCGTATCGGGTGCGACGGCGAGGCTGACGCACATCCTGCTGAGCAAGCTGTGCAAGGATGCGTCGAAGAGCGCACCCTAAGTCAACTGGTACGCGCGCACCGGTACGACCTCTTCGGGAAGTTCGCAGCCGCAAAGCTCGAGAATCGATCGTTCGATGTTGCGGGTCATAGCATCAAGCGCCAGCGCATTCGGCGCGACTGTAAAAGGCTCGGCGACTTCGCTAGCGATCGCTTCGAGCGCAATGAGCGTATAGGAAATGAAAACGCAAAGAAGCGGTGTGAAGAACTCCGTCGAATCGACCAGACCGAACGGCAGCAAAACGCAATAGGCATAGACGGTGCGGTGCAGCAACACACTGTAGGCAAATGGAATGGGCGTCGATGCGATCCGTTCACACCCTCCCACCGTCTTTCCCAATTCGTTGATCTGCGCGTCCAGCATCCAGAGCTGGGTATCCGACATCAAGGCCCGAACTTGCAGATCGGCAAAGTCGCGACGAAGCTCATTGAGCAGCGCGGTCGGTTTGTAGCAGGTGTGCTGCAATGCCTCTGTGCGCGTGCGTCCGAGAAAGCGAACGAGATCGGAAGTCGGGTCGGTCCCGCGCAGTTGATGCTTCAACGCGTACACACTCGCAATCAGCGTATGAGCCATTTGAACGTGGTGATCGCTCCGCGGCACGTAACACAGCATCTGCGAAGTCAACGCGCGCGCCGAGATCAGGATGCTGCCCCAAAGATGACGCGCCTCATTGAACCGCTCGTAACTCGCGTTATTGCGGAACGCCAGGAAGATCGCAAGCGCCAGGCCGAATAATGTGAACGGAGCCGTATTAAGTGGGATCTTCTCGCCGAAAATGCGCCCTTGCGTCACGACAGCAAGACTGCTGACCGCGGCCATAAAAACCAACTGCGGAATAATCGACTGCAACACGGAACCGTTCCAGACAAACAGCAGCCGGAACCAGTTCTGCCCTGGCCTCACAATCATAATGTGCTCTTCTAATGGTCAGACTGCGCCGTCACCCTCAGTGGTAACCGGCATCCCCTTCGCGCACCTTGCCCCGGAACACGCGATACTGCATGACGTTGTAGACAAGGATGATCGGCAGCACGATCACCGTGCCGACCAGCGCAAACAACTGGCTCGAGTGGCTCGACGAGGCTTCCCAGATCGTCAGCGACGGCGGAACGATGTTCGGCCAGATGCTGATGAGCAGGCCGCTATAGCCGAGAAAGCACAGCGCGAGCGTGAGCAGGAACGGCGTCGCCTCGTGCTTCTGGCGAAGCGAACGGAAGACGCCCCACACACAGGCGACGACAAGAATCGGCACCGGCAGGAACCAGCCGAGATTGCCGCTTCCGAACCAGCGATGTGCGACCGCCGGCAAGCCGATTACCGTCCATAGACTCACGACGACCATCACCCCGAGCAGGATGCTCACGAGCGGCCGCATCACGTCGCGCATCTTGCGCTGCAATTCGCCATCCGTCTTCAGGACAAGCCAGCCGCAACCTAGCGTCGCATACGTGGTAAGGACGCCGATTCCGCAGAACAGGCTGAACGGCGAGAGCCAGTCGAACGCGCCGCCGGCAAAGCGGCCATCGACGATCTTGATGCCCTGCAGCAGCGACCCCAGCACGATGCCCTGGCAGAGCCCCGCGAGCGCGGAACCGCCAATGAAGGCGAGGTCCCACGCATGCTGGGTCCTGACGGCCTTGGCGCGCAGTTCGAAGGCCGCCCCGCGGAAGATCAGGCCGATCACCATCAGGATCAGCGGGAGATAGTTCGCCGGCAGCAGCGTCGAATAGACCACCGGGAACGCCCCGTAAAGCCCGGCGCCGCCAAGCACGAGGAATGTCTCGTTACCGTCCCAGACCGGCGCGATGGTATTGAGCATCACTTGCCGGTCGCCCTTTTCCTCGAAAAACGGAAACAGCAGGCCAATGCCGAGATCGAAGCCGTCCAGCATCACGTAGATAAAAA
Organism: Paraburkholderia nemoris; assembly: GCF_905221015.1. Classification (NCBI taxonomy): domain Bacteria; kingdom Pseudomonadati; phylum Pseudomonadota; class Betaproteobacteria; order Burkholderiales; family Burkholderiaceae; genus Paraburkholderia; species Paraburkholderia nemoris. The sequence goes on along the minus strand of NZ_CAJNBO010000001.1, from coordinate 348,868 downwards.
CGCCGAGTCCGATGATCGCGGCCCACACAACAGGAAGATCGATTTGCATGGCGTCACTCCCCTTCCAGTGCGTCCAACGGACGATTACGCAGGACCGGATGTCGGCGTGAATCGCGGCGCTCGACGTGCTCTTCAGGTCCGCGCTTCATCATCTTCATCATGTAGTAGAAGCCCATGCCGAACACGAGGAAATACACCAGCACAAAAATCAGCAAGGAAACGCCGACCTGCTGGGAACTGACCGGCGAGACAGAGTCCACTGTGCGCAGGACACCGTAGACCGTCCACGGTTGACGGCCGACCTCGGTCGTTACCCACCCCGCCAATAGCGCGAGGATTCCGGAAGGCCCCATGCACAGGACGAAACGCTGATACCAGCGTGTCTCGTAGAGACGGCCACGCACTCTGAGCAGCAGACCAAGCAGCGCGGTCAATAGCATCAACATGCCGAGACCCGCCATGATCCGGAAAGTCCAGAATACGATCGGCGAATACGGACGGTCCTCGGGCGGAAACTCTTTCAGGCCGCGAATCTCGCCATCCCAACTGTGCGTCAGAATCAGGCTGCCCAGATGCGGTATCTGGATCGTGTATCGCGTCACTTCCGCATCCATGTCGGGCAGGCCGACCAGGTTGAGCGCGGTACCGCCGTGCTCGGTTTCCCATAGGCCTTCGATTGCCGCGATCTTGGCCGGCTGATATTTGCGCGTGTTGAGTCCGTGCGCATCGCCGACGAAAATCTGTATCGGCGTCAGGAAAAGCAGAATCCACAGCGCCATCGAAAAACTACGCGTAACGGGTTTGTCGCGCCGGCCCTGCAACAGATGCCACGCACCGCACGCGGCAACGATGAAGCCCGCGACGATGAACGCGGCAATCGTCATATGCGCGAGGCGATACGGAAACGAAGGATTGAAAATCACCTTCATCCAGTCGACCGGTACGATCCGGCCGTTCTCGACAGCGAATCCTTGCGGCGTCTGCATGAAGCTATTCGACGCGAGAATCCAGAACGTGGAAATGAGCGTGCCCACCGCAACCATCAGCGTGGCAAAGAAGTGCGCGCGTGGACTGACGCGTTGCCAGCCAAACAGCATGACGCCGAGAAAACCCGCCTCGAGAAAGAATGCGGTCAGCACTTCGTAAGTCAGAAGCGGCCCCGTGACGTTGCCGGCCACGCTGGAAAAGCCACTCCAGTTGGTGCCGAACTCGTAAGCCATCACCACGCCCGAGACCACCCCCATACCGAAGCCGACCGCGAAGATCTTCGACCAGAACTGGAACATCTCCTTGTAGGCAACGTCGCCGGTGAGCAGCCAGCGCCATTCCAGCACCGCGAGGAAACTCGCCATGCCGATACTGATCGCGGGAAAAATAATGTGAAATGAAACCGTAAACGCAAACTGCAACCTGGCAAGGTGGAATGCATCGAAGATTTCCATAATTGATCAATGGCTCCAGGTGACAACCGCATTTGCGTAAAACGGCGTTCACGCCCGCTATCCTGCAGGCCGGTCAACTGGACGCGTAGGTCCGGTTGATCGACCCGTCATCGCTCAAAGTCAGGCTTGTGCCGAGCGCACAACATGAACCGGAACAGACTTGTACGAAGGCGTGCCGCTCTCCTTATCGATGAAGTCGAGCGGCACCAGTACATTCGCTTCAGGATAGTATGCCGCCACTGAACCCGGTGCGATGTTATAAGCAATTACCGTTATTTTCTTCAAGCTTCGCTGCCTGCCCGCTGAAATCGTTTCAATGTCGACCAGATCGCCGTGCTCGAGTCCACGTGCGGCAAGATCGTCTTCGTTCATAAACAGCACGTCACGCCGGCCGAACACGCCCCGGTAACGATCGTCCATGGCGTAGATGGTTGTGTTGTACTGGTCATGGCTGCGGATCGTGATGAGTCGCAGCACATTTTCAGCGCCGAAAACGTCTGCATCTTCCTTCACCCCGCCGTACACCGAGAACATCGCCTTGCCTGACGGCGTGGGCCACACGCGTTCGGTCGGAGGAAGCGGCATACGGAATCCTCCGGGCACCCTGATTCGGGCATTGAATGCCTCGAATCCCGGCACAGTTTGTTCGATCAGGTCCCGAATCTTGTCGTAGTCGGCAACCAGATCCGACCATGCCACCTTACTGTTCGGCAACGCAGCTTTCGCAATACCGGCGACGATCGCCGGTTCGGAGAGCAAGTGTTCGGAAGCAGGCTTCAGCTTGCCTGAAGAAGCGTGGACCATCGACATGGAATCCTCGACCGTAATGGATTGCCGGCCGGTCGCCTGGATATCCAGTTCCGTGCGTCCCACAACAGGCAGCACGTACGTTTCCTTTGCCACCAGCAGGTGCGAACGATTGAGCTTGGTACCGAGATGAACGCTCAGATCAAGCTTGCCCATTGCCGGAAAGCACTGCTCGGAATCGGGTAACGCAACCGCGAAGTTTCCACCCAGGCAAATCAGGGCCTTGGCCGTACCGTCGATCATCGCCTGCATCGCCTGGACAGCATCGTGTCCGTGCGCCGCTGGCGGCGTGAAGCCGAATACATTTTCGATCTGCTTGAGGAAGGTAGCGGACGGTTTTTCGGTGATACCCACCGTACGATTCCCCTGCACGTTGGAATGCCCGCGCAGCGGACAGATGCCTGCGCCGGGCTTGCCGATGTTGCCGCGCAATAACAACAAATCCGCAATCAGACGAACATTGGCGGTGCCTTTGTTGTGCTGGGTAACACCCATGCCATACGTGACAATCGTCGCATTCGATTTTGCATAGGCAATCGCAACCTCGTCGATATCCTCGCGCGTGAGTCCACTGGCCTTTTCGATATCGTCCCATGACGTCGCTTCCAGATCGGCGGCAAACGCGTCGAACCCCTGGGTATGCGTGGCAATGAACTCGTGGTCTAGAACCGTATTGCCCTGTTCCGCGTCCATCTGCAGGAGCGCCTTCATGATGCCTTTGAGCGCGGCGGCATCTCCACCGGCATCGAGCTGAAAATAGGTCGACGCAATTCGGGTGGACGCGAAGGTCGCCATTTCGAAAACGCTCTGCGGATCGGCGAAACGCTCCAGCGCGCGCTCGCGCAGCGGATTGAACACGATGATCGGCACGTTGCGCCGCGAGCATTCGTGGAGTGTCCCCATCATGCGGGGATGATTCGTGCCCGGGTTGTGCCCGATAGAGAGAATGAGTTCGGTCTTGTCGAAATCATCCAGCGATACCGTGCCTTTGCCGATCCCGATCGACTGGGGCAAGCCAACGCTGGTTGGCTCGTGGCACATGTTCGAGCAATCCGGGAAATTGTTGGTGCCATATTCTCGCGCAAACAACTGAAAGAGGTAGGCGGCCTCGTTCGACGCTCTGCCTGAGGTATAAAACTCGGCTTCGTCGGGCGAGGACAAGCCGCGCAGCACTTCACCAATGCGAGCAAATGCGTCCTCCCATTCAACCGCCCGGAATTTGTCGGTGGCGCGGTCGTAGACGAGCGGATGCGTCAACCGGCCTAGATCCTCCAGTTCGTAATCCGTTCGTTGCAGCAGCGACGACACCGTATTGTTCTCGAAGAACTCCGGCGTCACCCGCTTGGTCGTCGCTTCCCATGTGACCGCTTTGGCGCCGTTCTCGCAGAACTGGAACGTGGACTTGTGCTCCTTGTCCGGCCAGGCGCAACCCGGACAATCGAAGCCATCAGGCTGATTGGTCCGCATCAATGTGATCGGCGCCTCGATGCTTTCCATTTGGGTTCGGACAGCCTGGGCTGTCGCGCGGAGCGCGCCCCAGCCGCCAGCGGGTCCGTCATACGGTCGGATTCCAGGCACTTCGCGTCGTGTGGTCATTTGAAACTCCATGGCCTTCATTAGGATGCCTGATAGCCATCCGGATTGAGGATACGTCGCATCGCGGCATAAAGCGTGGATACGGATTCAGTCTAGCTGGGTTGATACGCTGCGAAAGGTACAGATCGACCCGCGGCCGGCGTGCACAGTACACACAGTACGTGTGCGGTCACACCGCCTGTATCGCCCAGGCTGGGACCCCGCACACCGTCGGCAATGACGTAGCGGTGGCTCCCAGCTGGTTATGCACCTCATTGCTTCGAGTGAGCGCTTTCCGTTTCCTCGGGGCTGCTGGCCTCTTTGGACGGTTTCTTCTTCGCACGTCCGTTGCTACCCTTCGCGCCCGTTGCCTTGGGCGTGGATGGCGCCTCGCTCTTGCTGAACTTCACTTTGCCGCTATCCTTGTCGTAACTGACATCGACGGTGTCGCCCGACTTCAGGACGTCGCCAAGCATCTCCTTCGCAAGCCGCGTTTCCAGTTCCTGGCGAATCTGGCGCTTCAACTCGCGTGCACCGAACTCCGGCCGGTAACCAGCATCGGCGAGGTGATCGACAACCGATTCGTCTATCTTGAGGGTAATGTCCTGTGCAGCGGCAGTGCGCACGACCCGTTCGAGTTGGATCTGCACGATCGAGCGGATGTTGTCGCGCGAGAGCCCGTGGAAGACGATGATCTCGTCGATCCGGTTCAGGAACTCGGGCCGGAAGTGGCCCTTGAGCACGCCCATCAATTCCTCGCGAATTGCTTTCTCGGCCTGGCGGTCTCCCTCGGGTTTTTCGAGGTTGTCCATGATGATCGATGCGCCGAGGTTGCTCGTCGCAATGATGATCGTGTTGCTGAAGTCCACCACGCGGCCCTTGCCGTCGGTCAGCCGCCCGTCGTCGAACACCTGCAGCAGCACGTTGTACACGTCGGGGTGCGCCTTCTCGATCTCATCAAGCAGGATCACGCTGTAAGGACGCCGCCGCACGCGCTCGGTCAGCTGGCCGCCCTCGTCGTACCCGACGTAGCCCGGAGGGGCCCCGATCAACCGCGCGACCGAGTGACGCTCCATGTACTCGGACATGTCGATACGAACAACCGCCTGCTCGTCGCCGAACACCGTTTCTGCCAGTGCCTTCGCAAGTTCGGTCTTGCCGACGCCCGTCGGTCCGAGGAACAGGAACGTCGCGATCGGCCGGTTCGTCTGGCCGAGTCCGGCACGTGACAGGCGCACGGCGTCGCTCACGGCAATCACCGCGTCGTCCTGGCCGACCACGCGTTCGCGCAGCTTCTTTTCCATATCCAGCAGCTTCTGGCGCTCTTCCTGCGTCAGTTCCGTGACCGGAATGCCGGTAAGACGCGACACCACTTCAGCGATTGACTCCACGGTCACTTCGAGCGTCTCTGAGCCGGTCTTGCGCTGCCATGCCTCCATCTGCTCGTCGAGTTTCGCCTGCTTTTCGCCGATAGTTGCCTCGAATGCCTTCGCTTCATCGAAGCGTTTGCGCGAGGAGGCATAATCCTGCTCGCGCTTCGTCTGCGCGATTTCGGCTTCGAGTTCCTGGATGGCTGCGGGACGCGAGGTCGCACCGATGCGCACGCGAGCTGCCGCCTGGTCAATCAGATCGATGGCCTTGTCAGGCAAAAAGCGCGATGTAATGTAGCGATCCGACAGCTCGGCTGCCGCCACGAACGCATCGTCGGCGAACGTCACCTGGTGGTGTGCTTCAAGCTTGTCGCGCAGGCCACGCAGGATGACGATGGTCTGCTCGACCGTCGGCTCCGGCACTAACACCGGCTGGAAGCGCCGCTCGAGCGCCGCATCTTTTTCAATGTACTTCTGATACTCGTTGAGTGTCGTTGCGCCGATCAGACTGAGTTCGCCGCGCGCAAGCGCAGGCTTGAGCACGTTCGCTATATCGAGGCCGCCCTCGCCCCCGCCTTGCCCCGCGCCCACGATCGTGTGCAGTTCGTCGATGAACAGAATCAGTTCGTCCTTCTTGGCTGTGACTTCATCGATCAGTTGCTTGGCGCGCTCCTCGAATTCGCCGCGATACTTCGCGCCTGCCACCATCGAGTTGATGTTGACTTCGACAAGCCGCTTGCCGCGCAGCACTTCAGGCACGTCGCCGTTGATAATCCGTTGCGCCAGCCCTTCGACGATCGCCGTCTTGCCAACACCTGGCTCGCCAATCAGCACGGGGTTGTTCTTCTTGCGCCGCGCGAGCACCTCGATCGTGCTTTCGATTTCCTGCGCACGGCCGAGCACCGGGTCGAGCTTGCCCTGACGCGCCATGGCCGTAAGGTCGCGCCCGAACTTGTCAAGGTTGGGCGTGCCGGTTGGCGTGTCGACACGACCGTCCTCCGCCCCTTTGCCCACGACTTTTACGACCTTCTGTCGCAACGCCTCCGGCGTCACGCCATATTTCTTCAGCAGTGTGCCCGCGATACTGTCCGGCACGGCAGCAAGCCCAATGAGCAGATGTTCCGGCCCGACGTATGAATGCCCGAGATCGCGCGACGCCTGGAACGCATACTGGAACGCCTTTTTCAAACGAGGCGATATGGTCATCTTGTCGACCGGTGAGTCAGGATCGCCCTTTCCCTTCTGCGCATGCTGATCGATGTAAGCCTTGATGTCCTGCGGGGAGAGCTTGAGTTCCTTCAGCAATGCCGCGCACACATCGGTGTCCGCTAGCACGTACAGCAAGTGTTCTGTGTCGAGCTCGTTACGGCCAAGCTCGTGTGCTTTTTCCGCGGCGCGCTGTAACAATTCGAGCGTCTGCTCGCTGAAAGCATCGGTGGCGTCGACCGATTCACGCGGCACTTCGGCGTATCCAGCATCATCTTCCTCGTCCCCGCCCTCCATGCCGCCGAAAAAGCGCGACAGGCCTCCGCCTCCCAGCAGTGAATCGAATGGGTTCTGCATGCTTTGATGTCGCATCAATTGCCGATAGTCGTAGTCGCAGATCGATAAGGACTTCCGCTCGCCGTTTTGCACAACGGTTACACGGGCGACAGCGGGACGGGCATTACAGATTTCGCAGAGAGCTGGCATCGGGAGTCACCTTTTCGGTTAAGGCATCCGGCTACGTAAAAGGTTATGGGGCGCGGTCACATGAGTTGCGAAGGCTTGACGGGCTTCGACAACATGTTGATTAGCATAACGAACCCCTGAATCCGTCATTGGATTCTATGAGGGGCTTGTGAAGAATGGAACATTGGTTTTTCCGATGATAGGCATTGGCGCAATCTGCCAGCGGCACCTCATGGAACAGGATTTCGCGGCCCGGCTTCAGGACCGCATCACGGCGTTTTCTGACATCACAGCGGCGTTGGACGCCCTCATTTGCCGGTCTCGCGACGGCTCTGCTCTTCAACAGTCAGGATCGCTTCCGGGGCGACTTCGAGCCGGGCTTTTGGTATCGGGTCACCACTCTCATCGGAGAGGCCGTAAGTCCCCTCGTCGATCTTCTGCAGCGCTCGCTCGATATCGATGATGCGCTGGTCGTTCACGTCGTGCAGCGCCTGGTTGACCTCGTTTTGCGCCATGCTCTGCGCCTCGTCCTCGAACTCGTGCGCTTCGTCGCCGTGCTGTTCCTCGTCCGTTCGCTCGTCCGCGATCGTATTCTCCTCTCCACCCAACAGTTCCTGGCGTAACGCGAGGAGGCGCTTGCGCTGCTGCGCGATGAACTCGTCACTCAACGTACCCTGCTGCTCCGACATGGTTCTCTCCCTCGCCCTATATCAGGCGACAGCGCGCTTTCAGCCAGCCTAAGGCAAGAATAGTACTAATTTGTAGAGATCAAAGTGCTATGTCGCGATCAGGCACCCAACTCCTGAAACGCATGGCCGTTCGCCTCAAGCCCCTTCAGAATGTCTGGCGTCAGCTCGCTTTGCCACACGTGTCCATTGAGTTGCCAGTCACTTGTGTCGACGAGGTCGGGGAGGCCCGCTCCCGTGCGCACATAGAGACCGAGTGTCGGCTTCTTCAGGTTGATGTAGAAATCGAATTCCTGCTGCATGGCAGCACCTCATGCGAAATACGGAGAATCAACTATCGTCGACGTTGTCCGCATAGTGGTCGATAGCGACTTTGCATTCGTCCACAACGACCTGAAGGAAGGCGGGCTCATTTCTTTCAACCCATCGTTCCACATGGAGAAAGCGCGCCGTTCCCAGATCGGCAATGCGCGCCTGATCCGAGGTCGTGACATCGACTGTGACGATCCCCCGATTACCCTGCAGAGGTGAAATCGTTGCGGCGATCTGGAACCGCCGGTATGAAAATTCATTCTGTGCCATGAAACCTCCCGTCAACCGAAAAGTTTGAGCCTCACCATTCCTTTGTACCCAAAGTCTATGAGCAAGTCATGTTCATGTGAACATAGGTTTCTCCGATGCTAGATATTGGTGAAATACACCTACCGGTTTATCACTTAACCTCAATAATCCGCGTGTCGGACTGCTGGAGTTGCGGCATGATGACGCTAGAAGAGAAGCCCTCACGCCGCGTTGCGGGCGGATATCGATCATGACCGCTGCAAAGGAGAGAACGATGCCAACACGCACTGTTTCTTACGGCGAATTCGAAATCGCCGTGCGCCCTGAGCGCAACAAGCTCGGCGCCTGGATCGCAAGTGTGAGTGTGAGTCACGGCACCCGAACAGTCGTCGATATTCGTCCCATGACCGTTCAACCCGAGTGGCTAACCGAAGAAGAGGCAGCAAGAGACGGGGTCGAATGGGGATGCCGGTTTATCGATCGCGAGTTCAACACGCCGCCGTCGCGCTCCTGGGTTGCCGAGCGCTCTCATGCGGAAACCTGGTTCCGTGATGCCGAAGAATCGGGTAGCTCGGAAACCAGCGTGTAGATAACACGTCAACACAGAAACCCTGCGAGGCCACGATCCGTGGCCTCGCAGGGTTAAGTGTGTGAAGGCCGTTCAGTGTCGCCGCAGGTGTGCCTCGATTTCCCGGGCATTGAGCGTCGACAGATCCTCGCTGGTTTGCTCGAATATCAATCGACGGGTTTCCTCGCTGAGATCCGCTTTGACCATGCCGAGAAACTTCGGCTCGATGGCAAGTCTTAGCCGATTGTAGAGTTGATGGAGCCGCCCTGCCTCCAGATACGCGGCAACGCGCTTCGCGAATTTCTCGCGATCCTTTTCCGTCAGCATCGTGCCGGTATATTCAGTGTTGATGAGACTTTCTTTTTCATGCAAGTCGAGTGTGAGCCCGGGCGTCTGGAAAACACGCGCACGGCCTCCGTCAGCCACAACAAGCCACGTCATTCCGATCATCATGCACCTCTAAGCAGGGATTTATCTGCGTCTACGGCATCCGTTCTGACTGCTCACCTCCGTCCTCACCGAAAACCGCGACCGCCAACTGCTGCGTCAATAATCATCCGTGGTCCGAACGGCGTTCACTCACGATAGCAGTTCGGAGCCACCGCGCCCATGGTCGATTTACCGATTCATAGTATAGGTCTTAAAGTTCACGACGACGCCTCCCGTGCGTATCCGCAGCGGCTTCCGGTTTGGCCGGGAGGCACGCATATCCCATACCCGAATTGCGGGTCTCTGGCTTACTAGTTAGAAATTGAAGTTGTCGATATTGCTTGAGTCGAACGTGGTCGGCGGTCCAAGAATGATTTCGCCTTGCGGTCCGATCGTGCGCTTGCCGAGCTTGCCGGCATCAAACGATTCGCCTTCCTTGCCGGCAATCGTCCCCGAGGACAGCGCCGCCGCCGCATAAGCCGCCAGATAGCCGAGCTGATTCGGATCCCACAACTGGAACGCCTTGACGGTTCCATTCTTCACGAACGCACGCATCTGATTCGGCGTGCCCAAGCCGGTCACCTGTACCTTACCCTTGCTCGACGACGACGAGATATAACGCGCCGCCGCCGCAATGCCCACCGTGGTCGGCGCGACGATCGCCTTCAGATTCGGATACGCCTGCAGCAAGCCTTGCGTTTCGACGAATGACTTCTGGTCGTCGTCGTTACCGTACGCGATCTTCACGAGCTTGATCTTCGAGTACTCGGGTTTCTTCAACTCCTCCTGCATCCACTTGATCCACGTATTCTGATTCGTCGCGTTCGGCGTGGCCGACAGCACGGCAAACTCGCCCTCGCCGCCCATCAGTTTCGCGACCAGTTGGATCTGGCCCCGCCCGATACCCTCGGCGTTCGCCTGGTTGACGAAAAGCTGACGGCCTTCAGGCGCCGTGTCCGAATCGAAGGTCACGACCTTGATGCCTTGCGACATCGCTTTCTTCAGATACGGCACGACCGCGTTCGCGTCGTTGGCCGCGATCACGATTGCGTCCTGCCGCTGCGTAATTAGCGTGTTGATGTATTGCACTTGCGACGATGCGCCCGCATCCGACGGTCCCACGACCTTGCCCACCCCGTTGAATTCCTTGATCGCGGCCATGCCGCCGTCGTCGGCAATCACTTCATAGGGGTTGTTGATCTGCTTCGGCACGAAGGCAATCTTCAGACCACTTTTCAGGCCCGCTGCGGACGCGGCACAACTGATCGCGACTAGCGCAATGCAAAGCGCGGTCTTGCCGGTGTGACGTAGAGGATTGAACATGAGGTGTCTCCTGCTTTGTTGTTGGACGGCATGCTGTCCGGGTTGTCGGTATTTGGTATTAGGTATTTCTTGTGGAGCCGGTTATAAGAGAACGTTATAAAGAAGAAGCGGACTTCGCGATGAAACGCCGGTCACGCGCCGCACGCCAGCGCGCAACCAGATTGGGAATCAGCACCGATGCCAGCAGCAGCACGCCGGTGACGATCGTGAGCGTTTCGCTCGACACATCGTCGAGCGTCAGCGCGTTTTTCAGCACACCGATAATCAGCAGCGAGAGCAGGACGCCGAACATCGAGCCGCGTCCACCGAAAATACTCACACCGCCGAACAGCACCGCCGCGATCACGGACAATTCGAAACCTTCGCCGTTATCGCCGCGTGCGCTGGTGAAGCGCAGCGTGTAGACGACGCCGGCCAGCGCGCTCATTGCGCCGGACAGCACGAATAGACGCAACCTGATCTTCGCGACTTCGATACCGGAGAAAGCCGCCGCGGTCGGATTCGCCCCGATTGCGTAGAGGCTGCGGCCGAACGCCGTGGATTGCAGCAGCACGGTAAATAACACCGCGCCGACGATCACGATCGCAAAAGGCAGCGGAATGAAAGTCGAGCCGACCGTATCCATGCCGAACGCCGTATAAGCTGCGGGGAAATCCGCGACCGCCTGATCGCCGAGCAGCACATACGCGAGGCCACGAAACAGCGCCAGCGTGCCGATGGTGACCGCGAGCGAAGGCAGATTGAGCTTGACGATCACAAGGCCGTTCAGCAAGCCCGCCAGCGCACCGGCAATCAATACCAGCACGATCACGACCGGCATCGGCAGGCCCATATGCCACAGCACGCCCATCAGCGCACTGGAGGCGCCCAGCACCGACGCCACCGACAGGTCGATTTCCGCGGCGACGATAATCAGCGTCATGGGCAGCGCCATCAACGCGATCTCAGTCAGATCGGCGAGGATGTTGCTGACATTCGCGCCGGTGAGAAACACCGGCGACAACAAGCGCCCGAGCACGAGCGACAGGGCCAGCACGATGACCAGCAACACTTCCCATTGCAACGGTGTTTCGTGTTTGCGCGTGAGCAGCGCGGAATCGGGTTTAGCCATGATCGCGTTTCCTCATCATGCGTTTGGCGACGGAGCGGGCCAGCAAAGTATCGGCGGTAATCGCGGCGACGATCAGCGCGCCCTGAATCGCCTGCTCCCAGAATGGCGAGACGTGCAGCACGACGAGCGCGATGCTGATCACACCCAGCACGAGCGCGCCGAGCGTGGCGCCAAGAATGGTGCCCACTCCACCGGTGATCGCCACGCTGCCCACCACGGCGGCGGCAACGACCTGCAATTCGATACCCTTTGCGGTGCTTGCATCGACGGTGCCAAAGCGCGCAAGCCACAACGCGCCTGCGAAACCGGCGATCGCGCCGGACAGCAGAAAACCCGCCATCACCCGACGTTCGACGTTCACGCCGGCAAGCCGCGCCGCCTCCGGATTCGAGCCGATGGCATAGTGTTCGCGTCCGCCGCGAAACTGCTTCAGATAGACAGCCAGACCGGCCAGCACGACAATCGCGATCAGCGCGAGCGTCGGTATGCCGAAGAAAGTGCCGGTAGCGAGGCGGGAAAACGCATCGGGCAAACTGGTTGCGTTGATCTGGCCGCCGTGCACCCATGCATAATCCGCGCCGCGAAAGATGTAGAGCGTGGAGAGTGTTGCTACCAGCGACGGCACGCGCCCCACGGCCACGAGCAATGCATTGATACTGCCCGCCACCAGACCGATTGCCAGTCCGGCCAGCAACGCGACGATCACCGGCATATGTGGAAACGCAACGTACAGGCTGCCGACCGCATACGCGCTGATGCCGACCGTCGACCCCACCGACAGATCGATATGCCGCATCAGGATGACCACGGTCATGCCGGCCGTCAGCAAGCTGATGATCGACACATTGAGGAGCACGTCGCGCAGATTCTGCAGATTCAGAAACTGCGGTTTCGCGAGCCCCGTGCCCACGATCAACAGAATCAGCACGACAAAAAGCGTCGTTTCGCGGCTCTTCGCAATGCCCGCGATGAAGCCACCCGGCGCGCTGCCAGTGCGCTTGGGAGCGGACGCCTGAACCGGCGCGGGATGGGTCGTCGAATGGCGCATCATGCGGCGTTCCCCAACGGTGGAATCGGTTGGCCAAGCGCCGCGCCCATGATGCGTTCTTCGTCGGCTTCGGCGCGCGCTATGTCCGCGCTGATACGTCCCTCGTGCATGACCAGTACGCGATCGGCCATGCCGAGTACTTCCGGCAGTTCACTCGAAATCATCAGCACGGCCATGCCGTCGCGCACCAGTTCCGCGAGCGCGCCATACACCTCGGCCTTGGCGCCGACGTCGATGCCGCGCGTGGGTTCGTCGATGATCAGGACCTTTGGATTCGTGGCGAGCCACTTGCCCAGCACGACTTTCTGCTGATTGCCGCCGGACAGCGTGCCGACCGGCGCATTCGGGTCGCCCGCTTTGAGGCGCAAACGCGTGCCCCACTGATTGGCCAATTGCGTTTCGCTTCGCGTGGAAATCAGGCCGTGTTTGACCAGCCGCCCGAGCACCGTCATCGAGGCATTGCGCGCAATGCTCAATTCCAGTGCCAGCCCTTGCTGACGACGGTCCTCCGGGACCAGCGCGAGGCCGGCACGCACCGCGGCGGCCGGACTGCCGGCGGCGAGACGTTTGCCCCCAATCGAAATTTCGCCCGAATCGAGGGGATCGATGCCGAAGATCGCGCGTGCCACTTCGCTGCGGCCCGCGCCGACGAGCCCCGCCAGCGCGACGATTTCGCCCGCGCGGACGTCGAAGGAAATATCCTTGAAGACACCGATGCGCGTGAGTCCACGCACTGACAATCGCACTTCGCCCGGTGGCCGGTCGGCCTTCGGATAGAAGGTTTCCAGATCACGGCCTACCATCTTTGCGACGATGGATTCAGTGGTGAGATCGGCAGTGAGTCCGTCGAATACTTTCGCGCCGTCGCGCATGATCGTCACGCGTTGCGTCAATGTGAACACTTCGTCGAGCCGGTGCGTGATGAACAGAATCGCCACGTCACGCTCACGCAGCTTGCGCACGATTGCAAAGAGGCGCTCCACTTCGGGCAGCGACAAGGCGGCGGTCGGCTCGTCCATGATCAGCACGTTCGCGTTCAACGACAACGCCTTCGCAATTTCGATCACCTGCTGATCGGCAATCGAGAGCCCACGCACCAGTTGATCCGCGCGCAGATCGACCCCGAGCGAGGCCAGCAAACCATCCACTTCGCGGCGCATGGCGTCGTACTGAATGCGGCCGATCCGGTCGACCGGCTGCCGCCCCATGAAGATGTTCTCCGCGATCGAGAGATCGAAGAACAGCGTCGGCTCCTGATAGATCACGGCGAGGCCCGCGTCGCGCGCTTCGGCAGGCGTGGCGAAGCGGCGCGCCACGCCGTCGACTAGCAGTTCACCGGTATCCGGCTGATGCACACCCGCGAGAATCTTCACGACCGTCGATTTGCCCGCGCCATTTTCGCCGAGCAATGCATGCACTTCGCCCGGCCACAACGCGAGATCGCCGTCGGACAACGCACGGACCCGGCCGAATGATTTGCTTGCGTGCCGTAGTTCGAGTCTGGGCACAGCGGATGGGGATTGCTTCACTACGTGTCTCCTTCTCTTTTGCTTTTGGGAATGCGTCAGACGCGGCGGGTACGTCAGATACGATAAAAACGCTCCGCGTTACGGCAAAACAGCGCTTCTTTTTCAGCATCGCTCGCGCCATCGACGATCGACGCGTACGCGTGCCACAAATTCTGGTAAGAGCCGAACAAGCGATCGACCGGAAAGTTCGACGCGAACATCGCGCGCTCGGCGCCGAACGTATCGATCGTTTCGAGCACATAAGGGCGCAGGCTCTCGACGCTCCATTGATGATCGAACATGGCGAGTCCGCTGATCTTCACAGCGACATTCCTGCAACCTGCGAGCGTCCGCATACCTTCACGCCACGCACGATAACCGGCGACGCTGCTGCGATCCACGAACATGCCCGCATGGTTGACGATAAAAATCGTATCGGCATGCGCGCGCGCCAATGCAGCCGCCTCCTCCATCTGCGACGGATACAGTTGCAGATCGAATGACATGTCGTAACGGCGCAGCAAGGCGAAATGTTCGCGCCACTTCGACTCGCGCATGAAATGACGGCCCACGTAATCGAACAACTTGTTCTCGTGCACATTCAGGATCTGCCTGATGCCACGCGTGTTGGCAAACGCCGCGTGCGCCTCGAGCAGTTCGGGTGCGTTCGCCGCGGACAGATCCACGGCCGCGACAATCGCATCCGGCATGCCGTGCGACGCCGGACGATCCGCAATGGACTGCAACCAGCGGGTTTCCTCGACCGGATCGGCAGGATCGTGATTCGCTTCCACATGCACCAGTTTCAGCACCTCGATATCACCCGCCTCGCCGAGCAGATCGTCGAGCAGGTAGTCGTGCTTCAGGTCGCGCGCGTCCCCCACGAACGACACGCCCGGGTTTTCCAGCCACGGATAGCGATGCGTCTTCAGATCCCACAGATGGATATGCGAATCGACAACCTGCATGCGACACCCTCCGCCCATTGGGCAAGCACAGTCAGCTAAGCGAATTCAGATGAAAGACCGGCTCCAGCGGTTGCTGAAGCGGCGTATGGTCAGGGGCCGTCTGCATGATGTCGGCCATGTAATCCCACCATTTGCGCATTACGTCGAGTTGCGGCAGCGCGTTCATAGTGTGATTCGTGCTGCGCGTCAGAATGGCGAACAGGTGATGCGAGTCTGCGTCGAAGAAGATCCGATAGTCGCGCACCCCGGCGTTGTGCAATGCATCAACCAGTTCAGGCCAGATTTGCGCATGACGTCGTTCGTATTCCTCGCGCATGCCGGGGTTGAGCACCATCCGGAAAGCGATTGTTTCCATTGCGGCCTGTCTCCCGTCGTATCCGGGCGCTTTCCCTGAGAAGCGTAGAAGCGTCTGGTACGACTATAATTCCTGCGTCGATAGCATCTCAATCCGTTGTTGGGATTGGGCGATCCACAAACCGAATCGCACCCGCAACCATGAGCCAACACTCAGCTGCCATCGCACTCGTCAATCGGCTCAAGTTCAAGCATCTGGCGCTGCTCGTCGCGCTCGACGACACGCGCAATCTCCACCAGGCCGCCGAGGCCATCAACGTCGCGCAACCCAGCGCGAGCCGCATGCTCGGCGACATCGAGGAAGCGTTCGGCTTCCTGCTGTTCGAGCGCAATGCGCGCGGCATGACGCCCACACCGCTCGGCGTGGTCACGCTGGCGTATGCGCGGCGCGCACTCGCCGAGTTGACCCGATTTGCCGAAGATCTCGACGTCAAACGCCGTGGCGGACATGGACAGCTGACCGTCGGCGCGATCATGGGCGCCGCGCCCGATCTGCTGGCCATGGCAGTCGCCGCCCTGAAAACCGAAAGCCCGCTGCTGAACGTGCGCATTCTGGGCGAAACCAGCGACCAGGTCGTGCAATTGCTGCATCGCCGCGAAGTCGATCTGGCGCTTGGACGCCTGACCAGTCCGCTGCAGCACAACGATTTCAGTTTCGAGCCGCTCGCACGCGAGACTTTGCTGCTGGTGGTGCGTTCGGTACATCCACTGGCGCAGCGCTCGCGCATCACGTTGCGGGAGCTGATCGACTGGCCGTGGGTCGCGCAACCTGTTACCAGTCCGGCGCGCGTGCTGTTCGAAGAGGAACTCGCGCGTGCAGGTCTTGCAACGCCCGTCAACCTGACCGAGTGCGCGTCGATCTTCGCCACGCTGCAATTGCTCGAGAACTACGACGCTGTGGCCATGCTGCCCGAGTCGGTAGTGCGCGATCATGTGCGCGGCAAGCTGCTGGTCGCGCTGCCGCTCGAGATCGGCAAGAGCCTCTCCGGCTTCGGCATTCTCACGCGCAAGGAAGAAGCCCTCGCCGAGCCCGCGCTGCGCTTTATCGATTTGCTGCGCGGTTTCTCGCGCAAGCTCGCCCGCGATGATTCCACCGGGAATGCGGCGGAGCCTGTGATCGTATCCGCTCCGGCTAGTTAAAGTCACCATCGTGAAATCGGCATCGCCCGTTACTGCAAGTTGACGAACAGGCCGCCGTCCACCAGCAGCGCGGCGCCTGTCACGTAACGGGCGCGGTCGGAGGCAAGGAATACCACGCAATCGGCGACGTCCTCCGGGCGGCCCAGTCGGCCCAGCGGAATACGCTTTTCGAAGTAGGCTTTTTTGGCTTCGTCGGCGAGATCTTCCGCGTTCAGGTCGGTCGCGATTGTGCCGGGCATCACCGAATTGCAGCGAATGCCGTACGGTCCCAACGCCACCGCGCATGACTGCATCAGCGAATGCACACCGGCCTTGGTCGGCGTGTAGTGCGTTTGCATGCTACCGCCCACCAGCGCGCTGATCGAACTCGTCGCCACGATCGCGCCGCCCGTACCCTGCGCTTTCATCTGCTGCGCGGCGGCCTGTGTGACGTAAAACGCACCGTTAAGATTGACTGCTACTGTCGACTCCAATATCTCAGGCGGCATGTCGAGAAACGCGTGAAACGGACAGATGCCGGCATTGCTAGCGAGCACATCGACTTTGCCGAAGGCTTCGACGGTGCGGCGGACGAGTTCCTGACCTGTTTCGCGTAAAGCGACATTCCCTTCGATCGCGATCACGCGCCGCCCCAAGGCTTCAATTTCGCCGACCACTTCCGCGACGGCCGAACGGCGCCCATACGATGCGTCGTTATCGCCCCAGTAGTTGATCGCCACATCCGCCCCTTCGGTTGCGCACGCAACGGCTATCGCGCGGCCGATGCCACGCGAGCCGCCGGTAACGATCACGACCTTGTCCTTGAGCAACACGTCATTCTCCTGTTGGCTGGATCGATAAGATGTCTTGCGGGTTGAAACCTGGTCCAACCCATCGTCAATAAGCATTCAACGCGGATAAGGCCGCACCAGCGCGCACTCCGGATTGAGCCGTACACCAAAGCCCGGTGTGTCCGGCACTTTCATCCGCCCATTCACGGGGACCGGTTCATCGAGCAGCAGCGGCGTGAACATCGGCACGACTTCATCCGCCTTCGGCGCCATCATCAGAAACTCGGCGAACGGTGAGTTGTGCCGCGTGACGACGAAGTGATAGCTATACACCGATGAACCGTGCGGCACCACCATCACATTGTGGGCGTCGGCGAGCGCAGAGATCTTGATGAGTTCGGTGATGCCGCCGCACCAGCCCACATCCGGCTGAATCAGATCGCAGCACTGCATCTCCAGCAGCATGCGAAAACCCCAACGCGTCGCTTCGTGCTCGCCGGTCGACACCATCATGCCGCGCGGCACGTTGCGGCGCAGTTCGGCGTAACCCCAGTAGTCGTCCGGCGGCAGACACTCTTCGATCCATTTAAGACCGTACTCGTGCGCCGCCTGCGCGAGCCGCGTTGCATAAGGTACGTCGAGGCTCATCCAGCAGTCGTACATCAGCCAGAAGTCATCGCCAACGCGACTGCGCATCTCGGCGAGCTTCTCCAGATTCTTCTTGAGGCCCGCTTCGCCTTCAGCAGGACCGTGCTGCAACGGCAATTTGCCGCCGATGAATCCCATCTCCTTCGCGAGGTCCGGACGCGCGCCAGTTGCGTAGAACACGAGTTCGTCGCGCACCGGGCCGCCCAATAGTTGGTACACCGGCTCCTTGCGCACCTTCGCAAGCAAATCCCACAACGCGAGATCGACGCCCGAGATCGTGTTCAACACCACGCCTTTGCGGCCGTAGTACAGCGTCGAGAAATACATCTGATCCCACATCTTCTCGATGTCGGTGACAAGCTGGCCCTCCAGAAAACGTGCGAGATGTTTTTCGACGATGAACGCGCCGATCTCACCGCCCGTCGTCACCGCAAAACCGACCGTGCCATCGCTCGCTTCGATCTCGACCACCAAGGTGCCGAGCACATTGATGCCGAACGACTGGCGGCTCTGGCGATACTCCGGATAACGCGCCATCGGCGTGGAAATGTGATCGTCGATCCAGTGTCCGTCAGGTTGATCGTGATAGTCCGCACCGCCACCGCGGACGATGAAGGCACGCACGTGCCGGATAGTAGGCATGGCCATGAAAAGGGCTCCGTTATGGGTGCGTCGAACGTGCAGCCAGAAAATGCGCCTAGCGGGCGCGGTGCAATAAGTGTTGGAAAGACCAGCTTGACTCGGCGCCGTCACGACGCAACAACGTGCCGATCAAGAGTGCCGCCAGCAGACTCGACGCGCCCAATACGATCAGCCCCGCCGAGGTCGACGAAAACGCCCGCTCTGCCGCGGTGCGCAAGCTCGGTGCAATGAATCCGCCGAGGCCGCCGAGCGAATTGATCAGCGCGATCCCGCCCGCCGCCGCAGCACCCGTGAGATGTCGCGTCGGAAATGTCCAGAACAGCGGTTGCGCCGCGATGAAGCCGCTGGCTGCGCAGCACAGCGCGATCAGGCCGATCGACGGGTTATGAGCGAGCCCCGAGGCGCCGATGCCGAGACCCGCGAGCACCAGCAGCGCAACTGCCCAGCGCCGGTGTCCACCCGTACGATCCGCTCGACGCGGCACGTACCACGTCACGGCCAACGCACACAGCCATGGCAGTGCACCGACGAGGCCCACGCGCAAACCGACCGTCGTGCCGAGCAATGCCGCCACCTGCTGCGGCAAATAGAAGATCACGCCGTAGACGCTCATCTGAATCAGCAGATAGATCGCCGAGAGCAACAGCACGCGGCGGTCCACCAGTGCCGCAAGAATATGACGCGGCCCATGCGCCGATGCGGCGAGCGCATCGTCGTCGAGCGCGCGGCGCAAGGTGGTGCGCTCCTGCGCATCGAGCCAACGGGCATCTTCAGGGCGGTTGTCGAGATACCAGAACGCCCACACGCCGACCACCGAGGCCATCGTCCCCTCGATCAGAAACAGCCACTGCCAGCCGGCCAAACCCATCGCGCCATGCAGCTCGAGCAAGGAACCCGACAACGGACTGCCGAAGATGAACGCCAGCGGCGCGCCGAAATAAAACACGCCCACCGCGCGAGCTCGCGCGGCTTGCGGAAACCAATGCGTCAGGTAATAGATCACGCCGGGGAAGAAACCCGCTTCGGCGACGCCAAGCAGAAAACGCAGCGAGTAGAAAGCAGTCGGCGTATGCGCAAGACACATCGCCGCCGAGACGAGCCCCCAGGTCACCATGATCCGGCACATCCACGCGCGCGCGCCGACCTTATGCAGCAGAAGATTGCTCGGTACTTCGAACAATGCATAACCGACGAAGAACACGCCCGCGCCGAAGGCAAAAGCCGCATTGGACAAGCCCGTATCGTGCTGCAACGCTTTCTGTGCGAAGCCGATATTGGCCCGATCGAGAAACGCCAGCACGTACATCAGCAACAGAAACGGCAACAGCCGGCGCATGACCTTGCTGTTGATCGCCTCCAGTGAAGCGGGCGAATGCGGATTCATGTCGTCTCCTTCGCAGAGCATGCGGGTCGCGCTCTGCGTTTTTCTACCTTTTGTACTGCAACGGCCACTGCTACGGCTTAGGCGACGCTATGACGACTCAATAAGTGGCGCGACCACCGGACAGGTCGAATACCGAGCCGGTGCTGAACGCGCAGTCTTCGGAAGAGAGCCAGAGAATCAGCGACGCCGCTTCTTCCGGCAACAGGAAGCGGTTCATTGGAATCTTCGAGAGCATGTAGTCGATATGCTGCTGCGACATCGAATCGAAGATCTCGGTTTTGGCCGCTGCGGGCGTGACCGCGTTGACGAGAATGTTCTTCGTCGCGAGTTCTTTGCCGAGGGATTTGGTCAAGCCGATGAGCCCGGCTTTGGAGGCGCTGTAGTGCGAGGCGTTCGGGTTGCCCTCCTTGCCGGCCACCGAAGCGATATTGACGATCCGGCCGTAGCCCTGCTTGAGCATCTGCGGCACGACCGCGCGGCAGGTGAGATACGGGCCGATCAGATTCACGTCGATCACGCGGCGCCAGACCTCGGGGTCCAGCTCCCACGTCGTGCCGTTGCCGCCGGTGATGCCGGCGCAGTTGATCAGCACATCGATTGCACCATGGGCGGCGACCGTTTGCGCCACCGCCTGAACCACTGACGCTTCCTGGGTGAGTTCGACCGTGACGGCGGTGACTTTGCCCAGTTCGCTGAGTTCGCGCTCGCTGCGCGCGAGGCGCTCGGCGTCGATGTCCCATAGCGCAACCGACGCGCCCGAGTTCAACGCCCGTTGAGCCACTGCGTAGCCAATGCCGCGTGCGCCGCCGGTAATGGCGACAACACGCCCCTCCAGATCGATTCGATTCATCGCTGCGCTCCTGTAGCAGGCCCGGGAGGCCTGCCGTTCAGTTGTTGTATTTCTGCTGTCTGTGCTTACGTCCAGCAAATATACGAGCGGTGCGATGCGCTAACAATCCGTGTATTGGAGGGGTCGATAACAAAAACGGATCGGTTGATCCTTACGCTCGACGCTTATCGGCTAGTCAGTACACGCCGGACACGCCATGGCTTTCGCGGGCACTTCCTGCTTGCTTCGTCCGAAACTCGCGAGCGCCGCGAGGCCCAGCAACGCCAGGCCGCTGCCAAAGAGAAAGTCCGCGGAAATACCGACATGGTCGACCACCACGCCGCCGATGAGCGATCCCAGCGCGATGGCAACCTGAATGATGCTGACAAACAGCGCTGAACCCGCTTCCGGCGAGTCCGGCGTGGCGCGCTGAATCCAGATGCTTAAACACAGCGGCAGCGCGCCGAACGAAACACCCCACGCGAGCACGAGCGCCGCGACTCCAATCGGCGATTGCTCCAGCAACGGCATTGCCAGCAGCGCGAACATGAGCAGAGAAACCATCACACCCAGAGACACTTTCAGGTTATGCGTCACCGTCGACGAAACGGCGAAGTTCGAGAAGAAGCCAATAATGCCGAAGCCGAGCAGCAGCCACGTAATCGCCGACATCGAAAAACTCGCGTTATGCAGCAGGAACGGCGTGATGTACGTGTACGAGGAGAAGTGCGCGCCAAATACGAGCGCCACCATCAGCATGCTTCTACGCGGATGCGGTCGGCGCAGCAGCGCCACCAGATCGCGCAGCCGCAATGCAGTGCTCGACGGCAACGACGGCACGAAAACAAACTGCGCCACGAGCGCGATCGCGACAAGCACGCCGGTTGCCATAAACGACGCACGCCACGACGCGAAGCTGGCGATGAATGTGCCGAGCGGCACACCGATCACGGTCGCGCAGGTCACGCCGGTCAGGATCGTCGCCATCGCTTTGGCCGAATCTTTCGGCTGCACGAGACGCCCCGATGCCGCCGTCGCCAGGGTCCAGAAGCCGCCCAGCGCTGCGCCGAGCAACGCGCGTCCGACCAGCATGATCAGGAAATTGGGCGCGAAGGCGGAAATCAGATTCGACGCCAGCAGCAAGGCCGTGAGCAACAGAAACACGCGCCGGCGATCCATGCGTCCGGCCACCAGCATCAAACCGGGCGCCGAGATGGCGGCAATCACGCCCGGCACGGTGACCATCAGCCCCGCGGTGCCAGGCAGCACACCCAGATCCGCCGCTATACGCGGCAGCAGCCCGACAGGTAAAAACTCCGTGGTCACGAATGCGAACGCGCCAATTGCAACGGCCACGACGGCGAGCCAGGAACGCAGGGACGACGAAGTCCCATCGTCCGGCGAGGCAACGCTCGCCGGCAGATTATCTTCCATCAACATAGTATTGTTTGCGAGTAACTAAACAACGGGTGGGATTGGAGCAGTCACCGGACTAATCAAATCGCAGACGGCAATTCATGAATAAAAAAGCAGGCGGTATTGGCCTGCTTATGATTGCGATCGGAAAAGACAGCGGGTGAAAACCTGAATGGAACACACCTTAACATCGTATTAAATCGCCCGCTGACGACTCCGTAAAATTGCACTCGGGCGTGTGGGTATTCCGATCAGGGTGCCATACGGGGATGGAAGTGGATGGAATCGGAAGCGGTGCGTTCTGCTGCCCCACCGCCTCCTGAACTGCCGGCCTGCTACTGGCCAAAATAGATCCTGCATTGCGGCCCGGAAGCGCACGGCCGCTCCTGCCGGCCTCCCACTTCCGTCGCGCCTGCAGCCACTCCGCCATAGGAGACGCTCTGCACCGCTTGCCCGGCCGGCATCACGGTCCGCGCAGTGTCACCAAACGACATGTCGGTGGTGGCTTGCGCTGATTCGTTTGCGTTCTGCATGAGCGCCTGGCCTGATACGGCCTGGCCCTGCTGGCTATCCAGTGCGCCGGCTGTGCTCGGCGCCAGAAACAGAGCGGCGCTTGCCAACGCCATCAATAAACGTAGTTTCATGTCCAGACTCCTCGAATCCGGCGCAGCAGCGCTTATCCCCTTCAAAAAAGAATTGATCCGCGAAAAAACGTCGTGTCATGAAATCGAACTAACTCACTGCCGAACTGACAAACGGGCGAATGCCTATGCGGGACTGCTGCGGCGAGTCACCGAACTAAATGAGTAAATAGTTGCCAGACCTGAAACCGATGTCGGGCGTGCGCGCACGGCTTGCCGGAAACGGTCGCCACCAGGCTGGAAACGCAGATTGTTGCTCCGCTGTTTCGTTATAGCTCGGCCACTCAGGATTTCAATCCCGGCGGTGCGGACGGCCATGGCGGCACCAGCCGCCGCACGATTGGCGGCATGCAACAACAAAATCAGGTCGGCAGGCGCGTGCGTTACCCGAACAGTGCGTTATGATGCTGGCATAACGCACAAAAATCGGCCCCGCGCGAGGCACCGGCGAGAGACGGAGCGTGGACTTGAGGCCGACTGTTCGCAATCATTGCATTGTCATCACCGTTTTTTCCATTGCGGCCGTAGGGCTTACCCAGCCGTACCTGCCGCGCGGCGGAGCGCTTGAATATTCACTGATTGGCACAGTCAGCCTTATAGCCAGCCTTGTTGGACATATGCTGTACCGCAATGTATGGGGCGACGTTCTTTGACGCAGCCACTGGAATTTCCTTCGATCAATAACCTGACCGCGAGCGGACCCCATATACATGGGCTCGATGCTTTCGCGGCTTCCCCTTGCAATCTGTAACTGACAGAACGCCGGACGCTTTAGAAGGACGAATATCTTATGGACGAAAGGAAGCGAGATAGCATGATTGCGTATCTCCGCCACCGCATGGAAGAGTTTGGTATCAAACCAGAAGACCTCGCCGCCGTGCTGGCGGCCGAACCGAAGGGGCAAAAAGCTGAACGCTACCGCAGCGCAACGGGAGATAGCTGGGACGGCCAGGGTGAAATGCCCCAATGGCTTAAACAGGCAATTAGCGCTGGTCAATCAATCGACCACTTCGAATTATCGGCCACGCCGGCACCCGCCCCGCAGCCGAAAAAACAGGTGGATTGGCTAAACGACCCGTTCGCGGGAAGTCCGCTTGCGCGCCCGAACAACCGCTAAGCCGTCTGATCGCCACACCGCCAGAGCAACGGCATAACCCCGAGGCATCACCCCGTACTGGCTGACGCGCCGGGGCCGTTCACACGTTGCACTGAATGGCGGGCCTCGTTGTGTCGCTCATCGATGCACACGACGCGTCGCTGGTGCGAGCCGGCGCCGCCGCGTACTGCGGCAATTCGATAAACGCGCTGACTTGCCGGACGATTTGCCAGAACACCTTTTCAAACGAACGGACGCGCTCCGGCTCGAGCATGCCATCGGCAAGCGGATCGGCAAAGATCCAGCTACACAACGCAGGTTCTCCCGGAAAGCCCGGCGCATGATGCCCGGCGACGCACGCGTCCATGGCGATGACGAGGTCCATGCGCGGCGCCCATTCGCCGGTGAATTCCAGCCAGCTTTTCGGGCAGAGCACGCCGAGGTCCGAGATACCGGGGCGCAATTGCGCGATCGCAATGGGATGAACGCGCGTGGCCGGCTCCGGCCCCGCGCTGAACGCTTCGAACCGGTATCCAGCCAGCTCGCGCAGTAAAGCTTCGGCAATGATGCTGCGTGCTGAATTCTCGCGACAGAGAAACAGCACCTTGTATTTTCTGGTCACACTCACCCCGAGTTTTTTTTATCTCTCTCTATGCGCAATTCTGCCGGCCTAGTCTTGCGTCCCCGTGACACTACGATGACGTAATTTGTTGCGCTACAAGAATTTGTACCAGGACGGTCAACCCACGGGTATCGCGCGCTGCATTGACGACGAAGTGTAGCAGCGCAAGGTCGAATCTTTCATTATGCCGACAACCGCGCGCCGACCTCTCCTCAAACGGAAGCACCGCTGTCGCGCTTCTCTGACACGATCCGGTTCGCGGCGTCGCTTGTGCCGTCAGACGTCGCCGGTGACGTTTCGAACAACATCGCCGCAGGCTGCGCGCTGATCGCCTTGACGCCGTTCGCAATGCCCGGCGCCGCGACGTACGGGATAAACGCTGCCACCGCAACGACAAAAATAAAGGTAACCATGGCCGTCGTGCCTCTCGGAATCTGCAACGTGGAGGTCAAGCGAAGCGGGTCTTTCGCGGGGGGAGTAGAGTCGGCGACAAGGGGAGGAGCAGCGGGCACACGTACAACCTGTGCCCGACCTGCTGATGCGTCCGCCACCCGCTTGCGTGGCAATGAAGAGCCGTCGCTTCACGTCGACGCTCGAACGACACATGTCACGGACATGTCTTTGATTCTAGAAGCGGATATCCCAACGCCGAAGGCCGCTCCCCATATCAATTCGGCCTACGTCTGGGGTCTATCGGCCAGAACCGTCTGTTCAAAACCGCAAGCCGTTCAGGAACTGGAACCAGAGTCCACCCAGTACGCCGGCCGGATGAGCATCGCTGGCATTTTCTTCTCGTTTGCCCGAGTTGGCGGACTTACCTGGTGCGTCACGATTGGCGGCATCGTCGTTCACCGTTGTTGCCTCCGCTTTGGCCGAAACGTCGGGGACGTCTACCGTTTTTGCTGCCGCCTCGGCGGCAGCCGCCGCCCTCTCCGCCTCGCGCCGCGCCGCCTGCAAGGCCGACACGCTGTCGGCGATCTGCGCGGCCCGCTGTGCCTCGCATCGACGTCCTAGCAGCACGCCGAACAACACATCGCGATTGTGGCCGTCGTCGGCGAAACGCATGGCGAGCGACACCATCTCCGCGTAGGCCGCTTCGTCCGCGGCACGTACCGCCGCCTCACGTTCGGCCTGCGCTTTTTGCTGGCGGGCGCGCTGCGTTTCCCAGCCGCGCATCTGCTCGGCATAGACCGCGTCATACACCTTGCGCTGCGCGGCGTCCGAGAGAATCGCGTATGCGTCCTTGATTTCCTGGAAGGTGGCGCGCGCAACTTCTTCGGCGCCATTGTTGCGGTCCGGATGCCATTTCATCGCGGCCTTGCGATAAGCCCGCTTGATTTCTTCGTCCGTGGCGTGCGCGTGCACACCAAGCGTGTCATACAGGGTTGCCATTGCTTGTTCGACCTCGCCGTGATTCGCGTTGCGGACCATCGTAGCATGCAAAAAACGGCTTTATCGTGAAGCGGCAAGCGCTGGCGCCAGTGAAAGTCCAGACGAAAAAAAGGCCTCGCCATTTGCGTAGCGAGGCCGAGTCCCATGTCAAGGAGATGTCATGGAGGAGACGACTCGATCATAACCGCGTGTCATCGCGCCCCCAAACAATGGTTCGCCATATGCTTATCCGGGGCGGCCTCAACTTCATTGCATAGGGCGGCGCATGTGGATCGAAAACGGCTTCGAAGCATCCGCCGGACGGCCCACTGAGCCGCCGATAACCCCGCGCGGTTATATCGTTAGAACAAAAAGTCGCTTCGCCCGGCTCGCGGCGGTCATTAAGATGACACTTCAAAGTCCGGTTCGCCCCGGTTCGTCTACGCGCAGCCCCGCGCCAGCGTCCCGTGAGCCGCTACCGAAGGAGCATTTCGTTGACCAGTTTCGACCATCATCGCCGGCCGCTCGTGATCGGCATCGGCGGCACGACACGCGCGGCGTCGTCGACCGAGCGCGCGCTCGGCTTTGCGCTGCGTGGCGCGGAAGCCGCGGGCGCCAATACCCGCCTGTTCGGCGGCACCTTCCTGCATAGCCTGCCCCACTACGCTCCGGAAAACCCTCAACGCACCGCCGAACAGCTCGAGCTGATCGAAGCCGTGCGCCATGCGGACGCGCTGATCATCGCGACGCCCGGCTATCACGGCGGCGTCTCCGGCCTCGTCAAGAACGCACTCGACACGCTCGAAGAGCTGCGCGCCGACGAACGGCCGTATCTGGATGGCCGCGCGGTCGGCTGTATCGTCACCGCTTATGGCTGGCAGGCTGCCGGCTCGGTGCTGACGTCGCTGCGCTCGATCGTCCACGCGTTGCGCGGCTGGCCGACCCCGTTCGGCGCCGGGATCAACACGCTGGAAACGCGCTTCGACACCGTCGACAGCTGTTCAGACGCCAAGGTGGTCGATCAGCTCGCCACGGTCGGCCAGCAGGCCGCGCAATTCGCCCTCGCGTTCAACGCGCATCGCACGCCGACGGCCGCGCCGCTCGGTAATGCCGTCAAGGAAGCACAGCCCGCCCGGTTGCTGCACGCGGTTTAACGCCTTTTACGTACGACGGCGAGGGCCCACGCGTAGGGGGTCCTCGACGCAATCGCGTTTGCACTAGAGCGACGGTCATTACGCTGCCTCGACGAACCATTCGACGCATGCGTGTGCTTGCCCCCTCGCCCCGCCAACCGCGACATCCCCCAAACATCGTTTTAAGGCCGACAAGCCGCGCCGTGCGCGTTCGAAAGTGCTCGCGTTTCCGCTCGCCCAAACCGTGCGCCACACAACAGACCGCGCTCCCACAACGCCGGATAGTGTGTTCGAGCGCTGCGACTATGGTCCGATCCGGTCTCCTGAAGACCGTTCCCGAACCTCGCTGATTTGCTTACGACGAAAGATTGGTTCACCCGCTGCGCGGCGCGGCCTACGCTTGATCCTGCCCGCTCACCACCGGTTGCCTGACGCACAGGGTTGCGTCCCGCGCGCCGGCTCCTTAGCAATACACGCGGGCACACTCACTGCCACGACCATGAATTCAAATATCCGCTACAAGGGCTACGAAGTCGCACCGGCTGCGCAACGACTGCCCAACGGCCTGTTCGCCGCCAACCTGACCATCGAAAAAACGTCTGCAAGCCACGGCCAGGCTTACTCGTTCGATGCACTCGACTACTTCTTCGACGAAGAGCACGCGCTCGCCTATGCGTTCCGCTGGGGACGCATGTGGATCGACAGCCGGCAATAACACGCCGGCAGACTCATCAGATAGCGTCCAGGCGGTCACGCCGGTCTCGCGTGCAGAAATATGTAGAAGGACGATTGGTCCGCGAGTCAGTCAACGCGGACCACCTTGCGCCACCCGGCGTCGATTTTTAAGCGGCTGTGCCAGAATAGGCGACACCTCGATTAAAGGAGACGCCTGCAATGACATGGACCGTCGATCAACAGTTGGCCCTAACCGCAACCGAAGCGGTCGCCGCGATCCAGTCCGGGCGCCTCAAAGCCGCCGACTATATGGCCACGCTACTGGCGCGCGCGGCGTCGCTCTCCAGCCTCAATGCGCTCACCACGCTCGACCTCGACGGCGCACTGGCCGCAGCGCAGCGCATCGACGCCTTGCCGCCCGAAGTAAAAGCGCAATTGCCGCTCGCCGGTTTGCCCATCGTCGTGAAGGACAACATCAACACGGCCGGCCTGCAGACCTCGGCGGGCACGCCCGCGTTGGAAGGCTTCGTGCCGAAGACAAACGCGCCTTCGGTACAACGGCTTCTCGATGCCGGCGCGATCATCCTCGGCAAAGCCAACATGCACGAACTCGCGTTCGGCATCACCAGCACGAACTTCGCCACACACGCCGGGCCGGTGCGCAATCCGTACGACCCCACGCTGATTCCCGGCGGCTCATCGGGCGGCACCGCCGCCGCGATCGCCGCGCGCATCGTGCCCGCGGGTCTGGGCACCGACACCGGCGGCTCGACTCGCATTCCGGCTGCGTTGACAGGCATTGCGGGATTTCGTCCGTCGGTTGGTAACGGCGGTGCCGAACGGCGTTATCACGACCCGGACGCCGTCGTGCCGATCAGCCATACGCGCGATACGGTCGGGCCGATGGCACGCACGGTTGCCGACATCGCGTTGCTCGACGGCGTGATCACCGGAGCCGGAGCGTTGCCAGCACTCACGCTGAACGGTTTGCGCATCGGCCTGCCCGAGCCGCTCTGGGAAGGGCTCGAAAAGCAGGTGGAAGACGTCGCGCACGCCGCCTTGCGCCGCCTCGAAGCCGCCGGCGTCATCTTCGTACCTGTAGCGATGAGTGAACTGGAGACCTTGAACGGCCACGTCGGCGGACCGATCGCAATCCACGAGCCGCGCGAGGACGTGCTCGCGTGGCTCGTCGCCAATAACGCACCGGTAAAGACCGTCAGAGAAATGGCAGCCCGCATCGCGAGCCCGGACGTGCGCGCGATCTACGACGGCGTGCTCGCCGACGTACTCGGCGCTCATTACGACGCAGCGCTGAAGCAGTGGCGGCCGCGCTTGCAGCAGTATGTCGCGGCGACTTTCGCCGATGAGCGTCTCGATGCGCTGCTGTTCCCGACCACGCGCCTCGCCGCGGTGCTGATCGACGACCTGAACGGCTCGTCGACGGTATCGATCGATGGCGCCGCGCCAATCGATACGATGGACGCGTTCCTGCGCAATACCGACCCGGCCAGCACATCCGGCATTCCGGGCTTGTCGCTGGCGGCGGGGATGACTGCCGGCGGCCTGCCGGTCGGCCTGGAACTGGATGGCCCGCTCGGCGATGACCGGCGGCTGCTGGCGATCGGAGTGGCCTTCGAGCAATTGCTCGGCGTGCTGCCGGCGCCGGTGCTCTGACGGTTCTGAAAATGCCGTCGAAGGTGCCGTTGAAGATGCCATTGAAGATGTCGCTGAACACGCCAGTAAAAAAATGCCGATCCGCATGCCGATAACCATGCTCAAATCCGCCCGCCTTCGCCAAACTATTCTGCGCACCGCCGCCGCATTGGCGGTCGCCTTCACCGCCGCCTCCTGCGCGCGCCTTGCCGCAGTCGATTCGAACGCGCTCTGGAAAATCGTCGATATGCGCTGCGTACCGTCGCAACAGGCCACCGGCACGCCGGGCCAATGCACGGTTGTCGATCTCGACAAACGCTATGCGATCCTGAAGGATATTGTCGGCCGCTCACAGCATCTGCTGATTCCGACCGACCGCGTCACCGGCATAGAAAGTCCGTTCGTGCTTGCGCCGAATGCACCGGACTACTGGGACGATGCGTGGGTGTCGCGGCTGTACGTCGAGAAGTCCGTCAAGCGATCCTTGCCCGACAATCAACTCGGCCTTGAGATCAACTCGCAATTCCGCCGCACGCAAAACCAGTTGCATATCCATATCGATTGCATGAACAGCAAGGTGAGCAACGCCTTGGCGCGTCACGCGAACGACACGCCTGGCGAATGGCGTTGGGATACGCTCGACGGCCAGCGCTACCGGATCATGCGCGTCACCTCACTCACTCAGGCGAGCAATCCGTTTCTCATCGTCGCGCGTGATAACAAAGACGCTGCAGCGATGGCCATGCAAACTATTCTCGTAACGGGTGCCGGGCCATCCGCGGAGAAAGACGGCTGGCTCGTCGTGAATAGCAGTCTCGATGCCGACAACGGCAGCGGCTCGGCGGAAGGCTTGCTCGATCACGCTTGCCACGTCGCGGACGATAAATAAGCGTCTTTTACCGATTGCCCGAACAGGATCCGCGAGGACCTTGCACGGCGCTCTGCGCGCTGCGCGATAGCGGCCTGGCGCTGCGCAAGGGCTGGCGATATGTCCCTCCGCTTTTGCACGTATTTGCAGATGCATTGCTGAACAAAATGGTTCTAGTCGCGTGAATTGGTCCGTAGGATCGGTCTAAACCTGCATTTCGACCGATCCAGCCGATGGCGATTTATCTCGACGACACGCAACGTAAAGCACTCGCCAAACAGGCTACAAGCTGGACATGGCGCACCCAATGGCCGACGTGGCTGCTGATCGCCACGATCTACGGAGGATGGTTCGGTGTGGCGATGCATGCGAGCGTACTCGGCCTGCCGCTGACCATTGCGCTGCTGGCGTTGCTGGGTGCGTGGTACATGTCTCTGCAACATGAGTTGCTGCACGGCCATCCGACGCGGTCGCCGTTCTTCAACGCACTATTAGGATTCGCGCCGCTCGCGGTGTGGTTTCCGTACAGCGTCTATCGTGATTCGCATCTTCAACATCACGACGATCCGCATCTGACACTTCCTGAGCGCGATCCCGAAAGCTACTTCGTCAGTCAGCGCGTTTGGCAACGCGCGGGTCTGGCGATTCGCGCGCTGCTGACCTTCCGCAATACGTTTACTGGCCGACTCATAGTAGGGCCGGCTTTTTCCATAGCGGCAACCGGTGTCGATGAACTCCGCAGTATCAAACGCGGCGATTTGCGTCATGTGCCGATGTGGGTCGCGCATCTGGTTGCGTTAGCCGCGCTGACGGTGTGGCTTCAACGCGTTTGCGGAATCCCTGCCTGGGCCTTTATCGTTGGCGCGGGTTATGGGTCGTTGTCGTTAGGTTCGATCCGTTCGTTTCAGGAACATCGGGTGGCACATGCTCACGAGCATCGCACCGTCATCAACGAAGCGGGATGGTTTTGGCGGCTGCTGTTTCTGAACAACAACTATCATCTCGTGCATCACGACTTGCCTCATGTTCCGTGGTTTGCACTTCGGGCGGTTTATGAAACGTCCCGGCAGCAGTACATAGAACGCTCGGGAGGGTTTCTCGTACACGGTTACAGCGAATGGCTCAAACTTTATACGTTCGCTTCAGTTGCGCCTCCGGTTTATGGGGACCTGTCTGGAGCGGCTATTCAGGGCGCAGGACGCACGACACCCGCGGTACGTTTAGCACATAGGCCCACGAGCGGGGATTCTCTCCACTGGTAATACAGTCATTCGCGAAGATCGCGCGGGACTTTTACGCCAGATGCGCGGGCCCCTGTGGTTTTTTCGCGACCGCTTCGCCATCCAGCTATGGCACCAGGTACATCCATCAAGCCTTGGCGGGGACACAGAAATCATCACACCAAACACCCGATTTGCATCCGCTGCGAGCCTCGATACCCTAAGGAAGCACGTCAGCGTTCCCAACGTTCGGCGTGTGTGTTTGTTCGCCGCAGCATTGCCTGCGGCTTTTTTTTTTAGCATTGCCCACGCATCGGCCACTGCCTCAGGTCACGGGGTAACACTTCTTAAGTTTCCCTTCAGCCCCCAAGGGTAAATTAATTCCACACTATCATTCGCCGCTCATTGCGACTCAGTCCAGCTATACGCCCGGCAGTGCATGCACGCGTACATAAAAAGATTGAGGGACTTCATGCCACAAGGAAATACAGGTGGTGCCACCATGGTGGATGCCCGCGCAACTTACGTGCTTGAACTGGCACGAGGCTGTTCATACATCAGCAGCACTTTGAGTCCGGAAACGCGGGACAGCGCTATCGCTGAAGTTCTTGGCGAATTTCGCGAACTGTACGGCGAACAGGAAGGAATCCTCTTTCAGAGACTGCTTGCTGAGGATCTGCAGCGTCGAGGCAGGCCGAACGCCGCCGCGGCAGTTCTCGCCTTCAAATTCATCAGCCCGTGAGGGTGGCCAGCTCGTCTCCGCTGGACGTCTATCACTTCTGCCGTTGATTCGAGTAGAACACTCCTGAATATTGCTGGCGACAGAAAGGCCGAGCCATGGCTAGGCTACTTATTCAATGGAGATCAGAGGTGCGACTCCCCTTCAGGTCGCCCTTCTCCATTCGGGTCTGGTATTTGCTCACTGGTTCGGGACTTGCCAGCCGTGATCGCCGCCATTCCGCCGACGCGATGTCCGGCGCGTTTCGCCTTGAGCAGACGTTCAGCACAGCGGCAATGCGAAGCACTCGCCAAACCGACTTCATACGAGGCAAATCCATGGCCATCAGGAAAACCTCAGGCAAATCGAAACGTCCAGTCGCGCGAGGTAAAGCGGGACGCCCGCCACGCCAGCGGCATGCGCAGGCGCACGCGGCTCATCGCGCGAAGACCGCCAAACGCGGCGCCACGAAGAGCGAACAGAAATGGTCGCATCATGTGATGGAAACCAGCGACGCGATGGACATTGAGCACAACATTTTCAAAACCGGGAACGCGCAGTCGATCGCAGAGTCGCTGAAACGTTCGTCGACGCAAAGCCGCCGCCGCAAGGGCTCGCCGTTCCAGTCCGCGATGTCGATGCTCAACTTTTACATCAATCGTGCCGGCAGAAATCTGCCGAAGGAGCGCCGCGATACGTTGCAACAGGCCAAGCGCAAGTTACGTGAACTGTTCGGGCGCGCGCCTTGAAGTGCCACCGCGGGCACGATCGTGCGCGACACATTCACTGGGCTGAGGCAGTACGTTCTGCGTCTCCAATGGAGGCAGGATGGTTGTTGCCGGTCACTTGAGCGTAGGAGGAAATCATGCCCTCATACTCGACTACACGACCGATTCACCGGCTAGGGCTTCCGGACCATCCCGTCCACAGCGTTGCTCCAGGTACCAAGTCGCCGGCGCCGAACGTTCGCGCGTTCATCGCGAACCAGTTCGGCGCTGAGCTATCTCACTGGGCCCGAACTTCGATGGAGACCCGCCTGTCCGGTTGCAGGCAAGCGATGACTGCCCTGCTCCCGCCGTCCGGACATTGAGTTGTTGAATCACGGGCCCCTACTCCCGTCGCATGAATCACCTCACCGTTAAGCCCATGATTGATCATGTATTCGCGTATCGTCTCCGCACGGGCCAGTGACAACGACTGGTTGACCGCATCCGGCCCGATGCGGTCGGTATGGCCTACCACCGAAATGGACTGAACACCGCTTCGTTGCTTGATACGCGCGATGACCTGCTCGAGGTTGGCCGCGCCGCCCGGCAAAATCGAAGCCAGACTGGACTGGCCGAAAGCAAACAGGGCATCGGTTTGCAACACGAACTGATCAACCGTTTGCGCCACAGGTGCGGCCGGCTGCGTGGCCGCCGCTGCTGGTGCATCCGGCGCGCCACCGCACGCGAAGGTCAGCCGCCTCGTGACATCGGATTCGTCATTATCCGGCAGGAGGCGTCCGACTTTCTGCACTGGGCGAACCGGTTCTCCCTGACAAATCCGCTGGGCCACCTTCATGCAGGTCGCAGGTCCTTCGAATATCCCATGACATTCGACCTGATGAAGCCGCGAGCCGTCCGCGGCCGTGACCGTATATGCGTTAAACGTCGGCCCGGAAGCACTCGAACATCCCGCAAGAAAAACCAGGCTCAGCGATAAACTCCATCCAGAAAGCTGCTTCATTGTGTTCTCCATACTATTTTTTCGTACGTCCGGTTCGGCGCACGATCGATCACGTTGTCCGCACTTGAGCGAAGGCGTCTGCGCTCTACCATTGCATCGCCGCACCCATCCCGAAGGTTGTGCCACCGGGGCTCATACCGACGCCGGCTTTCATCTTGATGTTCTCGGTGATACGCGCGGTTCCGCCCATCGCGACGGCCTGATAGCCGCGGAAGCCCGCCGTGCCGATGCCAAATGACAACGTCTTGTCCTTGTCGACCTCCGGAATCATCGTCAATGCCGTCGCTGCGGCGATGCCGGAATAGGCATTGCGCGCGACGGAGTTGATTCCCGACTGCAGTTGGTCCACCCGTTGGTCGGTATAGGCATTGGCCTGCGCGAGCCCGGCATTGAGCTGGTCCACGTTGACTGCGTCCGTCCCCTGGGTTCCCGCAGCCACATTTGCCACCTGCCGCGTATCGTTAAGTGAGCCGACGGATACCACGTTGCTTCGGCCTCCGTCCGTGCTATTCGAACCCAGCGCCACCGAGTTATTCCCGCTCGCGGCCGCGCCGACGCCAACCGCGGTCGCGCCATTCGCGCTGGCTTGCGAGCTGTTGCCGACCGCCGTGCTATTCGAGCCGGAAGCTACCGAGCCCTGCCCGCCCGCCGAAGAATTCGAACCCGTGGACGCGGGTGAAGAACCAGGAGTGGACGAGAAGGGAGCACCGCCGCCACCGCCCCCGTTTTGGTTATTGATCAGCGTGGTCAACTGCGTGGTGACTGCGGCAAGCTGGCTTACGTTCACTGCGTCGGTTCCGGCCTTGCCGGCTGCCACGCCGGTGATCTGCCGATTGCCGATATTGACCTCGCCCGCGGACGACTGCGGACTGCTCAACCCGTACGCAATGTAGTTGCTCAACGCGCCAACCGTGGTCACCGATCCAGCGCCCAGCGCAACGCTGTTTGCCATCGACGCGCTCGCGCCTGAACCCATCGCGACCGCATCAATGGCGCTGCTTTGGGCCCCCGAGCCGATAGCAATGCCGCCTGCATTCGCAGCCTTCGCATTCGCCCCTTGTGCAATCGACTGGGCGCCGCTTGCGATAGAGCCGCTGCCGAGCGCAATCGCGTCGGCCTGTGCCGCGTTCGAGCTTTCGCCAATCGCGACGCCGCCCGGCGCCGTCGCGTCGACGATGGCGCCGTTGCCGATGCCCACGCCGTTGTCACCGTTGACCACCGTCGTCGGTCCGACCGCAATCGACTGCGCGCCGACCGCCAGCGAATCCGCCGCCGTCGAATTCGCGTGGAAGTACATCTGTCCGGTCACGGCGAACGACGACAGCGCACCCGCAAGCTGCCTGATGGTGACCGCATCCTGTGCCTGCGTGCCGTCCGCGACATTGGTCAACTGACGATACGTGTTGCCGGCCGCGCTGCCGAAAGAGACTGCGCCGAGCAGCGTTTGATCCGACGTGTTGAAGGGAATCGCATGGGTGCCATTCGCAATCGAACCGATGCCGGACAGGACCGCGCGATTGGACACCGATCCCGAGCCGATCGCGACCCCGCCGGCCACCGAGGCGCTCGACTGAGCGCCCAGCGCAAGCGCGTTGTCCGCCTGTGCGGCAGCACCGTTGCCGCCAGCGAAGCTGCTCACGCCGGCGGCCGTCGCCCCCACGCCCGCCGCCAACGCATTGGCGCCGGTGGCGCCATCGTTGTTGTAGTTGCCACCCTGCGTGCCGCCATCGTTGACGCTGTAGTAGTGCGTCTTGCTGGCCGTCACTACGCTGGCGAGGCTGCCGACCGCCTGATCCGTCGCGTACAGCTGCGAACCGTTCACTGCATCGGTACTGGTCGCGTTCACCCGGCCCGCCGCCACGTTCGTCACCGTGCGCTCGTTGCCTGCGCTGCCCACGCTCACCGTGCTCGTCGGAGCAGTCCCAGCGTATGTGTAGGCCGTGCCGTTGATCGTGTCGCCGGTCGTTGCTACTGCCGCAGCCGTAGTCGAGCCACTGCCCAGCGCAACGGCATTGGCGTTGTTGGCCACCGCGCCCTGACCCAGGGCCGTGCTGTTGGCGCCGGCCGCGGTGGCGGCTACGCCTGCCGCAAGCGCGTTGGTGCCGGTGGCGCCGTCGTCGGCGTAGTTGGCACCCTGAGTACCGCCGTCGTTGACGCTGTAGTAGTGCGTCTTGTTGGCGGTGATCGTCGTGGACAGACTGCTGACTGCCTGATCGGTCGCATACAGCTGCGAGCCGTTCACCGCGTCGGTACTGGTCGCGCTCACCCGGCCTGCCGCTACGTTGGTCACCGTGCGCTCGTTACCCACGCTGCCCACGCTTACCGTGCTGGTCGGAGCAGTCCCGGCGTACGTGTAGGCCGTGCCATTGATCGTGACGCCTGTCGTCACCACCGCCGCGGCGGTTGTCGATGCGCTGCCCAGCGCCACGCTATTGGCGAACGTCGAGCTCGCCCCTGCGCCAAGCGCTACGGCGTCCGTGGCGCTACTCTGCGCGCCTGAGCCCACAGCCACGCCGCCCTGATTAGCGGCATTCGCGTTGGCGCCTTGCGCGATCGACTGCGCACCGCTCGCCACCGCGCCGCTGCCGAGCGCCATCGCGTCGGCCGCGGCCGAATGCGTTTGCTGGCCAATTGCGAGCCCGCCGGGCGCCGTCGCATCGACCACTGCCCCGTTGCCGACACCGACGCCGTTGTCTCCATTGACGACGGTCGTCGGTCCGACGGCGATCGACTGCGCGCCCACCGCCAGCGAATCGGCCGCCGTCGAATTCGCGTGAAAATAGTTCGTGCCCGTCACCGAGAACGATGACAATGCGCCCGCGAGTTGCCTGACGGTGACTGCGTCTTGCGCCTGCGTGCCGTCAGCGACATTGGTCAACTGACGGTAGGCCGTGCTACTGCCGACGGACACCGCACCCAGCAAAGTCTCGTCGGAGGTATTGAACGGAATCGCGTGAGAGCCGTTGGCGATCGATCCGACTCCGGGCAGAACCGTGCGATCTGAAACCGATCCCGATCCGATCGCCACGCCACCGACGACCGAAGCCGTCGCCTGCAGGCCGAATGCTGTTGCGTTGTTTGCCAACGCCTGGGCACCGTTGCCCAGTGCCGTACTGCTTACCCCCGAAGCCAGAGCGCCGACGCCCGCAGCCAGCGCGTCGGTGCCGGTGGCGCCGTCGTTGGCGTAGTTGGCCCCCTGAGTGCCAGCGTCGTTGACGCTGTAGTAGTGCGTCTTGTTGGCGGTTACCGTCGAGGACAGCGCGTCGACCGCCTGATCGGTCGCGTACAACTGCGAGCCGTTCACCGCGTCGGTACTGGCCGAATTCAACTGGCCCGCGGCAACATTCGTCACGGTGCGCTCGGCACCCGCTTTGCCGACGCTGACCGTGCTCGCCGGCGTAGTGCCGGCAAACGTGTAGGCGGTGCCGTTGATCGTCGCGCCTGGCGTTCCCACCGCGGCGGCCGTCGTGCTTCCTGCACCCAGGGCCACCGCGCCGGCGTTGGTGACCGTGGCGCCAGAGCCGATCGCAACGCCTTGCGTCGCCGCGGCCGACACCGTTGCGGCATCGCCCAGGGCGACGGAACCGGCATTGTTCGCTTGCGATGCGTTGCCCAGCGCGACAGAACCCTGGCCAGTTGCTGTATTGGCATTGCCGAGCGCCACCGCGCCCTGGCCGTTGGACGTATTGTTCGCACCCATGGTTATCGCACCGGTCCCGATCGCCGAGTTCGGATCGCCGATGGCAACCGCGCCGTTGCCGCTGGCCGTATTGCCCACGCCGATTGACACGGCCTTGCCGCCTGTAGCGGTGGCCGTCTGACCAATCGCTATGGCGCCGGCTGTGTTCGCGGTTGCCCCGGTACCCTGGGCGATCGAATTGCCGCCGGTGGCCTGGGCCCCATTACCCATGGCAATGTCGTTGGCCGTCGTCGGTGTGCCGCTCACGCCGGCTACCGCATTCAGGCCCTGGGCGATTGAATCATTGCCGAAGGCATTGGCAACCGGCCCCACTGCAATCGCGTCGGTGCCGGTGGGAACGCTGTCCGCCAGCACCGAATTGGTGTGGAAATATTTGATCCCGTCGCCATTGTTGATGTTGGAGATCGCTGTGGTATTGGCCGTGACTTGCTGGTTGGTGGCGAACAGCTGGGAGCCGTTCACCGCATCCGTGCTCGTCGCGTTCAGTGCAGCCGGCGCCATGTTGGTAATCGTCACCGGGGATCCAGCTCCCACGCCGCCAGTCGCACCGAGGGTGATCTTCGTGCCACCAGCCGCGTCGTACTTGACCGCGACATTGGCCGTGTTGTCGATATTCGTATTCAGCGCGGTCAACGCACCGGCGACCGTCGTCTGCGCCGTCGGTCCGCTTACGGCCCCGGTACTGCTGACGCTGTTGATCGGCTGGCTAAAGCCCGTGAGATCGCCGGTCGCTGCGCTATAGCTGGCGCCGCCGCCCAATGTGCCCGCTGTCGACGTGCCGAGGTTATTGACGCCGGTGACGACCGTATTCAGTTGCGAGCCGTTGATAGCATCGGTGCTGGCAGCCGAGATCACGCCTGCCGCCACGTTCTGCAGTTGTCGTTCCTGCCCCGCCGAGCCGACCGACACCACGCCATTGGCCGCGCTCGCGATGCCGGCCGCCGTGCCGCCATAGAGCGCAGTGGTACCCGCGTGCGGTGCTGCGGTTGTACTTCCCGCACCCAGCGCCACGTCGTTCGCGTTGCTTGCCGTAGCACTCGGTCCGATTGCGACACTGTTGGTGCCCAGCGCCTGGCTGTCCGGTGCGCTCGAGTTAGCGTGGAAGTACTTGATGCCCGGCGTCGTGCCGCCACCGGTCAAGGCGTTGACCAGGTTCTGCACTGAGGTATAGGTGCTGCCGCCGTAGTTCAGGCTGGTGGTCAACGCACCGGTCGTGGTGTTATAGGTGCTGCCACCTCCCAGGCCGGAGGCCACACTGTTGCCCAGACCGGTTACCTGGCCGCTCAGCGTGTGGCCCACGTTGTACAACTGGCTGCCGTTCACCGCATCGGTGCTGGTGGCGCTCACCTCGCCGTCGGCCAGTTGGGTAATCTGGCGCTGACCGACCGCCACCGCACCGTTGGTCGGCGCCTGGTGTACGGTGAAAGTCTGGCCGTTCACCACGGCATTGGCCGTCGTGTAGGTGGTGGTCGCGTCCGCTCCATTGCTGGTCGTGCCGTTACCGAGCGCGACATCCCCCGCGCCGTTGGCCACCGCCCCCGAACCCACCGCTGTGCTGTTGGTGCCGGTCGCCGTTGGCGCCGTATATGTGGTCGGATTACCGGTGATCCACCTGTTTGCCGCCGAGGTGGTCGAGCTGGTCAACTGACTGACGTTCACCGCATCAGTTGGATTGACCCCCGCGGCAAGGTTGGTGATAGTGACGCCGCCCGCGGGTGCGCCCACGCCGCCGGTCGCACCGAGGGTGATCTTCGTGCCACCCGCCGCGTCGTACTTGACCGCGATATTCGCCGTGTTATCTATATTCGTGTTCAGCGCAGTCAAAGCACCCGCAACCGTCGTCTGCGCCGTGGGTCCGGTCACGGCCCCGGTACCGCTGACACTGTTGATCGGCTGGCTAAAGCCGGTGAGGTTGCCGGTCGCCGCGCTATAGCTGGCGCCGCCGCCCAATGTGCTCGCTGTCGACGTGCCCAGGTTATTGACGCCGGTGACAACCGTATTCAGTTGCGAGCCGTTGATTGCGTCGGTGCTGGCAGCCGAAATCACACCCGCCGCCACGTTCTGCAGTTGCCGCTCTTTGCCCGCCGAGCCGACCGACACCACGCCATTGGCCGCGCTCGCGATGCCGGCCGCCGTGCCGCCATAAAGCGCAGTGGTGCCCGTATGCGGCGCTGCGGTGGTACTGCCCGCACCCAACGCGACGTCGTTCGCGTTGCTGGCTGAAGCGCCGGCACCCAGCGCGATCGCTTTGGCCTGGTTGGCCACCGCCGAATCGCCTAACGCCAACGCGCTCGCGCCGTTCGCGTTGCTCGCGTTGCCCAGCGCGACCGCGCCTTGACCATTGGCGGTATTGCCGTTGCCCTGCGCTACCGCGCCATCGCCCGTGGCGGTATTGTTCGCGCCCACGGCGACAGCACCATTACCGGTCGCGGTATTGGGATCGCCAATCGCGACCGCGCCGTTGCCGCTGGCAGTCTGCGCCTGACCGAGCGCCACTGCGCCCGTCCCACCAAGTACCTGAGAGTTATGGCCGCCGGCGAACGAACCCGCGCCGGCGGCGGCAGCGACGGTGCTGCCGTCGCCGATGGCAACCGTGGAGGCGGCGAGCGCACTTGCGGCATTGCCGATGGCAGAGGCATTGGTCGCGTTAGCCGTCGCGGAGGTACCCATGGCGAGGGCATCGGTATTGGCTCCCGTCTGAGCCGAATCGCCTATCGCAATGGACGACGAGCCAGCCGAGCTTGCGCCGGAGCCGATCGCAATCGCGCGAATGCCCGACGCCGCGGCGCCTGCCACCGTCGCCGGGCTAGACGCGCCGCCTTCCGCAACGGTATCGGATGACCCCAACGCTATTGAATTAGCACCGGTGGCTTGTGAGCCGTTCATCATGCCGAGCGCGTTGAGCCCTGAGGCGACAGCGCCCGCTCCCAAAGCAACGGCATTTTGTGCCGTGGCTTTGGACACTGTGCCGGCGGCCAGTGAAGAGGGACCGGACGCAGTCACGTCCGTGCCAATGCCAATCGCCCCCGCCGCCGTTGCGCCCGTCCCTGCGACGGCACGCGGCCCGAGATAAACGGCGTTGAGGCCGCTGGCGATCGACTGAAAGCCGACAGCGACGGCATGCGTCCCGGAGGCTGTGGCGATATAACCGATCCCGACGGCTGCCGGCCCGCTTACCACCGACTGGAAGCCAATCGCGGTGGCATAGTCGGCGTTAGAGGTAACGTCGGTGCCAATGGCAATGGACGCCGTTCCCGTCGAACCGGTGCCCGCGGCGGTGCGCGCCCCCAGATAAAGGGAGTTTGCACCGGTGGCGCTGGCTCCCGAGCCAACGGCTATACCGTTGGTTTGCGAACCAGTGGCTCCGCTGCCCAATGCGACGGCGCCCGACGCGGCAGCGTTGGCGCTCGCACCCAGCGCAACGCCGTTATCTCCAGTTGCCTTCGCCAAGGGGCCGACAGCAGTCGACTGGTTGCCGCTCGAGACAGCGTCAACGCCAATCCCGATGGCCGCCGAGCCGCTAGCGGTGACATCCGTGCCGATGCCGATCGCAGACTGCGCGGTCGCGCCGGTGCCCGGAGCAGTGCGCGCGCCCATGTAAATGGCGTTGATACCATTGGCGATGGCCTGAAAGCCGAAGGACAAGGCATTAATGCCTGTACTGCTGGCCCCATAACCTACCGCGGTGGCTCCGCCGCCAGAGGCGGTAGACTGTTGGCCCACGCACGTCGTGCTGCCACTATAGAAGTTATAGGGCGCCGACGCGCAGCTCAGCTGCGCCTGCGCCTGCGCGCCCCATCCCCCCACGCCAATCAGCAACAGAATGCTCAGGACACGCGGACTCGAACCGTGCGACACCGCGGCACCCTGCTCGCCACTGCGTGCGTCGCATATAGAAGCAGCCGCTCCCGACTTTCCCTTGCCGCGCGACGTGTCCAACTCCGACGCGGCTACGAAGGCTCCCAGCGCCTTGTTCCAGATGGTCCGATATGCTTTGTTCATGTCGTTGCCTCACCAGATAATTGAAATGAGAAGTTCATAAGCACGAGCGTGTGCATGCATCCCATTTATTCAGGATGCCTATTTGTAGTGTTTAAAATGTCTCGCTACGGCGCGCGTTGCTTTAGCGTTGGAACTGCGGCAAGTTGCTTCCGCCCTCGGTGAATCACGAATTCTGAGCGCGAGCGAATACCCATGCAGACGAGGCAATTCGCATGACTAAGTAGACAATGAGGGTCGGTCAGATGGCCGATTTTCGGCGAGCTGGCCGCTGAGACGATCGACGAATGACTGGGTTATGAAGGCCCGAAGGGGTGTAGCAGAGGAAAGGCGGTCGCGTGGCGGAGCGCCAATTGCCGGCCAGACTGACGCGCTTTCTTCGCCGAGCCGGTGCCCGGCTCTGTTCCGACTGGGATATTCATCCTTACTGCCCCCTCAGTAGCCTGTTGCAACGTTCCCTCGGCTCGTGGCATGACAAATAGTCTTGCGCCAGGCTACACGCACCGTTTTTCTTTCTCGCAGCATTTTGATCACTATGTGAGACGAAGGCGTCAAGCTATTCGCATTGAATGCGACATCTCTCTTTATTAAATCGTGTAATGAAAAGAAAGATAAGTGCTTACGGGAACTTTCTCATAGGTCTTTTAATTTGTCTACAAAAAGCCTTTGCGATATCTGGGCATTGCGAAATTTAACAATTGCCAGGCCATGAACCTATTGCGAATTTGCCTTCCGACTGTGTCGCGCTCGACACGGCATCGTGTTTGCGTCGCGGCCATAAATTGCTACCAACGGGCTGTCAAGCCTTGCTGCGAAAGTCATCGATGCGCGGAACGCAATTTATTGCAAAATCCTTTCAGTCTCAAACGGATTAAATACAAGTCAGGATTTCCTTACGGCAAGATAAGGATTTTCTTCACTTTCTCCGGTATTTTTAAGTCAGTTTTGTGAAACAATTCTTATTAATTAAATTCATGCAAGACAGATACGAAGACTCTTCCAGCCTCGCCATTGTTCTCACACCCTCGCGAAAGTCAGAGAGCGAAAATGAAATAAAAATTCATTCGTGATGCTGTGTTCCCGGACGCTTCTATCCCTTCAATGTCTGCCCGCGTCGACTGATTCGCTTTTCGTAGAAGTAGGAGCGGTCTATCGAAGCATTTTCTTTTCGTGCCGCTCCGCACTTTTATGACCATGGTCTTCCTCTGCTAACTCCAGACGCTTCGCCCGCTGCCGCAACACACGGTCGACGGCAGCGGGATACCGACAAATTACTTACCAGCGATAGCCAACGCCCGCGCCTGCACCCACGGAGCCGTGACCAGAGACGCCCGTGGTGACCGAGCCTTTGACCATCCACTTTTGCGTCGCGACCGAAAGACCCACGGCCATCGCGGACTGCCCGCCGTAGTTGCCGGCCGCGAGTGCTACCACCTTCTCACCCGGCAACACGGCTTGCGGCAAGTTCGCCATGGCGATTGCGGATGCTGTACCCGCGCTCGCGTCACGGCGATATTTCTGCATGTCATCGCGAACGCTGTTGATTGCACCATTCAGCTGTCGCACGTTGACCGCATCAGTCGGAGCCGTACCGTCTGCAACGTTGGTAATCTGACGCTCAGCGCCCGGCGCACCAACCGAAACCGTGTTGTCCCGGTCTGCGACTGAATTTGCACCCAAGGCAACCGAATTATTCGCGGTAGCCTGGCTGTTGGTACCGATTGCGGTCGAATCCGTGCCTGTGACTTTGGAATTCGTGCCGATGGCGGTTGCACGCGCAGCCGTGACAGTCGAGTTCGTGCCGATGGCCGTACCATCTTGACCCGAAACGTTCGAGCCGTTACCAACAGCCGTTCCATTGGGAACGGATACGACCGAATTGTTACCC
Source organism: Paraburkholderia nemoris (assembly GCF_905221015.1). Classification (NCBI taxonomy): domain Bacteria; kingdom Pseudomonadati; phylum Pseudomonadota; class Betaproteobacteria; order Burkholderiales; family Burkholderiaceae; genus Paraburkholderia; species Paraburkholderia nemoris. The sequence goes on along the minus strand of NZ_CAJNBO010000001.1, from coordinate 305,306 downwards.
ACTGCCGTACCTGTCGGGTCTGCAACCGTGCCATTCGAGCCGGATGTCGAAATCCTGTCGACCGTGGTGGTGATTGACGTCAGATTGCTCGAGAGTGCCGAAACCTGCGAAGCAATCGAGAAAAGCTGCGAGCCGTTCACCGCGTCCGTGCTGGTGGCGCTGATTTGACCAGCGGCGACATTTTGCAACTGATGTTCCTGACCGACGGCGCCGATACTCACGACGCCGGTCGGCGTCGCGCCAGCGAAGCCACCGAAGGTAACGCCGTTCAGCGTGACGCTACTCACGTTCGTTGCCGCACGTGTAACAGCGCCGGAACCGAGCGCTGTCGATTCTGCGGTCGAAGCCGCGGCTGCGTTACCGATCGCGATTGAATTTGCGCCCGTCGCTTGTGTGAGCGTGCCCAGCGCAATCGCGTTGGCCGATGCGGCTTTCGCATTAAATCCAAGCGCGACAGAAGTAATTGCTGATGCGGTTGAAGACTGACCAATTGCAATAGCCGATCCCCCGCTCGCCAAGCTTGAGTTGCCGAGCGCCGTCGAGCTGCCGCCGCTTGCCGTCGCTAAGGGACCAATTGCCGTGGCGCTGTTGGTGGATGCGTTCGACCCGGTCCCTAACGCTACGGTATTCACATCACCTGCCGAGGCATTCTCACCAATAGCGATTGCGTTCTGGGCAGTTGCCTGTGCGCGGGCAATTGCAACGCTACCAATCCCGGATGCAACGGAATCCACACCGATGGACGTAGCGTCAGCCGCACTGGCATTCGCCTGAAAACCCACCGCCGTTCCGCCAGCGGCTGAACTATTGGTACCGACCGCCGTTGAGAACTGAGCGGTAGTGTGTGCCAGAGCGCCAATCGCAGTCGAGTCAGCATTAGCCGCGCTCGATCCACCGCCGAAAGCTACTGCTCTGGTGCCGGTTGCAACCGAATTTGCGCCAACTGCCGTGGCATTCTGGCCGCTTGCAGTTACCGTATCACCAAGAGCGGTTGCGGCCCCGCCATTGGCGGTGACATTGATCCCGACCGCGGTGTTCTGACTTGTGTTGCTCGCGTCACCGGCTACAGCGGGATTGGTCCCGCCTGTACTCGCGGACGGAGCCGTAGCCCCCCCTATCGTTGCAGTCGTCCCGCCGACCTCGCCGCCAACTGCCAGGTTATCTGCATGTGCGTATCCAGCCGAGAGCGTGAGCGCCGTGAGTGCAGCCAGTGCTACTTTCGACTTCAGGGGACTACCACCCTGCCCCATTTCCGCTTGCCCCGCTTCGCCCTGCACGCCGCGTTGCGTCTCCGCTGCCGCGACCAACGCGCCAAATCGGCGATTCCAACCCAACTTATATCTGCTCTTGTTCATTACGTTCCGTTCTCACTCGTCTGATGGCCAATAAAAGGATTCATGTCTGGTCTCCGTCACGCTCTATCTGAGTCTTTAGCTTGCCCATGCCATCTGGTTTTTCTCGGCACGCCGTTCGATAGCGGCGGTCGCTACAACACGTCCACCGCCACAGTCAAGCCACTGATATCCACGGCTACAAATGTTTGAATTAGAAATTTTGTGTAAGGACGCGAGGAATTATGGGCAGCGTTACTGCCACGATCGTTTTGCCAGAGGGGCGAAATCCTTTGCCTGAGGGAAAATTCTTTTGATATCCGTGCGGAAACCGCTCGATTTAAATTGAATTAACAATCTGGTACGCTTCGCGGCTTTATGCTGGCGACCGATCCGCGCGAGCCTCAAGCTGCGCAATCAGCCGCCGTTAACCAGACGGTTACCCATCAGCTTCTTTCGCCTACACGATGTCGCCCCGAAACAGTGCCCTCACGGATGCCCATCTTCTTGTGGTAGACGACCAGCCGGACCAGCTTCGATTGCTAATTGATGTGCTGCGCAACGCTGGATGCCGGATCAGCGTCGGATTCGACGGGTCACAGGCGTATCAACGAGCACTGGCGATTTCACCCGACCTGATCCTGATGGACGTCCGGATGCCGCGGATGGATGGATTCGCCGCCTGCCGGCTGCTTGCCGCGGACCCTCGCACCTCTGCGATTCCCGTCATATTTCTCACCGTGGCCGGTGACCTTCACGATCGGATCAACGGTCTGGAAATCGGTGGCGTGGACTACGTGCTCAAGCCATTCGAGGCGGACGAGGTACTTGCACGGATTCGCGTTCACCTTGCCCGGACACGCGGCAATCGGGATACGGAAGATGAGGTATCCGCTTCGGACTTCACCGGCAACAGCGTCATCGTTCGCGCGGCCATTCGACATTTGTCGCAAAGGCTGAACGATGCGCCAACGGTCGAGCAACTCGCGCGCCTCGTGGGAACCAATGAAAAACGACTGTCGCGTGCGTTCAGGGACAACCTGGGCCGGACAGTATTCGAGTATCTCCGGGACGAGCGCCTGCGGATTGCACAAAAGCTGTTGAGTAGCACGTCATTGAGTATTGCCAGCATCGCCGAAGAAATTGGCTTTTCCAGCGCTGCAAATTTCGCCACGGCGTTTCGTGAGCGGTTTCGCATGCCCCCCTCAACCTATCGAGAGGAATATCGCAGTCGGGACCTGGTTGATACCGCGGAACCCACCCTCGAGGCAGAGTGACGACATCATGACTACAGCTCGGTGGTTCCGCTTACTGTTCATATGTCTGAGCTGGTGGGCCACTCACTCTTTTGCCGTCGGTCTCGACACCACCGGGAAACAGACACAACGGGTTCCCACCTTGGACCAGGTGGAGGTATTCGAAGACGTCTCGGGCAAGATGAGATTGGACGACATACTCACACTGTCCGCGGGAGCCGCGCCAGGCTTCCTTCCGGTGCAGGGGAATCGACTGAAGCCAGGTTTCACCCGCTCGGCATGGTGGCTCCGCGTGGTGGTGGGCAACCGTAGTTCAGCAGCCGCCCCGCTCGTGCTCGTGTTCCAGGACGCGCGCGTTCAGAAAGTGGACTTTTACACGGTGTCCAGTGGCCACTGGGAGCGTGAGGGCATCGATCCTGTCCGACCCGCATCCGAGTCATTTTCATCCCGCTATTCGTTGGTGCATTTCACGCTCGCTCCCGGTGAGAAGCGCATTTTCCTCATCCGGGCAGCCAGCGATACGGCACTCACGCTTGAACCGAGGCTGTATTCCGCAGCGGCATACGACGCGCTGGAGAAACGCGCGGCGCTCTGGGACGGCGGATTGATTGGCGGCACACTTGCACTGGCGTGGTGCGCGCTGCTCATCGCCTATTTTTCCCGCAGTGTCTCGTTTCTCGTCCTCACAGCACTGTGTGCCATGACAGCGCTGTTCGAAGCTGCCGATCGCGGCTATACGAAGCTATATCTGTGGCCGTTCGCAATCGAGTGGAGTGCGAGAAGTGTGACGGTGCTCGGATGTACTGCCGTGCTGCTTTTCATCGTCTTTATCCTGCGCATCTCTCACAGCGAAAAGGCGAACCTGCCAGCACGCTACATACTGTTCGGGTTTGCGTTTCTGGAGTGCGTTGCGGCAATAGGCGCCGCATTCGGCAATCTGTTCGTGTTCGCGCAAGTCGGCGTGTATGTCAATGCGCTGTTCGGCGTCTTCACGGTGATTATCGCTGCACACCTCGCGCGTCAGTCGACCCCCACCGCGCGGATCATGCTGCTCGTCATGATCTTCTCGCTGTTCAGCTTTGCGTTGCGCATGCTCGAAACGCTCGGGTCCTTGCCGACAGCTCTCGCCTGGCTGAGGTCCGACATTCACCCGAACCCCGTCGTTGCAATTATTGGGTTAGCCACCAACCTCATTGTGCTTGCAGCGTGGATAAACCACGTCGGAAAGCAGCGAATCGCGGCAAGAACCGAACTCGCAGACTGGCAAAGAACCGAACACGACAGACTACGCGAACAGGTTGCGCAGCGCACATTGGAGTTGAACGAAGCATTGCTTTACGCCGAGGAGAAAAACCAGCAACTGATCGAAACCTTGGGTTACGTGAGTCATGACCTCCGTGCGCCGCTTGCTACAATTACGGGCTATGCCAGACAGTTGCGGGATCTGGCGGATTCGAAGCAGGTGAAACCTATCCAGGCAATCGAGCGCAGCGTGAACTATCAACTCGGCCTGATCGACGAACTGGTCGGGTACGCAAAAACTGAGTTGCAGCCGTTGGATATCGCCCCGGTCGCAACCGACCTGCCCGCACTTCTCGATGACATTGCCGAATACGCGCTCGCACTCTGCGCGCAGTTGAACAACCAGTTCAACTATCAGGCACTGACCTCGTTGCCCCGTCGACTGACAATCGACGGCCGCCGCTTGCAACAGGTACTGCTCAATCTGCTCTCGAACGCATCCAAGTTCACCCGCGACGGCTTCGTCACGATGACGGTGAGCGCGCGCCTGCTGGACGATCAATGGCACTTGGGTTTTGAGGTCACTGATACCGGCATCGGCATCGACATCGAAGCGCAGTCGAAACTCTTTACCGCTTTTCGCCAGATACAGGCTGTGAACGGTAGCACTGGGCTTGGCCTTATTATTGCGCAGCGCATTGTCAACACCATGGGCGGCGACTTGCGCGTGTCAAGTGCGCCGCATCGCGGCACCTCGTTTACCTTCGAACTCATCGTTCCATCTGTGGCAGATGAGGATGCGCTGCCGTCGAACATCGTAGAGCATTCTTCCGGCGGCTCTGCTCCTATTCGTTCACAACGCAAACACGGGTTCGCCGTTGCCGTTCCTCCAGAGAGCGATCGCCGGGAACTGGCCGTTCTTGCGAAGGACGGACGCCTGACTGACATAGAGCGATGGATAGAAAACATGATCGCCGCTCACCCCACCTGCATCGCATTTCTGACTGACATGCGGCATTGCCTCGAAGCGTTGGATTTCCCAAGCATCGAGGTTCTTGCTCTCGCACCGCACGAAACATACGACGCCTCACGCGCCTGCTAACTTAGCCTGGCTGTTCTCAAGCTAGTGCAACTTTCGGCCGATATCCTCGAAACACTCGTGCGCAATGCAACGAAGAGAGACACGCCACTGAAGCGTGCGACGCTCACCGGAGACAAACGAGGCGGCGGCGGGACGGCTGTCGCTCTTTGACAAACGGGCCGGCCGAGCAGGCTGCCAAGAAAACGGAGCAGCAGAAGATGGTGTGGACAACGGGCGCGAGGCAGCGTGCGATCTCTGTCACAGTGAAGGGGATGTTTTGCGCAGCGGCAGCCGGCCATGCACATGCGCAGGTGACACAACCAGCGAACGATACTCAGGCGAAAAGCGTCGCAGTACAGGCCGATGTGAAACCCGACGTCACGCTGTCAGAGATCAAAGTGAAAGACGCGGCAAACGCGGCGTCAGTCGGACTCGTCGGCAAACGCACCGCGACCGGCACGAAGACCGACACACCGATCACTGAAGTTCCGCAAACGATCAACGTCGTCACTGCGCAGCAGATCGAGATGACCGGCGCAACCGATCTCAACCAGGCACTGCGCTACGTGCCAGGCTTCGCATCGTTTGGATCCGACAGCCGTACTGACCTGTATGCGGTGCTGCGCGGCTTTACTCCCACCTTGTTCATCGACGGATTGCAAGCGCCGAATACGACACCTATCGCGAGTTGGCGCGTCGACCCGTACATGATCGACAGCATCACTGTGCTACGCGGGCCGACGTCGGTTCTGTATGGGGCAGGAGATCCGGGCGCGATCGTCGACGTGCAAAGCAAGCGGGCCGACGGCGAGCGCGTGCGCGAGGTGGAAGTGCAGGTCGGCAACTACGCGCGCAAGCAGATAATGTTCGACATCGGCGACAGGCTCGACGCCGACGGTAAGTACGCGTATCGCTTCGTTGGCGACGCGCGCGACGGCAACGCGGTGACCGGACCGAATGCGGACCAGCGCGTCGCGCTTGCGCCGTCGTTTCGCTGGCGACCGGATTCCGGCACTTCGCTGACGCTCACGGCGACCTACCTGCAAGACTGGAATGATATTTCACATAACTTCCTTCCTGCGCAGGGCACCGTATTGCCAAACCCGAATGGGCAGTTGTCGCATGACGTCTACACGGGAGAACCGACGTTCAATGACTACCGCAAGAAGCAGTGGTCGCTCGGCTACCAGTTCTCGCACGACCTCGATTCCATCTGGACGTTAAGCCAGAACCTGCGCTGGATGCACTTGTCGCTCAGCGACGCATCGGTTTTTGGCGGTGGCCTTGCCGAAGGCAGCACGACCGATATCACGCGTTACGCCGGGCTGTTTCAGCCCAACTACAGCCGCTTCGACATCGACAACAACGCGCAGGCACGTTTTGGTACCGGGCCGCTCGAACACCGGGTGCTGCTCGGCTTTCAGTACAACCGGCAGACGACGACCGACAGCGTGTGGCTCGCGCCGGCGCCGGAGCTGAATCTTTACAACCCGGTCTACACGCCGGTCACGACCGCGATCTTCTCGGGCCCGACGTCGCTCGGCCGCCAGGACCAGTACACCACGATGAACACGTTCGGCGTGTACGCGCAGGACCAGGTCAAATGGAACCGCTGGACCTTGACGCTCGGCGGCCGCGAGGATTGGGTCAACACGCGCCTCGACGACCACGAGGCCCACACGCAGACGAACCAGGATGTCAGCGCGTTCTCCGGTCGCGTCGGCCTCACGTACGAAGGCGACTACGGGCTGTCGCCATACATTGGCTATTCAACATCGTTCAATCCGGTCATCGGCGTGGACATGTTCGGCGGCGGATTGCCCGCGCCGACGCGCGGCAGGCAGATCGAGGCGGGCCTACGCTGGCAGCCGGCCCGCAAGAACCTGATGTTGAGCGCAGCCGTCTATCAGATCAATCAGACGAACGTCGTGACACCGGCACCGACGAACCTCGATCCGACAGGAACGTCTTCCGTGCAGACCGGAGAGGTGCGTTCGCGCGGTATCGAGCTGAGCGCGGTCGGAAACGTGACGCGCGAACTCTCCATTATCGCGTCGTACATCTATCAGGACGTGAAGAACGTGAAGGCAAACGACGCCTCGCTGAACAACTGGCCGGTCGACATTCCTCGCCCTCGCCAGATGGCGTCGCTGTGGACCGACTGGACATGGCATACAGGAGCGCTCGCCGGCTTCGGGATCGGCGGTGGGATCCGCTACCAGAGCGCGTCCGCGGGTGCGCCGGACAACTCGCTGACGGTCGCAAGCTATACGCTGTACGACGCGGCACTCCACTATCAGATGCGCAACTGGCGTTTCACACTGAACGCGGCAAACCTGTTCGACCGTCACTACATCAGCGGCTGCCAATCGTACTCGGTCTGCGCATTCGGCAACGAGCGAACCGTGCTAGCCAACGCGAAATACACCTGGTGATAGAGCATTCCCGATTTTGGGGCGGCTCCGGATAAAGGAATGCGCCTGCGTGCCGATATACTCGGCATGCTCCCGCAATGATCGTGGTATTTCCTGCAGAAAATGCCCCGCCGAAAGCTGCGTGCAAGCTGCCCTCGGAGACTAGTTTGATTCTGAATCGACCGTCCATTATCTGGCGGGCGATCGCTTTCGTCGCGATCGTCTGCCTGTCTCTTGTCGTGCTCGATGGCTGGCGGAGTTGGAGCGCCCGGTCAGTCCAGCTGGCTGAAATGGATGTCGCCACGTCGAATCTCTCACAGGCAATGGCTCGGCAGGCCGACGACACGTTTAAGGAAGCAGACACGGCGTTGCTGGGCATCGTTGAGCGCGTGCAGCACGATGGGACCGGCCCGGCGGCTCTTCAACGATTGCACGACGTTCTGGTGATGCACCAACAGGAGCTTCCTCAGCTTGCCGGTCTTTTTGTCTATGACGAAAGCGGAATCTGGATCGTCAATTCCACGCCGACGCCACTCAATCGATTCAATAACTCGGATCGCGAATATTTCATTTTTCATCGACACAACGCTGATCCGGGTCCGCACATCGGTGTCCCGGTAATAAGCAGATCGAGTGGAAAATGGGTTATTCCCGTTTCAAGGAGAATCAATAAACCGGATGGCAGTTTCGGCGGCGTTGTGTTGGCAACTGTCGATATTGGTTTCTTTGAGGCCTTCTACAACAACCTTCAGATTGGCAACGCGGGCGCCGTTGCCCTCGTCCTGAATAGCGGGGTGATGCTGATTCGTCGACCGTTCGATGTAAAAGTGATCGGCAAAGACATGCGGGGAACCGAGCTGTACCACTATTACACGACGCGAGGTCCGGCCGGAACGGCTTTCATCAAGTCGGCGCAGGATGGTGTCACGCGGCTGAACAACTATCGTCGCCTCCCGGACTATCCGGTCTTTGTAGCAGCTGCATTGTCCAAGGATGAGATCTTGCATGAGTGGTGGCGCGACACTATCTGGCATTCCTCTGGCGTGCTTTGCCTTGTAATTGTTGTGGGCTTGTTCGGCTGGCATCTGATCCGGCAAATCGAATTGCGCACGACAGCCGAAGCGGAACTGACAAAGACCCACGCCTCACTTGAAGCGCTCAATCGGACCCTTGAACGACTTGCGATGCAGGACGGCCTGACGGGGCTCGCAAATCGCCGTCAATTCGATGTTGCATTGCAAAACGAATTCAGTCGTGCCACGCGTCACGCGAGCGCTCTTGCACTGATCATGGTCGATGTCGATTGTTTCAAGCAATACAACGACATTTATGGGCATGCAGCGGGCGATAACTGCCTGCGAACGATCAGCCATCTCATCAGGGACCTGACGGCCCGGCGTCCGGGAGACCTTGCCGCCCGCTATGGTGGAGAAGAAATTGCGGTGCTTCTTCCGAATACGGATGTATTTCACGCCGTGGAAATCGCGGACACTATCCGGAGCGCTATTCGTGGTCTGGAAATTGAACATTCGGGCAACCCGACTGGCTTTGTCACGATAAGCGCAGGTGTTGACGCCCAGATCCCGATTCGAGGCGCGAGCGAGCCTACGGAACTGATACTGGCGGCCGACAAGGCTCTATATGAGGCAAAGAGCACAGGGCGAAATCGGGTACTTGCCGCCAGGGTGGCACGTTACGATGGGACCGGGCAAGCGCAGAAAACTGGCCATGAGTGATCGTCTCGACGTGATATTCGATCAGATCGAACGCCTGAAAACCCGCATCCGTACCGAGATGGAGCATCCATTCCCTGGCGCCCTCGTATTGCTTTAGTGCCCGGCGCTCTGACCGCCGTCGACGTGCAGAATTTCGCCCGTCACGAACGGCGCCGAGTCCAGATACAGGATCGCGTTGACGATGTCGCTCATCTCGCCCATATGGCCCATCGGGTGGAGTGCGCCGAGCGCCCCGTGCGTTTCAGCGGCGTGCATCGGCGACTTGATGATGCCGGGCGAAACCGCGTTCGCACGGATGCCGCGCTTCGCATATTCGATTGCGAGTGACTTAGTGGCTGCGTTCAGACCGCCCTTCGTCAGCGAAGCCAGCACCGACGGCACACCGTCGACGGCGTGCTCGGCCAGGGTCGTCGTGATGCTGACCACGTGGCCGCTGTTGTTCTTCTCCATCTCGGCGATCGCCAACTGCGTGATGTAGAAGAAACCGTTCAGATTCACGCCTGTCATCGCAGCGTAGTCTTCAGACGTATAGCTGGTAAAGGGCTTGGCGATGAAGATACCGGCGTTGTTGACCAGCGTGTCGATGCGGCCGAAACGCGCCACGCCCTCGGCAATCACGCGACGCGCCGTCGCCGGATCAGCGATGTCACCCGCTACCGTCACGATGTTAGGATCTTCGGACGGCTCGATACTGCGCGCCGTTGCGACGATGCGGTAATCAAGCTTGCGGAATGCTTTGACGGTCTCGGCACCGATGCCTTGCGATGCCCCAGTAACAACTACGACCTTTTGCGACGTGCTCATGGAATACCTCGAATATTAGATTGGGCTCTATTGCCCACCGGGCCGGTGGCTCCGATAGGTGCCTAATCTAGGTGTATTCACGCGCTGAGCAAACACCCGCTATGGACAAACTATTTTGCGTGAGCGGAACAAATGAGATCGAGGGTGACGTCCTGTGCGAACGAATCGGGTGACCTGCCGAAGGTCGATGCGAGCCCCTTCGCCCCTATCAGCCCTCGCCGCCAGGCAACGCGGCATTGAACACCAACGAAAGCGCACCCACCAGAATGAGGCTTGATGCCCAGACTGCGTCCAGGTTGAACCAGCTCCGTGACACGAACTTGAGCCCGAGGTAGCGGTAAACCAACCAGGCTAGCAGCCCGCCAACCGCAATCATGGCGGTAGCATGGACACCTGAGACAAGCAAAGCCATGCCCAGATTGGCGTCGATCAGGGTGCGCGCCGCTTGATGCCCTCGATCCATGTCGTAGGACCGGCACAGGCCGAGGTAGATCGGCACCAGCATCAGTCCAGCGCCATGCGCGATGGCAACGGCGAAGGACCAGAGCGCAAGCCGCGACGGCGGGATACGCGCAAGTACACGCGGATGACGCCGCCAGATCAGAAGGCAGACACCGAAGCCGATCACCAGTACACTCGCGCCGATCTGGATCTCGCGCTGCCAGGTGAGCAGCATCGCAAGCATGGCGAAAGGCACGATCACCACGAACATGGCCAGCACGTGCCCCGCCGCGAGATACAGGAGTGCGGAGAACAGCGCCCGTGCACGTTTGTCCATCAGCCCGCTCGAAACAGCGAGCGGCCATCCCATCGCCGGGTTAAGCCCGTGATAGAGACCGCTCGCCGCGACGGCTAACCAGAGGCCGGTCTGCGGCCAGCCATTCCCAATCAAGTCCCCACCGACGGGTAGCAGAACGAATCCGTCGAGCAGTCCCCGCCTTCGAGCCGGATCTGGTGAGCCCGGTATCCGTCGGGAAAGTCGACCCAGTAGTCGTCGGCGAGTGCAAGGCCACCAGCCGGTTCAGCCCGCGCCATGACCTGTGCCGCCGGCACACCGGCCGGGTAGAACTGGTCGTCCCACGTCGAGTAGAGCGAGTTGGTCCAGTAGACGCGCTTCCCGTCACGACTGATCTCGACCATCTGCGGACCACCCGCGAAGGTCTGACCGTTCGGGTGAGGCGTGCGCCGTACGATCCCGCCGATGTGCACCGATCCCGTGAGCTTCGGCTTGCGGGGTTCCGTCACGTCGTACTGGCGCATTTCGCCGGTTCCCCAACAGGCAACGTAGAGGAATTTGTCGTCGATGGAGAGATCGATATCGGTAACGAGCGGCGGCACCGCGCCGAATCCCTGCAGCAACGGTGGAAGCAATTCCGGATCTGCTGGCTCCGGCGGAATCGTCGCGGTCTTCTCGATGTGAAACTTTCCATCTTCGCGCCACCAGGTCCAGATCGATCCTTCAAGGTTCGTCGTATCCACCACCACGCCGATGAAACCGTATTCGCGGCTGGGATCGTGCGCGGGCCGCACTTCGAGCGCCATCTGATGGTTGGCGCCGAGGTCGATCGTCTGCACATTGCGCCGCGCTCGCAAATCCCAGAAGTGGATGCGGTGCCCGTACTTGTTCGAGAGAAGATCTTCGGGGACGATGCCGTTCTCGAATTGCGGCGGCAACGCCCACTCGCTTGACACCATGTAGTCGCGCGGGAGGTTCCACCAGAAATCGTAGTGTTTCTCCTGTGGCCCACGGTCGATTTCCCAGCGGCCAAGGACCTCGAAAGTCTCGCAGTCCATGATAAAGATCCCCGGCGGCCCGTCTGTGCCATCCTTCCCCGCGCCGCCGAGCGTGCTGACGTAGATGCCTTCAGGTCCGCAATGAACCGTATGGGGACGCGAGTAGCCCGTCTTGCGGAAGATTTCCTCGGGTTCGATGATCTTGTGGATTTTCGCCTGAGTCGGATGGGGCTTGGTGTCCACGATGTAGATGCGCGAGGAGCGCATCCCCGGAATGATCAGATAGCGCCGTTCGAGAAAGGCGTGGCCGGTCAGCGGCGACAGTGACGACGAGCAGGCATTCCATCCAAAGTGGTGAAATTCGTCCCCTTTGTTCGGCACCGGCACCGTGTGAACCACCTGGCTGTAGGTGGGCGATCCGGGCTTCACGTCGATAACGGCGAGCGCATCGGGCTGTGAGAAGTCGGGGCTGAGCAGCAGCGTATAAGCGAAGTCTTCCGCTGGCGCATCCATGGCGAGTTTCGGCGATGCGTGGAACGTAGGATCTGGGCGCATTCCCATGACGGGGTCTCCTGTCGATCTGGTTCGGGGCCGATCGCGGCGAGAGCGACCGGTTGTTTCGCCAACTTCAGCGCGCTTCGCATTTCGTCATACTTAAGCGCGCCGCTACACCTTCATTGTCGCGCCGTCGGACCGTCAGTGCTGCACGCCCCAGCGCCGAACGGTCACGCGTTCGAGCGTATCGAACACCAGATGCTCGATCAGCAGGCCAATCACGATAACCGCAGCCAGCCCGGCGAAAACGCGATCCGTATACAACTCGTTGCGATTCTGAAAGATATACCACCCAAGCCCACCGCTGCCGGAACTCGCACCGAATACGAGTTCGGCGGCGATCAGCGTGCGCCACGCAAAGGCCCAGCCCACGCGCAAGCCGGCAAGAATCGACGGCAATGCGGCCGGCACCAGGATCAGCAGCACATGGCGTATGCCGGTGAGGCCGTAGTTACGCCCCGTCATACGCAGCGTCGCCGGCACCGATTGAAAACCGGAGTACGTGTTGAGCGCGAGCGGCCACAACACTGCATGCACCAGCACGAACAGCAGGCTGCCGGTGCCGAGGCCGAACCACAGCAAAGCGAGCGGCAACAGCGCGATGGAAGGCAACGGGTTGAACATCGCGGTCAGCATCGAGAGTAAATCGCGGCCTATGCGCGTCGATACCGCAAGTGAGGTCAGACCAAAGGCGAGTGCGGCGCCAAGCAGATAGCCGCGCAGCAGCACGGACATCGACACCGCCGTTTTCTGCAGCAATTCGCCCGACCAGACACCTTGCACGAAGGCGCTGAACGTCGCGCCGAAAGTCGGCAGCAGCAGATCGTTGTCGACCGCACGCGCGGCGAGTTCCCATATCCCGATCAACACGAGCGCAATCAGCGTCTTGCGCAACCAGCCTTGCGCAAAGAGGCGCTTGCCGAGCGGCAGCGGTGCTTCGAGAACAAGTTCACCGAGCGGTTCGAGCGAGCGCTCGTACTCTTCTCGAACCGGCGGCAGCAGGACGGTGGGCGTACTCATTGAACGGCCTCCGTTTGTTCGAACAACAGGTGATGAATACGCGCAACACTGTGCTGAAAGTCGCTGCGCCCGAAACTATCCTGCGAATACTGGTGACTGTTCAGCTCGGCGCGCACGCGGCCGGGATGTGGCGACAGCAACAGAATCCGGTTGCCGACCACCAACGCCTCTTCGATTGAATGCGTGACGAACAGCAGCGTGAAGTTCACCTCTTCCCACAGGCGCAGCAGTTCCTCCTGCATCTTGCGGCGGGTCAGCGCGTCGAGTGCTGCAAACGGTTCGTCCATCAGCAGCACACGCGGTTGCATCGCCAGCGCGCGGGCAATCGCGACGCGCTGCTTCATCCCGCCCGACAATGTATGCGGATAGGCATTGGCAAACGAAGCCAGCCCCACCTTGTCGAGATAATGCAGTGCGCGTTCTTTGGCTTCGGCACGTGACAGCTTCTTCGCCACCCGCAGCGGGAAAGCCACGTTCTGCAGAACCGTTTTCCACGGCGGCAACTGGTCGAATTCCTGAAACACGACAATACGATCGGCGCCTGGGCCGCGCACGGCAACGCCTTCGAGCGAGATGCTGCCCGACGTCGGCTGAATGAAACCGGCCACGGCTTTGAGCAGCGTCGACTTGCCGCAACCCGAGGGGCCGAGCAGAACGAAGCGGTCGCCGCCGTAAACATCGAAACTCACATCGTGGGTCGCGCGAACGATCCGCTCACGCGTGCGGTATTCGAGGTTGACGTGTTCGACCGCGAGCAGTCTTTCGCTAGTCGCCGGAGCGGCTTGCTCAGCATCGTTCGGAAACAGCAAGGTAGGATTGGCCACCATCAGATCGCTCCCTGTAAGCCGGCCACACGCGCCGATGAATCGCCGGCGAAACTCGAGAAGAAAATCACGTTCAACTTCCCGCCGCCGTTGCCGGATCGTCGAAGAAATAATCCTTCCATGACTTGGGCTCGTTTTTGATGACGCCGACGCGATACATAAACTGCGCAAGTCCGAACGTGTTCTGCGGTGCGACCTTGAACTGCACCTGTGGGTCCTTGATGACCTTCAGCAGCAGATTGCGGTCGATTTTCGACTGGTTCGTCCGGATGTAGATATCGGCTGCTGCGTCGGGATTCGCCGAGATAAAGCGTGCGGCATCCGCCAGCGCATCCACGAATGCGCGATAGGTCTTCGGATTGTTGTCGCGGAATTTTTCTGTTGCGTACAGCACGGTTGCCGAGCTCGGACCACCCAGCACGTCGTACGAATTCAGCACGATGTGCGCCTTCGGATTGCCGGCGAGTTCCTGCTCCTGAAACGGCGGATTGCCGAAGTGTCCGGTGATTTCTGTTCCGCCCGCGATGATCGCCGCTGCCGCGTCCGGATGCGGCAGCGCCTGCGTGAACTTGTCGAGGCGGTTGTAATCCTTGTCGCCCCAGCGTTTCGCCGCCGCGTACTGCAGCACGCGCGATTGCACCGACACATTGACCGCCGGCAGCGCGATGCGGTCCTTCTCCGTGAAGTCGGCGATCGTCTTCACATTGGGATTGTTGCTGACGAGGTAGTACGGCAGATTACCGAGCGACGCCACGCCCTTCACGTTCTGCTTGCCATGTGTGCGGTCCCAGATCGTCAGCAACGGGCCAACGCCGGCACCGGCGACATCCACCGCGCCGGAGAGCAGCGCGTCGTTGACCGCGGAGCCGCCCGAGAGCTTCACCCAGTCAACCTTGATATCGAGGCCCTGCTTGCGCCCTTCTTTCTCGACAAATTGCTGGTCGCGCGCCACGTTCAGCAGCAGATAGACGATGCCGAACTGTTCGGCGATGCGGATCTGCCCTTCGGCGTACGCGGGTACGGCTGCGCCGAAACTGGCGACACCCATCGATAAAGTCAGCAGCGTTGCGGTCAAACGTCGGGAAAGAGACGACCGAAGATCGGTCGGGCGAAACCTGGCAAGCATCGGAACTCCGGTCTGCATGTAAGCGTGTGGGTATGGTTATGGCGGGCGGCGTTGCCGTCAGAACGGCACGTCGCCTTCAATCGTCGTGCGATACAGTTTGCGGCGCAGATGATCCGGCGTGCCGGCCGCCAGATGCATCAGCGAGCGGTTGTCCCAGAACACCATGTCGTGTTCGGACCATTGATGCCGGTACAGATGCTTGGGGCGCACACTGTGCGCGAAAATTTCTTCGAGTAACGCCTTGCTCTCGTCTTCCGGCAAGCCGATCACACGGGTCGTGAAATGCTCGCTGACGAAGAGCGCGCGCCGCCCGGTCTCAGGATGCGTGCGCACGATCGGCTGCACCACCGGTTTCACCTGTGCGATCTGCTCCGCCGACAGATTCGGCCGCCACGGGCTGCGCTTCTGCAATTCCGCGTATTTCGCCAGATACGTGTGCTCGGCCGAACGTCCTTCCACTGCGCTGCGCACGTGCTCCGGCAACGTGTCCCACGCGAGGTGCATGTTGGCGAACAGCGTGTCGCCGCCTTCCGAAGGCAGCTCCTGCGCATGCAGCAGCGAACCGAGGCTCGGCTTCTCCTTGTACGACAGATCGGAATGCCAGTAATGACCGGCGTCGCCGAGACCGATCGGCTGGCCGTTCTCGACGATGTTCGAGACGACCAGCACCTCCGGATAACCCGGCAACTGGAATTGATGCAGCACGTGAATCTGCAGCGGGCCGAAGCGTCGGCTGAAAGCGATCTGCTGATCCGGCGTAATGCGTTGATCGCGAAACACCAGCACGTGATGATCCAGATGCGCGCGGTGAATGCGTGCGAAATCCTCCTGGCCCAGCGGCTCGCTGAGATCGAGACCCAGAACTTCAGCGCCGACGGGGCCGTCGAACGCGCGAATTTCGATGTGCCGGGCTTGATTGGCATGGCCAGCGGCGCTGGCGGCGGTGGGTGTAATAGCAGTCGTCACAGGAAGCTCTTCGTCGAATCTGTTCGAAGGACGCCGGCAAAGGCGAAGTCAGACGAATTTACCGGTGCATACGCGCGACGACAACGAAGCAAATCCCATACGGTTATCTGCTGGAGTGATAAACCCGATGCTTTAACGCGCTGCGGGCCGCGTTCGGCCCCAAACCCCTGTTCGCTGCAGGGCTTATCCACCAGAAGCTGTGGTCGGAGTGGTGGTCGAAGCGGCCGCGGTTTCGGCTCGCTTCGTGCTGAAGTTCCAGCGCGGCGCCGTGGCCGTATCGACTGGCGCCGGCAGAAGCCCCGCTCGATAGAAGGTATCGGCGATCTTTTGCTGCTCACCGAAATTCTGCGCGTCTACAGCGCGTACGGCATAGCTGCGGCGTCCATTCGCACGCTCGATCGTCGCTGCGTCCAGGCCCCAGATCGGCGCGAGCAGCTTTGCCGCATCGTCAGGATGGCTGCGGACCCATCCCCCCGCCGACGTCAACTGTGCAACCACGATGCTGATCACATCCGGGTGAGCCGCGGCGAAGCTGCTGGACGCGAGGTAGTACCGTTGATACGAGGCGAGGCCTTCACCGTTGGCGAGGATGCGCACGTCCGGCGCTTTGTCCACCGACGCGACATACGGATCCCAGGTGATCCAGGCATCCACGCTGCCGCGCTCGAACGCGGCACGTCCATCGGCGGGCGTCAGATAGCTGATGCGTACGTCAGCAGGTGCAAGGCCCGCTTTGGCGAGCGCGGCGAGCAACAGATAGTGGCTGCCTGCCGCCTTGGTCACTGCGATGCGCTGGCCTTTCAGGTCGGCAAGCGTATGCAGCGGCCCGTCGCGCTTCACGATGATGGCCTGTGCGCCAGGCGACGGCGCTTCCTGCGCGACATACACGAAACGTGCATGAGCGGCCTGGGCGAACACCGGGACTGTATCGGCGACATCGGCGCTAAAGTCGACCGCGTCGGCGTTGAGCGCTTCGGTCAGCGGCAAGCCGCTGGCAAACTCGTTCCAGGTAATGCTTACGCCCAATGGCGCCAGCGCCTGCTCAAGCGAGCCGCGCGCTTTCAGGATTGTGATGAGCGTTGAAGACTTCTGATAGCCGATCCGCAGTTTCACCGGGGCCGAAGAATTGGTGGCGGTCTGCGCGTGAGCGGCACTCACGACGAGCAGCGAAGTCAACGCCGCGCGCACGAGCAAACGAAAAATAGAAAAGGTCACGGCTCGAAATTCCGGTCTGGTCAATACGATCAAACCGCGATCGTAACAACGCCGAATCGCATGGATAAGCGAGCGTTTTAACTATGCTTAGCAGGCTAAGGCATAACGACTGAAAACGGCGTTGAGACTCTGCGCATGTCCATGCCCTGCCAGGCGTCAATCGTCCACCTGCGCCTCAAGCCTTCTCCTGATCACGTCGATCAACGCGCGTACCTTTGCCGTCGGATAACGGGTAGGCGGAAACACCGCGTAGATGCCCTTGGGCTTGCCGGCCCAATCCGGCAGCAGGCGGACCAGCCGGCCCGCCGCCACGTCGTCAGCGATCGAAAAATCCGTCAGCAATCCGAAGCCACCGCCCGCGAGCGTCGCCGCACGGGCTGAATCGGCCGTATTCACCAGCAGAACATTCTCGCAGCGCACGCTTTGTTTTGCGCCTTTCGCCCGCTGCAACTCAAGCGTCAGCGGATGCTGCAAGACAGACAGCGCGACATGAGGCATGGGCGCGAGCGCAGCCGGCGTCTTCGGCTTACCCCACGTATCGATGAATTCCGGACTCGCGACGATCCATTTGACGAAACCACCGAGCTTCACGGCGCGGTAGCCCGAGTCGGCCAGTTGCCCCAGACGGATGGCCACGTCGATGCCTTCCGCGATCAGATCGACATAGTGGTCGTTGCAGACCAGTTCGATGTCGAGTTCCGGATACATACGGCGCATCTCCACCAGCGCGGGCGTCACCACCAACGCCCCATAGTCGATCGGCGCATTCACGCGCAACGTGCCGCGCAATGGCGCCGATTCTCCGGACACAGCCGATAGCGCTTCCTCCGCCGCCTGCAAGATCTTGCAACTTGCCTCGTAGAAGGCACGCCCGCTTTCGGTCACGCTGAGCCGCCGCGTCGTTCGGACCAGCAGACCCGCGCCGATTTCGCGCTCGAGCCGCTGCAGATGCGTGCTGACCATGGTTTTCGTCAGGCCGAGACGCGCCGCGGCGGCGGTAAACGAACCCGCTTCCACCACGGCAACGAAAATCGCAAGGCGGTTCAGATTGACATCTTTTAGATCTGCCATTCGCCGATTGTCCATCTTTGATTGATTATGTTTTCTAGCTTAGCAGGCTTCTGCGCGGCGCCGCGAGCCAGTACGCTTACTGCATTCCAGTCGACGGTTATCGACTTTCCCCGCCCCAGGAGCTTTTAATGTCTGCCGCCAAACCCGCCCAGCCGATCCGCCTGCACACCACGCTCCTCTCCGGGCACGGACACCGCGTCAAGTTGTTCCTGACGTTACTCGATCTGCCTTTTGAAGTGATCGAGCTGAACATGGCTGCCGGCGACAATCGTCGTCCGGAATACCTGAAGCTAAATCCGTTCGGCCAGGTGCCGACGATCGAAGACGGCGAGACGGTGCTGTTCGATTCCAACGCCATCCTCGTCTACCTGGCAAAACGCTATGGCGATCCGTCATGGGTGCCGGAAGACGCGCTCGGCGCCGCCACCGTGCAACGCTGGCTCTCGCTCGCGGCCGGACAAATCGCTTACGGACCGTGCGCGGCCCGGCTGGTCACCGTATTCGGTGCGCCGCTCAATCTCGACACTGCGCAGAAGATCGCACTCAAGCTGTTCGACGTGCTCGACGCGGAGCTTGCCGGCAAGAATTTCGCTGCGGGAGACCACGTGAGCATCGCCGACATCGCCGCCCATACGTACATCGCCCATGCGCCGGAAGGCGGCGTCTCGCTCGAGCCGTACCCGAATATCCGGGCGTGGCTCCGCCGTGTCGAAGCGCTGCCACGCTTCATCGCGATGCCTGCGACGAAGGCTGGACTGCTCGCCGCCTAACCAGAGAAATGCGTACGCCCTAACGGGCAGAGGCCGATATGTCCCAGCATTCTTCCAGCGCGCCGCGCGGTTGGGACGCTGCCGAGTCGCCGTTTCACGCCGCCGAACTCCTCGTACAGCAACATGCCGGAGTGGACAAAGAGGCGGAATCGATCGGCCGTCGCGGCATCCGTCGCTATTTGCCGGATCAGCATCGGCAGTTTTACGCCGAACAGCCATTCATGGTGTTCGGCGGGCTCGACGCAGACGGCCAGCCATGGGCAACCCTGCGCGCGGCGGAAGCGGGCTTTGTATCCTCCCCTGCCCCGCGTACTTTGCGGATCGACGGTGGCGTTTTGCCGGGCGATCCGCTGGCTGGGTACTGGCAGCCCGGCATGATGATCGGTGGCCTGGGGCTGCAGGCGCAGACCCGCCGGCGCAATCGCGTCAACGGCGTGGTGTCGTCGGTAGATGGCGATACGGTTACGCTCGAGGTCATGCAAAGCTTCGGCAACTGCGCGAAATATATTCAAAGCCGTACGCCGACCTTCGTTGCGCGTGGCGAAACCGTCACGCGGACACCCGTTGAAAGATCGACCCAACTCAACGACGCGGACCGCGCATTGCTGGCCAACGCGGATACTTTTTTTATCGCCAGCGCCAACGTCAGTGAAGATGCGGGCCCGGCCCGTGGCGCCGATGTTTCGCATCGCGGCGGCATGCCGGGCTTCGTGCGCGTTGACGACGCGACCACGCTGACAACGCCCGATTTCAGCGGTAACCGCTTCTTCAACACACTGGGCAATCTGCTCCACGACCCGCGTGCCGGCCTGCTTTTCGTAGACTTCGTGAGCGGTGACATGCTGTACGTCGCGGCCCTTGCCGAGATCGTGTGGGACGGTCCGGAGCTGGCCAAGTTTCCATTGGCCGAGCGGTTGGTGCGTTTTCGTATTACCGAAGTGCGGCGTAGCCGCCAGGCGTTACCGTTTCGTTGGTCGGAAGTCGGCTATGCGCCGCAGTTCGTGACGCCGGCTTCACGGCCTGCTCCGCTGTCTGCTTCGCCACTCGCTTCAACGCCCGAATCGCCGTGGAAGAAGCTCAGGATCGCCGCCGTGCACGAAGAAACGCCCATGATCCGCTCGTTCTATTTTGAATCGGCGGACGGCTCGCCGTTGCCGGCGTACGAGCCTGGGCAATACTTGCCGATCCGCGTGCCGGTCGACGGCCTCGACAAGCCGCTGACGCGCACCTATACGCTGTCCGACGCGAGCAACCGGCGGCAGTACCGGATCACGGTGAAGCGCGACGGAGTCGGCTCTAGCTGGCTGCATGACCGCTTCGCCGCCGGCATGCAGGTCGAAGCGATGGCACCGCGTGGCGCATTCACCTACGACTCAGCCAGCCCGCGCCCTGCCGTGTTCATTTCGGCAGGCATCGGCATCACACCGATGATCACGATGTTGCATCACGCGATTGCCGCGCGCGAGCCGAATAGTCCGCCCAAGCCGCTGTATTTTTTCCATGGCGCGCGACGCGACGGCGACCGGCCGTTCAGCGCGCACCTGCAGGAACTCGCGTCGTGCCATCCGACGGTCTCGATGCACCTGTTCGACAGCGCCGCCGATCCAGCCACCCACACGTCTTCCGGCACCTTGCCCGGTCGCGTGAGCCTAGCTGAAATCAAACGCGCGCTGCCCTTCGACGACTACGACTTCTATCTGTGCGGCCCCGAGTCGTTCATGCGTGAACTGTATGAAGGATTGCGCGCGCTCAACGTCGCCGATAACAGAATCCGCTTTGAGGCGTTTGGACCGGCAACCGTCAAATGCACGCCGGCACTCCCACCGGCGGTGGCGGAAAACGCTCAAAGCTCGCGCCCCGCAAACGTTCCGGCAAGCGCTGACGCAGGCATACCCGTGACGTTCGCGCGATCGCAGCGCACGGTTCAATGGCTGGCGAAGAACGGCACGCTTCTCGACCTCGCCGAGGCATCCGGGATCGCCGCGCCGTCGAGCTGCCGCTCCGGGATGTGCGGCACATGCTCCACGCGCGTGTTGAACGGGCGAGTCGCCTACGAAGAACCCACGGACGCCTCCATCGAGGAAGGCCATGCCCTCATCTGCATGGGGCGGCCGGTCTCCGACGACGTGGCCGCAACGGACGGACTGACGCTGGAACTCTGAATGACGGGCCCGCCGTCCTGGCGCAAAATCGGACTACGCATGCGGCCACTCAAGCGACAATTATTTCCGACCAGTAAGATGGAACGGAGGCCCGGCATTTTCACAGCAAATGCCGGTTTTCCCACATACCGAAAGCTTACGGCCAGTCATCCTGATGACTCAGGCGTGCGGCGGGAGGTTGTCATGTCGGTATATGTCGATGAAGGATTCAGGCCCTGTGTCACGGAATGCGCAACCGTCGCCTTCCGCGTCTGTTATGACGATCGGGTACAGGTCTTCGAGGTCAGCGCCGAGGCGTTGATGACCTATTGCGGGGCCGCGAGCAAGCGGCGCGCGGATTTGCTCGTCGCGTTCGAAGACTCGCAACTGGAAATATTGAAGGTGGTGGAGTGCAAGTGGCCGTTCAAACAGACCGAGCCCGTGCGGCTGGGGCTCGACGAATTCCGAATGGTCAGACACTAGATATGCCAGAATCGCGTCCATGACCTGGATCGCCGCCCTGCCGATGTACAACGTGACGCCCGCGCTTGCCACTGTGTGGCGCGAGTGGCTGGACGACGTCCTGCGCATGGTGAGCCCGGCCTGCCGCATCGTCGAGCCCGACGAAGAATTGCATGGCTTCTGGCGGCGCCCTAACGTACTGCTCTCGCAAACCTGCGGCTATCCGTTGGTGCATGGCTTGAACGAGCAGGTTCAGGTAATCGCCACGCCGCAATTCGATGCGCCGGGCTGCGCGGGCGCGGATTATTCGAGCGTACTGGTCACGCGAGCGGAGTCACAGTTCGATTCGCTCGCGGCGTGCCGCGGCGCGCGTGCCGCCTACAATCAGGACGATTCGAACAGCGGCATGAATGTGTTTCGCCACGCGGTGGCGCCGCTTGCGGGCAAAGGCGCGTTTTTCAGCGCGGTTCTGCGCACCGGCTCGCATCTCGGATCATTACGGGCCGTGGTCGACAATCGCGCGGACGTCGCCGCCATCGACTGCGTGACGTTCGCGTTTGTCTGCGATGAATTGCCGGAACTGGCGCAAAAGGTTCGGCAAATCGGCTTGACGGCGGCATCGCCGGGCTTGCCTTTGATTGCCTCCAACAACGTGCCGTCCGCGACGATCGAGACGCTGCGGGAGGCACTCAACGAAGCGCACCGTGCCCAGCCCGAACGTGCCAAACGCCTGCGCTTGAAGGGCTTTTCCGCGTTGCCGCTCACCGACTACGAACGGATCGAGCAACTCGAAAACGAAGCGCGCGCCGCCGGCTACGCGCGCCTCGTTTAAGCACGGCCGTTACCGTTAGCCTACGTCCAGCACCAGAAGCTGCGCGCCATCGGCGACCTGATCGCCAACCGCATACAGCACTTCCGTTACGGTACCTGACGCCGGCGCACCAATGGTGTGCTCCATCTTCATCGCTTCCATCACGATCAGCGGCGTGCCCTTCTCCACCACCGTGCCCGGTTCGACCAGCACGGCGATCACCTTGCCCGGCATCGGCGCGGTCAAGCGGCCTTCACCGCCTTCAGCATCCGCGGCATGGGCGAGCAGGTTCTGCCACTCGAACGCCAGCGCCTCGCCGAGGCAGAACACGTGGAACGTATCGCCGTCGATGAAAACGCGCCCGGTGACCCGCGCGTCGCCGATCGTCGCGCGGTATTCATGCTGACCTGTGCCTTCCGACCAGGTGAAGCCTTCTCGCACACCGTCGTGTTCGAGCGTTTGCGTGGCGCCGTCGCGAGCGAACGTGGCCGTGAAAACGCTTTCGTTTTCGACGTCACGCCAGCCGAGCGTCTGGGTGTAGCCACTGTTCAGGCGCCAGTGCGATAGTGCATCCCACGGCGACGCGCCGTGCGCCGTGCCGCCTTCACGCGTCAACAACGCGGCGCAAGCGAGCGCCAGGGCTTCCTTGAAGGGCTTTTTCACGGGCGCGAACAAGGCATCGTGATGACGCTCGATCAAACCCGTATCGAGATCGCCCGTCGCAAACGGTTCGCTCGTGACAATGCGTTGCAGGAACTCGACGTTGGTGTGCGGACCGACCACTTCGCAGGCACGCAGCGCACGATTCATGCGCGCGAGCGCCTCTTCACGCGTCGCGCCGTGGACGATCAGCTTGGCAATCATCGGATCGTAGAACGGCGTGATGGCGTCGCCTTCGCGCACGCCGCTGTCGATGCGCACCGGCGCTTTGCGGTCCGGGTCGCCGAGGGTGAACTCGACGCCTTCAGGCATGCGCAAATGCTTGAGCGTGCCCGTCGACGGCAGGAAGCCGCGTGCTGGATGCTCGGCGTAAATACGCGCTTCGATCGCGTGGCCGTCGATTTTCAGTTGCTCCTGCGAGAGCGGCAGCGGTTCATCGGCGGCGACGCGCAGTTGCCATTCCACCAGATCCTGCCCCGTCACCATTTCCGTGACCGGATGCTCGACCTGCAGGCGCGTGTTCATCTCCATGAAGTAGAAGTCGCCCGTGCTGGTCATGATGAACTCGACCGTGCCCGCGCCCACGTAATTCACCGCGCGCGCGGCGGCCACGGCCGCTTCGCCCATCTCGCGTTTGACTTCCGCCGACAAGCCCGGTGCCGGCGCTTCTTCCAGCACCTTCTGGTGACGCCGTTGCACCGAGCAATCGCGGTCGAACAGATACACCGCGCCGCCGTGACGGTCCGCGAACACCTGCACTTCCACGTGACGCGGCCGCGTCAGATACTTTTCGATCAGCACGCGGTCATTGCCGAAACTGCTGGCCGCTTCGCGTTTGCACGACGCCAATGCCGCCGCGAAGTCTTCCGTACGCTCGACCACGCGCATGCCTTTGCCGCCGCCACCCGCGCTCGCCTTCAGCAAGACCGGATAACCGATGGCATCGGCTTCGCGATGCAGCAACTCAGGATCCTGATCGTCGCCGTGATAGCCCGGCACCAACGGCACGGCGGCCGCATGCATCAGCGCCTTCGCGGCAGCCTTCGAGCCCATGGCGGCGATCGCTTCGACCGGCGGTCCGATGAAGACGATGCCGGCCGCTTCGCAGGCATGCGCAAAGTCTTCGTTTTCCGAAAGGAAGCCGTAGCCCGGATGCACTGCCTGTGCGCCGGTCGCACGCGCGGCTTCGATGATGCGCTCGACCCGCAGATAGCTTTCCGCGGCGGTCGATCCGCCGATATGGACCGCCTCGTCGCATGCGGCGACGTGTTTTGCGTTGGCGTCCGCATCGGAATACACGGCCACACTCGCGATACCGAGCCGCTTGCAGGTCGCGGCGACGCGGCACGCAATCTCGCCTCGGTTGGCAATCAGGATCTTGTTGAACATGAGGTGTCTCGGTGAATGTCCCGCTCGGGCTGTTGTTCTGATGAGGGCTGACGAGCACCTCGGAATGTCTGCTTGAATGTCTGCCTATTTGCGCTTCAGTTGCGCCAGGAAGGCGTGCGTTTTTCGAGGAACGACGCGACACCTTCGCGGCCTTCCGCACCGGCTCGCGTGCGCGCAATGCGCGCCGCCGTGTCTTCGATCAGCGCCGCGTTCAACTCACGGCCGGCGATATCCTGCACGAGCTGCTTGCAGGCACGCACCGCTTGCGGACCGTTTGCGCAAAGCGTCTCGGCGATCTGCTGCACGGTAGCGTCGAGTTGTTCCGCGCTCACTGCTTCGCTAACCAGGCCGAGGCGAAACGCGGTCGCGCAATCGAACTGCTCAGCGGTCGTGAAGTAGCGGCGCGACGCCTGCTCGCCCAGCGCGCGGATCACGTACGGCGCGATGGTCGCCGGGATCAGGCCGAGACGCGCTTCCGACAGGCAAAAACGCGCGCTCTCCACCGCAACGACGATATCGCACGCCGAGATCAGGCCCATGCCGCCCGCGTAGGCGTCGCCGTTCACCCGTGCGATCACCGGTTTGCTGCAGCGATAGATCGACGACAGCATGTTTGCCAGCAGCATTGCGTCGGCACGGTTCTCGTCGTCCGAGTAGCCGGCCATCTTCTTCATCCAGTTCAGGTCGGCGCCCGCGCAGAATGCCTTGCCGTTCGCGGCGAGCACCACCGCGCGCACATCGTCGCGCGCGTTCAGGGCCGTGAAAACCGAGGTGATTTCGGCGATCATCGTTTCGTTGAACGCATTGCGCACGTCAGGCCGATTCAGCGTGACCGTGGCGACCTGGCCGGCGAAAGCGACATTCAGCGTTTCGTATTGCATCTTACAGCTCCTTCGCGTTGCGCTCTGTCACATTCTGAACACGCCGAAACGCGTGTCTTCGATCGGTGCGTTCATCGTCGCCGAGAGGCCGAGGCCAAGCACATCGCGCGTTTGCGCCGGGTCGATCACGCCGTCGTCCCACAGACGGGCGCTGGCGTAGTACGGGTGGCCCTGATGCTCGTATTGGTCGCGGATCGGTTGTTTGAACGCCTCTTCTTCTTCGGCGCTCCACGAACCGCCCTTGCCTTCGATGCCGTCGCGCTTGACCGTAGCCAGCACCGAGGCCGCCTGCTCGCCGCCCATCACCGAGATGCGCGCGTTCGGCCACATCCACAGGAAGCGCGGCGAATACGCACGGCCGCACATGCCATAGTTGCCCGCCCCGAACGAACCGCCGATGATCACCGTGAACTTCGGCACCTTCGCCGTGGCCACGGCCGTCACCATCTTCGCGCCGTTGCGCGCGATGCCTTCGTTTTCGTACTTGCGGCCCACCATGAAGCCCGTGATGTTCTGCAGGAACACCAGCGGAATCTTGCGCTGGCAGCACAGTTCGATGAAGTGCGCGCCCTTGAGCGCCGACTCCGAAAACAGAATGCCGTTGTTCGCGATGATGCCGACCGGATGCCCCCAGATATGAGCAAAGCCGCACACGAGCGTGGTGCCGTAACGGGCCTTGAATTCGTCGAAGGCGGAATCGTCAACGATACGCGCGATCACCTCGCGAATATCGAAGGGCTTGCGCGTATCGACGGGAATCACCCCGTACATGCTCTTCACGTCATAGCGCGGCGGCTTCGGCTCCTGCAACGCCACCGGCACCTGCTTCGTGCGATTCAGATTGCCGACGATACTGCGTGCAATGCCCAGCGCATGCGCATCGTTCTGCGCGAGATGATCGACCACGCCCGACAGACGCGTATGCACGTCGCCGCCGCCGAGGTCTTCCGCGCTCACCACCTCGCCGGTTGCGGCTTTGACGAGCGGCGGGCCGCCCAGAAAAATCGTCCCCTGATTCTTGACGATGATCGATTCATCGCTCATGGCCGGCACGTAGGCGCCGCCTGCCGTGCACGAACCCATCACGACGGCGATCTGCGGAATGCCTGCCGCGGACAGATTTGCCTGGTTGAAGAAGATGCGGCCGAAGTGATCGCGATCGGGGAACACGTCGTCCTGGTTCGGCAGATTCGCCCCGCCCGAGTCGACCAGGTAGACACACGGCAGATGATTTTCGGCAGCGATTTCCTGCGCCCGTACGTGCTTTTTCACGGTGACGGGATAGTAGGTGCCGCCTTTGACCGTTGCGTCATTGCAGACGATCACGCACTCCTGCCCCGCAATGCGGCCAATGCCCGTGATGACGCCCGCGCCCGGCGCATCGTTGTGATACATGCCGTAGGCCGCAAGTTGTGAGAACTCGAGAAACGGCGTGCCCGGATCGAGCAGTTTCTCAATGCGATCACGTGGCAGCAGCTTGCCGCGGCCCGTGTGTTTGTCGCGCGCCGCCTGCCCGCCGCCCAGCGCGAGTTTCTCGACCTTGGCGCGAAGATCGGCGACCAGCGCTTCGAGCGCCGCCGCATTGGTGCGGAAGTCGTCCGAGCGCGGATTCAGTTTTGATTCGATGATCGGCATTGCGTGGCTTCTCCTTTTCGCCGCTTTTCGTAGGCTGCAGTGACGCGCCGGGTCGTGCGCTGTAGTGCGCCGGGATCCCGCCGTAACCCGTCAAGCAGCGCGATGCGCAGTGCTGCGACTCACGCCGTTTCAGCGAACAGTTCGCGGCCGATCAGCATGCGGCGGATTTCGCTCGTGCCCGCGCCGATTTCATAGAGCTTCGCATCGCGCCACAGACGGCCGACCGGATACTCGTTGATATAGCCATTGCCGCCGAGAATCTGGATCGCCTCGCCGGCCATCCACGTCGCTTTTTCAGCGGTGTAGAGAATCACGCCCGCGCAGTCCTTACGCACCTGGCGCACGTGTTCCTTGCCAAGCGTATCGAGTTGACGGCCCACTGCGTAGAGATACGCGCGGCACGCTTGCAGCGTGGTGTACAGATCGGCGACCTTGCCTTGAATCAGTTGGAATTCGCCGATCGGCTGGCCGAATTGCTTGCGGTCGTGGATATACGGCACGACTGCGTCCATGACTGCGACCATGATGCCGGTCGGGCCGCCAGCTAGAACGGCGCGTTCGTAGTCGAGGCCGCTCATCAGCACCTTCGCGCCGCCGTTCAACTGGCCGAGGATATTTTCTTCCGGCACTTCGACGTCCTGGAACACCAGTTCGCCGGTATGCGAACCACGCATGCCGAGCTTGTCGAGTTTTTGCGCGACCGAGAAACCCTTCATGCCCTTCTCGACGATAAACGCGGTAATGCCCCGCGAATTCGCTTCGGGATCGGTTTTGGCATAGACCACCAGCGTGTCGCAATCCGGGCCGTTGGTGATCCACATTTTCGTGCCGTTCAGCACATAGTGATCGCCCTTCTTCTCCGCGCGCAGCTTCATGCTGACGACGTCCGAACCCGCGTTCGGTTCGCTCATGGCGAGAGCGCCGATGTGTTCGCCGGAGACCAGCTTGGGCAGATATTTTTCCTTCTGCGCTGCCGTGCCGTTGCGATGAATCTGGTTGACGCACAGATTCGAGTGCGCGCCGTACGAGAGACCCACCGATGCCGACGCGCGCGAGATTTCTTCCATCGCGATCATGTGCGCCGTGTAGCCCATATTCGCGCCGCCGTACTCCTCCGAGACCGTCATGCCGAGCACGCCCAGGTCGCCGAATTTTCGCCACAGGTCCATGGGGAACTGATCCGTGCGATCGATTTCCGCGGCACGCGGGGCGATTTCTTTGGCAGCGAATCCGGCGATGCTGTCGCGCAGCATTTCGATTTCTTCGCCGAGCGGGAATTGCAAACCGGGCAGGTTGCTCATTGCAGTGTCTCCAGAGTTCGTTGGCGGACCGGGTTGCCTGGGTAGGCACCGGCCCGTCTGAGTGCGGCTCAGCGGACGGCGGCGGCCTTATGGGCCGCCATTACCGCCCCGCACGAGGCGCGAAACGTTCAAGGCGCATTTCACGCCAGATTTACGTAAGCGTCAAGTGGTATTTTTGAGTATCACTCAGAAACCGGTTGGCATGTGTCTGGAGCCGCTATACAGTGATGGGAAGGGTGTCACCGAGGCGATTGGCCTTACAAATCTGAACTGGACTCATATGACGGTTGCCATGAAGGCTGAGTTACCTGCCTCGCGCCGCCAGCCGGCCGGGCGCAAGTCTCAGCAGCGCGTGAGGGAGATCTTGCAGGCGGGGCGCGACGTGTTCTCCGAGAAGGGCTACGAGCGCGCGACGACGGCGGAGATTGCGCAGCGCCTGGGGATTTCCGAGGCGACGGTATTCAGTTATTTCCGCGGCAAGCGCGAGTTATGCGCGCGGGTGATTGGCGACTGGTACGACGAGATCATTGAAGCGATCGAGTCGGGGTTGCCGCGTGACGGCAGTGTGCGGCAGCAGTTTGCTTTTATTGTGCGGACGCATTTGCGGTTGATGCTGGTGAATGGCACGGACCTGTGTGCATTGGTGTTGTCGGAGGGCCGGGCCCGGCATCATGAGTTGAGTGAGGCGCTGACTGAATTGCAGCGGCGGTATACGGCGCCATTGATGCGGGTGCTGGCGCAGGGCCAGGAGACGGGGCAGATTCGGGCTGATATGCCGTTGAGGTTATTGCGGTCGATGGTGTTTGGGCCGATGGAACATGTGCTGTGGGACGCTACGCTGGCTAATCGGCATATTGATATTGACGCTACCGCGGGGCAGTTAATCGATGTGTTGTGGGCGGCTTTGATGCCGCCGGATTTGGAGGTTAGTGCTTTGCAGCAGTTTAGGGCTGAAGTTGGGGAGGCTAACCGGAGGTTTGAAGAGGCGATGCGGGCGCCTCGCGGCGGGTAGTGGTTTTGGTTTTTGGGTTTTTGTCTGCGCGACGCTTGCTGTCAGTGTTCTTAGGGCTTTGGCCTTTCCTTGCATTGTTGGTGGTCTATTAGCGTTGCCCCTGTGCGGGGCGGCACTTACTTCTCTTTGCCGCCGCAAAGAGAAGTAAGCAAGAGAAAGCGGCTAGAAGCCCCTGCTAAGCGGGCACCGCAGCCCGCAACGGGTAGTGGTGCATCTGGAATCTGTGTTCTCTCACATTCGGCGTTAGTGACAAGGGAGTCATACTTCCGGCGGCGCTGCGCGCGCCGAAGAGCCGTTCATAAAACCGATCGCTACGTTTTGGCGCTCGTGTCTCGCCATCAAACCGTGCCCTCATCATTGCCCCACCATCGCCACCACCGCCATCGCCATCGCCATCGCCATCGCCACTGCCACTGCCACTGCCACTGCCACTGCCACTGCGATTGCGATTGCGATTGCGATTGCGATTGCGATTGTGATTGGAATGGCACCGGCACCGTGCGCCGTGCGCCGTGACCGTGATTGCGGGGCAACGCCATATCATTTGAGGGCGGGTTCCCGCGTGAGTGCGGGGATGCGTCGCCGAGGCGAAGCCGACGGCCCCACAAACCAAAACCGAAGCCGGTGGTTTCCCCTGCAGACCCGTCCGCGACGCACGCAGTGCGGAGTGGGAGCTGATGAGTCCTTTGTCACTAACGTGGAACGCGAAAGGACACGGATTCCAGTCGCACCACTACCCGTAGCAGACCACGGTGCCCACTTAGCAGGGGCTTCTAGCCGCTTTCTCTTGCTTACTTCTCTTTGCGGCGGCAAAGAGAAGTAAGTGCCGCCCCGCACAGGGGCAACGCTAATAGACCACTAACAATTCAAGGAAAGGCACGAAAGCCAGAACAAGGAAACGCACAAAAACCAGAACACAGACAAAAAGCGCCGCGAAGGCAAAAACCAAAAAATGCGCTACCCTACCTCTCCCGGCGAAGCCACCATTCAAGAGGCTCAAATAATGCCCTCCCCGAAACCCGGCAAAATCCGAATCGGCATAGGCGGCTGGACCTATGCCCCCTGGCGAGGCACCTTCTACCCGTCAGACCTGACACAAAACCGCGAGCTAGAACACGCGAGCCAAAACCTCTCATCGATAGAAATCAACGGCACCTTCTACGGCTTGCAAAAACCCGCAAGCTACGAAAAGTGGTTTCAGGAAACCCCCGAAGATTTCGTCTTCTCGCTAAAAGCCCCCCGCTACGCAACAAACCGAAAAGTCCTGGCGGACGCCAACGAAACCATCGAACGTTTCTTCGCCAGCGGCGTGCTACTGCTAAAACAAAAACTAGGCCCGATCAACTGGCAATTCGCGACCACCAAAAAGTTCGACCCGGAAGACTTCGAAGCCTTCCTGAAACTGCTGCCCGCCAGCATCGAAGGGCAAAAACTACGGCACGCCATCGAAGTCCGTAACGACACCTTCAAGACCCCCGAATTCATCGCGCTAGCCAGAAAGTACAAAGTCGCCATCGTGCTGGCAGCCGACAGCGACTACCCGCAAATCGCCGACATCACCGCGCCATTCGTCTACGCCCGCATCATGGGCACCAGCGACAAGGAAGCCAAAGGGTATTCGACCAAAGCCCTCGACGCCTGGGTCGAACGCGCCCGCCAACTCGCCACAGGCACGACACCGGACGACCTCGAAACATCCGCCGCAGCCCCCGCAAAAACCACGGCGCGCGACGTCTATCTCTACGTCATCAGCGGCTTCAAGGAACGCAATCCGGCCGCCGCCATGGCGCTGATCAAGCGCCTCGAATAACCGTCATCCGCCTCACACGCGTGAGTGTCATAATCCCGGCAGCGAATCAACGCATCGACACTCACCCATCAAGCGGTGAGGCCACCCCAACATCCAAGGTCCGGGAGACTATTTTGAGCGCCATCGACAATCCTTTGCACGATCAGGAAGTCGGCTCGGCCGACGCCACCCAGGACACCACGCGCATCGACGACGTTCGTATCGGCGCAGTACGTCCGCTGATTTCCCCCGCCCTGCTGCAGGACGAATTGCCTGTGCCGCCGTCGGTGCAGACGCTCGTCGAGAAAACCCGCGCGGAAATCGCCGATATTCTGCACGGCCGTGACGACCGGCTCGTGCTGATCGTCGGCCCATGTTCGATTCACGACCACGACCAGGCCATCGAATACGCCCGCAAGCTCAAGGTCGCGGCGCAGACCTACAAGGACGATCTGCTGATCGTCATGCGGGTGTACTTCGAGAAGCCGCGCACAACGGTAGGCTGGAAAGGCTATATCAACGACCCGCGTCTCGATGGCAGCTTCCGCATCAACGAGGGCTTACGTCTCGCACGGCAACTGCTGCTCGACATCAACGGTCTCGGCTTGCCCACGGCCACCGAATTTCTCGACTTGCTCAGCCCGCAATACATCGCGGATCTGGTCGCGTGGGGGGCGATCGGCGCGCGCACGACGGAGAGCCAGAGTCATCGGCAGCTTGCGTCCGGACTGAGTTGCCCGATCGGCTTCAAGAACGGTACGGACGGCGGCGTGCAGATCGCCGCGGACGCTATCGTCGCGGCGCACGCAAGCCATGCGTTCATGGGTATGACCAAGATGGGTATGGCGGCGATCTTCGAGACGCGTGGCAATGACGACGCGCACGTGATCTTGCGCGGCGGCAAGAAGGGTCCGAATTACGACAGCGCGTCCGTCGACGCAACCTGCGCAGTGCTCAAGTCGGCAGGCCTGCGCGAGCAGGTCATGATCGACTGCTCACATGCGAACTCAGGCAAATCGCATTTGCGTCAGCTGGAGGTGGTGCAGGATCTGGCGCAACAACTCTCGCAGCGCGAGCGCCGTATTCTCGGCGTCATGCTCGAAAGTCATCTGGAGGAAGGTCGTCAGGATCTGAAGACCGGTGTGCCGCTGCGTTACGGCGTATCGATTACGGACGCCTGCGTAAGCTGGGCGCAAACCGAACCGGCGCTCGAGACGCTGGCCGAAGCGACCCGGAAACGACGCGCGGGCTGAAACCCGCCGATGCGGCCTGCACGATCTCGCGCATCCAGTCACCGTTCGATGAACATCACGATGACATCACTAAAAGCTGGAACGCGAGCGTGCACGACGCAAATCTGAAGCAAAACAGCATCATAAGCACCACACGCGCCGCACCAACCACCGATAGAACACCTTCACCGGTGTTGGGCAGCGCGTGTTTCCTCACGCCCGATGCATCGGGCACCGCGCACTAAAACAGCGCACGTGGATGCTCCAGCGCGAGGCGCGTTGCATTACGACGCGTTGACGGCTTCCTTGAATGCCTTGCCGGCGGTGAACTTCACCGTCTTGGCTGCGGCGATCTGGATCTCTGCACCGGTCGACGGATTGCGACCCACGCGTGCTGCGCGCGCGCCGGTCGAGAAAGAACCGAAACCGACCAGTTGCACCGTATCACCACCCACCACGGCTTTGGTCACCGCTTCGACGATAGCGTCGATGGTTTGGCCGGTGGCCGCTTTGCTTTCGCCCGTCGCTGCGGCGACTGCATCAATCAGTTCCTGTTTGTTCATAGCACTTCCCGTATGGTAATCATGGAACCGGCGCCACATCTGTTGCGCCGGGACCGACACACTAACGCATAGGCGCGCATTCGCGCAAACCTTGGATGTAAGCCTTGTATCGCCCGCCCAGCGGCAATTTGACGTTTTTTTGTCCCAAAGTGCTATAAGAATCGCGCGCTTACGCATTTCTCCCGCTTGACGGCTCTCTTCGGCGTATCACAATCCGTTGCAATTTCAGTGATTTAGCGGCGGCAAATCGGCAGCCGTCATGCTTTTTTACGATGTTATGAGGGATCGCAAAAATTGACGATTCAGCACCGCGCTACGCCTAGCAATAAAAATCCGGGAAGAATAAAACAATGAAAATTCGCCATATTGCAACATGCGTGGCGCTCGCCGCATGGCCTTGCGCGAGCGCGGCAACCTGCAATATCGCCTGGGCGATGCGGGTCGGCGCGGTGCTCTAGCGCGAAAAATCACGTACGGCCCGCTCGCGGAACAGGCTGCACTGCGGTAAAACAGAGACGTCATACAACGTCTCCTTGCCGCAAACAGCGAACCTTGCACCAGCTTACGCGGCACAAATGACTCATCAGCGACTCGCTCGCAGGGTGTATTTACCGCTCTTGCAACACGCGCGATTTTTTTCCGCAGAGAATTCTCTCAAGGTCTCACCGACGTTGCCGATATACAAAGCTGCGTGTGCGGCGCAAACGTTACAGGGACGGGAATGGTTCGGTTAGCCAGATTGAGGGAAGCGCTATCGGTCGCGGAAGGCGACCCGGAACTCGTGCGCTCGCAACTCCAGGCATTCGGCCGCCAGATACCGCTGCTTTATTTCATCCTGATCGTCAACACGATGGCCGTGGCCGTCACGCATCTGGGATCGGCGCCGGCCTGGTTGTCCATCTACTTCCCCGGGGCGCTCTGCGCGCTGTGCATCATCCGTTGCGCGCGCTGGTGGCGCGTCCGGCACCAGGTTCTGACGCACGACAAGGCCGTGCCCGAACTACGCAAGCTGATCTGGCTCGCGGGCATCTTCGCCGTCGCCTTCAGCACCTGGTCGCTCCTGCTGTTTCCCTACGGCTCCGCCTATGAGCAGGCCCAGGTCGCGTTTTACATGGCGACGACCCTGGTCGGCTGCGTGTTCTGCCTGATGCATCTGCGGGCGGCCGCCCTGCTTCTGCTATCGATCGTCATCCTGATCTTTTCGACGTTCATGGTCTCCACGCGCTCGCCTGTCTTCATCGCGATGGCCATCGACATGACGCTGGTCGGCGTCGCACTCGCCTTCATCATCGAGCTGTATTACCGGACCTTTGCCGGCGTGGTGCATGCGCAGCGCGAATTGGAGGTGAGCCAGCAGAAAACGCAAAAGCTCAGCGACGACAACTTCAGGCTCGCAAGCATCGACAGCCTGACCGACCTGCCCAACCGGCGCAGCTTCTTTGCCTCGTTGCGCGCGCTATCGGAACAGACGCCCGCCGCCGGTGGCGGCTTCAATGTCGGCTTGATCGATCTCGACGGCTTCAAACAGGTCAACGATATCTACGGACATGCGAGCGGCGACCTCGTGCTGCAGGAAGTCGGCATGCGTTTGCTGGCGCTCGCGGAACCTGGCATCTTCTTCGCGCGCCTGGGCGGCGACGAATTCGGCGTGCTGGCCCAGCACAAACTGCCGAACGAGACGCTCGTCGAGTTGGGAGAGCGCATCTGCGAAGCGCTCGGCCAGCCCTATCGGGTGGCCGGCAATGTTGCCGAACTGACGGGAACGATCGGCTGGGCTGCGTTTCCTGAAGCGGGCACGACAGTCCAGCAGGTTTTCGAACGCGCCGACGCCGCCTTGTACGTCGGCAAGGAAAGCCGCCGTGGCACGCCGGTGATCTTCTCGACGGAACACGAGACGCGGATCCGGCGCTCGAGTCTCGTCGCCCAGGAACTCCGCCATGCGGACCTGGAGTCCGAACTGTTCCTCGAGTTTCAACCGATCTACGATGTGCTCACGCAACGCACCATCGGCATGGAGGCACTCGGGCGATGGCACAACGCGCGGCTAGGCGCAGTCAGGCCAGAGGAATTCATTCGGATTGCCGAGCGTACCGACCTGATTCTGCGCGTCACTGAAGTGCTGCTGCGCAAAGCACTCGATGAAGCATCGCGCTGGCCGGCCGATCTCTATCTGTCGTTCAATCTCTCCGCGATCGATATTTCGACTTCGCCGCGCGCTCGCCGGCTGGTCGATATCGTGCTGGCCAGCGGCGTGCCCGCGCATCACGTCAACTTCGAGATCACGGAAACCGCGGTCACGCGCGATTTCGAGCAGGCTCACTGCTCTCTCACGATGATCAAGCAAGCCGGCTGCCGTGTTTCGCTCGACGATTTCGGCACCGGTTATTCGAGCCTCAGCTACGTGCATCGTCTGCCCTTCGATACGATCAAGATCGACCGCAGCTTCATGACCGACGTGGATTCCAATAGCGCGTCGAAGAAGATCGTCAAGTCGGTGCTCGATCTGTGCAGAAACCTCGGACTCGAATGCATCGTCGAAGGACTCGAGACGTCGTCGCAAGCCGACGTCGTCAAGGCGCTGGGCGCTCGGGCGCTACAGGGCTATCTGTTCGGCAGGCCGATGCGGGCAAGCGCCGTCCCGGCCTATTTGCAGACCATGCTCGGGCAGAGTGACGTCGTCGAGACGTAGCCTCATCCCCTGCCTCGTGCGAATCAGCCCTGCCGGCCCACCGCACACCTGCATGAAACCGCACGGCTAACGCGGCACAGTGTCGTACTCCAACTCCGGATACCAGTCGCTGCCGCGGCCGCCGGGTGTCATGTCGAGCACGGTCCAGATCGGCATCACATCGGGAGCGCCGCGTGGATCCTGACCCGGGTCCGCTGTCGACGGCCCCATCTCCTCGGCCCAGAAGTGCCGCACCGTACCGCCTGAACGCGTGAACACGTTGAAGGCGGGATTGTCGCCGCCATCCGGAACTTCAGCGGCGTAGTCGCGGTTGAACGTGTTGCCGCCCGACGAATACAGCCGCAGATGCCGCCAGCCGCGCTCTTTCTTGAAGGCCGCCAGCTTGTCGATCGGCGAGCGGCCGATCACCGCAAAGGCCACGCGTTGCAATATGTCGGGCATTTCGCCGTCGTAAGCGCTCAGGAGCGAGGTGCACATCGAACAGGGGCGCTCGCGCTGCGGACCGAACATCCAGTTGTAGGTCACGAGCGTGTCATGCGCGCCGAACATTTCGGAAAGCGTCACCGGGCCCGCTTCGCCCTCGAAGAGATAGTCCTGCGGCACGATACCGCCGGGCGGCAGCGCGCGGCGCTGCGCGGCAACGCGTTCGATATGACGGCGCAATTCGATTTCCTCGGCCAGCAAGTCGTTGCGCGCGCTGCGATATTCGGCGCTCTCACCCGGAAAGCGGGCGGGCGATTCGGCCAGCAGCCGGGCCGGTTTCAAGGCTTGTGCAGATGGGTCTACGTCATTCATCAGCCACCTCCTGTTGCGGTAACAAGGATTAAGGGCGCGATAGCCACGGCACGGCATGACGCGACGCTGCCGCGAGCGCATGTTTTGCCCTTATATAGCCACGACGAACGGCGTGGCGGCGAATCGACAACGTCAGCGAATTATTTTGCGCCGCCTACGCAGCGGCAATCGAAACCTCATTGCAAGGTATCCTTTCCCGAAACAGCATGCGCGCGCCGGCGCACTTTTGCACCGTCACGGCGCCCGCCGCGCCGCCTTTGAGGATGCCCCATGCCGCTTCGTCTGCCCCCGCTGCCCGCGCTCCGTTTTTTCGAAGCGGCCGGCAGGCATCAGAGTTTCAAGCTCGCCGCCGCGGAACTGAACGTCACGCCGAGTGCGATTAGCCACGGTATCGTCGGCCTCGAACAATCGCTGGGCGTCGAACTGTTCGTGCGCGAGCCGCGCGGAATTTCGCTGACGACGGCGGGCGCCGACTATCTGTCGTACGTATCCGAAGCGTTTTCGCTGATCGCGATCGGCACACAACGCCTGCCGAACCACCGTGCGAATCGCCCAATTGCGCTGAGTTGCGCGCCTACGCTCGCCTCGCGGTGGTTGTTGCCGCGCCTCGCCGCCTTTCGCGCACGCTGGCCGGCTGCGAACGTCACCGTCGATACCTCGCACCGTCAGGTCGGCTTTCCCGTCGACGGTTTCGATTTCGCCATTCGCCTGAGCCGCGCCCCGGTCGCGGGGACCGCGTGGACGCGTCTGTTCGGCGAACGCCTGGTGCCGGTGTGCAGCCCCGCGTACGTGCATAAGCTGCGCGACGCGCATGGCAACATCGATCTGCGTCACGCGACGTTCATTCACGTGAACTCGGCGAGCGAAGACTGGCAGGCGTGGTTCGACGGGGTCGCCATCGACGGGGGCGCCATCGACGGCATCGACCTGAACGACGGCTTGCGCGTCGACACGATCCAGCTCGCTTTTGAAGCCGCGAGCATGGGCCTCGGCGTCGCGCTCGGCAGACGGCCGCTGGTCGACCGCGATCTCGCAAGCGGTGCACTCGTCGAGGCCAGTCCACAGACGATCGCATCCTCCACGGCGTATTGGCTGGTGAGCGCGCAAAACACGGATAGCGCGGAGACTCGCCCGGAACTCGCCGACTTCAAACGGTGGCTGCTGAGCGAAGCTGAACCGTTCGCCAATCCATCCGATGCTGCCGATGCGGAATCGCGCCGCGCCAACCACTAAACGCTGCACGCCCCCGTCTGGACAGGTGAGCCGCACTCACCCGTCGTCAAAATCTTTTCTTTTGCCGCTTCTGACGCTCGCTGCGACCATGGTGTCCAAGGAGATCAGAAACCATGTCCACGACAAATAGCAAACGCCTCGCCATCCCCTTGAGTCAAACGACGCTCGTGATCATCGCCGGCGCGCTGATTCTGAGCGCCGCCATGGGCATCCGGCAGACTTTCGGTCTCTTCATCGGACCGTTCTCGTTCGACCGCGGCCTGCCCGTCACGCTGATCGCATTCGCCATCGCGCTGCACAACCTGGTGTGGGGTTTCGCGCAACCGTTCGCGGGCGCGGCAGCGGACCGCTATGGCTCGGCGCCGGTGGTCGCGTTCGGCGCGACGACGTTTGCCGCGGGCCTGGGCGTTGCGGCGGTCGCGCCGTCGGGTCCGCTGCTGATCGTCGGCATGGGTTTGCTGGTCGGCATCGGCGTAAGTTGCACGACATTCGGCGTGGTGTTGCCGGCAGTCGGCCGCATCGCGTCTCCGGAAAAACGCAGCATGGCGATGGGTCTCGTCAGCGCAGGCGGCTCGGCAGGACAGGTCCTAATGATCCCGCTCGTGCAGAGCATTCGGCTCAGCTCAGGCATCGCCACCTCGCTCTTCGTGCTGGCCTTCCTGATGCTGCTGATCGCGCCGCTCGGCATGGTGCTCGACCGGCGCGCGAATGTCGGCATTCAGGTTCAGGAGCCGCCCGCTGCGCCGCTTCGCAAGGTGTTCGCTCAGGCGATCCGGCATCGGGGATATCGACTCCTGACGCTCGGCTTCTTCACCTGTGGATTTCAGCTCGCGTTCATCGCCACCCATCTTCCTGAATATCTGACGCTCTGCCATATGCCTATCGGGCTGGGCGCCACCGCGCTCGCGCTGATCGGCCTGTTCAACATGGCGGGCAGTTGGGGATGCGGATGGCTGGGCGGCCGGTTCCGCCAGCACCACGTGCTCGGCTGGCTTTACCTCATCCGGAGCGTGACGATCGGCGCCTTCTTTCTGCTGCCGAAGACCTCCGCTTCGGTCGTGATTTTCGCGGCGGTGATGGGACTAACCTGGCTCGGGACCGTGCCGCTGACGAGCGGACTCGTGGCGAAAGTGTTCGGCATACGGCACCTCGGCAGCCTCTTTGGCG
This sequence comes from Paraburkholderia nemoris, assembly GCF_905221015.1. Taxonomy (NCBI): domain Bacteria; kingdom Pseudomonadati; phylum Pseudomonadota; class Betaproteobacteria; order Burkholderiales; family Burkholderiaceae; genus Paraburkholderia; species Paraburkholderia nemoris. Next base: position 266,401 of record NZ_CAJNBO010000001.1, on the reverse strand, counting down.
TCTGCTTTCTGAGCCACCAGATCGGCTCGTTTCTGGGCGCATGGCTAGGCGGCCTGGTGTTCGATCTGACCGGATCGTATTCGCTGCTGTGGGAAGCGACGGTCGTCGCCGGACTCGTTGCCGCGATGCTGCACTTCCCGATCGACGACAAGGCCGTCAGCACGCCCACAATCCGGTCCGAGCCGGCGGCTGCGTGAGGGTTCGGGTGAGAGCGAGCCTGCGAGAGCATGTATCCGCGCGCGCCGCGAGCCCGCTACTCGCTGCTCCGATGCTATTTTCGCGGCGCGTCCGCCGCCGCTTTCGGCACACGGCCCATCAGATAGAACTCGTCGTTCGGCCGCATTGAAATGACGTTGGCCATCCGGTTCGACAAACCGAAAAATGCGGTGATGGCCGCGATATCCCACACGTCTTCATCCGAAAAGCCGTGCTTACGCAGCGTCTGAAAATCGGCATCGTCGACCGTGCCGGATTCGCGGCAGACCTTCAGCGCAAAATCGAGCATCGCCTTCTGACGCGCCGTGATATCCGCCTTGCGATGGTTGACGGCCACCTGATCCGCAAGCAAGGGCGCCTTTTCGTAGATGCGCAGAATCGCGCCGTGCGCGACCACGCAATACAGACACTGATTCACCGCGCTCGTGGCGACGACGATCATCTCGCGCTCGCCTTTGGTGAGGCCACCCTCTTTCAGCATCAACGCGTCGTGGTACGCAAAAAACGCACGGAATTCATCCGGCCGGTGCGCCAGCGTCAGGAATACGTTCGGGACAAAACCGGCTTTCTCCTGCACTTCGAGGATCCGGGCGCGGATGTCGTCCGGCCACGCGCCAGGCTCAGGCACGGGATAGCGGCTGATCGGCTGAAGGTTTGCCATGTTGTGTCTCCGTTGTATCTGTATGTGCACGACGATTGTAACGAACTTCGGCTCGCTGCCGTCCCGGTCAATCTGGCCTTTTGCTCCGCGCTGGGCAGCGACAGGGACAGGCTGCACAGGGGCACCGCAGCACGGTCAATCGCTCCATGCCCTTGCATTTTTTCAGGTACTCAGCCCGCCCCGCAGCGCCATGTCACCAACCTGTGCTTAAATCCGAAGTTCGTGCTGCTGCGTTCGTGCCGCCGGCCAGTTGAACGAGCCATGCAGCCGGCCGCTGTCCGGCAGGAACCGGCCCTGCATAACATGCTCGCGACGCACACCTGCCAGGCACGGGCTGTTCCAAATCCCTTCATCGCATCAAGAGGAGCGTGGTTGTGTGGCATTTTCCGGTTGCTATTCCACCCTCTCTGGGCGTGTGGGCCGTGTTCATGAGCGTGCTCGTCACGCAACTCGGCTTACCGATTCCGGCGGCGCCGATGCTGATCCTCGGCGGCACCATGGCCGCCATGGGCCAGACCACTTATGCCAGCGTCATTGGAGCCGCCGTCTGCGCCACGCTGCTGGCCGACTCGCTTTGGTTCTTCACCGGACGAACCTACGGCCGCCGCTTGCTGAATCAGCTAGTGCGCTTCTCACTCTCGCTCGACACCACCGTCCGTGTCGCACGCAATACCTATGAACGGTACGGCGCACCGATTCTGACCGTCGCCAAATTCCTGCCGGGGCTCGGCTTGATCTCGGCGCCGCTGCTCGGCACCACGCCAATCAACGTCGGCGTGTTTCTGCTGTGGGATTTTGTCGGCGCGATGCTGTGGGCCAGCGTATGGGTGATCGGCGGCGCCGCGCTTGACGATCAGATCGTGCAGCTCGTTCTGCTCGTGCGCAATCACGGCGGCACGATTTTCGACGCGTTCGCAGCGATCTTCCTTGCCGTGCTCGTCTATCGCTATGTGCGCCGGTGGCAGTTTCGCCGCTGGCTCGCGCATATCCGTATCTCGCCGGACCAGCTCGACGAACTGATGAAGTCCAATGAGCCGCCGTTGATCCTCGATGCCCGGCCGCACAGCATCCGCGCGAAAGAATCGCACCGGATTGCGGGCGCGCAGTTGCTGGATCTCGATTCGCCCGAGCCGCTGCATCCCGACTTGCTGAAGCGGCCGATTGTCGTCTACTGCGTCTGTCCTAACGAAGCGACGGCCAAGCGGATCGTCAATCAACTGCATCGCAAGAATATCCATCACGTCCGCGCGCTCAAGGGCGGCCTCGACGCGTGGGAAAAACGTGGTTATCCGGTCGAGCCGCTGCCGCCCGACTTCGAGACGGCTATGGCCCATATGGCGGAAGACGAGGGCAACGAAGGCGAATACACCGTACGGGCGCGATTGGCGAAGTGACGGCAGGCGCTTGAACCCCGCCCGCCCGAGCATAATGAGCCGGCGATAAAAAACCGCTTGCGCATCATCTTCAATGTGTGCACTATGCATATATGCACGTTGCACACATTGAGGTATCGCTATGACGCAGCGCACAGAAAACCTGCTTGGCGTGCTCGCCCTGCTGGTCATGGACGAGATGAACGCGCAGCCTACCGTGGCCGCGCTCGCGGGCCCCACTGCCCGCGCCATGCTCAACGCGGTCGGTCAATATCCCGATTCATCCATTGAAGTATTACGCGAGGCGGTCGATCTTTCGCATCCGGCCGCGGTCCGCGCCGTTGCGGGTCTGGTGGACGCCGGTCTCATCGAAAAGAAATCCGGCACGGATAAACGTTCCGTCGCGCTTGCCTTGACCGCTTCCGGCAAGCGTGAAGCCAAACGCCTCCAAACGGCACGCGACCAGATGCTCCAGCGCATCGTCGGACAGCTCGACGAGCGCGAACGCGGGGTGCTCGAAAGCCTGCTGATCAAGATCCTTTGGAGCGAGACCCGCGATCCGGCGCACGCCATGCAACTGTGCCGCCTTTGCGACGACGGCCCCTGCCTGAAAGCCGGCTGCCCGGTCGAATGCCGCGAACAGGGTCTGCCCATGCCTGCGCGGAGCGGCACATGAATACCGTCGCGCCGGTGCGCTGGCCGGCAATCGCCGCGCTGACCACGGTCTCGGCGCTCTCGCAGATCGGCCAGTTCGGCATCGGCTTCATGGTGCTGCCGGTGTGGCTCGCGCAGCGTGGCCTCGACGCACCGCGCGCCGGCCTCTTCTCCGCTTCGCAATGGACCGGCATGCTGATCGGCTTGTTGATCGCGCCGTGGCTGATGGAGCGGATCGGTGCGAAGCGCACGGTATCGCTCGGTCTCGCCGCCACGGTACTTGCGTTCGCAACGATGAACGCGCTGTGGTGGCCATTGTGGCTCGTGCCCGGTCTGTTGACCGGGCTCGGCATCGGGTTGCGCTGGATCGCCAATGAAACGTGGCTCTATCGGCTTGTGCCGGCCGAATCGAGCGGACGTGTAGTGGGCGTGCACGAAGCGCTGATTGCCAGCGCCGGCGTCATCGGCCCCGCCCTGGCGGTATGGTGCGCAGTCGACGGACGCATTACGTTCGCGGCCGGCGCGGCCTTCACGTTTGCGGCAGCCCTTCCCCTGTGGCTGACCGCGTCGGACGACAAGCCCTCTGCTGTCAAACCAGCACGGCCTGCGCGAACAGACAGCGCCGCGAAAAGCCTCCCTATCGGTCCGATGGTCAGCCTCGGCATGGTGGTCGTCGCGGCAGGCGGCATCGGCGATGGCGCGCTCTATGGCCTCTTCCCGCTCTTTGCCGACGCCCACGGCCTCAACACCACACAGACCGCCACGCTACTCACGCTATTCGGTGTCGGCGGCATGGTGCTGCAATTTCCGGTCGGCTGGTTTGCGGATCGCGCGGGCCTGGCGGCCACGGTGATTGTCTGCGCCGCGCTCAGCACGCTGGCGATCTGCGGTTTCGCGCTCGCCGCGCCCGCCTCATGGCTTGCCGGCGCGAGCGCTTTGCTGCTCGGCGGCATGAACAGCGCGTACATCACACTCGGCATGGTCGCGGCGGCGTGCAGCGACAAGGCCGCGCTCACGCGCAACATGCGGCTGGTGTCGCTCACCTTCACCGCGAGTTCGATCGTGGGGCCGCTCATTGCCGGGTTCGCGATGAAAGCACGCGGTAGCGATATGCTGCTGTGGCAACTGGCGATCATGAGCGGCGCGCTCGTTGTCTACACACTTGGCTTGCGCGAAGGCCGGCGTCAGCCCGATCGATCGTCGTCGATGGGCTAACGCCTGCATTGCGCCGCTTGCGCTTCAAGACGATTGAATGCGCCTAGCGTGCAGCGACCTTCTTCTGCCGCCAAAGACACAACAGATCGCACGCGATATGCGCGGCGGCAATCGCCGTGATCTCGCTCTGGTCATAAGCGGGCGCCACCTCCACCACATCCGCGCCCACCAGGTTCAACGCACCCAGTCCGCGCACGATGGCCAGACCCTGTGCCGACGACAAACCGCCCGCCACCGGCGTACCCGTGCCCGGCGCGAACGCCGGATCGAGACAGTCGATATCGAAGGTCAGATACGCCGGCCGCTCGCCGACAATCGACGTGATCCGCTCCACCGCTGCTCGCGTGCCATGTTCATGGACCCAGGCGGCGTCGAGGATGTTGATCCCCATGAAGTCGTCGTTCCACGTGCGAATGCCGACCTGCACCGAAGTCTTCGGATCGATCAAGCCGTCTTTCACCGCCTTGTAGAACATCGAACCGTGATTCAGGCTGTCCGGGCTATCGTCGGCCCAGGTATCGCAGTGAGCGTCGAAATGGATCAGCGAAAGCGGCTTGCCGTACTTCTCCGCATGCGCGATCAGCAGCGGATACGTAATGTAGTGATCGCCGCCGAGCGTCAGCATTTTCGCGTCCGAACGCAGGATCGTGCGCGCATGCTCGACGATCGATTCCTTGATCGTCATGGGATTGTGCGCGTCGAACCAGCAGTCGCCGTAATCGGTCACGGCGAGATCGTCGAACGGATTGAAGCCCCACGGATACGGATGCAATTCCGACAATTGCACGCTCGCCGCGCGCACCGCCGCCGGGCCGAGACGTGCGCCCGAGCGGAACGTGGTGGCGAGATCGAGCGGCACGCCGGAGACCACGACGTCGACGCCGTCGAGTTCGCGGGTGTACTTGCGGCGCATGAACGACAACACACCCGCATAGGTGTTTTCGATCGACGAGCCATAAAGCGACGGGCGACGGATCGCGCCGTCGCCATAAACGAGTTCAGTCATGGGATGACCTGATACCTAAACATGCCGGAGCCGCACGCGGGGCTTCCAGGTAATGCGTGCAACGTCCGGCCTCGGATTCATTGGGAACGCGACGGCGTTTCTTTCAAACGCCGCCGCGCTGGCTTGCGAATCCTTTAGCGCAGCCGAACGAGCGTGGACTTCAGCTCGGTGTACTTCTCCAACGCGTGCAACGACTTGTCACGGCCGTTGCCCGATTGTTTGTAGCCGCCGAACGGGAAATTCATGTCCCCGCCTTCGTCGTAGCAATTGACCCATACCGTACCGGCGCGCAGCTTGCGCGACACTTCATGCGCGGTGGTGAGGTTCGAGGTCCAGACAGCGGCGGCAAGACCATATTCGCTGTCGTTAGCGATCCTGATCGCCTCTTCAACCGTGTCGAACGTAATCACCGACAACACCGGCCCGAAGATTTCCTCGCGCGCAACCTTCGCACCGGAAGCCGGAATCTCGAAGATGGTCGGCTCGATATAGAAGCCGCCGGTCTCCTGCTTGACGCGCGAACCACCCAGCAGCAGCTTCGCCTCGGCGCGGCCTGCTTCGATATAACCGAGCACGCGTTCGAGTTGCACGTTATCGACGATCGCGCCCATCGAGGTTTGCGGATCGAGCGGATTGCCCGGTGTATAGCTGCGCGCGGCGGCAATCAGCTTGTCGAGGAACACGTCCTTGATGTCTTTGTGCACGAGCAGGCGCGAACCCGCGGTGCACATTTCGCCCATGTTGTAGAAGATCGCACCCGCCGCCGCGTTCGCCGCGCGGTCGAGGTCGGGGCAATCGGGCATCACGATGTTCGGCGACTTGCCGCCGAGTTCGAGCCACACGCGCTTCAGGTTCGATTGACCGGCGTATTGCATGATCAGCTTGCCGACGTTGGTCGAACCGGTGAAGGCGAGACAGTCCACGTCCTGATGCAGCGCCAGCAGCTTGCCCGGTTCGCCCGCGCCGGGTACGACGTTGAACACGCCAGCGGGGATGCCCGCATCCAGCGCGAGTTGAGCGAGGCGAATCGCGGTGAGCGGCGACTTCTCCGAAGGCTTCAAAACCACGCTGTTACCCGCGGCCAAAGCCGGGCCGAACTTCCACGATGCCATCAGGATCGGGAAATTCCACGGCACGACTGCCGCAACGACACCGATCGGCTCACGCGTGACGAGGCCCACCAGATGATGATCGGCCGGCGCGACTTCGCCGCCGACCTTGTCGATCGCTTCAGCGAACCACTCGACGCAATAGGCGGCACCCGGCACGTCCACCGAGGTGGTGTCGGCGATCGGCTTGCCGGCATCCAGCGTTTCGAGCAGCGCGAGTTCGTCCATATGCTCGCGGATCGACGCGGCCCAGCGCAAAAGGATCGCCTTGCGCTTGCGAGGGTTGAGGCCGGACCACACACCGGAATCGAACGCACGGCGTGCGGCTGCCACGGCGGCGTCGACATCCGCCGCACCGCTGTCGGCCACTTTGGCAAGCAGCTTGCCGTCGATCGGGCTCAGGCAGTCGAACGTGCGGCCGCCTGCGGCGTCACGGTACTCACCGTCGATAAACGCACGGCCTTCGATCGAAAGCGTAGCGGCTTTGTCTTGCCAGAAAGCGAGAGATTTCTTGTCCATCAGGATGCCTCAATGTTATGCGCTCGACGCACGCCGGCTCCGACTTCAAGCGGCCTGGAACTGCGTCGCGGCGCGTTGGCGCGGAGTCTTTAGAACGTGGGCGGCGAATTGGCCGACACGATCTCGCAGAGATGCTCCGCGCTGGGATTGCGAAAACGATGCGGTAGACGGCTTTCGAAGTAATAGCTGTCACCGGGGTCGAGCAGCCACGTCACGCCGTCTACTGTCAGTTCGATCTGACCGCTGACCACCACCCCGCCCTCGTGCCCCTCGTGCTCCAGCATTTCCGGCCCGGTATCCGAGAGCGGCTGATAGACCTCACGCAGAATGCCCATGTTGCGGTCTTTGACACTGGAGCCCGCGAGATAGAACTCGATCGACTCATTGCCGAGATTCGGCATGTCGGCGCGGCGCGACACGACCGAGCGTTCCACCTCCACTTCAAAAGTGAAGAACTCGGCAAGACTCATCGGTATGCACTCAAGCAGTTTCTTCAGCGATCCAACCGACGGACTCACCCGGTTCTGTTCGATCAGCGAGATCGTGCCGTTGGTCACCCCCGCCCGTTTCGCCAGCTCGCGCTGGGACAGACCATTCTTCTTACGGATGTACTGCAGGCGGGTCGCAACTTCTATGGACATCGCTAGGTTCTCTGACATGGGAGACGATCGGGCGCGTGGACTCGGGCAACGTGTGCCCGCGAGTGTTGAATATTCTAATCACTTTAATCGTTGCGCCGCTGGGGAAAACCCTGAAAGGATTCCGAAATATGATTTGCGCAACGAATGTTCCCACTGACCCGGATTCCAGGGACACCCTCGGGAAAGCCCTGATAAATCTTTTATAAAAATGATTTGACGGCATTATTGGCTCGTATACGATGGTTCTCAGGCGATCGTCATGCCGACGTCACGAAACACGAACGTGTGTTTTTGACGCAGCGAACCCAGTTCGCAACGGTCAGAGACGGTCATCCCAGCGTCATGTTTCTTTAAACGCCCTGTGCGTTTTTCGAGCAAGCGTTCAATACTTTCAACGTCGCTAGTCGAGTGTAATCGTGAGAGTCCGAGGCCCTTTGGTGAGATGGAATCGAAGTCAGGCGAGTTGTCCTCGCGCTGACGGCGCCATCGCCGACGGCAGCAACGGCAGCCTTGCGTTCCGCCGCTTCCTGTCCGTCTTCACGATCCTGTCCCGCCGTTCAGTTCGACGTCACAACTCCATCTCCGCGCGCGCCTTCATTGCTGTGCGCACGGACGAAGTCGCCTCGCTGCTGCCGTAGCGCCTCCCCCTTTTCCGTCGTTCGATTCGTCCGTTTGCGTGAACGCGCTCTCTCGAGCCATGCGTTTGTGCGTGTGCGGTGCCGTCTGCCGCTTATGCGCTTCATGCGGATCAGATCAGTTGCGCACCGCAACGGGCCGAATCGAACGACACATCTAATTACCACGCGCGGCGCGTCCCGCTGACGACGACCGCCCGCACTACCCGGTGGCCTGACGCCTTGCGTCCGGCTGCGGAATGTTGCCGCGCCGTGTTTAACGTTGTTCATGCCGCGTCCCGCGGGGAACATACACGTCTATCTGATATGCGAAACAAACCCCTTGTCGGCATCAGCGCCGACAGAACGATGATGGGAGTCCACCCGTCGCACGTCACCGGCGAGAAGTACATCGCCGCGATCGTGGACGGCTCGCAGGCGCTGGCCATGTTGCTGCCGGCGCTCGGCGAGCGTCAGTCCACCGAGGACGTGCTGGCTACGGTCGACGGCTTACTGTTCACCGGCAGCTATTCGAATGTCGAGCCGCACCGCTACGGCGGCCATCCCAGCGCGCCGGGCACGCTGCACGACGCTGCACGCGATGCGACGACGCTGCCGCTGCTGCGCGCCGCGATCGCCGCAGGCGTGCCGGTGCTGGCGGTATGCCGGGGCTTTCAGGAAATGAACGTGGTGTTCGGCGGGACGTTGCATCAAAGCGTTCACGCGGTGGCCGGGTTGAACGACCATCGCGAGAACAAGGAAGACGACCTCGACGTGCAATACGCACCGTCGCATTCGATCACGCTGACGCAGGGCGGCTTGTTGCAGCGCCTCGCGGGCGGCACGAATGAAGCGCGTGTGAATTCATTGCACGGTCAGGGCGTCGAGCGGCTGGGCGTGGGTCTGGTGGCAGAAGCCACCGCGCCGGACGGGTTGATCGAAGCGATGAGCGTGAAAGATGCGCGTGCCTTCGCGCTGGGTGTGCAGTGGCACCCGGAATGGAAGCATGCCAACGACGCGCTTTCCACCGCGATCTTCCGTGCCTTCGGCGAAGCCTGCCGCGATCGAATGCGCACCAAGGCCGGCTATGGCGCGGCATCCGCCGCTGCCACGCATGCCTGAGCCGGTCGCGCACCAAAACTGAGAGAATAACCATGCATGAAATCGACGACTTCCTGAAGAAGAACCGCGTCACCGAAATCGAAGCGATCATTCCGGATATGGCCGGGATCGCACGCGGCAAGATCATTCCGCGCAGCAAGTTCGAATCCGGCGAATCCATGCGCTTGCCGCAGGCGGTGATGATCCAGACCGTCACAGGGGACTATCCGGAAGACGGCACGCTCACCGGCGTCACCGACCCGGACATGGTCTGCGTTCCCGACGCCAGCACCATCCGCATGATCCCGTGGGCCGTCGATCCGACCGCCCAGGTGATCCACGATTGCGTTCACTTCGACGGCACGCCCGTCGCGATCTCGCCGCGCCGTGTGCTGCGCCGCGTGCTCGAACTGTACAAGGCCAAAGGCTGGAAGCCGGTCATCGCGCCCGAGCTCGAGTTCTACCTGGTCGACATGAACAAAGACCCGGATCTGCCGCTGCAACCGCCGATCGGCCGTACGGGCCGTCCGGAGACCGGCCGTCAGGCGTACTCGATCGAAGCCGTCAACGAATTCGATCCGCTGTTTGAAGACATCTATGAATACTGCGAAGTGCAGGAACTGGAAGTCGACACGCTGATTCACGAAGTCGGCGCCGCGCAGATGGAAATCAACTTCATGCACGGCGATCCGCTGAAACTCGCCGACAGCGTGTTCCTGTTCAAGCGCACGGTGCGTGAGGCCGCGCTGCGTCACAAGATGTACGCGACTTTCATGGCCAAGCCGATGGAAGGCGAACCGGGCTCAGCGATGCACATGCACCAGAGCCTCGTGGACGAAGAAACCGGCCACAACCTGTTCACCGGTCCGGACGGCAAGCCCACGTCGCTTTTCACGGGCTATATCGCGGGCCTGCAGAAATACACGCCAGCGCTGATGCCGATTTTCGCGCCGTACATCAACTCGTATCGCCGCTTGTCGCGCTTCATGGCTGCGCCGATCAACGTGGCTTGGGGTTACGACAACCGCACCGTGGGTTTCCGCATTCCGCATTCGGGCCCGGCTGCGCGCCGCATCGAAAACCGCATTCCGGGCGTGGACTGCAACCCGTATCTGGCGATTGCCGCAACGCTCGCCGCCGGCTATCTCGGCATGACGCAGAATCTGGAGCCGACCGAGCCGCTGCTCAGCGACGGTTACGAACTGCCCTACCAGTTGCCGCGCAATCTGGAAGAGGGGTTGACGCTGATGGGCGCGTGCGAACCGATGGCCGAGATTCTCGGCGAGAAATTCGTCAAGGCCTACCTCGCACTGAAAGAAACCGAATATGAAGCGTTTTTCCGCGTGATCAGTTCGTGGGAACGCCGGCATTTGCTGCTGCACGTCTAAGATCTATTTCAACGACGTCGCCCGCAAACGCAAAAAATTGGAGGCAGTATGAGCTACAGAACAGAAGAAGTCGCTTACGTGCAGCCGGCACAACCCGCTGGCGCAGCACAAGCCGCACAACAGCAACGCAGCACCGCCGAATACCGCGCGCTCGACGCCGCGCACCACATCCATCCGTTTTCGGATATGGGTTCGCTCAATCGCAGCGGCAGCCGCGTGATCGTCAAGGCACAGGGCGTGTACCTGTGGGATTCGGATGGCAACAAGATCATCGACGGCATGGCCGGTTTGTGGTGCGTGAACGTCGGGTATGGCCGCAAGGAACTGGCCGACGCAGCGTATCGCCAGATGCAGGAACTGCCCTTCTACAACACCTTCTTCAAGACGACACACCCGCCGGTGATCGAACTGTCGGCCCTGCTCGCAGAGCTGGCGCCGGAACCGTTCAACCACTTCTTCTATTGCAACAGCGGCTCGGAAGGCAACGACACCGTGCTGCGCATCGTTCACCAATACTGGGCGACGCAAGGCAAGCACTCGAAGAAGTTCGTCATCTCGCGCAAAAACGGCTATCACGGTTCGACGATCGCGGGCGGCACGCTGGGCGGCATGGGCTACATGCACGAACAGATGCCCTCGAAGGTCGAGAACATCGTGCATATCGACCAGCCGTATTTCTTCGGCGAAGCAGAAGGCAATCTGACGCCGGAAGAATTCGCTCTGGCCCGCGCGCAGCAACTGGAAGCAAAGATTCTCGAAATCGGCGCGGACAACGTGGCCGCGTTTATCGGTGAGCCTTTCCAGGGCGCGGGCGGCGTGATTTTCCCGGCTTCAACGTATTGGCCGGAAATCCAGCGCATCTGCCGCAAGTACGACATCCTGCTGGTCGCCGACGAAGTGATCGGCGGTTTCGGCCGGACCGGCGAATGGTTCGCGCATCAGCACTTCGGTTTCGAGCCGGATCTGATCACGCTGGCCAAGGGCCTGACGAGCGGCTATGTGCCGATGGGCGCGGTCGGTCTGCACGATCGCGTCGCCAAGGCGATCATCGAAAATGGCGACTTCAATCACGGCCTCACCTACTCCGGCCACCCGGTGGCCGCGGCAGTAGCGGTAGCCAATCTGAAGCTGCTGCGCGACGACAAGATCGTCGAGCGCGTCAAGACCGACACGGGTCCGTACTTCCAGAAGAAGCTGCGCGACACCTTTGCCAATCACCCGATCATCGGTGAAATCTCCGGCGCGGGTCTGGTCGCCGGTCTGCAACTCGCAGAAGACCCGAAAGCACGCAAGCGTTTTGCCAATGGTGGAGAAGTCGGCACGATCTGCCGCGACTTCTGCTTCAACGGCAACCTGATCATGCGCGCCACCGGCGACCGGATGCTGCTGTCGCCGCCGCTCGTGATCAACAAGCTGGAAATCGACGAGATCGTTGCGAAGGCCAAATACGCCATCGACGCGACCGCACAACAACTCGGAATTTCGTAACGGCAGTTCGTTCCGGCATGGGCACACCCACGATACGCGCTCATGCCGGTTCTTCACATCAAGGGAAAAAACCATGAGCGTTTGTCATCTTCGTCATGCGGTCGCGGGGGCCGCGCTTCTCGCCTTCACGGGTTTTGCGGCGTTGTCGGTTACGCCGGCCCTTGCGGCCGACACGGAACTGAATGTGTACAACTGGTCGGACTACATCGCGAAGGACACGATTCCAAACTTCGAGAAGCAGGACGGTATCAAGGTCAAGTACGACAACTACGATAGCGACGATACCTTGCAGGCCAAACTGCTCGCAGGCAGCTCCGGTTATGACATCGTGGTGCCGACGTCGAACTACATGGCCAAGCAGATCCAGGCCGGCGTATATCAGAAGCTCGACAAGTCAAAGCTGCCGAATCTGTCGAACCTCGACCCCGTGTTAATGAAGATGATTTCCGACGCCGATCCGGGCAATCAGTACGGTGTGCCCTGGGCTTACGGTACCGACGGTATCGGCTACAACGTGCAAGCCGTGCAGAAGGCACTCGGCGCCAATGCACCGGTGGACAGCTGGGCCCTCGTGTTCGACCCGGCCAATCTGTCGAAGCTGAAAGGCTGCGGCGTGTCGTTCCTCGACCAGGCGGTCGACGTATTCGCCGCGACGCTGCAATACATGCATAAGGACCCGAACAGCACGAACCCCGCCGACTATCAGGCCGCGTTCGAAGTGCTGAAGAAAGTCCGCCCGTATATCACCCAATTTAATTCATCCGGCTACATCAACGACCTCGCTAACAACGACATCTGCGTCGCGGTGGCATGGTCGGGTGACGTCGGCATCGCCAGCCGCCGTACCGCGGAAGCCAAGCGTTCGTATCAGGTGAAATTCTCGAACGTCAAGGAAGGCGGTCTGCTGTGGTTCGACGTGATGGTGATCCCGAAAGATGCACCGCATCCTGAAGCCGCGCTGAAGTGGATCAACTACATCGAAGATCCGAAGGTCAACGCAGCCATTACCAATGAAGTGTTCTACCCGACCGCGAACAAGGCCGCGCGCCAGTTCGTCGTTCCGGGTGTCGCACAGGACACGACCGTTTATCCGGGCGACGAAGTGTTGAGCAAAATGACACTGATGAAACCGATGCCCACCGACATTCTGCGCCTTGAAAATCGACTTTGGGCGCAGCTTAAAACCGGCCATTGATTAAGCCAAACTAAAAAGAATCGATCCCGCGCTCAGGGATCGCTTGAACCCTGAGCGCATGAATGGCAGTAACGGTAGTCAGCCTGCGTGCTTAAGTCCCACCTGTGCGCAGTCCCATGTTTTCCGATCGCAGCGCATCTTGCGAGCCGCTTCCCGCGACTCGTATGGAGACACTTGCGCTCGCGATCCGCAAGGAATGGTTACATCATGAACTCGACGACACAAACAAGCGTAGCCGGCGCCACCCAGATGGCCCGCCCCGCACCGACGACAAAATCGAAATCGGACGAATTCGTTCGCATCGAAAATGTCGTAAAGAAATTCGGCGACAGTACTGCTGTCGACAACGTCAATCTGAGCATTGCGAAGAATGAATTGTTCGCGCTGCTCGGCAGCTCCGGCTGCGGCAAGTCCACGCTCCTGCGCATGCTCGCGGGGCTCGAGTCGGTCACGTCCGGCCGCATTTTCGTCGACGGCGAAGACCTCGCCGCGATGCCGCCGTACAAGCGGCCGGTCAACATGATGTTCCAGTCGTATGCGCTGTTCCCGCACATGAGCGTCGAAGCGAATATCGCGTTCGGCCTCAAGCAGGAAGGCACGCCCAAGAACGAGATCAAGGAGCGTGTTGCCGACGCGCTCAATCTCGTGCAGATGAGCAAATACGCGCAACGCAAGCCGCACCAGCTCTCAGGCGGACAGCAGCAGCGTGTGGCGCTGGCCCGCTCGCTCGTCAAGCGCCCCAAGCTGCTGCTGCTCGACGAGCCGATGTCGGCGCTCGATAAGAAGATCCGTCAGAAGACCCAGCTCGAACTGGTGAACATCATCGAGAAGGTCGACGTGACCTGCGTGATGGTGACGCACGATCAGGAAGAAGCCATGACGATGGCCGGGCGCCTCGCCGTGATGAGCGAAGGCCGCATCGTGCAGATCGGCTCGCCCAGCCAGGTGTACGAATTTCCGAATAGCCGCTTCTCGGCCGAGTTCATCGGCTCGACCAATCTGTTCGAAGGCACCGTGGTCGCGGATGAGCCGGACCATATCTTCGTGGAAAGCGAAGACCTCGAATCGCGCATCTACGTGAGCCACGGCATTACCGGCCCGCTCGGCATGCCGGTGGGCATCTCGGTGCGTCCGGAACGCGTCAAGGTCTCGCTCGACAAGCCCTCGACGCCGCATAACTGGGCACGCGGCGTGGTCTCGGACGTCGCGTACATGGGCAGCTATTCGCTGTATCACGTGCGCCTGCCGAGCGGCAAGACGGTCGTGTCTAATCTCTCCAGCTCGCACCTCATGAGCGAAGGTGCGCCGTCCTATAACGACGACGTGTTCGTCTACTGGTCGCCGGCTAGCGGCGTGGTGCTGACGCAATGAGCAATCCCACTACCTCCCCCGCGGCGCTCGGCGCGCCGTCCGGCAGCCGTTTGCTCGGCTCGCTGAAAAAACGCCTCTCGTTCCTGGTGCCCTCGGGCCGCACGACCGTGATCGGCGTGCCGTTCATGTGGCTCTTCGTGTTCTTCGCGTTGCCGTTCGTGCTGGTGCTGAAAATCAGCTTCGCCGATCTGCGCCTGGGCATTCCACCGTACACGGATCTCGTGACGGTCAAGGACGGCATGGTGCACTTCGCCATGCAGCTCAGCCACTACGCCTTCCTGCTGCAGGACGATCTGTACGTCGCCACGTACATCAGCTCGCTGAAGATGGCCGCAATCTCGACCTTCTTCTGCCTGTTGATCGGCTACCCGATTGCGTACTACATCGCGCGTTCAGAGCCGACCAAGCGCAACCTGCTGATGATGGGCGTGATGCTGCCGTTCTGGACGTCGTTCCTGATCCGCGTCTATGCATGGATCGGCATCCTGAAGGACGACGGCCTGCTCAATCACACGCTGATGGCCATCGGCATGATTCATTCGCCGTTGCGCCTCTACCACACGGATATTGGCGTCTATATCGGCATGGTTTATTCGTATCTGCCGTTCATGGTGATGCCGCTGTATGCGCACCTTGTGAAGATGGATCTGACGCTGCTCGAAGCGGCCTACGACCTCGGTTGCAAACCGTGGACCGCGTTCACGCGCATCACCTTGCCGCTGTCGAAGAACGGCATTATCGCCGGCAGCCTGCTGGTGTTTATTCCGGCGGTCGGCGAGTACGTGATTCCTGAACTGCTGGGCGGCGCCGATACGCTGATGATCGGCCGCGTGATGTGGGATGAATTCTTCAACGATATGGACTGGCCGATGGCATCCGCTGTCACCGTCGCGATGGTTCTACTGCTGCTCGTGCCGATGGCCGTGTTCCAGTACTACCAGGTCAAGGAACTGGAAGGTGCGAAATGATCAAGCCTAATAGAACGCTTTCCAATAGCGTGCTGACGTTCGGATTTCTGTTTCTGTATATCCCGATCATCAGCCTGGTGGTGTATTCGTTCAACGAGTCGAAGCTCGTCACGGTCTGGTCCGGCTTCTCGCTCAAGTGGTATGGCGCCTTGCTGCAAGACGGCGAACTGCTCAGTGCAGCGTGGCTGTCGCTGAAAATCGGTCTGCTGACCGCGTGTGCATCGGTGGTGATCGGTACGTGGGCCGGTTTCGTGCTGGCGCGTTTCGGACGCTTTCGCGGCTTCACGCTGTTCGCCGGCATGATCAACGCGCCGCTCGTGATTCCTGAAGTGATTCAGGGCATCTCGCTGCTGCTGCTGTTCGTCGCGCTCGAACAGATGCTCGGCTGGCCAAAGGGTCGTGGCCTCTTCACGATCTGGATCGGCCACGTGATGCTGTGCGTTTCGTACGTGGCGATCATCGTGCAATCGCGGGTGAAGGAGCTCAACAAGTCGCTCGAAGAAGCCGCACTCGATCTTGGCGCCACGCCCTTCAAGGTGTTCTTCCTGATCACGCTGCCGCTGATCTCGCAGGCTCTGATGTCCGGCTGGCTGCTGTCGTTCACGCTGTCTTTCGACGATCTCGTGCTCTCCGCGTTCCTGTCCGGTCCCGGTTCGACCACGCTGCCGCTCGTCGTGTTCTCGCGTGTTCGTCTTGGCCTGAATCCGGAAATGAACGCACTGGCCACGATCTTCATCACCACGGTGACGATCGGCGTGATCGCTGTGAACCGCTGGATGCAGGTGCGTGAACGCAAGCGTAACCGCGACATGCAGATGGCTTTCGCACTCGCCGAAGCCGCCGACCCTTTGCCGTTAGCACCACAACAAGCCGCCGTACGGAAATCGCTCGATACGGCACGCGCATAAGAAGTCCTTTTGCAATACGACCAATAAGGAGAATTTGCATGAGAAAGAAGCTCATCTGTCTGTTGGTGGCGGGGAGTTTGCCAGGCTTTGCCATGGCAGATGCCACCAGCGACCAGATCAAGGCGCTACAGGCCCAGCTCAACGCACTGCAAAAGGAGGTGAAGCAGTTGCGTTCCGAGGTAGCGTCCAAGCCGAAGGCGGCCGCAGCAGCCACCGCGGCACCGGCTCCGGCTGTGGTGGCGGCACCGGTCGACATCTCCTCGCCGGACTACGGCAAGGCGCAGGCGACGCTGACCAACGACCAGGTCGATTCGATGAAGCAACAGATCGCCAACCAGCAGTTGAAGGTCGACTCGCTGGTGGACGCCGCGAACACGGGGCCGATCGCCGGCTTGTCGGTGACGGGCTATATCGATCCGACCTACATGTATAACCGCGCGCAGAGCAGCTCGTCGTTCCTGTTCGCGAACCATGAAAGTAGCTACAACTACTTCAACAGCACGTTCGGCGATCTGTACTTAGACATCAAGAAGACCTTCGGTGTCGGCCCGATGGCGCCGTCGGCCGAAATCACTTTGATGCCTAACCGCGGTAACGGTATTACGCTGCTGCAAAACGAGCATGGCAATATCGGCAACAACATCCTGAACACGGCGGTCGTCAACGTCCCGTTGACGGCGACCACGACCCTCGTGGCCGGTTTGATTCCGAGCTTCGGCGGTTACGAAGTGCAGCAATCGAACCAGATGCTGACGCTCACGCACAACCTGCTGTATGACTTCTCGGATCCGGGCAGCTACATCGGTATCGGCGCGAACTATGCGACGGGTAACTGGGCGTGGAAGTTCTTCCTCGGCAACGAGCAGTACCGCACGTTCGGCGCGACGACGCAGGTCGGGACCAACGCGCTGGGCGATCCGATCACGACCAGCAACAAGATCCCGACCCTCACGGGACGGGTCGACTACACGTGGTCGAGCGCGCTGGATGTGGGTGGCTCGTTCAACATCGGCCGTCAGACCTTGGCTAGCGCGATCGATAGCAACGGTGTAGTCAGCTATGGCGTAGGCGGCCAGGCGCCGAGCTCGGGCGGTACGTTCTTCTTCACCGAAGCCGACCTGACCTACACCCTCGCCGACGTGCAGTACAACGCCGAACTCGACTACGGCCAGCAGCAGAATGCCGCGTACAACGGTGGCCAGGCACAGTGGTACGGCCTGTCGCTGCTCGCGCACCGCAAGTTCTCGCTGCCGGTGGTAGGCCGTATGGGCGTGACCGCCCGTTACGACCTGCTCGTCGACAGCAAGAATGGCGGCGGCGGTGGTGGCATCGCGTTGAATTCGAACGGCATGGACACTGCTGACGGCTTCGGTATCGGCGCGGACTGCCTCGCCAATTCGAAGGCCAACGGCGGTCTCGGCTTCGAGTGCAAGGGCGCCACCCGTCAGGACGTTTCGCTCGATCTGTTGTTCTACCCGACCCAGCAGATCACGGTCAAGGTGGAATACCGCCACGACTGGGCGAACAAACAGGTGTTCCTGAAGAACGACGGCTCGTACGGCAAGTCCAACGACCTGCTCGCAACGCAGTTCATCTACTCGTTCTAACACGACCCGCCTCATCGCGTGGCCCGGCTTTACCGCGGGCCACGCGCCAAGGCCTCTTCTGCATGCTCTGCCTATGCTCCGATTCTCAAACCAGCCTCACGTCGCCTCGTATTACGCAGCAACCGCTAACGACACCACTCGCCACCCTCCCCTCGAAGAAACGCTTAACGTCGACGTCTGCGTGATCGGCGCCGGACTCACCGGCATCTCGACCGCGTTGAATCTCGCCGAACGCGGTCACTCGGTCGCGGTGCTCGAAGCATCGAAAGTCGGATGGGCCGCGAGCGGCCGCAATGGTGGCCAGTTGATCGGCGGTTTTGCCTGCGATATCGACACATTCGCGAAGTTCATGCCCGCGGATGACGTGAAGCGTGTTTGGGACATGGGGCTCGAAACCCTGGATATCGTCAAGGAACGCGTCGCGAAGCATCAGATCGACTGCGACCTGACCATCGGTTACCTGACCGCGGCGAACAAGCCGCGCGATACGGATGCACTTCAGAAATGGCGCGACGAAGCGCAACGGCGCTTCGGCTACGACCGTTTCAGCTATGTCGACGCCGATGGCGTCGGCAACTATGTTCAATCGCAGCGCTATCTCGGCGGATTGTTCGATGCGGACAGCGGCCATCTGCATCCGTTGAATTACACGCTCGGTCTGGCGCGCGCGGCACGCGAGGCCGGCGTACAGATCTTCGAAGACAGTTGCGTCACCGCGTTGCGCGAGGAAAACGGCCGGCATGTGGCCGAAACCGCGCGTGGCAAGGTCAATGCGCAATTCGTCGTGCTCGCCTGCAATACCTATCTCGGCCAACTCGCGCCGGATCTTGCCAGCAAGATCATGCCGGTGGGCACCTACGTGATCGCCACCGAACCGCTCGACCCCGATCGCGCCGAAGCGCTGATGCCGGCGAAAGCGGCCGTGTGCGATAGCCGCTTCGTGCTGGACTATTTCCGGCCTGCCCCGGACAATCGCTTGCTGTGGGGCGGCAAAGTCAGCTATTCGACGTTCGCGCCACGCAATCTCGGCGAAGCAATGCGCCGCGATATGCTGAAGACCTTCCCGCAACTCGACGATGTCAAAATCGACTATGCGTGGGGCGGTTTCGTCGACATTACGATGAATCGCGCGCCGCATTTCGGCCGGCTATCGCCCACCGTGTATTTTGCGCAGGGTTTCTCCGGCCACGGCGTGAACACCACTGGGCTCGCGGGCAAGCTGATCGCCGAAGCGATCGACGGTCAGGCGTCGCGCTTCGATCTGTTCGACAAGATTCGCCACCGCGACTTCCCCGGCGGCGCTACACTGCGCACCCCTGCCCTCGTGCTTGCGATGGCCTGGTATCGAATGAAGGACCTGCTTTGATGAATGCACCGACTCCCGGCTTCAACACTCTCGACCACCGCGCCGATGCGCTGATCGCCAACTCCTATTACGAGGCGAGCGCCGCGCGGCCGCCAGCCGACGATCCGATGCTCGACGGCACATTGGAGGCCGACGTCTGCGTGATCGGCGCGGGCTTCTCCGGTTTGTCGGTGGCGTTGGAATGCCGGGCGCGCGGATTGTCAGTGGTGGTGCTCGATGCGCATCGTCCCGGTTGGGGCGCGTCGGGCCGCAACGGTGGCCAGACGCTGGTGGGTTTCGCGAAAGACGAGATCATCGAACGGCAACTCGGGCTCGACGGCGCACGCGCCGCGTGGGCGATGTCCGTGGAAGGCGTGGCTCTGGTGCGCGAGCGCATCGAACGCTACGGCATCGATTGCGATTTCACCTCCGGCTATCTGACGGTGGCCACCAAACCGAAGCGTGTACCGGATTTGCGTTCGTGGATGGAATCGGCCTCGCAACGCTGGGGCTATACGAAACTCTCGTGGCTCGATACCGATGAAGTGCGTTCTCGGGTCGCTTCGAAACGTTATCTGGCGGGCGTCTATGACCCGTTTTCCGGTCATCTGCATCCGCTCAAATACTGCCTCGGTCTCGCCGATGCGGCACGTCGTGAAGGCGCGCAGCTGTTCGCGCATTCGCCGGTGATCGAAGTCGTGCGTGATGCACGGCCTGTCGTGCGGACCGCCAATGGCGAGGTACGCTGCCGCTTCGTCGCGGCATGCGGCAATGCCACGATCGGCGACGTGTTACCGGCGCCGGTGGCCGCACGCATTGCGCCGATTGCCTCTTACATTGTCGCCACGGAACCGCTCGGTCAGGCACGCGCCGATGCGTTGATCAAAGGACGTGAGGCGATTTGCGACAACAACTTCTTCCTCGACTACTTCCGTCTTTCGGCTGATCATCGCGTGCTGTTCGGTGGACGCGCGAGTTCGACCGGCGCGTCGCCCGTGCAACTTGGCGAGGAAATCCGCAAGCGCATGATCGACGTGTTCCCGCAGCTAGGCGATGTACGAATCGACTATGCGTGGGGCGGTTTTGTCGACGTAACGCGCAATCGTGCGCCCGATTTCGGCTCGATCGATCCGAACTACTTCTACGTGCAGGGGTTTTCAGGTCACGGCGTGGCGTTGACTGGCATTGCCGGGCGCGTGATTGCTAAAGCGATGGCTGGTGAGACCGCGGCCTTCGATCTGTTCGCGCAACTGCGGCATGCGCGCTTTCCGGGTGGGCCGGCATTGCGCGGGCCGGCGCTGGAACTCGGGATGATGTATCACCGGATTCTGGAGTTGTTTTAGGCAGGCTTTCGGGCGCCGATTGTTGTCCTCTCGCGCCGCCTGAACCCTTTGTATGGGAGATCGTCCAGTGTTCCAACCACGATCATGACGTAGCTTCAGTCGTCATCTGTCAGCAACTTGTCGAGCGGCACTCCGTGCTTGACGAATGGCGAACGGATCACGATGTAACTGAAATACTTCTCGATGCCGAGATTGCGGTCGAGCAGGCGTTCAATCACTTCCTGGTAGTGACCGATGTCCTTGACGACAAACTTGAGCAGGTAGTCGTACCCACCGCTCACCAGGTGACATTCGGTAATTTCGTCGATATCGCGCACGTTCGCCTCGAAACGGACAAAGTCCTCGCGCCGATGGTCATGCAGCATGATTTCCGTGAACACTGACACGATGCTGGTCACTTTCGCGACGTTCACGTGCGCACCGTAGCCCGAAATCACACCGGTTGATTCAAGACGCTTGACGCGCTGCAGGCACGGGCTCGCAGAGAGACCGACGGCGGCCGCGAGATGCGCGTTGGTGATGTTGCCGTTCCTCTGCAATTCGGCGAGGATCTTGATGTCGATCCGGTCGAGTTTTGGTCGGTTGCTCATATCGTTCTGTTCTCGAATCGGCTGGCGAACCGGCTTTCCCGCTAAACGCGGGAAAGCTCCTCGTGATGCGCCTTGACGAACTGCGCCATGCTGGTGAACCTGAAATCGACAGAAGGCTCCGCGAATGTGCGCATCGTCGCGCCGAGCCCGCGCTGCTCGAAGCGCCGATGAATCCAGCATGAACGGATGTCCAACCGGTTGGCCGGCTCATGATCGTGGTACATGCTGTCCGCAACGTGCAGGATTTCGTCCTTACGCACGCCGAGTGTCGACAGCACGTCGAGCATATATTCAAAATTACGGCTCGACGGCTTGTAGCTTCCCACATCCTCAGCCGTGACAACGACGTCAAAGGGCACATGCAGCCTGGCGCGGCTGTATGTGAAATTCTCGTTGTCCACGTTCGATATGATGACCAGCTTGAAGTACTTCTTCAAATACTGCAGCGTACTTGCCGAATCCGGGAACGCAGGCCAATTGCGCACCGAACGACCATAGGCCTCCGCCTGCTCGCGCGTGTAGCTGACGCCCCACTCCTCCGCGAGCCGCTTGTAGACCACCTCGAGCAGCCGGTTGTACGGCATGTCGGGAGTAGCGTTCTGCTGATATGACTCGTGGCGGGCGTGCGCTTCCAGCACCTGGTCGCGCGTCGGTGGCGGGTCAAGCGATGAGACCAATGCCGACAGCCCCGCGACGATGCCCGATTCCCAGTCGATCAGGGTGCCATAGCAGTCGAACGTCAGGGCCTTAAAATCCGTCAGCCGCATGAAGGGCTCCTTAACTGGGGTGTTCCGGCTTGCGCGGAACTCGCCGCGCCCGCACCGGCGCGGCAAATCAAACCGGCACTAAGGCCGGTAAACCTATCGACTACTTACTTCTCCAGCAGCGCTTCCTGGTGAGCCTTCGCGAATTCGGCCATGCTGTTGAAGCGGAAGTTCACGGTGGGTTGCTCACCGGGGTTCATCGTCGCACCGAAACCGGTTTGCGAATGGCGGCGATAGATCCAGCACGATGCAAGCCCGAACGCGTTCGCGGGCTTGTGGTCGTGGAACAGACTCTCGGCGGTGTGGAGGATCTTCTCCTTCCGGATGCCGCGCTCACCGAGCTTTTCCAGCATGTACTCGAAATTTCGCGGCGACGGTTTATACGAGCCGACGTCCTCTGCGGTGATGATCGCGTCGAATTCGACCTGAAGCTTCGCGTTGCTGTACGTGAAGCTGTCGTTGTCGATGTTCGACAGGATGACCAGCTTGTAGTGCTTCTTCAGATACTGCAGCGCGTTCGCCGAGTCCGCAAATGCCGGCCAATTGCGTATGGACTTGCCGTAGGCGAGGCACTCCTCGTATGTGAAAGGCACCTGCCATTCCTCGGCGAGTCGCTTGTACACGATCGGCAGCAGTTCCTGGTAACGCTTCGCCGGCGTGTAGGTCTGCTGCGACGACTCATGACGTGCGTGTGCTTCAAGAACCTGATCCCGCGTCAGCGGTGGGTTGACGCGTTCGAGCAGCGGACGTAAGCCCTCGAAAATACCCGTTTCCCAGTCGATGAGCGTGCCGTAGCAATCGAAGGTCAGTGTATCGAAGTCGGTCAGTTTCACAGTAACGCCTCCTGTTGGTTGGTGAGCTAGACATAGTCTATTGGGCATGCCCAGCAACCGTTACTTATGTTGTCCACCGCATCGGCAATCTCTGTTGCTCGTCCGCACACCAACAGCAGAATCTGCTGCTGGCTTCTGCCTGGCATGTTAGCAAACGGCGATCGCTGAATACCTTGCTGCAGGCACCCAAGCAGACGTTATCGCCGTTGCGGCCCAAACATCCGCGACAACGCACGCGCGAGCTCCTTAACTGCGGCATCTGCCGTCGGACGATGCAGCAGCGCGATATCCATAGTCTCGATTGAAGGCAACCCGCTCTTCGACGTCAGCACGGCGTGATCCGCGAGCACCGCGCGCGCGGGCAGCAAACTGATTCCGAGACCATCGGCAACGGCCGCCTGGATTCCGCTCAAACTCGAACTGATAAAGCTCATCCGCCAGCGGCGCCCGAGTCCTTCGATCGCGTTGGTCATGTCGTCACGGTATAACCCGCGCGGCGGAAACGCGACGATCGGAATCGGATCGAGGTGGATTGAAGGGTTCTTCGCACTGTCGATCCACCTCAATTGCTCCGGCCAGCACGCAACCGCCTCGCGGCTATTGCGTCGCTGCTTCACGAGAATCAGATCCAGATCGCCGCGATCGTAGCTATTGCTCAGGTCGCGACTCAATCCGCTGGTCACTTCCAGCTTGACCTGCGGATGCTTGCGGTTGAACGCGGCAAGCATATGGGTTGTTGGCCCGCCGACGAAATCTTCCGGCACGCCCAGCCGGACCGTCAGCCCCACCGTCGCGCCCGACAGCGCTTCAATCATTTCATCGTTGAGAGCAAGCATGCGGCGCGCGTAGGCGAGCAAGGTTTCGCCGGCATCGGTCGGACTCACGTCGCGGCTGCCGCGCTCGAGCAGCTTGTGCCCCGCCATATCCTCGAGACGCCGCACCTTCTGGCTGATGGTGGACTGCGTGGAATGAAGCCGTGCGGAAGCCGCAGTAAAGGTGCCGCAATCGGCCACCATGACGATGGCCTTCAGCAGATCCAGATCGAACAACGGTGTACGCGCTTTGGCGTTGGGTTTCATTGAGCCTCCAATCAGACGCCGCAAAGCCGGATAACGGCATACGTCTAATCAATACTATTCGATTTCGCACTGATATGCATTTGAACATTTAATTTTTGAATATTGGGTGACGTGGATAACATCAAGCGATGTCGAA
Organism: Paraburkholderia nemoris; assembly: GCF_905221015.1. NCBI lineage: Bacteria > Pseudomonadati > Pseudomonadota > Betaproteobacteria > Burkholderiales > Burkholderiaceae > Paraburkholderia > Paraburkholderia nemoris. The sequence goes on along the minus strand of NZ_CAJNBO010000001.1, from coordinate 242,277 downwards.
GCGGTGGCCACTCGACGGCCGATTACTCCGCGTCGACATCAGACAAAAAACTCGAATGTGGGCGCAACGCGGCGCGACGCCGCCGTGCCGGCAGAAAAAAAGCGCCACAACGAGACACATACCCGGAGACAGGCATGCAGCAAACGCAGTTGAAGAAAAGTTGGAAGAAGTCATTCGCGGGCATCGGCGCAGGCATGATGCTCGTGGGCACGGCAGGCGCGCAGTCCAGCGTCACGCTGTACGGAATCGTCGATTCGGGCGTGACCTACACGAACAACCAGCAAGGCCATTCGGCATGGCAGGCCACGGCCGGCAACGAGTCCGGGCCGCGCTGGGGGATGCTCGGAACGGAAGATCTGGGTGGCGGCCTGAAGGCGAACTTTCGGCTGGAAAACGGCTTCAACCTCGAAAACGGCGCGGCCGGCCAGGGCGGCCGGATGTTCGGCCGGCAGGCATGGGTTGGCATGAGCGGCGACAAGCTGGGCGCGCTGACCTTAGGCCGCCAGTACAACACCGTCCAGGACATTCTTGGCTCGATCCAGATCAGCAATACGCTAGTCCAGTATTCGACTCACCCGTTCGACAACGACGACATCAACAATACGTTCCGCACCAACAACGCGGTCAAATACGTCTCGCCGACCATCGCCGGCTTGCAAACGAACCTGATGTACGGCTTTTCGAACGCAACCGGCTTCGCTGCAAACAATAGCTGGAGCGCGGGTGTGTCGTACACGCACGGCCCGCTCAATGCCGGCGCGGCGTACGCGCGTATGAATCAGCCCGCCAGCAGCACGGCAGGCGCGGTCGCATCCGACAATTACTTTGCGTCATCGGCCGCCGTATTCGGCACACATCTCGGCGCCGCGACGCGTCAACAGATCTGGGGCGCGGGCGCAACCTACGCCATCGGGCCCGCCACGCTGGGGCTGCTCTACACGGGCACGGACTTCAACATGGCGGCGGGTGGCGCCCTGCGCTTCGGCAACTACGAGGGCAGCCTGCGCTATGCGCTGACGCCCGCGCTGATCGCGGCCGCCGGTTACACGTACACCCAGGTGTCGCAAGGCGACGCCAGCGGACACTATCACCAGGCCTCGGCCGGTCTCCAGTACCTGTTGTCCAAGCGTACCGACGTGTATGTGAACGGCCTCTATCAGAACGCCTCGTCGCGTATCGGTCATGCGTGGATCGACGGCCTCGCAGCGCCCTCGTCGACGACTTCACAACTGGCGTTCGTCGCCGGCCTGCGTCAGAAGTTCTGACGGCATACGCAAGACACCTCGGGAAGAACCTCATGAAACTTCGCTTTCTGCTGGCCGCGCTGCCATTCATCGGCATCTATTCGGGCGGCTCTCTCGCCGCCGGTACGCCGCTCCTGTTCGGCCTGCCGTTTCTGCTCGTCTGGAATCTGTTCTGGATGGCGGCAACGGCGGTCATTCTCGCCATCATCTATTTCCTCGACACACGCGACGAAGCGGCGCAAGCGGCGGAACAGACGGGAGGTGGGCAATGAACCCGGCACTCGTCATCATCGTTCTGTTTGCCCTCTTCGCGCTGGCAGTCGGCCTGTACGCGCGGCGCGGCAAGACGTTCAGCCTGGAACAATGGGCCGTCGGCGGGCGCGGTTTCGGGTCGCTTCTCACCTTCCTGCTGATGGCGGGTGAGGCGTTCTCGACCTTCTCGTTTCTCGGCGCGAGCGGCTGGACCTACAGCAAGGGCGTGCCGGCGTTCTATATCCTGTCGTACGGCTGCCTCGCGTACGTGTTCGGTTACTGGATGCTGCCCGCCATCTGGCGTTATGCGAAGGAACGCGGCCTCGTGTCGTTCGCCGATTATTTCGCTTCGAAGTACAACAGCCGCGCGATCGGCGTGCTGGTGTCGGTGGTGGCTGTCTTCGCGATGGTGTCGCTGCTGATCATCCAGTTACGCGGTCTCGGCATTATCGTCTCCGAGATGTCGTATGGCCTGATCTCGCAGGAAACGGCCATCTGGATCAGCGCGACGCTGATGGTCCTGTACATGAGCGTCTCCGGCATCCACGGTTCGGCCAGCATTGCGATCTTCAAGGATGTGCTGATCCTCGGCCTCGCGATTTTTCTCGGCACCTATTTGCCGCTGCACTACTTCGGCGGCTTTGGCGAGATGTTCGCGCGCATCGACGCCGTCCATCCGGAACTGCTGCGCATGCCGGAGCACGGTTTCAATCTGAGCTGGTACAACTCGACACTGCTGCTGACATCGCTGGGCTACTACTTGTATCCTCATGGTTTCACCGCCGTCTACGTGGCACGCGATGCGTCGGCGCTGCGCAAGAACACCATGCTGATGCCGATCTACCAGGTGTTGATCGCGTTCCTGTTCCTCGTCGGATTCGCCGCGGTGCTGACCGTGCATGGGCTCGAAGGCGCGCAAACCGATCTCGCGCTGCTGCGGCTCGTGAAGCAGACTTTCCCGTCGTGGTTCGTCGGGATCGTTGGCGGCGCCGGTCTGCTGACGGCATTGGTGCCAGGCTCGCTGATCATGCTCAATGCGTCGACGATGATTGCCCGCAACATCTATCGCGAAGGTTTCGCACCGCAGGCGAGTGACCGGCAAGTCGGGCGCGTCGCACGCATCGCGCTGCCGCTGTTTACGCTGGTTGTCGTCTACTTTGTTCTGCGTGGCGGGTCGAACTTCGTTGCTCTCGCAATCTTCTCGTCGAGCCTCTTGACGCAACTCGTACCCATGCTCGCCTCGAGTTTCCTGAAGCGCCCATTCGGCACCCGGGAAGCAGCGTTCGGCGGCATCTTCGCGGGCGCCATCGTGCTGGCGCTGGCGAACTGGCGCGGCATGACGCTCGCCACTGTTTTCCCGGCCGCGCCGATCGCCTTCACCTCCATCAATACGGGCCTCGTCGCGCTGTTCGCCAATGCCGTGGTGTTCATCGCGATCAGCGCCGCGCAGCGCGCGCTGCGGGGCCGTATCGCCACTTCCGTTGAATCGGCATGACCACTATGACTCGCTCTATTCTTCTTTCCAACGTCCGGTTGGCTGACGGCCAGGCGGTTTCCGTAGCTATCGCCGACGGCCGCATCGCAGCGCTCGGCCCGCATGTCGAAGCACAACCCGGCGTGCTGGCCGAAGACGGTGGCGGCGCATTACTGCTGCCGGGTTTCGTCGAAGGGCACACGCACATCGACAAAAGCCACTGGGGCCGCTCGTGGTATCGCAACGAGGTCGGACCCGCATTAACCGACCGGATCAGCAACGAGCGCGAATGGCGCAAGACGTCGGGGCACGATGCGGCCAGCCAGTCGCTCGCGTTGTCTCGGGCATTCGTGCAGGCAGGCACGACGCGCCTGCGTACCCATGTCGACGTGGATACCGATGCGGGGCTGCGTTATGTCGAAGGCGTGCTCAGCACGCGGCAGACAATGCGCGATGTACTGGACATGCAGATCGTCGCGTTTCCGCAATCGGGGATGTTGATCCGTCCCGGTACGGTCGAACTGCTAGGCAGCGCACTCGCTGCGGGCGCCGATGTTCTCGGCGCGCTCGATCCTGCGTTGATCGACGGCGATCCCGTTGCGTCGTTGAACGCGACCTTCGAGCTGGCGGAACGCTATCGCAAGCCGATCGATATCCATCTGCACGAACCCGGTGAAGTCGGCGCGTTCACGCTGAAACTGCTGCTCGATCGCGTTGCAGCGATGGGCATGCAGGGGCAGATCGTCGTCAGCCACGCATTTTGCCTGGGCGCACTGCCCGAACGTGAACGCGACGCGCTGCTCGAACGGATCTCGTATTTGCGTGTAGCGCTTCTGACCAGCGCGCCGCCGTCTCGTCCCGTTCCGCCGCTGAAAGTTTGCAGGGACAAAGGCATCACGATCTTCGGCGGCAACGATGGCATTCGCGACACCTGGTCGCCATATGGCGTGCCGGACATGCTGGAGCGTGCGATGTTGATCGGCATGCGCTACGACTTGCGGCGCGACGACGATCTCGCGATTGCCTTCGACTGCGTGAGCGACGCTGCCGCTCGCGGTTGCGGTTTCGCCGACTATGGCCTGCATGTCGGTGCACGCGCGGACCTCGTGCTGGTCGATGCCGAGTGCGTCGCGCATGCTGTGGTTGCCCGGCCCAAGCGCAAGCTGGTTATCGCAAACGGACGCATCGTCGCGCGCAACGGCGAGCTGGTCGACGCCGTGTAACCGCGCGTGAGCACTTCACAAGAAAAATTTTCATATGAACGATAAGCAACAGGTCGACATACTCATCGAGCACGGCTGCGTGATCACAATCGATGCCGCGCGCCGCGTCATCGAAGACGGTGCAGTGGCTATCAAGGGGGACCGCATCGTCGCCGTCGGTGAGACAAGCGAGCTTGCGCAGCAATACGAGGCAGACCGCGTAATCGACGCCCGCCGCAAAGCGGTGCTGCCAGGCCTGATCGATGCACACGCCCATGCCGGGCACGCGATGCTCAGAACGATCGGCGGCGCAAACGGCGATGCATGGTCGGCGGCGTGCGAGGCAATCTATACGCGCGCCTCGGACGAAACGTTCTGGGAAATGGAATCGCATCTTGCGGCGCTGGAGCGCCTCAAGGCGGGCGTGACGACGGGTGTATCGCTGCTCGGCGGCGGCGACTCGATCATGCGCGTCGACGACCCCGTGTATGCGCGGCGTCACTGCGACGCGGTGGTCAGAACGGGCACCCGCTCGATCGTCGCGGTCGGTCCGTCGCGGCCACCCGAACCGCGCGCCTACACCCGGCACGGCGCGAATGGCAGCGTGACGCGCGAGGTCGACTTCGCGCAGATGTATGAGGTTTGCAAAGACATCATCGACGCATGCCATGGCGACGCCAACGGCCGCATTCAGATCGCGTTGACGCTGCCCGTCTACGCCCCGCAGCACTATCCCGAGCACGCGGCACACGAACCCAGCGTGCGGCTTCAGGCCGAGCGCTACACAGCGTTGGCCCGCGACCGCAGTCTAAGTCTGACGCAGGACGGCCATCGCGCCGGTTCGCTCGATTTCGCGCATCGCGAGCTGGGACTGCTGAACGCGAAGTCGTTCATGTCGCACGCCATCGATCTCACCGCCGAGGATATCGCGGCGTGTGTCGAGACCGGCGCCTCGATCGTGCACAACCCGAGTGCGATCATGTCGATCATCGGGCGTTGCCCGGTGCCGGAACTCATCGATGCCGGCGTGACGGTGGCGATCGGCTCGGATGGCGCTGCGCCCGATCGCGGTTACGACATGTTCCGCCACATGTGGCAATGCATGCATTACCACCGTCGACATTTTCGTGACCCGGACGTCCTGCCGCACGGCAAGGTGCTCGAAATGGTCACGATCGACGCCGCCAAAGCGTTGTCGCTCGATGACCAACTCGGCTCGCTCGAAGTGGGCAAGCAGGCAGACATCATTCTGGTCGACCTCTTCAAGCCGCACCTCATGCCGATGAATATGCCTGTTCATCGCGTCACCTGCTTCGCGAATGCCGGCGACGTGTGCATGACGATGGTTGGCGGCAAAGTTCTGATGGAGAACTACCGGGTGCTGTCGGTCGACGAAGGGGACATCCTGGAGCGCGTACAGGCGGCTGCGGATCGTGCGTTCGATCGCGCAGGGCTGCGTCATCTGCTGGAAACGCCGTCTACGTTGTGGCGACGTAGTCATTATTGATGGCTGACGCGGCTAGCGCGGCTTGCAGCGACGCAAGCCGCGCCAGACACCGGCTTCGTGCCGGGCAACAACCTCAGCCTCAGCCTCAGCCTCAGCCTGCCGAGCCTAGGCCCACCGTCGTGACCTTGAACAGCAAACGGGACGAATCGCCCCAGAATTGTCCGCTTCGAACAATGGCACGATCTGCCGGTACTGCAGCAACCGCAGCAGCAGCGTTCGGCGCTTTCACGACGACAAACGTCGCCTCATTGCCGACCTTCAATCCGTAGCCGCTTTTCCCCAGCACCGCGGCGCCCGCTTCCGTCGCCATGTGAAGCGCAACGCCCAGTTCTTCATCCGTATAAAAACCGGAGCGATAACCAACAAGCATGGCTCGTTGCAACATGTCACCGTTGCCATATGGCCACCACGCGTCCTGAATGTTGTCATTACCGGTGAACACACGCACTCCGGCTGCGCGCAATTGCAGGATCGGCGGGAACGCTCGGTCGCCTGGCGCATTCGTCATGATCGATACGCCGGCTTCCGCAAGCGCGGCGGCGACACGCTCCACCACCTCGGGTGCGACGTCGCCGAGCCCGTAGGCGTGGCTCACCGACACCCGGCCGTTCAACCCCGATGCACGGGTACGCGCGGCAATGCGGTGCAGTTGATCGATCCCCAACTGCTCCGGCTCATGGAGGTGAATATCGATTTTCACGCCGCGTTTTTCAGCGATGCCGAAGACAATATCGAGCTGGCCATCGGCGTCGCCATCCAACGTTGTCGGATCGATTCCGCCCACCACCTGTGCGCCTTCACGGGCGGCTGCATCGAGCACCTCCGCGGTGCCCGGACACGACACGACGCCCGCCTGCGGGAACGCAACGAGTTCGATATCCACCACGCCACGCCATTTCTCGCGCGCTTCCATCACAGCGTGCAGGTTGGTCAAACCCGTCGTCGCATCGACGTCGACATGGCTGCGCATCGCAATGGTGCCGAACGACGCGGCCTGGCGGATCAGCGCGTCGGCACGCTCGACGATAGGCCCGGCGCTTGCCAGTTCCTGCTTTTCGATAGCGAGACGCTCACGCAGGCTCGTGACATGACGATGAGGACGCCAGCGATCTCCAACAAAGCTTTTATCGAGGTGAATATGTCCGTCGACGAAACCGGGCAACACCAGGTGCCCGGCCAGATCGACGACTTCCGCGCCGTCGATCGCGGGACGTTCCGGACCGATGGCGGCAAAGCGCCCCTCACGCACGGCGAGATTGAGCGGGTTGCCGTCGGCGTCTACGGCATTGACGAATACGCGGTCGAACATGGTTCTGGCCTCTGCAAATCAGGACTCAAGCACTCATCCAGCACGCCCTGATCGGGTTGCGTTCGTTGCGCCGCATGGTCCTGTGGGGAATGGATCGTTGAACCATATCGGACCGCCGACATATCCACAAATTAAATGTTGGAATGGCCTGTATTCATTTTCTGGATAGATCGGCATACTGTGCGGCTTCTGCGGCACTTTGATGGCGCTGACGGCGCCGAACTTCAATATCGTCCCAGCCGCGCTGCCGGAACTGAAAGGCCAGAATGGCCCGATCCGGGCGCCGCGACCGGCTGCTTTACTATTGTCGGTCGTCAATATCATACTGTCGTACCTATTGCATTCCGCTTCTGAGGAGACGCCGATGACTGTCCAACTCACGCCCGAACTCGCGTCCAAATTCGCCAATCTCGCGCTCGCCCACCTCACGCGCGAGTATCCGAACAAGCTGACCCACTCGCTCGCCGGCCCACAAGACGTGCAAGGTCCGCGCGCATTGCATCCGATTTTCTACGGCAGCTACGACTGGCATTCATGCGTGCACGGTTACTGGCTGATCCTGCATCTGCTCGACCGCTTTCCCGATCTGCCTGAAGCAGCGCGCATCGTCGCGGTGGTCGACGAGCATTTCACCGAAGCGAATGTGGCCGGTGAACTGGCGTATCTCGACCTGCCGCACAATCGCGGTTTCGAGCGCCCGTATGGATGGGCATGGCTGCTTGCGCTGAGCGCGCAACTTCATTCGTTGAAGCTCTCGGAGGCCGCGCGCTGGTCCAAGGTCTTTGCGCCGCTTACCGCGACTTTTGTTAGCCGCTTCGAAGAATTTCTGCCGAAAGCGACCTACCCGTTGCGCGTCGGCACGCACTTCAATATGGCATTCGCACTTGCGCTCACGCTAGATTTCGCGCGGCAGACTTCGCGTGAATCGCTGGAGGCGCTGCTGGTAAATACGGCGGAGCGCTGGTTCCTGAACGATGTCGCCTGTCAGGCCTGGGAGCCCGCCGGCGATGAGTTTTTGTCGCCTTCGCTGATGGAAGCGGAATTGATGCGGCGCGTGTTGCCGCCCGCGCAATTCGTCGAATGGTTCAGACGCTTTCTGCCCGATCTCGGCGCGAAAAAACCCGCCACGCTGTTCGAACCGGTCACCGTGACCGACCGTACCGACGGCAAGATCGCCCACCTGGATGGCCTGAATCTGAGCCGCGCATGGTGCCAGCGGTCGCTGGCGCGCGCACTGCCCGCGGGCGACGTGCGCCGGACGGCATTGCTCGATTCGGCCGAGCGGCATCTTCTAAGCGCCCTGCCGCATGTGGCGGGCGACTATATGGGTGAACACTGGCTGGGCACGTTCGCCACGCTCGCGTTGGAAGCGTGAGCAGTAGCCCGACGGGGCCGCATTGAACGCAAAAACGGCGCCGCAAGCGTGAAACGGTTTGGACTCAGCTACCGATTCGCGCCGCGAGCGCCGTTTTCTTTTGCCTGGTGATTCAGGAGCCGCCTCGAGCAGCCCGGCCGCTGAATCCGCCGCCTTAACGCATTACTGGCCCGTCAGCTTTTTAGGCTTCGGCGGCGCCTGAACCTTGTTGTACTGAAACTCGGGCGTCGCCTTCAAGGCATCTTTGGTCGCGCCGGCCAGATAGAAATTCCCGCCGCGAATATCCAGAGCAGCGATCGGCACCGCTACGTCATGCGACGCCACGCCGAGAAATCCACCTGCGGAGACGATAGCAGCAGACAGCGAGCCATCGGGAGCGACCACCAGATCGCGAATCGAACCGATCTTCTCGTTCTGGTCGTTGTAGACGGCCTTGCCGAGAATGCTCTTCTTCACGCTCCAGCCGCTCAGCAGCGCATTGGACTGCTCGACTGTGACGCTCAAGGGTTGCGTGCCGGCGACTTGCGCCTGTGCACCAAAGCTAGTTGCAGCTACCGCGACCACGACAACAAGTTTGCTCAACGTCATATCGCTCACTCCGTTCTTAGTAGACTTGACCGGCGCATGGTTTGCGCCGAAGGAATCGCTGCCGAACGATGATACAGACTACGCGGCGGGTCTGCATCCAGACGTGTCGCGCGAACGAAACGAGCGCCCGTCGCTGCCACGAAAAGGCGGAGGCGCGGCCCAAAGCGCATAACGGTAAAATCGAGCCAGGCGATCACGCCCGTTTAGAGGTGGAAGTTTGACTGAGCTTGAACAGGGTTTCATTTTGACCCGACACTGGCGGGATACCCCCGCCGGCACGGAGGTAGATTTCTGGCTGGCAACAGACGGCGGGCCCCGTCACGTGCGCTTACGTCCTCAGCCGTCAGTAGCCTTCATTCCGGCCGACCACCGCGAGCGTGCGGAAACCATCCTGCGCCGCGAAGCGCCGCTCGATCTGCGCCCGCTCGAACTATGCGACTTCCAGCATCGGCCGGTGATGGGGCTTTACTGCCCGCAGTACCGGCAATTGACGGGGTTCGAAAAACGCCTGAAACAAGGCGGCGTCGATGTCTACGAGGCCGATATCTTCCCGCCCGAGCGGTACATGATGGAACGCTTCATTACCGCGCCGGTGTGGTTCGCCGGCGACGCACAGCATGGCGGCCCGCTTCTGAACGGCGAATTGAAGCCGGCGACGAACTACCGGCCGTCATTGAAACTGGTGTCGCTCGATATCGAAACCAGCGCGCACGCCGAGCTGTATTCGATTGCGCTCGAAGGCTGCGGGCAGCGCCAGGTCTATATGCTGGGGCCACCGAATGGCGATGCGAGCGGCGTCGACTTCGACCTCGAATACTGCGAAACCCGCGCACAGTTGCTCGAAAAACTGAACGTGTGGCTGGAACGGCACGACCCCGACGCGATCATCGGCTGGAACCTCGTGCAGTTCGATTTGCGTGTGCTGCAGCAGCACGCCGAACAATATCGCGTGCCATTGCGGCTAGGCCGCGGCGGCGCGGTCATGGAATGGCGCGAACACGGCCACAAGCAGAACCATTTCTTCGCGGGCGCTGCGGGAAGATTGATCATCGACGGTATCGAAGCGCTGCGCTCCGCCACGTGGACTTTCCCTTCGTTCAGCCTCGAATACGTTTCGCGCACTGTGCTGGGCGAAGGCAAATCCATCGACAATCCGTATCAACGCATGGATGAAATCCAGCGCCGCTTCGATGAGGACAAGCCCGCTCTCGCGCAGTACAACCTGAAAGACTGCGAACTGGTCACGCGCATCTTTGCGAAGACCGAGTTGCTACCGTTTTTGCTGGAGCGCGCGACGGTCACCGGCCTGCCTGCGGACCGAAGCGGCGGATCTGTCGCGGCGTTCACGCATCTGTACATGCCGCGGATGCATCGGCAAGGCTACGTTGCACCGAATCTCGGTGACGTAGCCGGTGCCGCGAGCCCCGGTGGCTTCGTGATGGATTCGCGGCCCGGCCTCTACGACTCGGTCCTGGTGCTCGACTACAAAAGCCTGTACCCGTCGATCATTCGCACCTTTCTGATCGACCCGCTGGGTCTCGTGGAAGGCATGCTCAATCCTGGCGACGATCAATCGGTGCCGGGTTTTCTCGGCGCACGCTTCTCGCGCACCCGCCATTGTTTGCCGTCGATTGTCGGCCAGGTGTGGCAGGGGCGCGAAACCGCCAAGCGCGAGAACAACAAGCCGCTTTCGCAGGCGTTGAAGATCATCATGAACGCCTTTTACGGCGTGCTGGGCTCCACAGGCTGCCGGTTCTTCGACCCACGCCTTGCGTCATCGATCACCATGCGCGGCCATGAAATCATGCACACCACGCGTGAGCTCATTCAGGCGCAAGGCTACGAGGTTATTTACGGCGACACGGATTCGACCTTCGTGTGGTTGAAGCACGCGCACAGTGAGGAAGACGCGAGTCGCATCGGCCAGGCGCTTGTGGAACATATCAACGCGCAGTGGCGTCAGAAACTGCAGGAGCGTTTCGGCCTCGAGAGCGCACTCGAGTTGCAATTCGAGCGGCACTACAAGCGCTTCTTCATGCCGACGATTCGCGGCGCCGAGGAAGGCAGCAAGAAACGCTATGCCGGACTGACTGTCTTGCCGGACGGCAGCGAGGACATCGTCTACAAGGGGCTCGAAACGGTGCGGACCGATTGGACGCCGCTCGCCCAGCAGTTCCAGCAGGAACTCTACGGGCGAATCTTCAGGCAACAGCCGTATCAGGACTATGTGCGCGACTACGTGCGCGATACGCTGGCAGGAAAACTGGACGATCAACTCGTGTACCGCAAGCGGCTGCGCCGCTCGCTCGGCGATTACGAGCGCAACGTTCCGCCCCATGTGCGCGCGGCCCGTGTCGCCGACGAGTTCAACCGGCAACAGGGGCGCCCGCTGCAATACCAGGACGGCGGCTGGATCAGCTATGTGATGACAACCGCCGGACCGGAACCGCTCGAAACGTTGCGCTCGGCGATCGACTACGAACACTATCTGACACGGCAGTTGCAACCGGTCGCCGATGCGATTCTGCCTCTGTTGCGCGATGACTTTACGACCTTGGTGTCGGGACAGAGACAGTTGTTCTGAGAGCAGCGTTGGCAAGCTTCACAGAAACCGCATGACAACTCTGCTTGAACAGCACCGGTCGCATCCTCAGAAGCTCGTGCGCAAGCCAATACGTGCAAGCGTCTGCGACCGGTTGCTCGCCGCGCCGTCCGGTTGCAGCAAGCCGTTGATCCACGCTCGTGTCACTGCCGCATCGCCGCCCGCTCGCTGATACATCGCTTCAATATAGCCAGTGGTGCGCTTCGAGAAACTGTATTGCAGCGCCGTGGTGATCTGCTGCGCCTTGTTGTCCAGCAGCACGTCGTTGCCTTTCATATACGCATAGTCGAGGCCGAGGGTCCATGCCCCGGAGATCGTCCACGCCGCACTGCCCTTGTACACGTCGATCTTCGCGCCGCTCGCCGTATTTTTCGTGTTGGTGTACAGCAGCATGGCGAGCACGCTGCCGAAGTTATAGTGCGCACCGACGCCGAAATTGCGGATACCGTCGTGACCGTCGCCTAGTTGCGGATACTTCACTTCGACGTACGCCGCGCCGATGCCGAACGGACCGTTCGCATAGTTCGCACCGAAGCTCATCGTCGAGTCTTCCGAGAACGAGCCCGGCACGCCACCAAAGCCGTAGAGCGCGCCGAAAGTGAAGCCCGAGATATCCGGGCTGCGATACTTGACCGAGTTCCCCACACGCGTTGCACCCGCCATGCGGTCAAAGTCGAACGAGCCGGTCGGATTGTTCGGCACGCCCAACGCAGTAAACGGCCCCTGACGAAAGTCGTAGATACCGCCGAACAGGAACGCGCCGTCATACAGTCCGAGCGTCAGCGTCTCGAACATGAAGTCATACTGATTGCCGAAGGTCAGCGAGCCGAAGCGGTCGTTCGTGAGTCCCACCAGGGCTGTGCGATTGAAAAGCTGTCCTGCGCCGGGAATCGTCGCGCCGCTGCCCAGGTCGAACTGCGACGTGAGTTCGAAGATCGCCTTATTGCCGCCCCCGAGATCTTCGCTGCCTTTAAAGGTCAGCAGATCCGGCGACAGCACGCCGCTGTCGAACAGCGTCGCGGCGCCGCCATGCTGGTTGTTCACATAGGTAACACCTGCATCGATCACGCCTTGCAGTGTCACGCTGCTTTGCGCGCCTGCGAAACCCGGCGCCATCAACGCGACCGTGCAGCCTGCTATCGAAAAGCGCTTCGACTTCTTCTTCATGCCCGTCTCCTTCAGTCGTTATTGAATATGTTTCGCTGCTCAATTCGAATGGCAACGCGCGTGAGCGCCGCGCCCTGACACGGACCGTCGATGCACTGGCCGTCTTCGAAACGGAACATCGCGCTGTGATGCGCGCACATCAGCAATTCCGCGTCGTAGGCCCAGAACGTGTTTGGCTCGTAGTTCAACGGAATCGAAAAGTGCGGGCAGACGTTGCGATAGGCCCAAGCATCGTCGCCTCGGCGCACCACGACGATGCCTGGGGCGCCGGCTTGCTCAGCGGCAACTTCCAGCGCGCCGCCGTCCGGAATATCGTCGAGCGCGCACAGAAAGCCCGCATGAGGTTCGGGACTCGCCGCTTTCATGACGTGCTCTCCTCACGCGAGTCGTCGACTCATCACGAAGTCGCGCTGCACTTCGAAGAACGGGCTCGGCAAATCCCATTCCTTCGCGGCCGCCGCGCTGTCGTTCGGCACGTAGTCGATTACGAGCGACGGCTTCGCGCCGAATACCGCGTCGGAGTCGACATACGGATCACCGGCGGAATACAGCGCGGTGGTGAGCGTCTCGTAGCCTGACGCCTCGATCAGGAAGTGGATATGCGCGGGCCGCATCGGATGACGTCCGGTCGCGAGCAACATCTGTCCGACCGGGCCATCGGTCGGAATCGGATAGCTGGTCGGTTTGATGGTTCTGAATGCGTACTCGCCGTTCGGTCCGGAACGGAATTTGCCGCGCAGATTGCTCTCGGGCTGATCGGGGTCCTGGCCTTCGTACATGCCGTTATTGGCCGTTTCCCACACCTCGATCAATGCGCCGGACACCGGTGCGCCACGTTCGTCAATGAGACGGCCGTGGATCAGCGTCGGCTCGCCTTCGGTACGCGCGATGTTGGCGCCGAAGGCCTCATCTCTTGCGCCCTCGCGGTAGAACGGGCCGAGCAGGCTGCTCTCGGTCGTGTCGCCGGCTCGTTCGTGATTGATCGCATCGACCATGATCGACAGGCCGAGCGTGTCCGACAGCAGGATGAACTCCTGGCGAATGCCACTGCACTTGTTGCCGGTCGCCGTCAGGAACTCAATGCCGCGGCGCCACTCCTCGCCAGTCAGTTCAACCTCGCTGGCAAATGCATGCAGATGCTTGACCAGCGCGGTCATGATCTGCTTGAGTCGAGGATCGGTGCAGTCGGCAAACGTCCTGAGCACGTTCTGCGTCAAGGGGTGAATGGTTTCGTCGTTCATTGTCGACCTCATGCGCGATGGGGAGCCGACGGCGCTTCGACGGAATCGGTCGATGCATCGTGCGGCGAAGCTTGCTGTGAAGGACCGGCGCCGACGAATACAACGCGGCGTCCCACGGGGAACAATTGCAGTCCGTAGCGGCGCGATACGAAGCCCCACAGCCCTTGCGGAAAGAACATCGTCACGACGATCGCCAGCGCGCCGAGCCCGATCAGATACCAGGTGCCGAAGTCGGAGAGGAACTGGTTGAGCACGAAGAAAATCAGCGCGCCGACAATCGGCCCTTCGAGCGTGCCCAATCCGCCGATCATCACGATGAAAATGCCGAACGCGGTCCAGTTCACCGAAAACGCCGCGTCCGGCGAGATACGCAGGTTGCCGACGAAATACAGGCCACCGGCCAACGCCGTACCGCACGCGGATACCAGATAGACGAGCAAGCGTGCACGCTTCACGTCGACACCCTGACTGCTGGCCGCCACGGCGTTGTCACGCATCGCGGTCAACGCGAGCCCAGCTTTGGAACGCAGAAACAGATACAACAGACCGATCGCCGCCGCGACGATAGCGAGCGAGAGCCATAGCGTCAGCGATTCACGCAGCGCACGCGGCACGTCCTGCAGCGCGGTGAGGCTGGTGCCCGAGCCACCGCCCAGCACCGAGACGTTCGCCACCGTCAACCGGAACACTTCGGCGATCACCCACGTGCCGATCGCGAAGTAGCCGCCTTCGAGACGGAACGCCACCATCGATACGGGAATTGCGATGACCGTTGCGATTGCCGCCGCGATCGGCACAGCAATGAAGGGCGAGATCCCGCAGTAGTTGGCGAGAATCAGCATCCCATAGCCACCGATGCCGAAGAACGCCTGCTGCCCGATCGACACCATCCCGCCATAGCCCGCCAGCAGATTCCACATCAACGCGAACACCAGATACGACGCGAGCTGTACGAAATCGCGCATCGCATCGCGCCCGGCCCACCAAGGCGCGCTCGCCACCGCCAGCGCAACGATCAGCAGCACGATCATCGCCACGCGGCTCGCGCGGGTCGCGCGCCGCACTTCGAAGCCCCCTGCGGGCCGGTTCATATGCATCGTCATAACGAGCCTCTATGCGGTTTTGGGCAGCAAGCCCTGCGGCCGGGCCACCAGCACGCCGAGAAACACCACGTGGCCGAGCCAGATACCCCAGCCGGGATCGAAGTAAAAGCCCACCTGCTGCGCAATTCCGAGCGCCATGCCGCCGACGAAGGTGCCCCAGAACGAGCCCATCCCACCGATGATCACGGCTTCGAACGCGTACAGCAGCAATGCCGGGCCATCGGTCGGCGACACCGCGGTGCGCATCGAATACAGCGCGGCAGCGACTGCGATCAGCACGAACGCGATGCCCATCGCCAGCGCATAGGTGCGGCGATAGGAGACGCCCATCAGTTGCACGATCTCGCGGTCATCCGACGTGGCGCGAAACGCGCGGCCAAGCGGAGTACGGCCGAACAACCACTGCATGGCGAACGCCAAAGCGGTGGTGACGACCAAAGTGACGAGCGGCAAATAGCCCAGCGTGATACCGCCCGCGAGCGTGAGGCTCTTCGATTCGAAGCTGCCGGTTGCGATCGAACGCGGATCGGCGGAGAACACCTGTTGCAATACGTTCTGGATCACGATCGACAAGCCGAACGTGACGATCAGCGAAGGCAGCGGATCGCGGCTGCTCACCCGATTGAGGATCGTGTACTGCACCGCGTAACCCGCGCCGAACGCAATCACGAGCAGCAGCACCAGCGACACGGCGAGTGGCAGATGCGCGTAGTTCGTCAGGGCGAACAGCACGAACACCAGCAGCACGATGAAATCGCCGTGCGCGGTGTTGGTGAGCCGCATCACGCCGAATACGAGCGATTGCCCCATCGCGAAGAGCCCATACAGCGCGCCGAGCAGCACACCCTGGACGACGATATTGATGAACGTGTTCATGCGACCGCTCCAAAATATGCCTGCGTGATAGCCTCATCCGACACCTCGGCCGATACGCCAGCCAGCGACACGCGCCCTTCCTGGAAGCAATAGAAACGCGACGACACGCGGCGAGCCAGTTGCACGTCCTGCTCGACGACGATCGCACTCATGCCGTCAGCGACAATCGCGGGCAACGCCGCATAGATCTCGCGCACGATCACCGGCGCGAGGCCAAGCGAAAGTTCGTCGCACATCAGCAGATCGGGATTGCTCATCAGCGCACGGCCGATCGCGACCATCTGCTGCTGGCCACCCGACAAAGCGGTGGCCGCATGGTGACGACGCTCCCGCAAGGCAGGAAACAGCGAGTAGACGCTTTGCAGATTCCAGCGGCCGGGCCGTTTGGAAAATGCGCCAAGCAGCAGGTTTTCCTCGACGCTCAGGCTTGCAAACAAACGCCGCCCTTCCGGCACCAGCGCAATGCCCTTGCCGACAATGTTCGCCGCAGCAGCGCCGCCAATCGGCTCGCCGCGATACAGGATCTGCCCGGCGGAACGGGGGCGCAGCAGCCCCGCCACTGTTTTCAGAAAGGTCGACTTGCCCGCGCCGTTGGAGCCGATCAGCGCGATGACCTCACCGGGCGCCACCGTCACGTCGATGCCGAACAGCGCCTGGAAGTCGCCGTAAAACGCGCTCAGCGCGCGAGTCTCCAGTAATGCCGACATGGTCATGCCTCCAGTCCGAGGTACACGCGCCGCACTTCGGGGTCGTCCATCACGGCTGCGGGCAGTCCTTCAGCGAGCCGTTTGCCGAAGTTGATGACGAGCAGCCGGTCGGCCACCGCGAGCAAGGCATGCACGACGTGTTCGATCCACACGATCGTCACGCCCGCCTCTTTCACGCGGCGAATCTCGTCGACGAGTTCGTGCGTTTCGGGTTCGGTCAGGCCGCCTGCTATCTCGTCCAGCAGCAACAACTGCGGTCGCGTGGCCAATGCGCGGGCTAGTTCGAGCCGTTTGCGATCCAGCAGGCCCAGCGTGCCGGCCAACTGGTTGGCACGCGCTTTGAGGCCGGTGCGTTCGAGCACGTCCATGCAGACGTCGTAGGCTGCGTGCTCGGCCAGTTCGCCGCCGAAAGTCGCGCCGACCAGCAGGTTTTCGAATACCGTCATGCCGCCAAACGGACGCGGCACCTGATACGAGCGGCCAATCCCCGCCGCGCATCGGCGATGCGGCGGCAAGTGGTTCACGTCCGCGCCGTCGAATTCGACACTGCCTTGATCGGGCCGCACGTCGCCGCTAACGAGGTTGAACAGCGTGGTCTTGCCCGCACCATTCGGACCGAGAATGCCGTACGTCTCGCCGCGTTCGACCGCGAAGCTGATGTTGTCGGTCACCTGCAGCGCGCCATAACGCTTCGACACGCCAGTTAGTCTGAGAACTGGGTTCATCACCGCTCTCCGCTATGCGTTCACGCGATCAACTTGAGCGGGCCGGATAGCGGCACGCTCGGCGCGAGCTGGTTGTTGACGATGGCGAGATCGAAGCGATGCTTCTGCCCCTTCACCCATTGGCCGCCTACCAACGGCGTCTTCGCGACGTTCTTCACCGGTCCGCTGCCCCACGCGACGTGACCGACCAGCGTGTCGAGCTTCGTCGCTGCCACTGCGTCGCGGATCGATTCGTTAGAGTCGATATCTTTCGCGCGCTTTAGCGAATCGACGGCGATTTCGAACAGCGCATGCGCAAAGCCGATCGGCTGCGTCCATTGCTTCGACGTGATGCGCTCGTAGTCGTCCGCGACTTGCCGCGCGCTTTGTCCCGTCAACGACGACTTGAACGGATGCGAAGGCGACCACCACACCTCGGTGGAGAGTCCATCGCCGAGATCGCCGAGCGCTTCGATCGAAGTGGGAAACAGCAGAGCCTTGCCGATCGAAATAACCTTGGGCTTCAGTCCTTGCTGACGCGCCTGCACGAGGAAGTTCTTCGCGTCGGGGGGAATCACGACGCCAGTCACGATCTGCGCATTCGCCTGCTTGAACGACGAAATCTGCGCAGAGAAGTCCTGCGTCATGCTTTGGAAGCGACCCGGGTCCTTCAGCGTGAAGCCCTTTTGTGCGAGCACGGGCGGGAAGCCAAGCTTCGCGTCACCCCAGGCGTTGCCGTCTCCATCGTTCGGGAACAGGCCGCCGACGCTGTGATTGGTCTGCACCGCTTGCCACATGCCGGTGTAGACGGTGATCACGTCCTCGAGTCCCCAGAAGAAGTGATAGGTAAAGCGGAAACCTTTCTTCGGATCGCCCTTTCTGCCGAAGAACCAGGGCTGCCACGGCACCACCGTCGACACGCAGGGCATCTCGTTCAACTCGCACGCATCGCTGACCGGATTCGCAGTCTCGGGCGTACCGGAGACGAGCATGATGTCGACCTTGTCCTTGAGGATCAGATCGTTGGCGACTTCGCCGGCGCGATTGGGGTTCGACTGGCTGTCCTTGACGACGATCGATACCGGATAGGTTTTGCCGCCAATCACGATGCCGTTTTTCAGCGTCGTCTGCATCTGCTGGATCGTGAAGCGGTCGGCCTCACCGAACGGCGCGAGCGGGCCGGTTTGCGGCGATACGTAGCCGATTTTCAGCGTGCGCGGGCCGGCGGCGAAGACGAGCGGCGAGAATGCCGAGGTTGACGCGGCGAGCGCGCCGCCTGCGGCGAGTGTGACGAAGCGGCGGCGCTTCGCATCGAAGGAATATGCGTCCATGGTTGTCTCCTGAATTTTTTTGTATGAGTGGGGGCGTTCGTGCTAATCCGGCCGTCTGCCTTCTAACGCCGCTTCCAGCAGCGCGCGTAGTGGTATTCGTTCGATCGGCCGCGGATTCCAGTACGGATTCTTCAACGCGAGATCGAGCGCGAGGTCGAGATTGCTCGCGCTTAAACCGATGTCTTTCAGCGCGGTAGGCGCGCCGTTGTCGCGTGCGAGATCGAATACGCCTTGCGCGGCGTCGTCGGCATGCAGCGCGTGTGCGATACGCTTCATCGCCCCCGGTGCGGCCTCACGGTTATAGGCGAGCACGTGCGGCAACACGATCGTGTGCGTTTCCGCGTGCGGCAGATTGAACGTGCCGCCGAGCGTATGGCATAGCTTGTGGTGCAGCGCCATGCCGACGCTGCCGAGCACCGCGCCGCACAGCCACGCACCGTAGAGACAGTCACCACGGGCAGCGAGATCGTCCGGTTTCAGCATTACCCGAGGCAAACCTTGGCCGAGCGCACGGATACCCTCTTCCGCCATCAACTCGATGATCGGATTCGTGTCCTGCGCGTAGAGTCCTTCGGCCGCGTGGGCGATTGCGTTGATGCCGCTCGTCAGCGATAACGCGGGCGGCAGCGACGTGGTCAACGACGGGTCGTAGATCACCGTTCTCGGCAATACCCGCAGATCGCGGCCGGTTTTCTTGATGCCGTTCTCGGTGAGGCCGTAAATCGGCGTCATTTCGGAGCCTGCGTACGTGGTCGGAATCGCGATGATCGGCAACGATGTTTCGAGTGCGATCGCCTTGCCGAGTCCGGTCGTCGAACCGCCGCCTATCGCGATCGCGCAATCGGCGCCGACCTGCGTGGCAAAGTCGCGGGCCGCGCGAGCGGTTTCGATCGGGACGTGCATCACGGCTTCGGCGTAGACGCCCGCCGCCCGCGAGCCAAGACTTGCCGCCAGCGCTTCGGCCTGGGCACGCTGCTGTGGCGTGGACAGCACAATCGCGCGCGTGGCGCCGAGCAACCCGATCTCGCGATCGAGCTGGTCGAGACTGCCCGCACCGAAGATCACGCGTGACGCGAGGCCGTTATAGACGAACGATTCCATGGCGGTTCAGCGCGGGTAGTAAGGCGGAATCTGCGCATCCACGTTGACCCAGACCGACTTGGGCTGCGTGTACTCGCGCATCGCTTCGAAACCCATCTCGCGTCCGTAGCCGCTCGCGCCCACACCACCGAACGGTGACGCGGGGCTCACGCGCTTGTAGCAGTTGATCCACACCATACCGGCGCGAATCTCGCGCGCCACGAGATGCGCGCGTTGCAGGTCGCGTGTCCAAAGACCCGCGCCGAGACCGTATTCGGTGCCGTTCGCGATCGCAAGCGCTTCTTCGTCCGTGCGGAATGTGGTGACCGTCATGAACGGACCGAACACTTCTTCCTGCGACACGCGATGCTCCGGCTTCGCTTCGACAATGGTCGGCTCGACATAGCAGCCATTCGCCAGTGCGGCATCATCCGGCGCCTTGCCGCCTGCCAGCACGCGGCCACCCTGTTCGCGTGCGACATCGACGAACGACAGCACCCGGTCGCGGTGCTGACGCGAGGTGAGCGGGCCCATTTCGGTCAGTGGATCGAGCGGATTGCCGATCCGGATCGTGCGGCTCAACGCGGCGAACTTCTCG
The DNA here is from genome assembly GCF_905221015.1 of Paraburkholderia nemoris. Lineage (NCBI taxonomy): Bacteria > Pseudomonadati > Pseudomonadota > Betaproteobacteria > Burkholderiales > Burkholderiaceae > Paraburkholderia > Paraburkholderia nemoris. Next base: position 221,917 of record NZ_CAJNBO010000001.1, on the reverse strand, counting down.
AGCACTTCGTCAGCGATCGATTCATGCACGATCATCCGCGAACCGGCGATACACGCCTGCCCCTGGTTGTGGAAGATCGCAAACGCGGAGCCTTGCACAACGGCATAGATGTTCGCGTCACCGAACACGATGTTCGCGCCTTTGCCGCCGAGTTCGAGCTGCACCTTCTTCAGATTGCCGCTCGACGCCTGCACGATCTTGCGTCCGATCGCAGTCGAACCGGTGAAGGCAACCTTGCTGATCTCCGGATGCTCGGCGATGTACTGACCCGCCACATGACCGAGACCCGGCAAGATATTGACGACACCCTCCGGAAATCCAACCTCCGCCATCAGTTCGGCGATGGCGAGACTCGAGAGCGGCGTGAGTTCAGCGGGCTTCATGATCACGCAATTGCCTGCCGCAAGCGCCGGCGCCATCTTCCAACTCGTGAACATCAGCGGAAAATTCCACGGCACCACTTGCCCCACAATGCCGACCGGCTCGCGCGTCATGTAGTTCAGAAAACCCTGCTCGACCGGAATTACCGAGCCTTCGAACTTGTCGGCCATGCCGCCGAAATAGCGGAATGTTGCTGCCGTGCGCGGTACATCGAGATTGCGGGTGTCGCGAATCGGGTGCCCGGTATCGAGCGATTCGAGGCGCGCCAGTGCATCGGCGTTTGCTTCGATTGCGTCGGCGAGTTTGAGCAGCAAACGCCCCCGCTCCATCGCGGCGAGATTGCTCCACTTCGGAAACGCCGCCTTCGCTGCCGCCACGGCGCGGTCGACATCGGCGGGTCCGGCCATCGCGACTTCGGCAATCACCGAGTTGTCGTGCGGATTAAGGGAGGCGAGCGTTTCGCCGTTTGCAGCCGGCACGAAGCGGCCGCCGATGAAGAGTTGCGTTTGCATGTCAATCCCGCGCAAGTAAAACTTTGGACGTAACAATCCCCGCGGCGCCAGCGGTCTGGCGCCGTTCGATCGACGATCGGAGGGAATGTCTGAGAGTTAGATCTGGATCGGATACGGCGGCAGTTCACCGCTTTCGTAGCGCTTCGGCAGATCGGGCGTGGCGTTCTCCCACACCAGCAGCATCGAGCGTTTCTGCGAGTAGCCCTTGTGGCGGATATCGGCCGGCATCGCGGCGATATCGCCCGCGTTCATCGTGATGCGGGCACGCGGCTCGCCGCTGTCTTTATCGGCGACGTCCCAGATGATCTGGTCGGACAGTTGCAGGAACCACTCGACGCGGTCGTTGCCATGAAACACCGGCAGCACGAATTCCTCGGTGGTCGGGCAGAACAGGCTCTGCTGGCAGACCGACGTGACCGACGGATTCCACGTCACGTCTGAGCGAGACAGGTACTTGAAGAGGCTGAACGCATGCAACGCGCTCTCAAATCCTGGCTCTGCATGAATCTCGGGTTCATCCTGAACCACATCGGCGAACTGGCGATTGACCGGCAAGTCGTCGCGCAACGGCGAATCGCCTTCGAGGCCGGGCATACGCTTCGTGGCGATCCGCGTGCGCTCGATCGCGGCGATGTTGTCGCCATGTTTCGTACCGAACGCGGAGCCGGTTTCTTCAGGCGCGGCGAACGGATCGAAGCCTTCGTTGACCCAGTCCCTCAGAATCGCCTTGAACGTGGCCATGATGAGCGGCGTGTCGAACCGCTGCATATGATCGACGCCGGCTTCCTTGAAACTCGCGTTGTACGCACCGGCATACATGTCGACCTTGCCGTAGTGATTGCGCGTACCGATCACTTCGTCGAAGTTGACCCAGCCGTAGAAGAAGCCCCACGCCACATCGCGCATCATGGCGCGCAGGAAGTCGTCGGCATGCATCTGGTGCGAGCGGAGCTGGCCTTTCGCGGGCCATTTGACGGTGGCGAAATAAGCGTCGCGGCTGAATTCGAAATCGCCGAGACGGAACGTGCGATAACCGCTCACCGCGTCGGCCTCGCTCGCGGTGACGTTTTGCAGGGTGCTGGCTTTGTCCATGATGGGCTCCAGGAGAGGATCGATCGGGTAGAGGGAATCAGTGGATGCAGATGTCGGCCCACTTCTCGACCGAATAGCGCCCGAGGATCGTCTGCACGAGCAGCACGCCTTTCGTCCTCGCTTCGAAGCGATACGCGGCGCCCGCGGGCAGCAGGGCCTGATGACCGCGACGCAGCCGCACATAACCCATCGACTGGCCCGACGGTTGGCCTTCGAGCCGCACGCTGCCTTCGGTCTGCGCATCGACCAGCGGACCGTCCGACGGCTTGATGAAATAGATGTCGATCTCGCCGTCGAGCACGACCGCGAATTCATCGTGCGACGCAGCAAACCACGGTGACGAACCTTCCGCGCGCAGTGTTTCGATTACGTACTTGAGATTCTTGCCGACGACGACTTTCTCGTAGGGCGCGGCGCGGCTCGCGACGTCGAACACGTTCGACATCGCGTAGTGCTCCGGTTTGCCCTTGATGATTTCGATGGAGCCTTTGCGGAAATTGTCCAGGCTACCGAACCAGGTCTCTTGCATGTCTGCCTCCAGTTGATCTACGAATCCGCGAATGCGTTGCTTGGATCGAAGATTAAGTGGCTGCAGGCGCAACAGCAATGATCTGAGGGTCGGGAAACGCGAACCATGGGTGCTTCAAAATCGCGCCAGGGAAACTACCTGGTGGGGAACCCGCGGGGTTTTCCGATGGTTCGCCGGGGGTTCTCAGTCTTCGGCCAGCTCCTCGCCGACGCTTTTGGTCTCGTCGTCCGCCGGTGAAATGCCGAGCGCCTTGTCCCACTGCGGTTCGCGCAGATAGCGGGCGCGCAGGAAGTCGACGAAAGCCTTGACCTTGGTGGTCGAGCGGTGCGAGGCGGGATAGACCGCCGACAGCCACAGCGGCGGCGCCGCGTACTCCGGCAACACGCGTTCAAGGCGCCGTTCGAGCAGATCGGCCGCGGCGACCATCGTCGGCAAATAGACGACGCCCGCACCGGCCCGCGCGAACTCGAGCAGCAGGTGCACGCTATTGGTTTTGAGCACCGGATTCAGCGCGATTTCGAAGCACTCGTTACCGCGCATCAGCGGCCACTTGTCGCCCCATGGGTAGTACGAATAACGGGCGAAATCGTGCCGCAACAGGTCAAGCGGCGTTTCGATCACCGGCTCTTCCTTCAGATAACCGGGCGCGGCGCACAGCACGCCACGCACGGGAAAGAGACGCCGCTCCACCAGCAGGTTGGAAGCCGGCGGATAGATCTGCAAAGCCAGATCGAAGCCTTCCTGCACCGGATCGATCACCCGGTCGTTGACGGTCACGACGAATTCGACGCGTGGGTAAGCGGCGCGGAATTCGATCAGCGTTTGCGAGAAATGCCCAAGCGCGAAGCCTGGCAAAACGTGGATATTGAGCGTGCCGGCGAGCGCCTGGGGATCGCCGCGCGAGCGTCCGGACAGATCGTGGACCTTGTTGACCAGTTCGGCGCATTCACGGTAGTACGTTTCGCCGAGTTCCGACAGGCGCACTGCCCGCGTTGAACGATGAAAAAGCGGCACGCCGAAATGGTCTTCGAGTTGCTTGACGCGCGAGGTCACCACCGATTTGGCCACGCCCAGCTGGCGCGCGGCACCGGCAAAGCTCTGCGCTTCCGCCGCCCGCACGAACGCTTCCATCGACATGAACAGGTCCATCTTGTCTCCTCCGGTCTCTGTGGCCCGTAGTCTGCCTTGCTTACGGCAAGTGTAGTCTGCTTCGGGATTCTGGACGCGGCAACGGCAACTGGAACTAACGGAGCGTGAAGACAGTGCGGACCTGGCTATCGCTGCTTTCCCAATGCTGGTTCAGATCCGCAAGCGGCACGGCCTCGGTTGCAATCTGAAGTCCTGCAGGTACCGTTGCATCGAGCACTTCTTTTACCGCATGCAGGAGACGAGGCAAAGTCACGCTGCCGATTCCGCTGCCCAACAGGGTGATCGCCGTCGCGCGCAGCACAGCTGCCGGTAAGACGATATCGGCACCGCTAATCGCTCCGATCTGGACAAAGCGGACCGGATAAGCGTCAGCCGATGCTTTTGCGGCAGCGATCAACAACGACCTTGCGCTAGGTCCCCACAGATAATCCAGTACGACGTCCACCCCCTGGCGAAAATGCGATTCGAAGGCGCGGCTCAGGCTGCTTTCATCCTGCTCCAGCGAGATCGTGAAATCGGCACCGGCACGTTTGAGCGATTCGAGGCTGGTCGGATTACGCCCTGTCGCGATGATTCTTCCGGCGCCGAGATGCTTCGCGATCTGCACAGCAAGTCGCCCGGAGGCGCCTGTTGCGCCGTTGACCAGCACCGTCTCGCCTCGCACAAACCTGGCGCGCTCGGTCAGTGCGGCCCAGGACGACATGCCCGGAATCGCGATAGCGGCCGCTGTGACATCGTCAAGCGCAACGGGTAGCGGAATGCAGTTTGCCTCGGGCACGAGGGTGCGTTCCGCCAGCGCGCCGAACGGCGCGTGCGGGGCGAAGAAATAGACACGTTGGCCGTCTTCGAGACGCCCGGTTCCATCGACGCCTGCAACAAACGGGAAGGCACCCGACGCCGAGTAATGCGAGCCCGCGGCCTTGCTGCGGGTAATCCGGCTCAACGCCGAAGCGGTGACGTCGATCAGATGATGGCCAGCCAGCGCATTGGGACGATCGAAGTCTTCGTAAACGGGCGGCTGGCCCGCTCCTTTGACAACTGCAGCTTTCATGAAAATTCCTCGAATAGAAGACTGAACCGGTGCACCAATCAATGTGCGTCGAGCCAATTGCGCAGCGAAACATCACGGATCTCGAGCACCTCGAAGAGTCCTATTGCGCGCAGTGCAGGCAGTCCTTCGACAATGTCCGCCTCGGCATGGGCACGCGCCTCTTCACTGGCGCCTTCATCAGTCCAGATACGCGCACTGGCGAGAAAAGCCGCGACGGTGCCCTTGCGGACCGTCGTGCCGTTGAAGTCGACCTGGTCGACGTGATCGGGAAGAATCTGGTCTGCTCGCATCGCACTGCACTCCGGTCGTTAAAAGAACAAAACCAGTGTAGTCGTGCAAAAGCGGCCCGTCTCCGGTATAAAGGCCATTCCATACGGCGATTCGGCCATGACTTCTTACCTCATTCGTCCCGATCTCGTAACCTCGCCGGAAGGTCCCTATCTCGCCGCGGCGGAGCTGACGCAAAGCGAAGCGCGCGCGACGGCGCCACATAGTCACGCACGCGGACAGCTCATGGGCGCGCTGAGTGGCCTCGTCTCGGTCGGACTCGACAAGCAGCAGTGGGTTGTTCCCGCGATACACGCGATCTGGATTCCGCCGCATTGCGTCCACTCCGTGCGGTCGTATGGCCCGTTCTCAGGGTGGAGCGTGTTTATCGCTGAAGAAAGGTGCGCGCCTTTACCTCGTGAACCTCGCGCGATCAGGACGGCCCCCTTATTGCGAGAAGCCGTGCGGCGCGCCGCGACGTGGCCGGGTATCGAGCTCGACGAGGCGCAGACGCGCATTGCGGACGTCATCGTCGATGAACTGGCCGCAGCGAAAGAGGAATCGCTGGGTCTGCCGAGTCCGGAAGATCCGCGGCTCGTCCGGATCACCGACGCGTTGGCGAGCGATCTTTCGGATAATCGCCGCCTCGAAGAATGGGCCGCGTGGGCCGGCGTCGCGCCACGTACGCTGAGCCGGCGTTTCGTAGCAGAGACCGGCCTGACGTTCGCGCAATGGCGTCAACAGGCCCGCCTGCTTCGAGCGCTCGAGCTCGTCGCGGATAGCCTGCCTGTCACGACGATTGCGCTTGAACTCGGCTACGACAACGTCAGCGCATTTATCGACATGTTCCGGCGTGTGATGGGGACGACGCCAGGGCGATACGCAACGGCTGCGAATCCAGACGATAGGGTCGACATCTGATTCATGAGGGGCGTCCACACCAAATCGCCCTCAACGAACCTTCTTCGCAGACGCCATTCAGCTTTTCAACGCGGCATTAAACACCGGCGCGAGCCCCGTGTTGTCCAGCAAGCTGCTGAATTCACCGAGCCGTTTGTGCAGATACGCCGGCACATCGACATCCGCGTAATCGTAGAAGCCACGCGCATCGCGCAGACCATCGCGGCATTCACGCATGTTGTCGCTGACGATCGCGGCGGGCAGGAAGCGTGGATCGATCGCCCGCGCCAGATAGTGCGACGCATAGTAGAGAATGTCGCAGCCGCCCCAGTCGATAAATTCGAGCAGACCCAGCACGGAAAACCGCAGACCGAAACCGGTACGGATAGCCGTATCAATGTCTTCCGCGCTGGCAACGCCCTCCTCGACCATGCGCGCGGCCTCGTTCATCGCCAGCGCCTGGATGCGCGGCACGATGTATCCCGCCGACGGCGCGCACACCACCGGCACCTTGCCGACCCGGCGCAGCAAGTCGACCACGCGCTCAACGGTCTCTTTCGCCGTGGCATCGCTACGACTGACTTCGACGAGCGGCATCAGGTGAGCCGGGTTGAGCCAATGTGCGTTGAGAAGCCGCCCGGGATGCACGACCACCTGCTGAAGCTCGGTCACAAGAAACGTCGACGTGGTCGATGCAAACAACACGTCTGTCCCACCGTGCTCGCATAGCCAGGCGAACGCGACCTGCTTGGCTTCCATCACTTCCGGCACGGCCTCGAAGACGATCTCGGCTTCGGCAAGCCCTTCCCGCGCGCGCTCACGATCCACGATAGCGATGCGCGCCATCGTCTCCGCAGCCTGCGTGTCGCTGATGCGGCCCAACACCACCAGCGTCTGCAACTGCCGCGCGATCTCGCCACGCGCGGCCGCCGCAAAAGTGCTGCGGGTTGCCGGCTCGCGCTCCTTGAAGTCGATCAGCGTGACGCGCAAGCCGGCATAAGCGAAGGCAAGCGCGATGCCTTGCCCCATCCGCCCCGCACCGAGGATATGAACGTGCTGGATGTCGACGGCCGCGCTCATTGGTCGAAACCCCGTTCGAGCAAGGCCGTCATCGCCTCGCGAGAAAGCGAAGCAAGGCCTAGCCGTTCGAGCGTGCGGCCTTCGCCGTAGAGGTCGCGCTCCGACACCGCGCTCGCCAGATTCAGCAGACCTTCGGCGACGGGCGTCGGCACGCCGGCCCAGCGTCCCGCCGAAACAAGAAATGACAAACCGAGCCGCGTATCTTCGAGCATATAGCGGTGCGTCTTCAGATCGATGTCCTCGCGCCAGTCGCCGCTATCGGTCAGCTTGCCATGCGCACCGCGGCCGTACATCCACTCGTCGCCCTCGCTCGCGTAATGATCGGCGAGCGGAAAATGCGGCGCGCCGTAGCCGAGGGCCTCGCGTACCGCCATACGTTCGGCGTCGAGCACGCTCGTCACGCGGCGGATCGACGGTTGCGTGCCTTCGTTGTGGATGTCCCAGGCGTCGAAGTGCTCGAGCGGTCCGGCGTTCATCATGATCAATGGCGGGTGGATCACCGGCCCCGCGTTCATCAGGGCACCGCTCAACGCGTCCTCGATCGGTTCGACCGACGGATAAGCCGCCTGCAGCACCGGAACCGCCCACGTCGCAAACCGTGCGGGAAAGACGCCGCTCGGCAGGCGCGTGGCGTACGCGCTCACCACCACATTGTCTTCGCCATGTTTGCGTGCGAGGTACGGCAACGTGCCGGTCTCCGCGAAAGCCACCTCGTGCGCGTTGCCCGCCTCGTGCATCGCCTTCGCGAACACATAGCTGCCGAACGTGCCGGGCGGCAGGAACACCACCTGATGGTCGGCGAGAAATGGTGCCAGTTGAGCCGCCAGCGCTTCGTGCGTCGTTGAAGGCAGCGGAATCACGATGAGCGCTGCGCCCTCCACCGCTTCCGCAAGGTCGTCGACGAGACGGATCGCACCCGGCTGCTCGCCGATCGGCACCCGCCGCTCGCCGCGGAAGTCCTTGACCTTGAGCGAGCCGAGTTCGCGCAGCCGCGCCGCGGCGACCGTATCGCGGCGCCACCACGTCACGTTATGGCCTTTTTCCAGCATGTCGATCACGGCCGCATAGCAGCCATGCCCCCCGCCCAGTACGCTGACATTCATCACACTTCTCCTTGTTCGATGATCGTCAGACTACGGGGTCGCCGGCACAAAGACGCTTCACCGCGCGCAAGCCGCATTCAAATCCGGCAACTCAATGAGAACGCCGTCGCGCGTCTGATGAACAATCGCGCTATCCGGGTCGATCCGTTCTTGCGCGAAAAAAATGGCCATCGCATGATGAGCGCGCTGCCCGCTCCCCGCTTCGAGGCCCATGAATGGAAATCGCGATTTCACGCAGAAACCGTAACCGTCTGATCGCATCGCACGCCCGCGAGGATATCGAGCGGGAAGTCTCCCAGGTGCTCTGTCCGCACCGGATGGAAGTCCCGCACCGTGGCCCGCTCAACGCCGAGCTATACGGCGTCGCGCTCCATCAGGCGATGCTCCTCGAACTGCACTACGGCAGCGAAACCCATATCGACGCCGGCGACATCGGCAATCACTACCTGTTTCGCACCACACTCAGCGGCCAATGCGCGCTGGAATCGGGCGGCGAACGTGTTTCGCTGCGGGCCGGGAGCCTGAGCGTGTCATCACCCGCACGTATGAGCCGCATCGTCACGGATCGCGAATGCCGCAACCTGCTCTTGCGGATCGACCGCCAGGCACTCGAGGTCAAGCTTGCTGAGATGTTGAACGACAGCGTCAAACAACCGCTCGTGTTCGATCTCGCTTTCGATAATGCTCACACGGGCACCACGGTTTTTTTGTCGACCCTGCGCTACCTGTGCAATCTGTGCGACCAGTTCGACGAACCCGCGCAGGAACGGATCTTCGGCCGCGATCTCACGCAGTGGCTGATGACTGTTCTGCTCAGCCAGTTGCCGCATTCGTACAGCGCGACGCTGGCCCGTGCCTCCTCTTCGCCACTGCCGGTCCATGTGCGCCGCGCGCGCGACTATATCGACGCCCACCTCGACGAGCCGCTGCGGATGGACGCCCTGGCGCGCGCAGCCGGTGTGTCGACGCGTACGCTGCAGAACGGTTTCAGCCAGTTCCTCAATACGTCGCCCGGGGGCTATATCCGCGAACGGAGGCTCGAAGCCGTGCACCGCGCACTACAGACGCAGTCTGAACGGTCGGTGACCGATATTTTCATCGAGCACGGCGTGCACAGCTTTGGGCATTTCGCCAAGGCGTACGCGCGGCGCTTCGGCTGCCTGCCATCGGCCACCGCGAAGCGCATGGTGCGCAACTGACTCCCATGCAGACCGATCCCGCCAATTCCACTGATCCTGCCGATTCCACTGCTTCCGTCTCGCACGAACATGACCCGTTGTCCTTCGCAGAGACCGCCGGGGCCCCGCGCGTGCGGGACCTCGATCTGAACCTGCTGAAGGCATTTCACGCGGTGTACATCGAGAAAAACGTCGGCCGTGCGGCGTTGCGGCTGGGAATCACGCAGCCTTCCGTGAGTCACGCGCTTGCCCGCCTGCGGCTCGTGTTTCGCGACGCGCTGTTCGTGCGTACGCCCGGCGGTGTCGAAGCGACGCCGCGCGCGCAGCGCCTCGCGATTTCCATCGATCGCGTGCTGGAGATTCTCCAGGACATGCTCGATGAAGGCGCACAGTTCCGCGCGGCCACGTCGCGCCGCGTGTTCCGCCTGCATATGAGCGACTTCGCCGAAGCCGCGTTTCTGCCGACGCTGATGCGCGAACTCGATACGCGAGCGCCCGGTGTGGTGATCGAAACCCATCAGATCGACGACAGCCAGTTCAACGTCGCGCTCGAATCGGGCCGCATCGACTTTGCGCTCGGGCATTTCCCGCATGCGTCGAGCCACTTTCACCATAGCGAACTGCTGCAGGAGCGTTATGTGCTGCTGATGGCGCGGCGCGTGGCGGAGCAGTTCGAACTGCGGGAAGGCTATACGTTGAATGCGAACGTGCCCGCGGGGCTGCACTTCATCGCGGTCACTTCTCACCCGCAATCGGTCGAACTGCTCGAGCGCTATGGGCTCACCTCGCGCGTGCGGATTGCCGTGCCGAACTTCATGGTGGTGCCGGCTATCCTGAGCCGCTGCGATTACGCGCTGATTCTGCCGCGCACCGTTGCGCGCGCGTTCTCCACGCTCGGTGAATCGGCCGTGTTCGAGCTCGAAGATGCGCTCACGTGGCCCGTGAACGCGTACTGGCATCGCCGTTTCGATACCGATCCCGGCCACCGGTGGTTGCGCGGCGTGCTCATGGAACTGTTCCGGATCGGCGCCCGTGAGCCTTTCGACAGCTGGCTCAGCGCGCCGCTCGATCTCAATCCGGAAGGCGTACGTAGCGCCTGAACGCGTCGGGAGAGACCCGCCGGTTCACCAGCGGGTCAGGTGGATCGGCCGCCTAGAAGGCCGTCATGATGCCGGCCACCACCGAGCTCGCGGTCGCACCAGCCTTCGCCACCGACACCCCGCCACCCGCCGCGCCGTTGACCGTGAAGTTCGCGTGCGCGCCGTTGCGGATCATCGCTGCGCCCGTATAGAGCACGGTGCGCTTCGAAAGCGGATAGTCGCAGCGCACGCCAAACGAATCTGCATTGCCTTCGCTGTCGGCCACTTTGCGGTAGTGGCCGTAGCTCAGCAATATCAGCGAACGGCCCACTGGCACGGTGGCGTCGAGTTCGAACAGATCGTTGTGCGGATTCGAACTGGCGGCGTTCACGCTCGTCGTGACGTCCGGCCCGCCGCGATGCCGTAGATAGATGAAAGCCGGTTTGACGAAGCCAAAGTCGTACGAGATTGCCCCAAGCGCGTAATTGCCAGCGGCCGTCGGACTGTTCGCGTTCAGTGCCGCCGCGCTCGCCGGACTGAAGGTCTGCTGCATGTAGTCGGCGTCGATCGACAGACTGCCGTTCACGTAGTTAACCGAGGCGCCATACGTATCGCCCAGCGTCGAAGGAACGTTCGATGCCCCATTCGCTCCGCGCGCGGCGATAGCCCGCACCAGCACGCCGCCCATACGGGGCGAGGAATAGCGTATCGAGTTGTTCACGCGCAGAAAGGCAGGCCCGACGAAGTTATTCGCCGCATTGCCCCATGCAAGGCCGGCGCCGTCACCCGGCAAGCTGTAGGTCACGAACGACGTATGCAGCACCGTGTAATTGACACCCGCCTGCATCGCGCCAAACGGACCCGACAGCCCGACCCACGCTTCGCGTCCGAACAGCGCGCCGTTGTTGCCGAGCGTACCGTTGGTCGAGTTGAAGCCGTTTTCGAGCTTGAAGATCGCGCGATAGCCGCCGCCGAGATCTTCACTGCCCTTCAAACCGAATTGCGTCGCGAAGATATCTCCGCTACCCATGCGCACCACGTGGTTGGGGCCGAAATTCGCGTATTCGATCGACGTGTCGATCCGTCCGTACAAAGTCACGCTCGATTGCGCAAGCGCGGGTGCCGCTGCGAGGCTCAGCAGCGACACGCACCACATCCGTTTGGTCATTCCCTTAGTCCCGGCGAAAGTCTGGTTCTAACTGCCGCGCGGATTTGCCGTCGCGACGCTCGTGTTTTCCGTCTTCTCCAAAGCCTTTCGTTTGATGGAGCGGAAAACGAAGCGAGTCTAGGAACACCAATTTCGAGCGTCGATTAATGCACACATATAACACTTATAGACAGCGCGAATGAGGTGGGCCGCGCACCGTACGACGGCCTCTTGCGCCTTACTGGACAAGCCTTTCCGGCCTCCTCCTGGGGAAAACTTTAGCGGCCCAGGGGAATCTCGCCGTGTGTGCGCAGGCCTTGCGTATATGTTTCAGAAATTTGTTTACATACGCTGCTTCGCAACCTCATTGAAACCTCATCGCAACTTCGTCGAATATCAGGCACAGGAGAACCGGCATGGCCGTATCAACGAGCAATAACCCTGCACGCAGGCGCTATACGTACGAGTGGTACGTGGTCCTGATCTGCATGCTTGCGTATGTGTTTTCCTTCGTCGACCGGCAGGTTCTCGCGCTGATGATCGAGCCGATCAAGAAGGATCTGCATCTAACCGACACGCAGTTCAGCTTGCTGCAAGGCTTCGCGTTTTCGCTCTTCTACGCGGTGATGGGCATGCCGCTCGCCTACCTCGCCGACCGCTTCGCCCGCCCTCGCATCATCGCGATAGGCATTGCGTTATGGAGCCTCGCCACCGCGGCCTGCGGCGTTAGCCAGAACTTCATTCACATGTTCCTTTCCCGCATGAGTGTCGGCGTGGGCGAAGCCGCGCTGTCGCCCGGAACGTATTCGATGCTGAGCGACTACTTTCCGAAGGAGAAACTGGGACGCGCGGTGGGCGTGTACTCGCTGGGTTCATTCATCGGCGGCGGGATGGCATTCCTGATCGGCGGATACGTGATCCATCTGCTCAAGCAGATGACGACGATCAGCGTGCCGCTTCTCGGCGACGTGCGTTCGTGGCAACTCACGTTCTTTATCGTCGGATTGCCGGGCTTTCTCGTTGCTTTGCTGTTTATCCTCACCGTGCGCGATCCGGCGCGTCGAGGACTCGTGCGGGATGGCGCAGGCCAGGCAAAGCGCGTGTCGATGGGCGACTCGCTGCGCTTCATCGGGACGCATGGCAAGACATTCACCTGCCACTACCTCGGCTTCTCGTTCTATGCGATGACGCTGTTCTGCCTGATGAGCTGGACGCCCGCGTTCTATATCCGCCACTTCGGGCTCACGCCGGCTGAAGCCGGGTACACGCTCGGCACGATCCTGCTGGTTGCGAACACTATCGGCGTGTTCTGCGGCGGGTGGCTCAACGACTGGCTCATGAAGAAAGGCCGCACGGACGGCCCGATGCTCGCGGGTTTCATCGGCGCGGTTGGGATGCTGGTGCCAGCTGTTGCTTTCACACAGGTCGATAGTCTGAATGTGTCGCTTGCGCTGCTGGTCGTCGCGATGTTCTTCGCTTCGTTCCCGATGCCTACGTCGACCGCAGCGATGCAGACACTCGCGCCGAATCAGATGCGTGCGCAGATTTCAGCGGTGTTTCTGCTGGTTTCCAATCTCATCGCACTTGGGATCGGAACGACGCTCGTCGCGTTGCTGACCGACAAGGTGTTCGGTTCGCCGAAAGCGGTTGGTGATTCGATGTCGATCGTTAATCTTGTTGCCACGCTGCTGGCTGCAGGGTTGTTGTGGTTGGGGTGCAAGCAGTTCCGGTTGAGCCTTGCGCGTGTGCAGGGGCAAACGGGTTCGACGGCGACGGCCGGCGCACATCACGACGGCGCAGAGGCCGCGCATGCCGGCGGCGTTACGCCGCTCGTGGGACAGTAAGTCTTCGCTGCTTCTGTCTTAATCCATCTCTTTGCGCTATCCGCTGATGGAAGAACCGCCCGCTTTCGAGCGGTTCGGCATTGGACGGCAGGCGGCGAACTAAAGCCGTCCGCCGTCCCGATGGTTAGTGGTGCACGGGAGCTGGCTGTTCGTCCGCGTCATCTTCTTCGTTTGTCGCGGATTTGGCCGACGTTTGTTTGGCCGGGCTGGGGTTCGTGGCTGCCGGTGTTTCCGTCGTCGCTATTTGTGACGCCTCTGCGAGAAGACGCGCTGCACGGCTCGCGGTGATGCGGCTTTGTGGGATGCCCTTTGCATCGAGCGCGATCACCTGGTATAGCTCACGGTCGCACTCAAGTTCGCGATGATATTGCTCTGCGGTGTCGACGAGCAATTCAAGCATGGTCTGCTGGCGCCGTCTTTCATCGCTCGTGATGGCAGGATTCCTACACATTGAGGACGCAAGTGTGATCAATGTGTTGAGTTGGCTCAACTGCCGGTCGCAGAGGGCGAAGGTAGAAAGCGCGAGCTTTTCGTACTGGAGCGCGTCGACTGGCGGGCGTGACACGGGTTGGGATTGTTTTGTAGGTTTGTTGCTCATGGTGCGACCTCCCTGGTACTTCTTTGATCGCCCGACACTCGCTTGCTTGGGGAAGTGGGTGAGCGGGCACGTGGCGGGTTTGGAAGACCGGGATACAAACGAACCGGCGAGCCTTGCGGCTCCCCCACCACGGCCCGCCCATTGGAATATAGACGTGCAGAGGTAGACGCACGACCCGCGCGAGCGGGTGTGCGGTTTGTATCGCAGGCTTCCACACCTGGCCGCCGGGTGTTTCCCAACGGCTTGATGATTATAAATCAAGGCAGCCGCGTAGCGATCAACCAGGCAGGCTAAGTGTTTGCGTTTGGCCGATTGGATGAGGCATCGGCGGCGGTTGGCGGGTTGGCGTGAACTCGGAGACCTTAGAGGACGCGGGCGACTAGTGTGCTGCATCCACTGGGAGAATCCGCCGGGTGTAACGGACGCGCCCCCGCCAAGTTGATCGGCAATTGTCGGCCGAAGCCGACTCACATACGGTCGACTCGTGTTCTGGGTGGTCGTCTGCCCGTTTGGGCCATTAATGAAAATATGATGGCCTCTAAAAAGCTTTTTTACTGGTTGAGTGTCGCATCAACCGTCATTGGATGATTTTTGCGCACTATCCACCCCTTGAGAAGGCGCCGGCGAACGGGGATGTCGTAGATTTTCTCGGCAATGCTGGCAAGAGCAACCACCGTCAGCAGCAAGCCTGCGCCGACCCAGGGTGTAGCGTGGGGTCCGAGGTGCTCGATGTCGCCAAACATAAGCTGGAAAAAGGCGCCAACCGGCACATGCAGCACGTAGACGCCGTAGGAAACCGCTCCAAAAAATAAAAATACCTTACGAACCTTGCGCGACGGTTCAACGGCCGCGGCGACCCAGACCAACACCGGAGATACGAAGAGCGCGATGGAAAAGATGAATACCGTGCGGAAAATATCGGGGATAGGCAGGCAGAAAAGCAATATGAAAGCCGCCACCAGTGCGATTGCAAGGACGTTGCTGGTCTTTCGTCGGGCGGCGCGAAACCGGAACAGGAGAATACCTGTCGAGAAAGAATACGCAATGCGTAGCAATCCGACGTAGCTGCCGGCGAGAATCCATCCGGCGCTTAGAGGCTTGCCATGAATGCCCTTGGCGATCAGCATCACACCAGACGCTGCGACGAGCGTAAGCAGCACTCGGGTGGAAAGATACTTGAAAAACACTGCGTAGCCAGCGTTCGCCAGGAGTTCGAAAAACAGTGACCACGAGGGATAATTCAAGGGGTACAGGACCCTTTCGGCATAGCTGAGCGGATAGAAGATTCGCATCACGAGAGGACATGGGAGCATCAGCAGGCCAAGAGGGAGTGCTGAAGTCACGAGGTGCCAATCCGAACGAGGTAGCCGCCATAGCAGACCCGCGGTTCCGAGTAGTGTTCCGAGCGCATAAAGAGGATATAGCCGGATAAGCCTGAGTCTCATGAACCGAAGCGGACTGATGTCGCCACACGAGAGCTTTTCTTCGTAGGCACTTGCAATAACAAATCCGCTCATTACGAAGAACAGGTCGACCATCAGGTAGCTGTTTTCGACATATACCGGACGAAAGAAGCCAGGAAAATGGTACATGACGACGAGCATCGCCGCCACACCTCGTAGACCGTCCAAGGTCGAGTACTTGTCCGACGTGGTTCGCATGCCCATATGCCCCTTTGCCCGATACACCGTTCAATCGCGAGACAGTGCCCAACATCACTACATAATCCATGCAGCACTCAGCTTCGCCCTGTGCGTGGCTTGAACACCCATTGCAGACCCTCGACCGGGCTGTCGCTCGCCGCATTAGATTGTAGGAAGACTTGACAGAGAGGCTCGGTGGGTTTGCGAACACTTGAGCGCCTTAGTCTTGTCCTTTAACCGCCCTGCCATTGTCGTGACGGAAACGGGCGACCGTCTTGAAGTCGGACATCAATCGCCAGGGTTAACCATTTAGGGTGGGTATTGGTTTGGGCCTCGCGCTCGGACGTCGCGTAACTCCTAACGGCGTCTACGGGCCGCCGCGTTTATGTGGTCTGTGACGCCGCTTCGGTATTCTTAAGGGACGGTCGCACGTCACGAACAGCGCGGGCGTGAGTGTCTGCAAGTGGCCTTGGATTCAACCGGTCGACGCAATACCCTAGGCTGCCTGAGCCGCGCGTTTTCACACGGCCTCGGCCGACGTCGGCCGGGCGTCGAAAAGGAAGAAACGCTCGCCCGATAAAGCCTACGCGGCAGCCGGATCGCTGACGAGGTCGTGTCCATTTTCGAGGCGCCCCGTGAAGCGGCGCAGAAACGCCGGATGGGTATCGACTGTCACCGTGAAGTCGTACCAGTTGCCACTTGCAGATACGGACCACGTGTTGCTCACGCTGCCGGCAGCCGGCACGGAAACCGTCAGGAGACTTTTCTCGGTGCGATAGGCATTCGATCTGACCGTAAACCGGCACGCCACACCGCCTGAATTTCGCATGCTTATGCAGACCGCGTTATTGGTGATGTCGTAGCTCAAATCGATTTCGGGCTCCGCTGTCTTCAGACCCGGCCTTCTGGCGAGATCGCCACGAAAGATTCGCAGGAAGCCGTTCGCACCATGCAGCGCTATCGAATACTTCGTGCCGTTGAGCTGGGATTGGGTCCAGCTGTCGGAGAGTTGCGTGCCGGGGGCGAGCGCGTATCGGCGCGGCGTGCGGGTACCCTGTGTGAGGTCGTAAGCGGAAAACGCTGCGCCTGCTTTCCCGCTGTTGACAAGCAGAAGCGAGAACGTGCCTTTGCTCGCATCCACAACCCCCTTCGCGTGAAACTCATAAGGCAATGCCCGCGAGGGACGTGTGCCGGGCTCCTGTTTCGGCATGGACTGCACTGCTGGAACTGTCGGTGGCGGCAGCGAACTGCATTGCAGATTGGCACTCGCAACGTAGGCGCTCGTATCGGGTAACGCAGGCCAGCTCGAATCCGGATTGTTAAAGTTGAAAGCCGATGTCAGGTCGCCACAAATCGACCTTCGCCATGCGCTGATGTTCCGGCAATGAACCCGGAACCGTCGTTCGATAAACTGAATAATCGATGTGTGATCGAACACTTCCGAACAGACATAACCGCCTCTCGACCACGGCGAGATCACCGTCATGGGCACGCGAAATCCGAGCCCGATAGGCAGACCGTCATAGAGTTCACCATTCGTCGCGACGGTCGTCCTTCCCTCCGCGTCGTCGCCAGGTGGCGTGGGCGGCGGCACGTGATCGAAGAAGCCGCCTTGCTCGTCGTAGTTCAGAAGGAAGACAGTACGCGACCAGACCTCGGGGTTCGCCGCCAGGGCCGCCAGCAACCTCGCGCTCAGGTCCTCACCTGCTTGCGGGTGATAGTTCGCGTGCTCGGACAGCGCCGTCGGTGCGATTAGCCACGACACCTGTGGCAGCTTGCCGGACGCGACATCCGCCGCGAAAGTCTGTGCGATGTCGTCGACCGTCGCCATACCCTTCCGGTACAGCACGCTTGTCGGTTCGGCCGATTTGAAGTTGTGAAATAGCGCGAGAGCGTTGTCGTCGAAATTGTCGGTTTGCTGATAGACGCGCCAACTGACGCCAGCAGCCTCGAGCATTTCGGCGACTGTCTGCCACTTGAATCCCTGGGCCGGCTCCGCGTTGTCCAGTGCCGGTTCAAAGCCCACTGAAAGACCGCTGCTGCCGCTGAACAGGTGCAACCTGTTTGGGTTGGTCTGCGTGAACGTCGACGCATAGTACTGGTCGCAGATCGTGAAGGCGTCGGCGAGCGCATAGTAGAACCGCAAATCGTCGCGCGAAAAGTAACTCATGCCGAGGCCCGGCAGGCGAGCCGTATTCCACCCGTTGCAGAGACCCTTGTTCCACATCGCGATGTCGGTCAGGTAGCTCATCGAGGGCGCTTTCGCGCAGGTCGCGCTGGTGGTCGCCGTGTTCATATGGAATGGCAGGATATAGTTCGTGCTCGTCGGTTGTTTCCAGACCGGATCGCCATTGGGCAATCGGATTGCCATTCGGTCGTTGAAGCCGCGCACGCCGCGAAGCTTGCCGAAGTAGTGGTCGAACGAGCGGTTCTCCTGCGTGAAGATCACGATGTGCTGGACGTCGTCGATCGTGCCAGTCGTTTTTTTCGGCGGAATTGCCAACGCTTCCCGGACCCAAGCCGGAAACAGTGTCGCAGCCATTGATGCGCCGAACGAGCTTGCCGTCATGCGCAAGAAATCACGGCGTGATCCAGCGGGCTCGCTGTTGCTTTCCCCGGCCGGAGATGCCGGCTCCCCCGATAATTTTCGGTGACGTCCCCTATCCATCGCACCACCCGCTTAGTTATTACGCGCCGAGGCCCACGACGGTCCGGCGCTGGGCAGCATCCGCTCCCCGTTTTGCCCTGGGTAACCAGGATCGAGCAGCACTTGACCCGCGATTCTTCAACCGACGCTATAGATCGGGCATCGTGCAAGCCTCTTGAGGCTAACGCCATTATCTTAAGGAAACCTGATGTCACAGCAGCTCGCGAGAAGTCCTCGTTAAGCCTTCAGCTAATGCGCCTGTCGGGAAATATTCTTACAGACAGACTTATTGCTGCTCACCACGCATTCAATGATGAACGCTCATCGCCGGGAACGACCATGCTCTTGCTCAAGCGTCTGATTGCGTTATCGGTTTTTCCGCTGGCCGCATGCGCGCTCGGCCCCTCTGCTTCCGTCGACACCGGGTTCGGCGCCTCGCCGCCCATTGTGGCGCCGCACGAAACGTTGATTTCCATGGTGAACATCGCGCCCGTTCAAGGCCGCCCCACTGGTTTTATGCCCACGACTCCCAGTGGGTTCATGGTTACCGAGTTTGCCAGCGGGTTGGCACATCCGCGCTGGCTATACACGTTGCCGAACGGAGATGTACTGGTCGCGGAAAGTGACGCGCCAGAAGAACACGATGAAGGAAGTGGCCTGTTCGGCTGGATCCGGCGGCAGGTCATGAAGCGCGCGGGGGCTGGCATGCCGAGCCCTGATCGCATCGTGCTTTTACGGGATGAGGACGGTCAATGAGCGGGACGACCTCGGCAACAACCTCGTTCTGGATTACATGACGGCGGTAAGAGACGGCGCCTTCTATGGTTTCCCCTACAGCTATCACGGCCAGCACGGCTCATGGAATCGCAAACCGCGTACGGGATACAAGGTGGTGTTCGTGCCGTTTGTCGATGGGAAGCCGGTTGGACTCCCTGAAGATTTTCTCACCGGTTTCTGACGCCGGATGGTCGCGCGGTAGGACGGCCTGTTGGCGTTGCGTTGGATGCGCGCGGCGGTTTGCTCGTAGCGGACGATGTCGGCAATGTTGTCTGGCGAGTCACGCCTAGTCGCGACATCGCCTCGGTGCACCTCCAATCCACCGGCAAGTGATCTGATCTTGTTTCGGTCGCAAAGGCGCAAGGTCGCGAGGTTGGTTGGACATTTGGGACCGAACACGGATCGCCCAGATTTCCGGGGTAGATTGTCAGATTCCACGCTTGAATCCGCGCATGGCATCACCGCCAGCGACGATTACTGTCTGACAATATCTAAAGCGCGACGCACACATGCCCCCACGCAAAAGCGCATGTCCTTGTCGCCTATGCGCGCAGCTCTGGTCATTGGGTGCCGAAGCATTACTGGCCCTTGATGGGCCGGACCCGGAAGTTCGAAGCGAGGCGGCGAACCAGCACTACTGAGTCGATCCGAATTTCCGTGATCGACCCACTTCCGCCCTTCGAGCTAACGCACCTTCAACGGCCGCTTCCAAGTTACAACGGTCGCTCCTACGCATCCGGGATTTCGATTGTCCCTTCAAGATATTGAACAGCCTGACCAGAGATATACACCCGGTCGTCTTCGACGCGGCAATGAAGTAACCCGCTGCGTCGTGACACCTGCATGGCCACGAGTTCTGACCTACCCAAACGGTCGGACCACAATGGCGCAAGCGCCGCATGAATCGATCCGGTAACGGGATCTTCATCTCCGCCATTGGCAGGCCAAAAGTAGCGGGACACAAAATCATGCTCGTCTCCGCGCGCTGTGACGACGACATCGAGCGGACCAAGTGTCGACAGCAGATTGAGTTCGGGTACGACGGATCGTACCTCTTGTTCCGTTCCGTAGATGGCAACATACGCTTGCTGGTTTATCAGCACTTCTTGAGGCCGTATCGAAAGCCCCAGGATCAAGTTTGCGGGTATTTCGTTCAGTTGTTCGGGTCGGCGCTGTGGGAAGCTCATTTCGATCTGACCGTCATGCGTATGGCAAACGGCAAGCCGACCGACCGCTTTCGCAACAAATTCGATGACTTCCAAACCATCACATCGCTTGAAGATTACATATGCACTCGCCAGAGTGGCATGACCACAAAACGCGATTTCGGTAAGTGGAGAAAACCAGCGGATGTCGAACGCGCCATCGGCATTCTTCACGAAGAATGCCGTTTCGGACAGGTTGTTCTCAGCAGCGATTGCCTGCATCAAACTATCGGGCAACCAGCGTTCAAGTGGCACCACCGCAGCGTAGTTGCCCCTAAATACCTTGTCCGTAAATGCGTCAATCTGATAGATCGGTAGTTTCATGAGATGTACCTGTTCAAAGCGGGAAGTTAGTCAGCGTTTGCGGTGTTATTCGTAGACAACGATATCAGCCCGCTAAGCTGGCTAACATGTACAGATTACGATGCTCGGCACGAAAAGCGACCGTTCACTTGGGCCGACGATACAGCGAACGTATCTGAACACGAAGGTCCGTTGTCTACGGTCTTGCGGACCTTCAACCGCTTGTACGAAACGCTAGCAATTGACCGAAAGTGGCCGGATCACTGACTCATGCAAACGGCGTGGACTGCCCGAATCTCACACGGCCGTGATCGGCAGCACGCGACCCGACGCAGACGTTCGACCCAAATCCAGCCATACGGCAGCTTTACAACGTACAGCGGTCATCTACGCAGTCACATTGTTCGCCGTGGGCGATTCACTCGACCGCCAGGTGCACGCGAGGATCGAGTTCATCCAGACGGTTGACCCCTAGCATGGCCATGTTTCTGGAAATCTCCGCGGTCAACAGACGAATGGCGTGTCCTACGCCTGCCTCGCCAGCGATAGATGCGGCGTAGACGAACGGCCGTCCGACAAACACGGCACGCGCACCCAAAGCGAGCGCCTTCAGGACGTCGCTGCCGCGCCGGATGCCGCCATCGATCATCACGGGAAGATCCGGGCACGCCTCCACGATGGACGGCAGAACCGTGAGCGGGGAAACGGCACCGTCCAGTTGCCTGCCGCCGTGATTGGAGACGATGATCCCATTCGCACCGCAGTTTCGGGCGATACGAGCGTCGGTGGCACTTAGCACACCTTTGATAATCAGCGCTCCATCCCATTGCCGGCGAATAGCCGACAAATGCTGCCAGTCCAGATGTCCGCGATCGGAGAAATCCCGTTCGACTGTCGGCGACAGAATCGGGGCCCCACGCGTCGCGTAGTTGTTCTCGAAATGAGGCATCCCGTGCCGCAAAATCGTCGTCGCGAAAGTGCCGGTGAGCCAGCGAGGATGGCTGAGCCCTTCCCACGTCAGTCTGAGAGAAGGCCGAAGTGGTGTGGAAAACCCAGCTCGTACGTTATTTTCCCGATTTGCAGCCACTGGTGTGTCGACAGTGACGACAAGTGTCTGAAACCCTGCCCGCTTGACCCGTTCGACAAGCGTGGCGATTGCCGCAGGCTCACCCGGCAGATAGGCCTGGAACCAGGCTTGAGGGTATGTCGTCACGACTTCTTCGAGCGGAATCAGCGACGATCCGCTCATGATCATCGGAATGCCGGCAGCCGCGGCTGCTTTCGCCAGAACGAGATCACCCCGGTAAGCCATCAATGCCGCGAGCCCAAGGGGCGCGATCCCAAACGGAGCGTTGAACTGCTGCGAAAGCAGCGTGGTTGCCGTGCTGCGACCTGCGATGTTGATCATCACACGCGGGGCGAAACGATACTTGTCGAACGCGAGACGATTGCCATTCAGCGACGCATTCGTCTCAGCGGCGCCGGCAACATATCCAAACAACGGCCGAGGAAGATGCGCCTTGGCCACCGGTTCAAAATCGTCGAGGCACAGGATGCGCCGCAACCGGCGCGGCACGACCGGCTGCGTAACGTTCCCAACCTTGCTAGGCATGGTCAATGCCCCGTTTCCCGGCAACGCCCACTTCCGCATGCCGCACGCCGACGTCAAGCGGTTCGCGTATCGTTAGCAAAACGATAAAAGTCAGCGCCGATATGGCCGACATGAAGCCAAAAACCGAACTCCAGCCGTAATTGTCCAGCAGGATGCCAGTTATGAAAGGCGTCGCAGCGCCTCCCAGTTGTCCACCCATGTTCACCACGGCGTTGGCCATCGGAAACTTCGCTTTCGAAACCAGCGTCATCGGATAGGCCATGTAGGCCGAATAGCCGACGCTCAACAACATGCCGGTCAGGAAAATCAACATGCCGTACAACAATGGATCAGCCGGGGAATGAATGAGCGCGAACATCATTCCGACGGTGGCGAGCGCCGACAGCATCATCCCGGGCTTGCGGCGTCCCCCAAGCAGGCGATCCGAAAGGAGACCGCCCAGAATATTGCCTACGACCGCGCCGACCCATGGGGCGGCCGCGACGAAACCCATACCCATGATGCTGAATTTCTTCACGGTCAGTAGATAAGTCGGAATCCAGGCCAGAAGCACGCTGGAAATGCCGAGCTGGCAGCAATAGCCCAGTGCGCAACCGTAGATGTCCCACGAGGTGAAGATCTCGCGCGTCGTATCGAGCGTTTTTTCGCGCCGGGCGCGAATGAATTTGTCGAGCCAGGGCATCGGTTTCGCAGCGAAGGCTCGCCGGTTTGCGCCGAGCGCCTCGCCGCTCTCGCTGATGAGTTCCAGTTCCGCCCGGTTCACCGCTCCGCTTTCGGACGGTTTGTCGGCAACCATGAAAACCCATACCACCGACAGGAGGATGCCCGGAATCGCGAAGAGCAGAAATACCTCTTTCCAGCCCCAGGCAGCAATGATCGTGGCGCCAAGAATCGGCGTTAGCACCGGGCCGAACTTCACGGCCGAGAGAAAGATCCCGGCTGCGGTGCCTTTTTCGCGGGCCGGAAACCAGCTGTTGATTGTTGCTGCGATGCCGATCGGCAGCGGTCCCTCGGCGAATCCCAGTGCGATCCGGCAGATTTTCAACGAGAACAACGAGCCGACCATCCCGGTCAATCCGGTTGCAATCGATGTGAGGACCATTGAAATCGAAAAAACCCGCTTTACTCCGAACTTCGATACGAGCCACGCCGAGGGTAGCTGGGCAACCGCATAGGCGATCAGGAAAAGACTGACCAGTGCGCCGGCTTCGGCGTTGTTCATTGAAAATTCTTTTCTCAGGAACGGCAGCGCGACACCAAGGTTGGCGCGATCAGCAGCGGCGATCGTATAAATTACGAAGAACAGCGTCGCGACGATCCACCGATAGCGGGTCGGCTTTAACGACGCAGATGTGACGCTGCTCGTCAATTCCACAGGTTGCTTTTTCATTGTCTCGCTCCATGTGTTTTTATTAGTCGAGGTTGAGTCTGCGGAGCGTCTCTTCGAGCCCCAACAACTCGACGGTCGTCGCACCGCCGCGGATTTGCGCTCGGAACATCGCCTCCTTCTCCTCTCGCGCCCGGCTGCTGCGGATCACGTCTTCGACTTCGTCCTGCCGTACAACCACAACGCCGTCCTGATCGCCGATTACGATGTCACCCGGATTGATCTGCACGTCGCCGATGCAAACCGGCACATTCAGTTTTCCGGGCTGGTTTTTGCCTGTGCCCTTGATGCAGAGACCGCGGCAAAAGACCGGAAAACCCATCTCGATGATCGACCTGGCATCCCGGACCGCGCCGTTGATCACCAAACCAGCGACGCCTTGTCTGACCGCTTGCTCGGTGAAGACATCGCCCCACGGTCCGGCTTCGAGGAAACCCTTCGCGTCGACGACCAGCACATCGCCGGATTTCACTTTCAGCATCGCGTAATGGAGCATCAGGTTGTCCCCCGGCCTTACATCCACGGTCACTGCGCGGCCGGCGACCCTCATGTCGGGATGGATTGGCTTGATTCCGCTATCCAGCGCTCCTCTGGCGCCTTGCGCCTCATAGACCGTCGCGCTGCCGAATTCGCACAGCACTTGAATGGATGCGGTCGATGTCTCCTGACTGCCCATGGCAAACCTCTGAGTTGATTGACACTGTAGTTTTAGATAAAGTTAGAGCGATATCAAATATCATTTTTTGATCTTAGGTTCAAAATTTATGAACTTGCGACAGATCCGCTACTTTTGCACGGTCGTCGAGGCAGGCAGCGCGACGCTGGCCGCCGAGGCACTATTCGTTGCGCCCACCGCGATCAGCATGCAGCTCTCGCAGCTCGAGGAGCATCTGGGTGGCGAGCTGTTCGACCGCTCCCGGCGCCCAATGGAGCTCACTTCGTTGGGCAAATATTTTTATCCGCGGGCGAAAGAGCTGCTGTCCCATGCGGGGCGGCTCGACGACGAGACGAGGGACATTGCAGCGGGCAAGCGCGGATGGCTGGGCATCGGCTTTGTCCGATCGACGACCTTCTCCGTACTCCCCACCGCAGTGAGGAAGTTCCGGCAGTCATGTCCGGAAGTGCACCTCGATCTCGTCGAGGTGCTTTCTGAGTACCAGCCTGAGCAATTACGCGAAGGTCGGATAGATCTAGGCATTGCGCGCTTCCTCGGCCCGATCGTGAAAAGTGCAGACCTGACCTACACGGTGATGCTCGACGAGCCGTCCGTTGCGGTCATCCCGATCGGGCATTCACTAGCAAAGCAGAAGTCCGTGTCGGCAGTGGAACTTACCCAGCTCCCATTTATTTTGTATCCGAAAGATCCTCGCAGCCCGTTCGGGCTTCAAATGCTTACAGCGATTCAGTCAGCGGGAGCCCAGCCGGTCGTCGGTTACGAAGCGATTGAAATCCACACGGCGCTGGCGCTCGTAGGCGCAGGTCTCGGCACCACGCTTGTTGGACGATCCATTGCCAGAAACAATCGTCGGGATGTGAAGTTCGTTCCGGTCAGGGATATTGAGCTCACGACTACGCTGGTTGTGATCACGCGCAACGGCGACGAAAACAAATTGATCTCTTCGTTCCGGCAAGCGCTAACAAAAAGCGGGGCGAAGTAGTTGTCCATCGTGCGAGCCCGAACCCGGAGGATGAAACGTGCGCATGGGCCCGGAGTGACGTCGCACCCTCGCGCTAGCAGCCGTAGCTCGGGAGATCAAGTTCGCGATGGCTCCGTTCGGCGTTGTGTTTCTTACTAGCACTAGTCGCGAGCTTCACCGACTTCGCATCCATGTCGAGTCTCTAACCACGTGTGAATAAAGGAAAGCGGACATCGCGCACATAAACGGATTTGCTTGCCAGAGACGTTCGCCAGCGAGGAGCGTATGGCGACCTCAACCGATGTGCGAAGGTCCACTGCCAGAGGACATCGGTCGTCCGAATGTCCGGGCGAATGTGCGGATCAAAGTCCGGAGTTGGCCGAACCCTGCCCGACGGCCCCCACCACAAGACCAGAATACGCCGCCGCCAATTCGAAACGTCTCCCGTCACGCCCCTGCCCGAGAGCGCGCTCGCGCGCGGCCCGCCGTACTCCGAACCGGCGCAACTACCTCTGCAAGCAATTCCTCGTGCAGCCCCCGCAACACTTCTACAAAAGCTGACGCGAGCCGCTCTCGTGGCCGGTGCGGAGGAAAAAGCAGATAAGTCGGAAAGAGTGTGGCCGGTAGAAATGGGCGAATTGCGATATCAGGTCCGGCGAAGTCCCGCGCGACGATGGGATGCGCAAGCGTCACGCCCATCCCATGCCGAACCATCTCGCAGCACATCGCGGTGTATTGCGCCTCGATCGCGAGGACGCGCTGCACGCCGGCGCGCTGGAACACTTCGTCCATCAGCACGCGCGTGCCATCGCCGTGACACAGCGAGATGAACGACTCACCCTCCAGATCCTCCGGCTTGATGCTGCGCTTTCCCGCCAGCCGATGTTCCGCCGGCATCACGCAAACGGCAGCCACCTTCGACAGCTGCTCGACCTCGCAATCCGACGCCTCGCTGACGTACACCGCCACACCCAGATCGCAAAACTGCGAAGCAGTCCAATGATTGACCGTGCCAGACGTATTCACATGCAGCGATACGGTGACTTCCGGAAATAGCTCGACAAACCGCTTGATCGCGTGCGGCACCAGCGTCATGCCCGCCGATGGCATGGCGGCAATGCGCAAACGGCCGCTGCCGAGATTGCGAATCTGCGCCGCGGCATTGGCCAAACCTTGCAAGCCGACGAATGCGCGTTCGACTTCGCGAAAGAACGCCTCGCCCTCGCTGGTCGGAATCAGCCGCACGCCGCTGCGCTGAAAGAGCTGCAAGCCCGTATCGCGCTCCAGTTGGGCGATCAGCCGACTCACATTCGGCTGCGACGTGAAGAGCGCCTTGGCCGCGGCGGTCATCGACCCCGACACCATCACCGCGCGAAACGCCTCGATGTGCTTGAGATTCATCCGTATTCTCCCTTAGACGACCACCCCTAACCCATATCACTCATGCATAGGTAGGTATTTAATTCGTATTGGACGACATGATTAGGCAGCGTGACACTGCATTCTAACGACGGGCGACCAAGCCCGCCTCCCCACACCGGAACTGGAGATCGTCGTCATGAGAAGAGCGTTGCATCGCCGTCTGTCCGCCCCGTCGCGCGCCGCCATCGCGGCCGTTTCCTTCGCTTCCGCCCTCGCCGCCCCGCTCTTCGCGCAGGCCGAGACCACGCTCTACGTGGCCAACGTCGGCGGCTCGAACGAACAGGTCTACCGGCAAAAGATCATTCCGCCGTTTGAAAAGGCGCATGACGTCAAGATCGTCTACGTCGCGGGGAATTCGAGCGACACGCTCGCCAAGCTCCAGGCGCAGAAAGGCCATCAGCAGATCAACGTGGCGGTGATGGACGACGGCCCCATGTATCAGGCGATGCAATTCAACCTGTGCGCGAAGCTCGACGACGCGCCCGTGATGAAAGACGTCTATCCGCTCGCCAAACTCGGCCCGACCTCGATCGGCGTCGGCATGGTGGCGACCGGAATCGGCTACAACGAAGAGGCGTTCAGGAAAGCCGGCCTGCCGCCGCCCGACTCGTGGAAGGCGCTCACTGACAACCACCTCAAGGGCAAGCTGGGCGTGCCGCCGATCACCAACACCTACGGCCTGCATACGCTCGTGATGCTTGCGCGCCTCTCCGGCGGCGGCGAAAAGAATATCGATCCTGGCTTCGCCGCGATGACGAAGGAAGTCGCGCCGAACGTGCTCTCCTGGGCGCCGACGCCCGGCGAGATGGACGGTCAGATGCAAGCCGGCGACGTGATCCTCGCGCCTTATGGCAGCGGCCGCGCCGTGGCGCTCCAGAACACCGGCTTCCCGCTCAAGTTCATCTACCCGAAGGAAGGCGCGGTCGCGTTGCAGGTGGCGGCATGCGTTGTCGCGGAGAACGCGCAGCCGCAGTTGTCGCAGCAGTTCGTGCAGTACCTGTTGAGCCCGGAAGTGCAGGTGTTGCAGGCGCAAGGCATCGGCATCGGTCCGGTCAACAAGACGGTGAAGCTCACACCTGACATCGCCGCGCGCGTGCCGTATGGACCGGAGCAGGTCTCGAAGCTGACCGCAATGGACTGGGCCACGATCAACCAGCATCGCGCCGAGTGGACGGAGCGCTGGAACCGTTCGGTCGAACGCTGATGTACGTCACAGCCGTCTGTGACCGGTAAGTTCTTCGCGCGGCGCGCGATCTGATGAAGGAGCGAGGCGTATGGCCTTTTTGACTCTGCAAGGCATTTCGAAGCGCTACGGCGATTTCACCGCTATCGAGCAGCTCGATCTGGCCGTCGAACGTGGGGAACTGCTCGCGCTGCTCGGCCCGTCCGGATGCGGCAAGACGACCACCCTGCAGATGGTCGCGGGCTTCGTCACGCCGACCACGGGCCGGATTCTGCTCGATGGCCGCGACATCACCCAGGAACGCCCGGAAAAGCGCGGCATTGGCGTGGTGTTTCAAAGCTACGCGCTGTTTCCTCACATGACAGTCGCCGGCAACGTCGGCTTCGGGCTGGAGATGCGCAAGGTGAAGCGCAAGGAGCGCGACGAGCGCGTGGCCGAAGCGCTCTCGCTCGTGCGCCTCAATGGCCTTGGCCACCGCTATCCGAAGGAACTGTCTGGCGGTCAGCGGCAGCGCGTCGCGATAGCACGGGCCATCGCGATGCAGCCCGAACTCCTGTTGCTCGACGAACCGATGTCGAACCTCGACGCGAAGCTGCGCGAGGAAATGCACATCGAACTGCGCGCCATCCAGAAACGCCTTGGCATCACGACGATTCTCGTCACGCACGATCAGGTGGAGGCGATGACCATGAGCGATCGCATTGCCGTGATGCATCGCGGCGCGATTGCGCAACTGAGCACGCCCTACGACGCGTACGAACGGCCCGCCACGCCGTTCGCCTCCACCTTCCTCGGCCGCACCAACGCGTTTCCCGGCGAAGTGCTGCGCCGCAATCCGCGTTGCGCGGAAGTCGCGGTGGCCGGCACCACGCTGCATGTTCCGCACGAGGGCCGTCAGGTAGATGGATCGGTGAACGTCTATATCCGCCCGGAAAAGGTTCATCTGGCGAATGGCGACGCCCGTGTGCGCGGCCGTATCGCGACGCGGGTCTTCGTCGGCAATCAGTGGCTGCTGGAAGTGGAGACTGAACTCGGCAAGCTGCGCGTGGCGCAGCCGAACCTCGGCGCGCCGCCGCCCGAGGAAGGTCACGAAGTGGGTCTCGCATGGACCGACGACGACCTACGCGTACTCACGCAGGACGATCGGGAGAGCGCTCATGGCCACGCTTGAAGACGGCCGCCCCGGCGCGGCGCCGTGGCTGCTGTCGGGGCCCGCGCTGCTGCTGTTCGTCGGCCTGCTGCTGGTGCCGCTGCTGCTCACGCTGATGCTGTCGTTCCGCGTGTTCAGCGACACGGCCGGCGTCACCTCCGCCTATACGCTCACGAACTACTGGGAAGTGGTCAGCGATCCCTACTACGGCACGATCTTCCTGCGCACTGCCGGTCTCGCGTTCGCCGTCACGCTGCTTTCGATCGTGCTCGGCGTACCGGAGACCATCGTGCTCGCGCGCATGAAGCGTCCATGGCAGTCGTTGTGTCTGTTGATCGTGCTCGGCCCGCTGTTGATTTCCGTGGTGGTGCGCACGCTCGGCTGGCAAATCCTGCTCGGCAATAACGGCGTGCTGAACAATCTGCTTCAGTCGCTGCATATCACGAGCGAACCGATCCGTCTCGTCTTCACGATGACGGGCATGATCATCGCCCTCACTCACGTGCTAGTGCCGTTCATGGTGATGTCGGTATGGGCGACCATGCAGAAGCTCGATCCCCAAGTGGAATGGGCCGGCCGCTCGCTCGGCGGCTCGCCATTCGCGGTGTTCCGCCGCGTGGTGCTGCCGCAGATCATGCCGGGCGTGCTGTCGGGCTCGATCATCGTGTTTGCGCTCTCGGCTTCGGCTTTCGCGACGCCAGCGCTGATCGGCGGACGTCGACTGAAAGTGGTCGCCACCGCCGCTTACGACGAATTCCTCGGCACGCTCAACTGGCCGCTCGGCGCGAGCATCGCCGTGCTGCTGCTGATCGCCAACGTGGCGATCGTGATGGGCTGCAGCCGTCTCGCAGAACGCCGCTTCCGGCATATCTTCGACTGAGCGAGGGAGAGCGAACATGAAACAGAACGGCATTCTCGGGCTCGTGTACAACGCGTTCTTTCTCACCTTCATCATCGCGCCGCTCGCGGCGGTAATGCTCGTGGCCTTCACCGATAAAGGCTATATCTCGATGCCTTTCGATGGCGCGTCGCTACGCTGGTTCCGCGCGATCCTGGAGAACGACGACATGGTCTCGGCATTCTGGCTCTCGGTGCAGCTCGCGTTCGCTTCGGCGACCATCGGCGTGGTTCTCGCGGTGCCCGCCGCGCTTGCCATTGCGCGGTATCGCTTTCCCGGCCGCGCCGCGCTCACGAGCTTCTTTCTCTCACCGATGATGATTCCCGCCGTCGTGCTCGGCATCGCGTTCCTGCGCTTTCTGTCGCTGCTGCATCTGTCGGGATCGTTCCGGTCGCTAGTTTGCGCGCACGTGATCATCGTGCTGCCGTACGCGTTGCGGCTCGCGTTGTCGTCCGCTGTCGGACTGGATCGCGATGCGGAGCGCGCCGCGCTCTCGTGTGGCGCCAGCCGGTTCACCGCGTTTCGCCGCGTGGTGCTGCCGATGATCCGCACCGGCGTGGCGGGCGGCTGGGTGCTCTCGTTCATCCAGAGTTTCGACGAACTCACGATGACCATCTTCGTTGCGACGCCCGGCACCACCACGCTGCCCGTCGCCATGTACAACCAGATCGCGCAGACGATCGATCCGCTGGTCGCTTCGGTGTCGGCGGTGTTGATCGTCGGCACTGTCCTCCTGATGATCCTGCTCGATCGCATGGTTGGACTCGATCGCATTCTGATCGGAGAAGCCCGATGACATTGACAAGCAGCGTCTGCCCCGACGTGCTCGTGCTCGGCGGCGGACTCGTCGGTTCCGCCGTGGCCTACGGACTCGCCCGCGAAGGCGCGCGCGTGACCGTGCTCGACGAGGACGACGGCGGCTTCCGCGCCTCGCGCGGCAACTTCGGCCTCGTCTGGATTCAGGGCAAGGGCTACGGCATGTCGCCCTACGCGCGCTGGTCGCGCAGTTCGGCCACGCGCTGGCCCCTGCTCGCCGAAGCGCTGCTCAAGGAAACCGGCGTGGATGTCGCGTTGCGTCAGCCAGGCGGCTTCCACTTCTGCTTCAACGACGACGAACTCGCCGAACGCGAGAAACGCCTCTCCACGCTGCAAGCCGAACTCGGCGATTACCCGTATCAGATGCTCGATGCCGCCGAAGTCCGCGCGCGCATTCCGCAGATCGGCCCCGATGTGATTGGGGCGAGTTATACGCCGATGGACGGTCACGTGAATCCGCTCAAGCTCCTGCGCGGACTGCACACCGCGATGCAGGCACGTGGCGTACGGCTCGTCTCCGGTGAACGCGCGGAGCGCATCGAACCGCAAGGCGATGGCTTCATCGTGCATGGCACACGCGGCACGTATCGCGCGGCGCGAGTGGTTCTCGCCGCTGGCCTCGGCAATCGCGCGCTCGCGCCATTCGTCGGACTGAATGCGCCGGTCGCGCCCAATCGGGGACAGGTGCTGGTGAGCGAGCGCGTGACGCAGTTTCTCGACTATCCGACGCTCAACGTGCGACAGACCGACGAGGGCTCCGTGCAGTTCGGCGATTCGATGGAGGAAGTCGGCTTCAACGACTTCACCACCACGCACGTGCTGGCCGACATCGCCCGACGCGGCGTGCGCGCATTCCCGCTGTTGCAGCACGTGCGGCTCGTGCGCATGTGGGCCGCATTGCGCGTCTACACCCCCGACGGCTTCCCGATCTACGACCAGTCCGTGAAGCATCCCGGCGCGTTCGTCGTGACGTGTCACAGCGGCGTGACGCTCGCGGCGGCGCACGCGTTGCGCGTGGCGCCGTGGATCATGGGCAGACCGATGCCAGAGGAACTGCCCAATTTTTCCGCGCGCCGCTTCGAGCACGCCCGAGAACTGACTCCCGCTCACTGACCATCGATATGACTTCGCAATCGACCCACACCCTGTTCAAGCCACTAGCGGACGCGCAAGGCACAGCCGCCGCGAACGTCGACATCCTGTTCAACGATCAGCCGCTCACCGTGCCCGGCGGCCGGTCCGTCGCGGCCGCCCTGCTCGCGTCGGGCGTCTCGCGCTTTCGTGCGACGCCCGTGTCCGGCGCACCGCGCGCACCCTTCTGCATGATGGGCGCGTGCTTCGAATGCCTCGTCGAAATAGACGGCGTGCCGAGCCGCCAGAGCTGCATGGTGGAAGTGAAGGCCGGCATGCGGATTCGCTCGCAGGAAGGCGCGCGCGACCTGCCGCCCGTGACTGACGCACCGCTGGAGAACATACATGGCCGCTGATTTCGCTTCTGAAACTGTCGACGTCGTTGTGGTCGGCGCCGGTCCCGCAGGCATGAGCGCGGCGACGCGCACCGCGCGCGCAGGCCTCAAAACCGTATTGATCGACGAACAGGACGCCGTGGGCGGCCAGATCTATCGCGGCATCGGCCGCGCCGACGCGCGTCGGAAGGAAATTCTCGGTCCGGACTACGCAGCGGGTGCCGCCACTGCCGACGCGTTCGTCGCTTCCGGCGCGCGCCACGTGACCAACGCGAGCGTGTGGCAAGTCACGCGCGAGCGCGGCGTCAATTATCTGAAGGACGGCAAGATTGGCAGCTTCGACGCACAGCGCGTGATTCTCGCGAGCGGCGCGTTGGAGCGGCCCTTTCCGATTCCCGGCTGGACGCTGCCCGGGGTGCTGACCGCGGGCGCGGCGCAGATTCTCCTGAAAAGCGCGGGCGAAGTGCCCGCCGCGCCGCCTGTGCTGGCGGGCTGCGGCCCCCTGCTCTATCTGCTGGGCTGGCAATACGTGCGCGCCGGCGTGCCGATTCGCGCGCTGGTCGACACCACGCGTCATGAAGATCGCTGGCGCGCCAAGCGTCATGTGTTTGCGGCGCTGCGCGCGTGGCCGTTCCTCTCCAAAGGCTTGCAACTAATCCGCACGCTGCGCGAAGCCGGCGTGCCGATCTTCGAGGCGGCAGACGATCTGCGTGTGGAAGGGCGCATCGGCACGGATCACGTCGAGCGCGCCGCCGCGCTTCACTTCACGACCCAAAGCACGGCGCATCGCATTGAAGCCGACGTGATCTTGCTGCACCAGGGCGTCGTGCCGAACACGCAATTCACGCAGGCGCTGCGCGCCACGCACCGCTGGGACAACGGGCAACTCTGCTTTACGCCGCAAGTCGATGCGTGGGGCGAACTCGACGTGCCGGGCATCTTCGTGGCGGGCGATTGCGCGGGGATCGGCGGCGCGCAGGCCGCGGCGTTGCAGGGCTCGCTCGCGGGGCTCGCGGCCGCCGCGCAACTGGACGCCATCACCGCCTCGCTTCGCGATACCGAGGCCACTCAGCATCGCCGCGCGCTCGCCGACGTCATGCGCATCCGGCCGTTTCTGGACAGCCTCTATCGTCCGCGCGACATCAACCGCATTCCGCGCGACGAGACCATTGTGTGCCGTTGCGAGGAGGTCACCGCGGGCGAGTTGCGCAAGTTCGTCGAGCTGGGCTGCGTGGGACCGAATCAGGCGAAGTCTTTCGGACGCTGCGGAATGGGACCGTGCCAGGGCCGCATGTGCGGTCTCACGGTGACGGAAGTGATCGCCGAAGCGCGCCGCGTCTCGCCCGCCGAAGTGGGCTATTACCGCATCCGTCCGCCGATCAAGCCGCTCACGCTCGGAGAACTCGCTGGTGAATGACACCACCAACCTTCACGAAGTCGATGTCCTTGTAGTGGGCGGTGGACTGCACGGCACCAGCAGCGCGTTCCACATGGCGCGGCGTGGCGCGAAGGTGATCGTGCTCGAAGCCGACTACGTCGCGCGTCATTCGTCGGGCGTGAACGCGGGCGGCGTGCGCACGCTGGGCCGCCCGTTGCCCGAGATTCCGCTCGCGTTGATGTCGCGCGAAATCTGGTATCGGATGAGCGATCTGCTCTGTGAGGATGGGGGCTTCGTCCCGTCCGGCCAGCTGAAAATTGCCGAAACCGATGACGAACTCGAAGCGTGCCGCCAGCGCGTCGCGTTGCTCGAATCGCATGGATTCACGCACGAGAAAGTGATCGACCGCGAGTCCGTGCTGGAACTCGAGCCAGCGCTTGCGCGGCACGTGACGGGCGGCATCTGGGTGGAGCGCGACGGCTTCGCACTGCCCTATCGGACAACGACTGCCTTCCGGCTCGCCGCGCAAAGACTGGGCGCGCGCTTTCTGGAAGGCACGCCGGTGCGCCGCATCGAACAGCGCGGCACGCGGTGGTTCGCGGTGACATCGCGTGGCACGTTCAGCGCGGAAAAACTGTTGGTCACCGCGGGCGCGTGGTCCGGCGAACTCACGAAGCAGGTGGGTGAACCGGTTCCGGTGCACCCCGAAGGTTTGATGCTGATGGTCACGCATCGTGTCGCGCCCTTCTGTCGCGCGACGCTTGGCGCCACGGGCAGGCCGCTGTCGTTCAAGCAATTCGACAACGGCACGGTGGTGATCGGCGGCAAACTGATCGGTATCGCGGACCTCGCGAATCGTCACGGCGAAGTGGATTTCGCCCGCCTCGTGCGCAGCGCGCGAACCGTGACCGATCTGTTTCCGCACCTGCGCAATCTTGGTGTAAATCGCGCGTGGGCCGGCGTCGAAGCCTTCACCGAGGATGAATTGCCGGTGATCTCCGCGAGCCGCAAGGCGTCGAATCTGTATTACTCGTTTGGCTATTGCGGCAGTGGCTTTCAGTTGGGGCCAGGCTGCGGCAAGCTCGTGTCCGAACTGATACTCGACGGCGCGCCATCGATTCCGCTCGATGCGTTCGCTATCGATCGCTTCGGGCGCGACTCGTCGTTTTCACGCACTGCGCAACTGGTCGCGCACTAATCGCTTTCTTTTTTTGCTCCGTCACGCGCGTTGAGTCGGCGCGCGACGGTTTCGTTCGACTTCAACTGGAGAGATGTTCATGACCGATATCGTTCGTATCGAAACCAATCAGCGTATGAGCCGCGTCGTCAAAGCCGGTGGCCTCGTGTTCGTTGGCGGCCAGACGTCGGCCGATCACGCACCCGACGTGAAGGTTCAGACCGCGAAAGTACTGGAGAAGATCGACGGCTTTCTGGAGAAAGCTGGCATCGACAGGACGCGCCTGGTTTCCGCGCAGGTCTGGCTTTCGGACATTAGCCGCGATTTCGCCGGTATGAACGAAGTATGGGACGCATGGGTTCCACAAGGCTGCGCACCAACACGTGCGACAGTGCAGGCGAAATTGGCCGCGCCCGAGTTGCTTGTCGAGATTGCTGTCGTGGCTCTAGCTTGAGGTGCGCTGTTAGTGCTTCAGGCTGGTTCGGCTCTTCGCTGGTCGACTGGCCTACGGAAATGTTGGAAGCGAATTCCGCAGGCGAGCGCGCCGGTGAGTGCAGCGAGTGGCCGGCTGGCTGCTCAATGCGTTTGTGTGCAGTCGCACCAACTTAGGCGTTGACCGATTGCGGTCGAGGGACGCGTCTAGGCTCGGAAAGAGACATTCGGACGGCAGGCTCGGTCTTGCTTCTGGCTTCCGAAAATCACACCTTCGGATCTTTACTGAGTAGGGAACTGTGGACTCCGTGCGTCGTGCGTCTCCAGGCTTCGTCGGCGCGTTGCTGGGCCGATTTCACGATCCCACGAATGTTAGCGTGGCGCGCGCAGCGGCAAAGTCTACGCGCTCCGGCACACCTTTTAGCGCCACTCAATCGACAACATCCATAGTCCTGACAGGCGATCTATCGACGTTTGTGACAGAGTTCGCGGCCCGCGTAGACGGCAGAAAACAGGCCGACGATGACGGCCGCTACGGCCAACGATTCATCTTGTCGTTCGGAGGGGGACGACGACGTTGCATAAAACCAGAGGCCCGTTCCGATTGCCGTCATGAACATGCCAAAGACGAGCCCCCATACCGGCCCCGCCGTATCGGGGCTTCCTAATCTGTGAGACATTTTCATCGCTATACTCCCCGTCCCGCACCGACATTTCCTGATTGCCGCAGCCTGCGAGTTCCGCATTGGCACAGTCTGAAGGTAGCGTATGCAGCCAAAAAGACGCGATCAACAGGCTAAATTATCATCGAGGTTATTTAGAGTCTTGCGATCAAACGGACAGAGACCCATGAAGGACAGGGCAACTGCCGTACGTGAGCGCGTCAATGGTTCAATCATCGATTTTTGAATGCGAAAACAATGACCAGGACAGCGACAAGTACCGCAAGCCATTTCAGGCTGACGACGAGCGTGCTCAACTTCTCGACAAGCGCGTTCATTGAGGTTGCGTCACCAGCGTTTGTTTGCTGTTGATCCTCGCGTGAACTGTCGCGTTGGCCGAGCGCATCGAAGCTGATTTTTCCGAAGTCGAGAGCGAGATGAACAACGTATCCGCTCGCAATTTCCGGCGATTCCAAAGCACTGCCTTCCTTACTCGGTCTGAGGAACAGGTACGAATCGCCAAGGGAATCAGGAAACACCTGCCCCGACATATAAATGTTCTTCAGGCACAGGCCGACCTTGACCGCAGAAAGCCGGCCAGCCTCAACCCCCTGTATCAGCGCCTTCATGCTGCTTTCCGGCACATGGCAAGACGCCCACCACTGATCCGGTTCCTGCATCTCCCGGTCCGTCGGGTTGTAGCCGAGCCTTGCTGTGCCCAACGGGATGTCCGAAAAAGTCGTACCGAGTTCGTCTTGCCATTCGCGCAGGCCCTGCCGGTCTGCCGCACGGATTTCTCTGCCCGTGAACGAGATCTGAACTTTGCAGGTGCTGTTCCCGTGTTCGCCAATAATTGACAGGCGAACGTCATCAAAGAAAGCAGTCCCACGGACACAGGTAGTAAGGGTGGATCGCGTTTCTCCCTCGGCAGGTTCCAGTTGCTGAACGATCTGGAGATCCTGCAAGGTGAGCCAGAGGGAGCTTGCGGGGTAATACTTCTTTGCGTTGCCATCAGGGCCGACGTATTCTAGCGAGTGGCCACTGCCCTGCTGCACATCGATTCGTCCGGTCTCCTCGCGATAGATCATGCTGACTTTCTTATCGAAGCGCGGATGCGTCGCCGGGTCGATCTGCCCGGCCCTGGTAGACGTCCGGTAGGCCCCGGCTGCGCCATTCAGACTGTCCAGAATATCGGCATGCGGGCGTGCCTCAGCAATGAGCTTGCGCTCGCAATCTGCCGGTGCTGCATGGGTGTCCGATAGCACCTCGCCGAAGCGAGCGACGAGGCGATCGACGAACCGAAGTGCCTTGGGTGCGGTCTCCGACGCCCCGGCTGGAATCCGGTTGGAGGTGGAGTCGAGCAAAGGCGGCCGCTGCGGATCTGCGACTGCCACGGGCGAAGGCAGTAATCGGTTCAACAGGCTCGCATAAAGCGGAAGCATCGGCAGGAATACGCAGGCGAGAGCCACGTTGAAAAACGTATGAAAATCCGCAACCACTCGCGCATTGTCCGGTTCCATAGTGACCATGAAGCGCCCGATTGGTCCGAGTGCTGCAAGTGCCAACGCAACGCCGGCTATCCTTGTGAGCAGGTTCCCGACCGGGAGCCGCTTCAAGACGGGATCGTATGGAGCCGTCCCTGCCAGTACGGGGTTGATTGCGGTGCCGAGGTTCGCGCCCATCACCAGTGCAAAAGCCGTATTGGGCGGGACGACGTTCCGCGCGCAAAGCGAGGTGATGAGCAAGACCGCCGCGACGTTCGAATCTGCGGCCCATGTCAAACCCGCAGCCAGCAGAACATCGACGACCGGTACGGTGGATGCAGCGCCCAGCAGCATGCGAAGGCTTGGGGCATCCTCGTAATCGGTCATCAACTCGAGCAGATGATGTAGCGCAAGCAGCATCAGGCCCAAGCCAATGAACATGCGTCCCAGGTCGTGTGCACGCGTGTTCGATACCTTGCGGAACATCAGCGCGCCTACAAGGATCAGGGCCGGAGAAACGGCGGCCGCGACGTCGAGCGACAGCACCTGCACGATAAACGTTGCGCCGACGTTTGCGCCCAGCATGACGGCAAGCGCGGGCACCAGCCCGACGAGTCCCTCCGCAGCGAAGCTCTCAACCATGAGTCCGGTAGTCGCGCTGCTTTGCAATGCCGCCGTCGCGCCCATTCCGGCCAGGAATGCCCGGAACCGCCCGCCCAGAGACCGGGCGAGAAGGGAGCGAAGACCGGCGCCAAATGCCCGATGCATGCCAGTTTGGACCATCTGCGTGCCCAGCAGCAGCAAAGCAATGGAGCCAGCAAGATCGATCAGCGTGAACGTCGTTATCATGATTCGGACTCCTGGCGTCCAACCGTTCGCCCACGAGACTTCGGCATGTCCCTGCCCCTTGGTCGGCAGAGCGTCACAGCAAATCGACGCTCGTGGCTCGAACCCGGTTTGAGCATGACCGGCACTCACCTACCCCCGCGCGCGGCTGCATGGAGAGTTGCATCAGTAAAAGGTGCCCGACCGCGAGGTGAGCCAGTTTAGCGCGATACCGTGCCGACTGTTAGAGTGGAAAACAACAGTTAATCCCGGATTACCGCGCTCGATACCGCTATGCCTGCTGGTACGGCACCGATGAGATCCGGGTGCGGCATTTCCGACAGGATTTACAATGCCGGGTAATGGTCGCCGGCGAGGCTTGCATTACCGCCGGTTTCGACCGATGGTAAAGAGATCAGCTATGCAGGGAAAGGATGAAAGTCAGAGCGACCGTGGTATGCGTGCGGGAAAACCGGATTCTGCTGGTTGCCAGAGAACGATCAAGATGGGCATTACCAGGCGGGAGAATCCGTCGGGATGAAACGCCCCAGGAAGCCGCGCTACGTGAACTGTCGGAAGAAACGACGCTTGCGGCTATCGAATTGACATACCTCTTCCAATTTACCGGTTTCAACACCTTGCACCACGTCTTTTTCGCCGACGTCGCGCATCATGCAAGCGCAGAGCCCCGCAACGAGATCGCGAAGTGCAGGTGGTTCACCCCGGTCAAGATAGCGACGCTTTCCGCCAGCATTCCTACTCGTGGAATCGTAGAGCTTTTCTTCCGGTATATCCGCACTCTGGAATCGGACGACGTCCAGCGGATTTCGCAGCAGGTGGAACGGGTGAGCCTATGAACCGCACTTATCACCATCACAGATTCGATGTCGAGGTCGCCGTAGAGACTGACTTCAGCTGGCAGGCCGGACGCAGTGGGGGCTATGTCGCGGTCGTGAGAATCTGCAAGGCCGGTGGCGCTCTTGCCGTTTTCTCCCCGTTGCGTTTTGGCGAATCTCAAGGCAAGCCATTTTTCAGCAAAACTGACGCGCTCATGGGCGGCTATAGCGCGGGACGACGGATCGTCGATGATTTGTTCAGTTCATGACACGCGTCCACGCCGTCCCGGAAACGTAGCCTTCCATCTAAGAATGAATCAATGACGAGTGACTGTTGTGGGGCCGATGACCCGTCATTTGTCGGCGCTCCGCGATTGTCTCTTGCTGGCCGCACTGAGCCGGACGGCGACTGGCTAAGGTCGACCTTCTCTGCCGCTCGACGCTCGGCCGTCTCAATGTCTCCTACCAAAGCTGAATCGCCGGTCGAATGACCACGCGCCGACGAGAGCGAACTGCTGCAATTGGCCGTCTATCGTCGCAGACTACCGTGCTCCGTTAAATACTGACGCAGCGCGCAAAGCAGTCGTATAAAGATTTGCTTCGAACGTCACGGCCTTTGACGATGTAGATCACAAACTCGGCCACGTTCGTCGATCGCGACTTCCATCCGACTAGCCAAGGTCTCGGCTGTGCCCCCCGCGCTCGCTGCCTGGCTACCGTGGTTGGGTCCAACAACCACCTCACTCGCAGCACTCGTGAGCTCTAGCCGCGCTGGTCAGTCAAGAGTCTTTCTCGACATAAGCGGAGGAATCTCCACCCAGGTGGGTGCCCGTTTCATTTAGTCCTCGCTGCTCTTTGACGACCCTCCGTTCCAAAACCACCCAGAAGCGAGCATCCCGGCCAGAACGACCAACGCCGCGTTCAAGACCTTCTGGATCGCATTGCCGAATCCAGCTCCCGGCCCGTGCTACGAAACAGCGGACACGCAAGTGCCGATGTGTCCCTGGCATCCGGCTCGCAAAGAGCTGAATTGCGGGTTGAGTCCTGTCTTTTTCGAAGCTTCGCTTCGCCGGGTAGCGGCCTAAGCTTTGTTTCAATGTTCTGCACTGAAACAACGAGAAAACAGCGATGTCCACACGACTTCACCGGGTGTCCCGCACGGTCGGCCTTGCCCTTGCCGCCGTGACATTGGTCATGTCTGGCACGGTGCTAGCCAGACATCCCACCCCGTTCACCTCGTTGTCCGCCGACGATCAGATTTTCATCAAGTTGCATGACGCTGCACGCGACAACGATCCCGCGCGCGCAGCGCACCTGGCAAGCTTGATTCCGAATTATCCGGCGCCGGCTTATCTCAGCTATTTCCAGATCAAGCCGCGTCTGTTCAACGGCGCGGGGCATGCGAATCTCGACGCGCCGGACGCACCGGTGCTGTCATTTCTGCAACGCTACGACGGACAGGCGATTGCCGACCGTCTGCGCAACGACTACCTTCGCGTGCTCGGGGCGCGCCACGACTGGCACGATTTCGATTCGCAATATTCAAAGTTCGTCCTGGACGACGACACGCAGGTGAAGTGCTATGCGCTCGAGTCCCGTGCCACGCGAGGCGAAAATGTGGCCGACGCGGCGCGGGCGCTGCTCGTCGAGCCGAACTGGTACGGTGACGGCTGCGTCGATCTGATCACCGCGCTCGTCCGTAACCAGCAGTTCACTCCGGACGATGGGTGGCAGCTGATTCGCCAGGCCTATGAACAGGGCGCGAGGACGACAGGCGGCAGACTGGTCGATGCGCTGGGCGCGGCGCGCCCGGATCAGCGGCTCCTCGAGCAGGCGACGAACCAGCCACGCCTGTTGCTCGCGAAAGGCATCCAGCTGGACGCAGCGTCCCATCAACTCGCGCTGCTCGCCATCACACAGTTGGCGGTCGGCGATCCGGAGGCCGCCGAGGCCACGTTCACCGTAATCGCACCGTCGCTCACCCTGGCAGAACGGGCTATCGGTTGGGGCACGATCGCCTATCAGGCGGTGCTCAGGCAGCTACCGGGCGCGGTGAACTGGTACCGCCTGTCGGCGAACGCGCCCCTGTCGAGTCAGGCCTACGAGTGGCGCACGCGCAGCGCGCTGCTGGCCGGGGACTGGACAATGGTGCGCTGGTCGATCGAGCAGATGCCGGCCGCGCTGCGCGCACAGCCAGCATGGGTCTACTGGTACGCGCGCGCGTTGAAGCAGAGCAGCGAGGTGGCGGCAGCCGACCAGGAATTCCGAACGATCGCGGGTAACTACACCTTCTATGGCCAGTTGGCCTCCGAGGCGCTCGGCCGGCCGATCGTGATCCCGCCGCAGACCAAGGTGACCGACGAAGAAGTTGAGCGGGCTGGCCGGACACCAGGCTTCGAGCTCGCAGAACGCTTTTACGCGCTGCACCTGCGTACGGAAGGCAACCGTGAGTGGAACTGGCAGCTGCGCGGCATGACTGACCGACAACTGCTCGCAGTCGCCGAGTACGCGCGTCGCATCGAGCTTTATGACCGGGCTGTGAGCACTGCCGACAGGACGCAGACGGAACATGATTTTTCGCTGCGCTACCTGGCGCCATTCCGCACGATTGTCGAGCGCGATACGCGGTCCACCGGGTTCGACGTCGGATGGACGTATGGCCTCATTCGCCAGGAGTCGCGCTTCATTATCAATGCGCGCTCGGAGGTTGGCGCGGGCGGCCTGATGCAGGTGATGCCGAACACCGCTGACATGGTCGCGAGGAAGATCGGGCTCGGTACGATCTCGCGGGCCAGGATGAACGACATCGACACGAACATCCTGCTTGGCACATCCTATCTATCGATGATTTACAACCAGCTTGACCGTTCTGCCGTGCTCGCGACCGCCGGCTACAACGCCGGCCCTGGGCGCCCGCGTAAGTGGCAGGCCAACCTGCCGCGACCGGTGGAAGGCGCGATTTTCGCGGAGACAATTCCGTTTAACGAAACCCGCGACTACGTTAAGAATGTATTGTCGAACACGGTTTACTACGCGGCGCTGTTTGATGGCCACCCGCAATCGCTGACTGAGCGGCTTGGCCAAATTGAGCCCCGATAATATCGTCCGCAACGCTGATCCGCGGATCGCTCGGGTGCAGTAAGTGCGGCTGCATACGCGACACTGTATAACGATCAGTCGCCATGTCTTTCGAGCAGTATTGCCAGATTGTGGAGGGTATCCGCGTTCGGAGTACGACGGCCATTCTCAGATCAAACCGGATAACAGTTGAACGACGGAAACGGTCGTTCGCACTCGAGAGGCATATGTCCGCTTTGGGGTTGTTCAACGGCCAGTCGGATCGCTGCGAATGCGGGGGCCTACCCGTTCAGTCGCTAACTTGACCATCCCTTCGCATGAACGGAGGTCGTCATGGGCTATTTGCCACATGGTGCTCAAACACGCTGAGACAGCGTCGTCACGAAGAACTCAGTTACCAGCCGCACACGGGCTGGTACAAACCTACGCTTTGGCCAGATGAGGCTAACGTCTCTCGCTTCATTCATAAACTGATCGAGCACGGTAACGATGTCTGGATGCTGGAGTTCACCTACCAACGACGCCCGGGAAAACATGCCTATGCCTATACCAGCAAGCACCCCGGAAAGAATCGTCTCCATACTGTTCGAAGAAAGGTTACCGCTCACGGGCACGCTAAATTCTCCTTTTGGGCCGCCAAAAGCCCAATCCGTCACCTCGTTGTAG
This sequence comes from Paraburkholderia nemoris, assembly GCF_905221015.1. Classification (NCBI taxonomy): domain Bacteria; kingdom Pseudomonadati; phylum Pseudomonadota; class Betaproteobacteria; order Burkholderiales; family Burkholderiaceae; genus Paraburkholderia; species Paraburkholderia nemoris. The sequence goes on along the minus strand of NZ_CAJNBO010000001.1, from coordinate 179,323 downwards.
ACAAGACAATTGTGATTGACAAGATCCTCCGGGACCGTGGGCGCCTCGTGTCGAGCAAAATAACGGCGAGACCCAACACATACCAATGAAGTGCCCGTCACCCGTTTCACCACCGCATCCTGATCGTGCACAGGACCGACTCTAATCGCTAAATCGATCCCGTCCGCAAGCAGATCTCGGACGCTGTCCGAAAGACCAAGATCCAACTTGATCTTCGGATGAAGTGCCAACAATTGTGGGATCAGCGGAAGGACATGAAGCCGGCCAAATGTAGAGGGTGCAGCGATCCTGACAAGACCGGAGACTTCCTGCGAGCTGCTGGTTAGCTCCCCGTCCGCTTCGTCCATCTCCTCGAGAAGCGGCTTGATACGGTCATAGTATTTTCGCCCTTGATCGGTCAGCGTCACACTGCGCGTGCTCCTGTTGAAAAGCAGCACACCGAGCCGCTTCTCCAATGCACTGATGGATTTGCTCATTCCAGATTGCGAATCATCAAGCCGGCGCGCGGCAGCGGAAAAACCACCCGCTTCTACAACCGTGATGAAAGCGGTCAATTCATGAAATCGATCCATTCCATTTCCTTGGCGAGCTTGGCGGAGCCCGCATGAACCTTGCCAGGAATCGACTGCGGACCAGCCGGGGGGCAGATCGACCTATTCTTTCAAAGAATGGTACCTATGAAATATTTGCCCATTATCAATCTTAACCGACCAAATTAGTATCGATGCGTGCCCGATCAATCGGTCGAACGACAGCAGAAGCTAGCGTGGCAACACGTTTTTAACCAAACAATGCGTCACAGCCGCCCAAGCCCATCGAGCACCTTGAGACCCCTGTTGGAAGGAACGCCGCTCATCGATTGTTTGGTCGATAAGTTGCGGCGCTTCCTGGATCAACAACGAAACTACCGATCAAATAGGACTAGAGCCATGAGCACCGCAATAAATCATCGAGAACATTCGTCACCGCCCTTACTGAGCCTCTCAGGAAAAAAAGTGGTGGTGGTTGGCGGGAAAACAGGAATTGGCCTTGGAATTGCGCACGCGGCGTATGCAGCGGGTGCGTCCGTGACGGTCGCAAGTCGGCGTATCACCTCGGCGGAGGAACGTCGGGATTCGGCTAATTTCGAACAGGTGACCATGGATATCTGCGATGAGGCAGCGGTGAGAAAGGCCTTTGACAACATAGGACCATTCGACCATCTCGCCGTCACAGCAGGGCCCGATTTGGGGACCTGGGGGACTTTCATGGACGACGATATGCGCGGCGTCCGAAGCTATATAGAAAATAAGTTCCTGGGCAGTTGGGCCTGTGCGCGTTATGCAGCGCCCCACCTGAGAGCCGGCGGCTCGATTACCTTCCTTACCGGTGGCTTGGCAGCGCGACATAAGAGCGGCTTCAGCGCTGTCACCTCTGCGTTTGTCGCGGTGGAAGCCTTATCGGGCTCACTCGCACTCGAACTAGCCCCTACCCGAGTTAACACGATACGTCCCGGCTATGTCGACACAAACTTGTGGCGCGTCATGTCCGATAACGAGCGCGAGGCATTGAGAGCAAAAGTACGTGAGTCCTTTCCGGCGCGACACGCAGGCACAGCAGATGATATTGGACACGCTGCGCTGTTCCTGATGACCAACCCTTATGTAACCGGCACCGTCATCGAGGTATCCGGTGGTGAGAACCTGGTTCCCAGCGTTTTTTAACGAGAAACACAGCTTCTTTAGCTCCGGTCAAGGAAGGTAGCGCAGCGACCGCGGCCGCCCGCATCGAGGCCATGAAACATTAGCTCAACGGCACTATCGATCGATAACGGACAGGGCCGCTTTGCGGATCCGTTTCCTTCAGTCAGGTCATTGCACTAGTTGTGGCCGTTCTCGAATTACCAACGGTCACTTGCCCGTCGTGCGCACTGCGCATCGGCAGGCGCCGGCAACAACGCCCCGACTGTCGGAGGAAGCCTTTGCAAACGAGCGGGCCGGCTGCAGCCGGCCCAGGGTGGTGGTGCTATCGGCTTGCAACGGCCTGAGGATCGGCGGGTTGCCACCCTCCGCCGAGTGCCTTGAATGCAGCGACCGCTGCGCGCGCGGATTCCGTTCGCGCCTGCACCCGCTCGTCGGATGCGCGCAGCAAGTTTTGATCGGCCTGCAGGACCTCGATCAGGCTGACGACACCTTTCTGGTAGGCCGCAAACGAGGCGGCTCGCGCCCGGCCTAGCGAGTTCACACCCTGCGCGAGAACGGCAGCCTGCTCCTCGCGCTTCACGAGCGCAGAGAAAGAATTCTCGACGTCCTCCGTTGCGTGCAATGCGGCAAGCCGGTACGCGGCGAGCATCTCGGCGTCCTGGCCTTTGGCCTCATTGATCTGCGCATTGATGCGGCCGAAATCGAACAGACGCCAGCGCAGCCCCAGCAGACCAGCGGCCTGACTGGCGCCGCTACTGAACAGGTTGCCGCTGGCCACTGAAGTGGCGCTCCCGATCAGTCCACTGAGTGACAGCTTGGGGTAATACTCAGCGACTGCCACGCCGATACGCGCGTTCGATGCAGCAAGGCGACGCTCGGCCACGATCAGATCGGGCCGACGCCTGAGCAACTCGCCAGGCGATCCGGTGCCTGCGATTCGCGGGGCGGCCGGGATATCGACGCCCTCGATGAGTTCCGCCCGATGCGTGCCGGGCTGTGAGCCCAGCATCACATCCAGCGCGTTCATCGCCGCATCCAGCCCCGCCTCGAGGACCGGGATGGACGCCTGAACCTGCGCAAGCGCGCCTTCAGCCTGGCTCACCTGAAGATCGGCCGCCAAGCCTTTCCCATACAGAAGCTTGATGGTCGAGAGCAGATCCTGCTGCGTCTGCAACTGCTTGCGGGCCACCTGCAGACGAGCCTGCAATCCACGGATGGTGATGTAGATGTCGGCGGTCTGTGCTGCCACAGCCAGGCGCGTAGCCACCTCGCCGGCCTCTGAAGCCTGATAGTCGGCAAGTGCCGCTTCCCGCCCGCGACGCAGGCCACCAAACACATCCAGTTCCCAGCTCGCGTTGAAATTGGCCTCGTAGTCGTTGCCGTAGCGATCGAAACCGGGCGTTGAATTCAGGACACGTCCCAGCGGAGTTTCAACCGACTGGTAGACCCGGGCCGCCTGGCCACTAACATTGCCAGAAGGCAGCAGCGCGGCATTCGCCGCGCCAAGTCCTGCACGCGCCTGCACGACGCGAGCGGATGCCTGCGCGAGGTCGAGGTTCTGCTCCAGCGCAAGCGCGACGAATCGCGTCAGTTGCGGATCGCCGAAACCCGTCCACCACGTGACCAGGTCTGCGCTCGCCGCCGCCTGCCGGTGATCCACCGCAGCCTGGCCCTGGAAATGGTCCGGCATGGCAACATCGGGCCGGGCATAGTCGGGGCCGACAGCGCAGGCCGCCGAGAGGCTGGCGACAATGACCGCAGCAAGGAGGTGTTTGGGTAGCATAAGCGTCTTTACGAGATTCTGATTGTGACTACTATACCAAATAGTCACTAGTTGTCCATTCCTGTATGCTATGCCCATGAAAAACACCACCACTTCCTCCGTCCCCGCGCGCGGCCCGGCTGATCACGAGGTTCGGGACCAGATCGTTGCCGCCGCCACCGAGCACTTCAGCCGGTATGGTTACGAGAAAACGACAGTCTCGGACCTTGCCAGGGCGATCGGGTTTTCCAAGGCGTACATCTACAAGTTCTTCGAATCCAAGCAGGCCATTGGCGAGATGATCTGCGTCAACTGCCTGCGCGAAATCGAAAGCGAGGTCCGGACAGCCGTCGCAGAGACCGATCTGCCGCCGGAGAAGCTGCGACGGATCTTCAAGGTCTTTACCGAAGCCAGTCTCAGGCTGTTTTTCCGGGACCGCAAGCTATACGAAATCGCAGCATCGGCCGCCACGGAAAACTGGCAGGCGGTGCAAGCCTATGAGGCACGTGTTCAGAAGCTGCTCCAGGAAATTCTGCAGGAAGGTCGCCAAAGCGGAGACTTCGAACGCAAGACGCCGCTGGACGAAACCGCGATGGCAATCTATCTGGTGCTGCGCCCGTACCTCAACCCGCTACTCCTGCAGTACAACCGCGACACCACCGATGTCGCGCCTGCGCAGCTGTCCAGCCTGGTTCTCCGAAGTCTGTCGCCCTGACGCGATCAATACCGGTGACTATTGACTAATTTAGTCACTAGAACCATAATGAAAGCCGTCATCACTTCATCGATGGGACTTTCATGTTCTCGCGTCGCCTCGCCACCTCCGCACTCGCCTGTGCGCTGCCGCTTGCGCTAGCGGCCTGCGGCGAAAAAGCATCGTCCGATCCACGCACCGAGGTGCCGCTGGTGCGCACGGCCATCGTTCAGAGCGCCGTCCCCGCAGCCCGTTCGTTTACCGGGACTGTCGCGGCTCGCGTGCAGAGCGACCTGGGTTTCCGTGTTTCCGGCAAGGTGCTGGAACGGCTTGTGGATACCGGCCAAACCGTCAAACGCGGCCAGCTGCTGATGCGCCTCGATCCCATCGATCTCAAGCTTGCCGCGCAGGCCCGGCAGGAGGCGGTCACCGCCGCGCGGGCGCGGGCGCAGCAGACCGCGCAGGATGAGGAGCGCTATCGCGACCTGCGCGGCACGGGTGCGATCTCGGCTTCGGCCTACGACCAGGCCAAGGCGGCCGCCGATGCCGCCAGGGCGCAGCTCAGCGCGGCCCAGGCCGACGCCGACGTGGCGCGCAATGCGACGGGCTATGCCGAGTTGGCCGCGGACGGCGATGGCGTCGTGATGGAAACGCTGGCCGAGCCGGGCCAGGTCGTCAGCGCGGGACAGCCCGTGGTGCGCCTGGCCCACGCCGGGCGCCGCGAGGCCGTGATCCAGCTACCGGAAACCCTGCGCCCCGCCATCGGTTCGGTGGCCCATGCGACCCTGTTCGGCAACAGCGACGTCAGCGTGGCAGCCACGCTGCGCCAGCTCTCGGATACGGCGGATCCGCGTACCCGCACCTTCGAAGCTCGTTATGTGTTGCAAGGTGCGCTAGCCGACGCGCCGCTAGGCGCAACCGTCACGATCGAGATACCGGACGCACGCGTGGCGCTCCAGGGCGGCATGCAGGTGCCGATCGGCGCGGTGCTCGATGCGGGCAAAGGACCCGGCGTGTGGATCGCCAACGGCGAGCCGACCAGGGTTGCATGGCAGCCGGTGACGGTCCTTCACCTGGACGACGACAGCGCGCGCGTGTCCGGTGCGTTGAAGCAAGGCGATCGCGTCATTGCGCTCGGCGCCCAGTTGCTGCGCGAAGGCGAGCAGGTCCGCGTGTCCGGCCAGGCCGTCGCGATGGCAAACGAAGGAGCACGTCCGTGAGCGAAGGTCGATTCAATCTGTCGGCGCTCGCCGTGCGCGAGCGTTCCATCACCCTGTTCCTGATCTGCCTGATCTCGCTGGCCGGGCTCCTGTCGTTCTTCAAGCTGGGTCGCGCCGAAGATCCAGCGTTCACAATCAAGGTGATGACCATCGTCACCGTATGGCCGGGGGCCACTGCGCAGGAAATGCACGATCAGGTCGCAGAGAAGATCGAAAAGCGCATGCAGGAGCTGCGCTGGTACGACCGGACCGAAACCTACACACGACCTGGCTTGGCATTCACAACGCTGACGTTGCTCGACAGCACGCCGCCCTCGGAAGTGCAGGAGGAGTTCTACCAGGCCCGGAAAAAAATCGGCGACGAAACGGCCAACCTTCCGGCTGGCGTGATCGGGCCGATGGTCAACGACGAATATGCTGACGTCACGTTTGCGCTCTTCGCACTGAAAGCCAGGGGCGAACCGCAACGGCTGCTCGTGCGCGATGCCGAGACGCTGCGCCAGCGGTTGCTGCACGTGCCGGGCGTGAAGAAGGTCAATATCATCGGCGAGCAGGCCGAACGCATCTACGTCCAGTTCTCGCATGACCGGCTGGCAACGCTCGGTGTCAGTCCGCAGGACGTATTCGCCGCGCTCAATGGCCAGAACGCCCTGACGCCGGCCGGCTCCGTGGAGACCAAAGGTCCAGAGGTGTTCATTCGCCTGGACGGCGCCTTTGACAACCTGCAGAAGATCCGCGACACGCCGGTCGTCGTGCAGGGCCGCACGCTGAAACTGTCGGACATTGCCACCGTCGAGCGCGGTTATGAAGATCCGGCGACATTCATGATCCGCAACAACGGCGAGCCCGCGCTGCTGCTGGGCATCGTGATGCGCGACGGCTGGAACGGGCTCGATCTCGGCAAGGCACTGGACAGCGAGGTCGGCGCAATCAACGCCGGGCTGCCGCTGGGCATGAGCCTGACAAAGGTCACCGATCAGGCCGTCAACATTCATTCGGCGGTCGACGAGTTCATGCTCAAGTTTTTTGTCGCCCTGCTGGTGGTCATGCTCGTGAGCTTCGTGAGCATGGGCTGGCGCGCAGGCCTGGTGGTTGCCGCCGCTGTCCCGTTGACGCTGGCCATCGTGTTCGTGGTTATGGCCGCGACAGGCAAGAACTTCGATCGCATCACGCTGGGATCCCTGATCCTGGCGCTTGGCCTGCTGGTGGACGACGCGATCATCGCTATTGAAATGATGGTGGTGAAAATGGAGGAAGGTTACAGCCGTGTGGCCGCCTCTGCCTATGCCTGGAGCCACACTGCCGCCCCCATGCTGTCGGGCACGCTGGTGACGGCCGTGGGCTTCATGCCCAACGGCTTCGCGCGGTCCACCGCGGGCGAATACACCAGCAATATGTTCTGGGTAGTCGGCATTGCACTGATCGCATCCTGGGTCGTTGCCGTGTTCTTCACGCCCTACCTCGGCGTGAAGATGCTGCCCGACTTCAAAAAGGTCGAAGGTGGGCATGACGCGATCTATGACACGCCGCGCTACAACCGCTTCCGCCAGTTGCTGACGCGCGTGATCGCGCGCAAATGGCTGGTCGCCGGTTCGGTCGTTGGCCTCTTTGCCCTGGCCATCCTCGGTATGGGCGTGGTCAAGAAGCAGTTCTTCCCGATCTCCGATCGCCCCGAAGTGCTGGTCGAAGTGCAGATGCCCTACGGCACATCGATTTCGCAGACCAGCATCGCCACGCGAAAGGTGGAGGCATGGTTGTCTGAACAGAAGGACGCCAGGATCGTCACCGCGTACGTCGGGCAAGGTGCACCGCGCTTTTTCCTGGCGATGGGACCGGAACTGCCCGATCCGTCGTTCGCAAAGATCGTGATCCGCACGGACAGTCAGGAGGAGCGCGATGCACTGAAGGCGCGACTGAGGCGAGCCATCGCCGATGGTCTTGTGCCCGAAGCGCGCGTGCGCGTCACGCAACTCGTGTTCGGGCCATATTCGCCGTTCCCGGTCGCCTATCGCGTCACCGGTCCGGACCCGGACAAACTGCGTGGAATCGCGGCTCAAGTCCAGCAGGTGATGGAGGCCAGTCCGATGATGCGCACGGTCAACACGGACTGGGGCACGCGCTCACCGACGCTGCACTTCACGTTGCAGCAGGATCGCTTGCAGGCGGTGGGATTGACGTCCAGCGCCGTCGCGCAACAGCTGCAGTTCCTGCTCACCGGCGTGCCTGTCACCGCCGTGCGTGAGGATATCCGAACCGTGCAGGTGATCGCGCGCTCGGCCGGCGATGTGCGTCTCGACCCTGCCCGGCTCGGCGACTTAACGCTAGCCGGCGCCAACGGGCAGCGCATTCCGCTGTCGCAGGTCGGCAAGGTCGACGTGCGGCTGGAGGAGCCGATCATGCGCTGGCGCGACCGCGTGCCGACGATCACGGTACGTGGCGACATTGCCGAAAATCTGCAGCCACCGGACGTATCGACGGCAATCACCAGGCAGCTTCAGCCGATCATCGCGAAGCTGCCGACCGGCTACCGGATCGAGCAGGCTGGCTCCATCGAGGAATCGGGCAAAGCGACGACTGCGATGCTGCCGCTGTTCCCGATCATGCTGGCGATCACGCTGATCATCATCATTCTCCAGGTTCGCTCGATCTCGGCGATGGTGATGGTGTTCCTGACGAGTCCGCTCGGCCTCATTGGCGTCGTTCCGACATTGATCCTGTTCCGGCAGCCGTTCGGCATCAACGCGCTGGTCGGCCTCATCGCGCTCTCGGGCATCCTGATGCGCAACACGCTGATCCTGATCGGGCAGATTCACCAGAACGAACATGCCGGGCTGGATCCGTTCCATGCGGTCGTCGAAGCCACTGTGCAGCGGGCGCGCCCGGTGATCCTCACGGCCATGGCGGCGATCCTGGCATTCATCCCGCTGACGCATTCGGTGTTCTGGGGAACGCTCGCCTACACGCTGATCGGCGGCACGTTAGCCGGAACGATTCTCACGCTGGTGTTCCTGCCGGCCATGTTCGCGATCTGGTTCAGGATCCGCCCCGGCAGCCCTGCGGGTTCGCACAAGAGCCGGAATCACCAGTCTTCGCGCTCCGAACCGATGACCCAGGATGCGCTCGACGCGCGTTGAAACACCATCAAATCACCAAACGGAGCTTTTCATGTCGCATTCCAGGGTTGTCGTTGTGACCGGCGTGTCATCGGGTATCGGACGCGCCACCGCCGAGAGGTTTACGAGGCGAGATTGCCGCGTGTTTGGCACAGTGCGCAGCATTGCAAAAGCGGTGCCTATCTCCGGAGTCGAGCTTGTCGAGATGGATGTTCGCGACGATGCTTCGGTCCAGGCCGGAATCCAGTCCGTCATCGAATGCACCGGGCGAATCGACGTCCTCGTCAATAATGCGGGAACGAGCCTGATCGGTGCCGTGGAGGAAACTTCGGCTGCCGAGGCCTTGTCGCTGTTCGATACCAACGTCTTCAGCATTCTGCGCACGACGCAGGCAGTACTTCCCCATATGCGTGCACAACATGGCGGAAGGATCATCAATGTCAGTTCGGTGCTCGGGTTCTTGCCCGCCCCCTACATGGGACTCTACTCCGCGTCCAAGCATGCCGTCGAAGGGCTGACCGAGACCCTGGATCATGAGGTGCGCCAGTTCGGTATCCGAGTATCGTTGGTCGAGCCGTCCTTTACCCGCACAAATCTCGATGTCAATGCACCGGAGGTGAGTTCGAAGATCGCCGACTATGATCGCGAGCGGGTCCTTGCATCAAGTGCAGTCGTCAACAGTGTCAATGGCGCCCCCGCGCCCGACGGCGTAGCGAAGACAATCGTTGAAGCGGCGCTCGGTACCTGGCGTATGCGTCGCACGCCGGCCGGCGAAGCATCCCTGTTGCGCAAATTGCGGCGCTTCATGCCCTCCGGCCCCGTGGATGCAAGCTTGAGGAAAACATTCGGGCTCGCGTGAAATCCTCTCTCCCGCGGCAACGTGCATCACGTTCGCGGGCCCGCCCTGCGCCGACGAGTGATTAGCTTCAGGCGTCTATGGTCATGACAACTTCGGCGCCTTTCAACGACGGCCCGCAGCAGCACGGAACTCTTTGCAACCGAGCCCGTACGCACCCGGAACCGCACATATGGAAAGTCAGAATTTCGAGTCGTCGATGCTCGCAATCGGAGAAATCTCCGCTCTCGCGCTCAACCATTTTTTCGCCCAGCGCGCAATGCGCGCTTTATGGGCTCATTTCGACGAAGCGCTGCGGGATACGGACGTCAACGCATCCCAGTTTTGTATGCTCGCCTTGCTACATCTACGCGAACCAATGGTTTTCGGCGACATGGCAGCAGAACTGGCAATGGACCGATCGAACCTGTCAGCCAATCTGGCACCATTGTTCCGTCGCAAGCTCATCTCATCGATCACCCACAAGGGAGATCGGCGGACACGTCAGCTCGCCGTGACGACCGAGGGACGAAAAGCTGTGGCTTCCGCAATGAGCCCCTGGATGCGAGCTTATCAGGATACCTTTGCGTTTTTGAGACTGATTGATCTTGATTCAATGCGTGATCGTTTCCACGTGATTCGGGATTTGAAAAGGCTCGACGACCTGAACGACGCCAGCGGCGCTCCTGCTCGCCCGGAATCTCGACTGCTGCTGCGCAATGACTAGCCTGGTGAGCCACAAGACGGCCTGAGAGCCTGGAGGATCATCGTGACCTGACATACGTCGGCCGCGTCGATCCAGTTCGGAGCACGGGGGAATCGGTGCGAAGGGGCAATCGCGTGGCCATCAGCTCGAAGCGACCTACCGGGCTTGGTGCGAGTCGATGGAAGCGCGCATTGTCGGCCCGAGTCTTTCAGCAACACCTGTCGAACGGCCGGTTGCCGGTGTGCAGCGATCGCCTTGATGTCCAATCGACGCTGCCGGCGAACGACTCTTGGTGGCCGAACTCAGTCGGATGATGAGCGGCTCTGATCGACCCGGAACTGCCAGTCGGCGCCGCCACAGGAACGACTCCTTTGCATTCGGTAGCGGCCGTATGCACAGTCCGCTCTCTCGGGTCAAAGTTTCGAATCCGATTCAGAATCAACTACGTCATATATCGCGGGTATTGGAACCGGAAGGGTTCGCACTTTGCGCTCAGTGCCAACTACTTCATGCGTTCTCTGGTGATCGGGATACCTGCTCACAAAGCGTCCTTCGCAAGTCCAGACAATCGCGAGCAGCTTCTGTCGAGGGCAGGACTAGACCGTCAGTCTGCGAAGACCGCCACGTGCTTCCGGATGAACGCCTCGACGGTCATGGGCGGGGTGCCCGTTAGTTCCTCGACCAGCGTATTGGTACCGGCGAAAACGCCATTTTGATAGTCGACAGCGACAGACAGGAGATGCTGTGAAAATGCATCGCTAAATTTCGAATCGGTATTCAAACGCTTTTCGAACATATCGAGGTCGATCGGCTGGTACTTCACTTCCCGGCCCAGAACCTTGCTCATTTCATCAGCAATCTGATGGTGGTTCATCTCGACGGGACCGTATAGCGGGTAGACCTTGCCAGCGTGCGGAGCTGGATCACGAAGAATCGCGGCGATGACGCGGCCCTGGTCTTCTGCTGCAATCGGTGCATGACGTCCGTTACCAAACGGCAGTCGCAACGTTCCGTCCTTTTTGACGTTTGCAACCTGGCCGGGATAAGTTAACCATTGTGCGAAGAACGTCGGGCGAATGTGGGTGACCGGGATTCCCGACCAGTCAAATACCCTCTCCGAGATCCAGTGGTCACGTGCGGCGTGACTCGTTGCGTTCCTGCGAGCGGAAATTTGCGACATGTTCACGATCCCGCTGATTCCAGCCTCCCGGGCCGCCTGAGCAAAATAGACGCTCGCCTGTATTCCCCCTGCTTCGATTGGATAGACAAAGTACGCGGAAAAAATGCCCTCGAGAGCTTGTGCCACGTCGTCCAAACTGGAAAGGTTACCGACCAAAACCTCGACTCCACGCGACTTCAGTCGTTCCGAACGTTGGTCCTCCTTCCGCACCAGCGTGCGTACCTTTTCACCAGCCGCTACAAGTGCTTCGGTAGCTGCTCCACCGGTATCGCCTGTCGCTCCGGCAACAAAAATTTTCTTATCGGACATTTCGAACACTCCACGCTGTAGGGAAAGGGCTGTTGGATCTGTGGCACGTCGGGATGCTTGATTAACCTCATGCGAGGAAGCTTTGCCTCAGCCAATCGACGAACTGGTTCACTTCGACCGGGAAACGTTCATGAGGCCGGTCCACCCGCTACAACCCGCTTGTCTTAAGCCACGAACGAATCGCTTGGACAAGTTCAGCCTTACGCTCAAGCGGAAGCCAGTGACCAGCGGGCAGGTTCGTTACGGAAAGGTCGGCGCAGGCGCTGCGCATGGGTTCTCCGAGGCGACTGCGGTTGATGTCGCAGATTGCGTCCCAATCACCGTTGACGAACAAAACAGGCTGGCGTAGCTGGCCGCCTTTCGGCGCTGTGCGCGCGTAGGCAATGTTGGCGGTGTCGTTCAGGTACCAGGCATTGACCGAACGGAAACCACTGACATCGAACGCATCGACCAGCGCGTTAAAGTCGGTGGGCGTCCAGAGCGCCGGATCAGGCGGCGTCGCCGGAGCGCGACGCGCCGAGCCATAACGCCCACCGTTCTTTGTGATCAAGGCGGACGGAGAGACCTGGCCGACAGACGCAGGATTGCCGCGCCGATAGAGCGACGCGAGCGTTGCCGGGGTGTCCGCCTCGAAATCGCTAACCGTCTGGCTGAAGTGCGTCAGGTAAAAGCGGAAGTAATCCCACTGCCCATCCGGATATTGATCCGCAGGGTACAACTGACGGTCGATCAGCGGCACGAGATTGGGCAGCGCGAAGCCCTCCGGAAAGTAAGGGACTGAGATCAGCACCACGCCGCGACTGCGCGCCCCGTGGTGTGCAGCGAGCGCTCCGGCCACGGGGCTTCCCCAGTCGTGGCCAACCCAGATTGCTGGGCGCGCCCCCAAATGGTCGTGCAGTTCGACCATGTCGTGGACGATCTCGTTCAAGGCATAGGCCTCGGAAGCGGCCGGTGCCGATGAGCCGCCATAGCCACGCATATCCGGTGCAACGCAGCGCCAGCCTTCGGATGCGAACGCCTCGATCTGCGCGCGCCACATCAGGCCGATCTCTGGCCAGCCGTGGAGGAAGATCATCAAAGGCCCATCGGCCGGGCCAGCCTCCAGGTAGCGCGTTGTGTGACGCGGCGAGCTGAAGGTATGCACGGTCAGGTTAGGGACATTATCTGAACTGGCACCGACGACCACCGTGCCGCCGGCAGCGCTAGACCCAGACCCAAAAGCTGCCTTACTCATCAACAGACTTGCACCAAAGGCGGTTCCATTGGCGAGCAGACTGCGGCGCGACATGGCTGGCATAAAGAGGTCTGGTTTAGTCACGATTGATTATAGGAAAGGTTTGCGGACTCACCTGCTCCGGGTCCGGTCCGCCACGTTCGCCGGTGTCGAGCGCGCTGATTGCCTGAACTTCCTCCGACGTAAGTGCGAAGCCGAAGATATCGATGTTCTCGGCAATCCGTTCCGGGCGCACGGACTTCGGGATGGGAGACGTGCCCAACTGGATCTGCCAGCGCAGGATAATCTGCGCCGAGGTCTTTCCATATTTCCTGGCGAGCAGCACCACTGTCGGATGGGAGAGAGGATCATGCATCTCCTGCGAGGTCTTCGCCTTTTCTCCGTCGCGTTTGATGCCGCCAATCGGGGACCACGCCTGGGTGATGATTCCGTGCTTCTCATCAGCTTCGCGAAGTTCACGCTGAACGAAGAATGGATGCAGTTCTACCTGATTCACAGCGGGAATATGACCCGTCTTCTCAATCAGACTGTGGAGATGGTTGGAACTGAAGTTGCACACGCCAATCGCTCGAACGCGCCCTTCCTCAAGGAGCTTCAGCGCGGCTTTGTAGGCATCGATAGTTGCCTCAAAGGCCGAAGGGACCGGCCAATGAATCAGATACAGGTCCAGGACATCGAATCCCAGCTTCAGAAGACTTCGGTCGAAAGCACGAAGGGTCTGGTCATAGCCGTAGTCGGTGATCCACACCTTGGTCGTCACGAAGACGTCCTCCCGAGGGACGCCAGACGAGCGGATACCTTCTCCAACCTGCTGCTCGTTCATATAGGCCGCAGCGGTGTCGATCAGCCGGTATCCATTTGCGACTGCCGATCTGACCGCAGCTACGGTTTTCTCAGGCTCGCTACGAAACACCCCAAGTCCGAATGCGGGCATCTCAATTCCATTGTTCAACCTGTACACGGGGCTTTTGCCTGTCACCATCGTTAAATCCGTTTCAGTTGGATGTAGTTCTTGCCGGCGCGGCTGCTGCAAAGTGCGTGGGATCGGGTGCCATCACGCAGGATAGATGTCTCTTCCCCGTATCAATCCCATTGCGAGTCAGGTGGGCGTTACGGTTTGCAGAAACTTCACGAGTTGCTCATTGACCACATCAGGGGCTTCGTGTTGTACCCAGTGGCCCACATTGTCGAGTTCGAGACCGCCAACGAGACCGGGAACGCCGGAGCGCATCTGATCCATGGTCAGCGGATAAAGCTCTTTCAAGCCATCCGCCTTCCCCCAGATGAAAAATGAAGGCTGGGTAATCCTGGCGCCCTTCCAAGGAGCGGACAGGTAGAAGTACGGTTCAGCGGCCCGATAGTAGTTCAGGGCACCGTGAAAGCCGGTGCGCTGAAATTCCGCCACGTTATAAGCGACGTAATCAGGCTCCGCCCATGACGGTAACGGTCCGGGGGCCGCACGGTGAAGGCTGCGTGCCGGATCCATCGGACTCCACCGCTTGTCTGCGGGAGCGGAGCCCGATGCCCAGTACAGCATTCCTGGAATGGTCACCGTGGCGTCGGCCCAGATCTGATCGGCGTCCGGCCGGATCTGTTCGAACATGTAGAAATCATCCTGGTGGCCGGACCTGCGCATCTTCTCGAAGACGCTGACATCCCCACGAGGAACGAATGGCACGCTCAGACAGAACACGGCCTTGAATCGATCGGGACGCATCAACGCTGCTTGCCACACATGCGTTGCACCCCAGTCATGACCCACAAGGACAGCGCTTGGAATCTTCAACGCATCGAGCAGGCCAACCAGGTCGCCGACCGTTTGCAGTGGCGTGTACAAGGTTGGGTCCGTCGGCGCCGAACTGCGTCCATAGCCGCGCATATCGGGAGCAATTGCCCGATATCCGGCAGACGCCACCGCTTTCATCTGCCGGCGCCACGTGTAGGAAGTGTCCGGAAACCCGTGGCAGAAGAGTACGGCTGGCCCATCTCCCTGTTCGGTTACGTGCAGGGTGATGCCATTGGTATTGACGTCGTACTCCTTGATACCCGGTACGCCGCCGGTTCCAGGGCTTTGCGCCTGCGCCCCGCGATCCAGCAGCAGGCTTGCACCAAAGGCCGTCCCGCTCGCAAGGAACACGCGGCGCGAGATAGAGGGTGCAGGAATAGACACTGTTCCAGAGAGGTTGCTTTCCATAGGGGTTTCTCGATTGGTCCGATGTGAGACTCGGGAATCCGCTAATGGTAGAAGCCCTCAACGAGGCGGGAGGGACGTATTTCCGACAATTCTGGCCATGCTGGCGCGGCCACTCTTATCGGCATCGGGATCGCTGGTTAGAATCACAGCTCAGCAGGCGACGGCTCGCGCCAGGCGCCAGCGTGCAGGACGTAACGGTATGTCCTGCTATTTTCCGGGACCTATCATGCTGCGCATTGGCTACATCGTCGTTCCAGGCTTCCAGGTCATGGTTTTCGGCGGACTAACAGTGTTTGAGCTCGCAAACCGACTGACCAAGGAGCCGTACTACGAGATACGTCTGATATCTGAAAGCGGTGGGCCGGTTCAAAGTTCTCTCGGATACTCCGTCATGACGGATAGTTTCGCTGAAGGTGGGTTCGATACGGTGATCATCGGCGGCGTCATCACTGGCGCGTACCCGGCGAGCGCCGCGCTGATTGAATATTTAAGAGGCGCGGTGAAAAACACCCGGCGCGTTGCCTCAATGTGCACGGGTGCGTTCTTTTTGGCTCAAGCCGGCGTTCTGGACGATCGGCGTGCCACGACTCACTGGGCACACGCGCGCGAATTGCAGACGACGTATCCGAAAGTCAAAGTCGAAGAAGATCGGATATTTATCGTGGATGGTCCAGTATGGACATCCGCGGGCATGACTGCGGGGACCGATCTTGCGGTTTCGATGGTGGAAAGAGATCTTGGTGCAAAGGTAGCGCGAATTGTCGCCAAGCGAATGGTCATGTTCCATCGACGTGCCGGCGGACAGCTACAGCACTCCACACTGCTGGACCTCGATGCAAAAACTGACCGAATACAAACCGCGCTGGTCTACGCGAAAAGCAATTTGCACACCCCACTGACGGTAGACAGACTCGCTGAAGCCGCCAATCTGAGTGTGCGGCAATTTAGCCGGGCGTTCCGTGAGGAGACCGGGCAATCACCTGCGAAAGCTGTCGAGAACTTGCGGTTGGAAGCAGCGCGACTCATGGTCGAGCAGGGCAGGCTGCCGATTGACGTCGTTGCGCGGGAAACGGGTTTTGCTGATCCAGACAGAATGCGCCGTGCGTTTCTGCGAGCTTTCGGTGAGCCACCTCAGGCTATTCGCCGCAACGCGCGTGAGCACGCCGACAATTGAGGTATCAACTAGCTGTCATGAGCACGGCGCACGGTCCAGAATTTCGCATCAATCGAATGACCGATAACGTCGAAGCTGCGGCCGTCGCTCGCACATTCGCGACTGGCCCTTAGTGGCCGCAAGCTAACAGCTAGGCTATGGAGGCTACCGCCCCTCGTGTTCGTCTGCCTCGCCGTCGCGGAGTATCCGCAGCACGGCGTTTGCTGATTGTCGCCCTTCACGACAATCACTTAACGAAGGAAGCAATTCGGGTGAGGGCGAAGAAGCGGCCGCGGCCGCCGCCGTATTGGCAAGCTGATCGCCGTTACTCAGCGATTGAAAAGCGCGCCGGGCGGCGTTGCGGCGATTTGGTGGTCCGCTCAACGCGCGGGCTGGCGCCGCGGATGAAGAGGATCGCGCAGATAGCTACCATCGTCCAAATGCTGAGAATTACGGTCAAGGCACTCATTTCAGTCTTCAGAAGTTCGACACTGCGATTAGTTCTGTCTGGCCTGACGGCCAATCAATGTGTCGTAGGTTGGTCGGTACCTTTGAGCAATAGCTCATCGATCAGGCACGTGGCCAGTGCCAGTTGCTTTTCGAGCGATACGCGCGCTACTTCCGCACCCACCGTGTCGCCACGTGCGACAGCGTTGTGAGTCTGCGTCGCGAGGCGCAACACGGACTCCGACGCGAGGTGCAGGCCGCGCATCATGCCCGCGTCGGAGTACGGCGCAGGACCGTTCCAATCGGACATAGATACGTCCGGCAGGTCAACTTCGAACTGGTAACTTTTGTCGTGGCGGAAAGACATCTCAAGCTCCCTGCGCGATTGGCACGATGTCAGTGTGCGCCGACGATGGGGAGTCCAATCCGTTAAAAAGAAGCCAATTTTGGAGTTAATCCGTCGCCATCGAAAGAACGAAAAATTTGCTAAAAATGGGGCCGGGCCGCTACTCGCCCGACGGAATAATGCGCGTCTATATCGCCCTCAGATCAGGCAACAACCGGTCGAACTCCCGTTTCACCACGCCATAGCACTCGCACACACGCTTTTCGAGTCCAGGTCGATCCAGTACCTCGATGTGGCCATGACCGTAGCGGATCAGCCCCGCGTCCTGGAGTTTCAGCGCCGCTTCCGTCACGCCGGATCTGCGCACGCCAAGCATGTTGGCGATCAGCTCCTGTGTCATCTTCAGCTCGTTTGACGGCAAGCGGTCCATGCTGAGCAGCAGCCAGCGGCACAATTGCTGGTCGATCGAATGATGCCGGTTGCAGACGGCGGTCTGGGCCATCTGTGTAATCAATGCCTGGGTATAACGCAGCAATAACCGCTGCACCGGGCCAGCGCGATGGAATTCCTCTTTCAGGATGCGCGCATCCAGTCGATACGCCTGTCCTGCGCTTTGCACGACTGCCCGGTTTGGCGTTGTTTCACCGCCCATGAAGAGCGCAATACCGATGATCCCTTCGTTGCCCACAATTGCGATCTCGGCGGACGCGCCGTCCTCCATCACATAGAGCAGCGATACGATGGACGTTGTCGGAAAATAGACATGATCAAGGCGATCGCCAGACTCGTACACGACCTGCCCCAAGGGCATTTCGACCGGTACGAGATACGGCTCCACGCGCGCCCGCTCTGCTTCCGGCAGAACCGAAAGCAGGTGGTTTTCTTTGAAATGTTGCTCGCTTTCCATTTATCGCTCCCCGACATCCCGTCCAGAAACTGCACCGTTTTCGCAGAATTGTTCTTAACAGTATCAGGCATCAGCAGTAGTTGCATGAATGCGCCAGACGAATGGGGCGAGGACGTCGAACCAGACTAAACCCTGTTTAAATTATAGTTCGCGTGCGTCTGGTGGTACGTCGCGACGCGCCACCGACCACGCCTTAACGGGTCTGCGCGGATTGTGCGTTTGAACATAGACAGATCTCTGTACGTTGTCGTACCGCTTTCTGCCGCGCGTGCGCGTAGCGTGACTTCTATCGTTGACCAGCGCGGAGAAAATCATGCTTAGACGAACCTTTATCTGGAGCACATCCGGATCGCTTCTGGTGCTCGGCGCAGCGCTCTCGGGTTGCACTACCACCTCTTCTTCCGATGCGAGCCGCAGTCAGCAGATGGACAAGCGCCGCACCATCGATGCAGGCGTCGACTCGACTCTGACTCGCCTGTACGGTATGGCAAGCGGATCACGCGAACTGGTCGGCAAGGCGCACGGTGTACTGACGTTCCCGTCGGTGATCGATGCCGGCTTCGTGGTCGGCGGTCAGTATGGCGAAGGCTCCTTGCGCGTCGGCGGACACACGGTCGGCTACTACAGCACGGCGACCGGTTCGATCGGCTGGCAGATCGGCGCGCAATCGCGCGCAATCGTCTTCCTGTTCATGACCGACGAGTCACTCAACCGCTTCCGTAGCAGGGACGGATGGTCGGCTGGCGGCGACGCCTCCGTGGCCCTGCTGAAAGTCGGTGCGAACGGCAATCTCGACACTAGCACCGCGACCGGACAGGTCGACGCTTTCGTGTTGACCAACACTGGCCTGATGGCGGGCGCGTCGCTGGAAGGCACAAAAGTCACGCGGCTCACGTCGCTTTGAAATTGAGGCCGAGGGACGCGCGTGATGTGCGCCCTCGTCGAAACACAGGGTAGAGAAACCATGTTACGAAGCATGCGAGACTTGCACGGAAGCACAGTTAGCGCAGTGGACGGCGACATCGGCTCAGTTAGCCAGGCCTATTTCGACGACGAGTCATGGGGTGTGCGCTACCTGGTGGTCGAAACAGGCAATTGGCTCAATGACCGGCAAGTGCTGGTTTCGCCGTATTCGGTGAAACACACCGATCCCGGATCGAGCGTCGTGCATGTCGGCCTCTCTCAGCAGCAAGTGAGGGACAGCCCAATGCTGGACGCCCACAAGCCGGTATCGCGGCAGCACGAGATCGAGTATCTGCGCTACTACAGCTATCCGACCTATTGGGGCGGCCCAAATCTATGGGGGATGGGCGCCTACCCGGCCTATGACCCAACGGGTGTAGCGCCTGACGCCCTGCCCGATGAGCCACCAGGGCCAACCCAGGATACGACCAAACCGCAACCCGACGTCCATCTGCGTAGCACCGACGAGGTCAAGGGCTACCACCTCAAGACGGCCGACGGCAGCATCGGTCACGTATCGGACTTCATTTACGACGACACCGACTGGGCGATTCGTTACCTGGTCGTAGAGACGCACAACTGGTGGCCCGGTGGCAAGGCCGTGCTCATCGCGATTCACTGGATAGACGAAGTCGACTGGTTCGATTCAACCGTATCGACGAAATTGACGCGTGACGTCATCAAGAATAGCCCAGCTTATGACGACTCGATGCCGATCGACCGGCGTTACGAGGTCGTGCTGCACCAATTTTACGACAAGCATGGATATTGGTCGGACGCAGGCGCCGACGAGCCAGTCGCATCGGAATAAATCGCCGCACGGACCACGGTCCTCATCAAGTCCGGACCGTGCCAGATCAACCGAAAACGAGAACCTTCAAAGGCGTTTAAGGCGGGAGCAGGTCATGAGGCAGAACATTCAGAAGTTGTATCAAGCCCGTATCCATACATTCACCCCCGAATGTCAGGAACTACAGGACGGGACATTCGATTTTCATCTTCGGCACGCTGTTGAAGGCTGCCTT
Source organism: Paraburkholderia nemoris (assembly GCF_905221015.1). NCBI lineage: Bacteria > Pseudomonadati > Pseudomonadota > Betaproteobacteria > Burkholderiales > Burkholderiaceae > Paraburkholderia > Paraburkholderia nemoris. The sequence continues at coordinate 159,553 of NZ_CAJNBO010000001.1, read as the reverse complement.
CCTTCGGCCGACAAGCACTACGACGTCGGCGTTTTTGCGACGAGCAAGGAAGGCTATGCGGCAGCACTTGCGTACGGCGACAAATACATTGCGGAACATAAGTTCGGAATGTAGCCGCGCCGACTGTTATCGATGAACCGCGAGCTTTACCCAGCAGCGACGACGGCCAATGTGGCTGTCGTTTACTCAGACGGGCGACACCATCGCGGACAGAATCATCTCAAGCCTGCGTGAAGCGAACTGCCCTATCGCCTCAGATACCGCGCTCGCAAGGCTTCGATTTCATCAAGCAGATCAAGTGCGAGCGCGATGCCGGCAGCGTTGATCTCGAGATCCTGCGCGAGATGGCGAGCCTTGCGGGCGCGGCGCAATGAGACGCCGTCGAAGTGCGGGCCATCGTCCTCGCTGACGTATTTCGGCTCAATCGCGCCTTGCTCGATCCATTCAACGAGCTGGACTTCAGAAGCACCGGACACCCGGCACAATTCGAGTAGCGTGAACTCCACCTGCTCCTCGACGATCAGGCATTCGAGCCAGCCAGTGCGCGATACGTTCATGATGCATCACCTGAAAAATGCGCGCGCGGGTTGAAGTCGCATGCCTGGCATGTTCTCCGCGAAACAGTGCCTCGAAGAATTCGCTGAAGCGTGCATCCTCGGCTCCGCGGTCTTCCCCGCCGCTGAATTCGAAGCCCTCGTCCCACTGCGGCGGCGGCTCGAAGTCCTGACCATTGCGCCACTGGTCGCCCATCCGGTCGTAGGCCGCGCGCTTTTCCGTGTCTTTGAGCACGCTGTACGCCTCGCCGACCTCCTTGAAGCGTGGCTCCGCGTCGTCGAGTTTGCTCAGGTCCGGGTGATATTTGCGAGCGAGCTTGCGATACGTCCGCTTGATATCGTCCTGCGTCGCGCTGCGCGGCAATCCCAGCACTTCGTAATAGTCTTTGTATTTCATATCGAAGGCCTATGAGAGAGGCCGCGCTAGAGCGGTAACACTATCGTCGCGGCGAACGGCTATGCCGAGATGATCACCTTCAGCGCGCGCGTGTCCGCAGCACGCTCGAAGGTCTCGTAGGCGTCAAGAATCTGATCGAGTCGGAAGCGATGCGTAACAAGAAGCCTGGCGTCGAGCTTGCGGGCGCGCAACGTGTCCGGCAGCATCGGTGTACTGACGGTATCGACCAGCCGCGTGGTGATGGTGATATTTCGGTCCCGCAGGTTTTCCAGATGAAGATCCACCTTCACGCCATGCACGCCGACATTCGCAATCGTCCCGATCAGGACGCGTTCGCCGGGCTTGAACCCACTCTGCCGTATCACCCGGAAAAAGTCGGTATGGTGGCAGACCGCATGGCGGCTGAGGGAACCTCTACATGCGTGGTGTCCCCTGCGTCCCTGCGCCAAATAACCGGATCAAGGCTTCATAGTCGACCGGCTTGGTCAGATGATGGTCGAACCCAGCCTCGACTGATTTGAGGCGATCCGCCGGCAGTCCGTATCCGGTGACGGCCACCAGGATCACATTTCGATTTGCCCCGGATTCGCGTAGCCTTCTCGCTACTTCGTATCCGTCCATGCCTGGGAGTCCGATGTCGAGAAGTACGAAGTCAGGGTTGAAGGTTGCCGCAGCGCTGAGCCCCGAAACACCATCTACGCGCGTCTCGACCTGATGACCCTCATTGGCGAGAAGCATGCCCAACGCCTCACTCGCATCGGCGTTGTCATCAATAATCAGAATTCGCTGCGGGCGTGCGGCGACCGGTGCCGGCTGCGCACTGATCCGATCTCCGGGGACGGGTCCCGGACCGAGAGGCAAATCGACGACAAACTCACTGCCAGTCTTGCCGTCGCTAATGGCCCGAACCGAACCGCCATGCAACTCGACCAGTCGCCGCGCCACGGACAGGCCAACACCCAGGCCGTTGTTGCGCTGGCTGCCGGATGCGGGCCCCTGGACAAACATGTCGAAAAGACTCTCCAGCATCGAGGACGGGATACCATTCCCGTTGTCTTTGATGCTGAGCGAAAGCCGATGTGCCGCGGTGGTCGCCCGCAGTTGTATGGAACCGCCCGGCGCGGTGTATTTCGCCGCGTTGATGATGATGTTCTCGATGACCTGCGACAGGCGGGTCGAGTCTGCGTTTAACCAGATGGGCTCTTCAGGCAGGGAGACGGACAATGAATGGCGGCGCTCATCGACGATCGGCTGGCAAACTTCGATGGCGCTCTGGACGATTGTTTTCAGCAGAACCGTCTGTCGATTCAACTCGATGCTGCCACTCGTTATCCGGGTGATATCGAGCATGTCGTTCACGAGGTGCATCATTGCGCGCCCCTGCCTTTGAATGACGCCGGCGGCCCAGTCCTTCTGCGTGACCGGAACCGTTTTCGACGCGAGCAAATCTCCGGCGGAAACCAGCGCCGCAAGTGGATTGCGCAGCTCATGGCCGAGCATGGCCAGAAATTCGTTTTTTCGACGGTCGGCGACCGCCAGCTGTTCGGCACGCTCGCGAAGGTGAGCATTGCTCACGCTGCGGTTGACGAGATCGCGCTCAGTTGACGACACCGCAATAGCGTTGCCCGCGTCGTCCGACAGGACCGACAGCGTGAGCCAGATATCAACCACGCGTCCGTCCTTCGTTACCCGCTGTGTCTCGTAGGAATGCAGCGCCTCGTTGTGCTCAGCGTGGTGGATGAAGTCGAGATGATCCTGCCTGGCACCGCGTGGCACCAGGTCGGAGACGGTCATACGCAACGCTTCAGTCTCGCTATAGCCGTACATCGCGCTAGCCGCGCGGTTCCAGGCGAGAAAGCGGCCTTTGAGGTCGAATACCGTCACCGCGTCGTTCGAATCCTGAACTACTGCGGCAAGGCGCCGGGCGCGTTCGTCGGACAGCTTGACCTGGGTGATATCGGTCCAGGTGACCACGACGCCAGCAGGCGGCATTCCGCGAACCGCAATATAGGGCGTAATGCGGCGGACATACCATTCCGCGGTCGCGGTTTCGATTTCCTTTTCCACCTTCTCGTTGAGGCCCAGAAGTATCCTGTCGACCTCCTCCGGCAACGCGTTGCCGAGCGGGTTGCCGAGAACCTCTACGATCCTGCGCCCGATGTCCGGCGGCGCAAGTCCCAGGATCCTCGCCGCGCTGGGCGTAAACCGTTTGATCAGACCCTGCCTGTCGAGAAGCAGTGTTGATATTTCCGTGCTGGCAAGCAGATTCGTGACGTCCTCACTGAGAACCTCCAACTGATGGAGCTTCTGCTCGAGCTGGGAATTGACGACATTCAACTGTTCGTTGACAGCCTGTAGCTCCTCTTTCGACGTTTCGAGCTCTTCGTTCGCGGAGCGCAGTTCCTCATTCATCGAAAGGATTTCTTCGTTCGATACCCGCAATTCGCTATTGCTCTCCTCCAGTTCCTCGATTGTGCTGCCAAGCTCCACCTGCGTTGTGCGAAGCTCGCTCTCGAGGTGCCAGAGGTCGGAATCCGCGCCGGAGGGCGCCGTCGACACAGACCGGTCGGCCGTCGGCAACCTGGCGAAGATGACAAGCAATGCCTTGCCGGCATGCGTCGTGTCGAACGGTCGCGTCACCGTGATTTTCACCGCGGGCGCACCACCGTCAGCGACGATTTCACTGACCGACGAGGCTGCCTGGTCCTGGATCGCCCGGCGCAATACGATCCGCAGCTTGAGGCGCAGGCCGTCGCGCGCCATGTCGAGAATATTGCCGGTTGGCTCACCTGCCGGCTGCATCAGATATTCGTCCGTCGAGCCGCTCACGTAGAGCACCTGGTGAGCAGAATTGATCAGCACGGAAGCGGCATGGTGCTCTTCCAGCAGCGTGGCGTTGACCAGTTCCGCGTAACCCTTGCTGCGGACACCGACGCGGCTTGCGGGCGGGAATTCCTCGCGGCGTGCCGTACTTGCGGAAAACCGGTAGCCAGTGACAGCCGGTGCGATGACCGGACTGCGCTGGTAAATACGCCAGGCTCTCGACACCTCCTGGAACTGGGTGGAATCGGGATCGGTACTTTCCGATCGTCCGAGAAACAGATAGCGCTTCGGATTGAGCGCGAAGTGGAATAGCTCAAATACCCGCTGCTGGGCTTCGGGCTCGAGGTAGATCAGCAGGTTCCGGCAACTGATCAGATCGACGCGGGAAAACGGCGGATCGGCAATAAGGTTCTGCGGGGTGAACAGAACCGTTTCGCGAAGTTCCTGCCGGATCTGGAATCCATCGCTGTGCGCCTGAAAGAAACGCTCGAGCCGCGCTTCACCCACCGGTGACGCGACGCTGGCCGAATAGATGCCCTGACGTGCGCGTCCCAGCGCAACGCGGTTCACGTCGGAGGCAAGGATCATGAACGGCCGCGTCACCCGGCGCTTCTCGATCTCCTCGGTCAGCAGCATGGCCATCGAATAGGCTTCTTCGCCCGTTGCGCATCCCGGCACCCATACACGAATTGGCTGCTCGCTCTGCGGCTCCTCCAGCAGTACGCTCAGCACGCGTTCGGACAGCGCGGTCCACGCATCAGGATCGCGGAAGAACTCCGTCACACCGATCATCATATCGAGACTGAGTGCCTGAACCTCCTCCGGCGAGGCCGACAGGACGCCGCAATAGGCATCAAGGCTATCAATCCGGTTGACCGCCATGCGGCGGGCAATGCGACGCTGAAGCGTCCCCCGTTTGTAGCCCCTGAAATCTGATCCGGCAGCCGCAAGCGCCCTGAGCACCGGTTCAAGATCGACTGGCCGCGCGGCATCCACCGCGGCTAGCGACGTCCCGGCCGTGGATCGTGTGATGTAATCGAACAGCGCAGCAGGCATGTTTTCGACCGGCAGCACATAATCGACCAACCCCGTTGCGATTGCATGGCTTGGCATTGCGCTGTGCTCCGCCGTGTCAGGCGTTTGCGCCATTACCATGCCGCCCTCGGCCTTGATCGCTCTCAGGCCCGCTGAACCGTCCGCGTTCGCGCCAGTGAGCACGATCCCGATAGCACGGTCCCGTTGGTCAGCCGCTAGTGACGTGAAGAACGCGTCGATCGGCATGGGGATTGCTGGACGATCAACGGCGGCACGCAGCCTGAAGGTATCTTGCTCGATAACGACAGACACCTTCGGCGGAATGACATAGACATGTCCCGCGCGCAGTGTTGCGCCATCCTCAATGGCTGACACGGGTAAACGCGTGTCTTTGGCCAGCAATCCGGGGAGGTGACTCTCCGAACCTGGCGCCAGGTGGACCACGATGACGAAGGCAACATCGCTCGGAATTGCGGAAGCCGCCCTGAAAAACAGGCTCAGCGCGTGAAGGGCACCGGCCGACGCGCCGATCGCGACTATGCGGGGGGCGACTGTTGTACCGGGCGCGGTGGAATTGTTAGTGAAATTATTCATGGCGCACCGCAGGAGACTGCTGGATCGCCAGTGTAGCGCCTATTACATCGCGACCGATCGAACTTGAGGTACAGGCGTATTTCTTATGTCGTCCGGCGTTGCGAACGGACCTGACGAAAATGACCAACTGTAAAGTTGCCTGACCGTCTGCGGGGGATGCAATAAATGTTGAAAGAAGATAGTCGGAACGGTAATAACCTGCTCTCCGTGCTGAACGAAGTGGAGTGGGCTCGCGTCGCTCCGCATCTGATGCCGGTGGATATGCCATTGGGACAGGTCGTGTACGAGGCTGGCGATCGTCTCAACCACGTCTATTTCCCGGCGACATCGATCGTTTCGTTGCTGTACGTATTGGAGAACGGCGCATCCGCCGAGATTGCCATAGTGGGTAACGAAGGGATCGTTGGCATCGCGCTCTTCATGGGCGGTGAAACCACACCGAACCGGGCGGTTGTGCAAAGCGCCGGACGCGCATATCGACTGGATGCCCGTGTCCTGAAAGAGGAATTCCATCGCGCGGGTGCGCTGCAACGCCTGTTGTTGCGATATACCCAGACATTGATCACGCAGATCGCGCAGACAGCCGCGTGCAACAGGTACCACTCAATTGACCAGCAACTGTGTCGATGGCTGCTGCTGAGTATTGACCGGCTACCGTCGAATGAACTGACGATGACGCAGGAACTGATCGCCAACATGCTTGGCGTCCGGCGTGCTGGCGTGACAGAAGCGGCAGTGAAACTGCAGGATGCGGGGCTGATCCGTTACAGCTATGGCCGCATTGAGGTGCTGGACCGAACTGGACTCGAAAGGCGCGTGTGCGAATGCTACAGCGTTGTCAGGACAGAGTGCGAAAGACTGCTGCCAGATCCGAAGGCGGCGTGACGGTTCCTGGCCGGTTGCTCCCTGACGCGGAACAGGCTGCAAGCGAACATTCATCGGCAATACCAGGTAACAACGAACGTCGGCAACGGCCGAACAGTGCGCATAGCCCATCCGCCAAGCCTCGGGTTCCACCTCCCGAGGCGGTCGCGATGACAAGCAATACGCACATCCTCCGCAAAAGGAAAAACCGCCCTAAAGAATACTGTCGAGCGCCTTCGCGAGCCTGGCCACCGCACCTTCAACGTCATGCAGTTTGTCCAAGCCGAATAACCCAATACGGAAGGTCTTGAAATCGTCAGGCTCGTCGCATTGAAGGGGAACGCCAGGCGCGATCTGCAAGCCGGCATCAGCAAACTTCTTACCGGATCGTATTCCGTCATCGTCCGTGTAGCTGACGACGACGCCCGGAGCCCCAAAACCTTCGGCCGCCACGCTTTTAAAACCCTTGTCCACGAGGAGTGAGCGAACGCGCTTGCCGAGTTCAAGCTGCTCTACTCTCACTTTATCGAAGCCGTATGCCTCGGTCTCCTTCATGACGTCACGCAACGTAGCGAGACCGTCCGTGGGCATCGTTGCGTGGTACGCGAACCCACCGTTCTCGTAGGCTTCCATGATCTGCAGCCACTTGCGAAGGTCACAAGCGAAACTGGTGCTGGTAGTTCCGTCGATTCTTTCGCGGGCAAGCGGGCTAAGCATAACCAGCCCGCAACACGGTGACGCGCTCCATCCCTTTTGCGGCGCGCTGATCAGGACGTCAACGCCGCTCGCCTTCATGTCGACCCAGACCGTGCCGGAGGCAATGCAATCCAGTACAAACATGCCGTCGACGTCATGCACAGCATCGGCCACCGCGCGCAAATAAGCGTCCGGCAGCATGATCCCGGATGCGGTTTCGACATGCGGCGCAAAGACCAGATCCGGCTTGTTTTCCCTGATCGCAGCGACCACCTCTTCGATCGGTGGCGGTGCATAGGCAGCCTGTCTGCCTTGTTCGACCGGGCGCGCCTTCAGCACGATCGATTCAGACGGAATGCCGCCCATGTCGAAAATCTGCGACCAGCGAAAACTGAACCAGCCATTGCGAATCACCAGACACTTCTTGCCCGTCGCGAACTGCCGGGCAACGGCTTCCATGCCGAACGTCCCGCTGCCCGGCACAACCACGGCCGACTTCGCGTTGTAGACTTTCTTCAGAGAACCGGAAATATCACGCATCACTCCTTGAAAGAGCTGCGACATATGATTGATTGATCGGTCGGTGTATACGACTGAATACTCGAGCAGTCCCTCGCGGTCGACATCGGGAAGTAAGCCTGGCACGTTTGTCTCCGGTTTTAGATGAATATAAGGATCGCAAACACATTCTAACGAAAGCCGCCTGTAACGGTATCGGCCGAGACGCCCCCGTTACCCATCCAGCAAGTTTCTGGCATGAACCAGCCGTCGAGTCACGCTGGTTGGGAATGCTCCAGTGGCGGCAATCGATACGATTATGGACCTTCACAGGAATCGCCATGATGGGCGATAGGAGTCACGGCAGTGCCATCGCACGTGTCCGGCATGCGCATGTTGTTTCCATTATGGAAACGGGACGCCTGTAACGGCCCGTTGCATACGTGAGTCAGCGCGCCCAGCGGCCCATGCGTGTGAGTGCGCCTACTCCCATCCCTGATATCCGGCAGGCTGCGCCGGATTGCCGTAACCGGCGGGATACGGCCGTCGCATTTCAGGCGGCGTGTACATCTCGTTGTATGCCGGATAGGCAGGCGGGCGGCCCACTATGATGACCTGCTGCGCCGCCGCTTGAGCGGGTGGCCGAGGTACATAGGCGGACTGCGCGTCAACCGGTTGGTACCGCGCGGGCGGATACGGAACTGGCGCGTATTGGTTAGCTTGAACAGTTCGAGGCGGCGGTGCGTATTCCCGCCTGGCGTACCCACCTGACTCCTGAGACTCTGTTGAAGTCTGGTTATAGGCCGGCACCGCTGCATATTGCTGGGGCTGCTGATTCTGATATTGGCGGGCTTGCCGGTTGTAAGCCGCTTGAGTTCCCTGCTCCGCCGCGTATTGCGGTTCCTCATCGGCCTGCCGATACTGCGGCACCGCCCGCTGAGCGCTCTGCACATCGCGCCTCTGCGTCACCTGCGCGTCGTCATCATGCGGCAATGCCGTCACGGCCTGCGTCGGAATCAGTATGGGCGGCTCGGACTCGGTGCCAAACAGCTTCGGCGGCGTGGTCCGGGTAGAAACCTGCTTCAAAGGCAAGGGCGGCATTTCAGCTCGCTTAGGCGGCGTAACCCGCAGTGAAGCCTGCTTCACCGACGCGACCGCGACCGGTGCAGAGACCCGCTTCGGCGGCGCAGACGCGACTTGCGTGGGGGCGTGCTTCAGCGGCACAGGGGCCGCCTGCGCGACGACCTGCCTGGGTGGCGTGGCTCGCGCAACAGCATCCCGCTTCGGCGCTGTGACCGGTGCGGATACTTGCCTCGGCGACGCGGCTTGCGCTACGACCCGCCTTGGGGGTGCAACCCGCTCGGCAACTGGCTTCGGCGATGCGGGCATGGCCGGCGCAGCAGGCTGCTTTTGCCGATGCTTCACCTCGTCGCCCAACGTCGCATAGGATTTCGAGTCTTCTCTCGCGCGCGCGTTATAGCCGATGAAATACGCATAGCGCAGGTCTGCCAGGCGCGCCTGAATGTCGGCATCAGTGGAGACGCGTTTTTCGCCGGGGTCGAGAGAGGCGTCGACGGTCGAGTCTTCGAAGGCCGAGGGTGCAGCATCAGCGGCACGGGCGGATTCGGAATGCAGCGCGCCTACCGAAGACATAAGCGCAGCGGCTACCGCGACGAGCACTTTTTTTTCCATACTTTCACCTCGGAATTCCGTGCGACAGACCGCGTGGGATTCTCCAATCTCCGGATCGGACCTTCACTCGCGCTTACGGGATATCGACTATTTTTAGCACGTCCTTGAGGCCCCAGGGTAGTGCTTCCGGGTATAACCCAGGCGAAAGCCTATATGCCGGACGACCGTAGCAATACTGGCGTTGTCGGTTCGGAAATTCTTGCCTGTTCGGCGGCTATAGAACCGACGAGCATGTCATCGCTGGCAGCGGCGATGAGGAGTGTGTTTACGCCGGGAACATCTGGCGTGTGAATCGATTCGGTCGTGGTCACGATCTGGTCGTGGTCAGGGAGGTTCGGCTTCGGACGGGATTCGGCCACTTTCGGACGGCCGACGTCGTGGCCTGAATTGTTGAGACCTTCAAGGCCAAGTTGACTGGATGCGCCGTCCGCTACCTTTTCAATAGGGCCACGTAGTAGTCGGCGATGCTGTCCTCCGCCCCCTTTGTGATCCGATTGAATACTCGTCCCCATGGCCAGAAGCTGGAACCTGAGGTGGTTTGCAGACCCGGGAATCGGCTTCCGCCAAGGGTGACCATACCCCATTCGCCACCATGATTGCGGCGATACACCTCTCCGACGTAACTTCCGTAGGCTTTCGCAAACGACATAACTTGTTCGTCCGTAGGCTTGGGACTCGTGCCGACGTAGGATGAACTCATTTGCGCCAAGGCCTTTTCGACATTTGCAATACTCGCGTCCGACCAGTCGAGTTTTATTCCAAACTGTTTTGTGGAGAAGTCGACGGCGTCTAGCGAGTAGGCTTCCGCAATTTTCTGGATTTTTGGATCAGGAGAAAAGGACTGATCAGATGGGGTTTCTGCCAGAGCAACTCCACCGCGAACGCAAGCCATCAGGACGATCAGCGCTAACAGGAAGCGCTTTACGATTGTTTTCAAGAGGATTCCCACTCCAAGACAACTCTGAGTCGCTGCAGCGAGTCGGAGTGTTGAATTTTCGCCTCGACCGATCTTATACGTCGGAGCCGCCTATAAGCTATGTGAACGGCAGCTTTCGGCAAATCTGAAGGTCCCATGTGGGTCGAAAGCACCCATTCGTGCCCGTCTACCTGGAAATCTTCTCCAACTCAAGCCCCTTCGTCCGCGGCCCCATCAACCCAATCGCCAGCATCACAATCAGCATCGCGCCAGCGATAAACACAAACACACCAGTCGTGCCAAAGTGCTTCAACACCGCGGCGATCAGAAACGCCGTGAAAATCGCCGAGAAGCGGCTCCACGAATAAACGAAGCCCACCGCTCGCGCTCGGATGCTGGTCGGAAAAAGCTCGGTCTGATACGCATGGAAGCTGTACGAAATGATGTTGCCCGCGAGCGTCAGACATACGCCCAGGCTCACCAGCAATACCGCGCCAGACGCCTGGCTGAACCACAAACCGCACACGATATTCACAGCCGCCATCACCACGATCACCGTCTTGCGTTCGAAGCGGTCGCCGATAAAGAGGCCGATCACCGGACCGATAGGCGCGGCCAACGCGATCACGCTCGAGTACATCAGGCTCGTGGTGATCGTAATGCCCTGCTTGATCAGCAGCGTCGGCACCCAGTTCGCAAAGCCATAAAAGCCGACGGTCTGGAAGATATTGAAGATCGTCATCATCAGCGTGCGGCTGCGGTACGGCGGCACCCACATATCGCGGAAGCTGCCGCGCGGCGCGACCGGCACGGGCGGTGCCGGCGGCGGCAGTTCACCCCCGTATTCGCTGCGTACTTTCGCTTCGAGCGCGCTCATCACGCGATCGGCTTCGGCGAGACGCCCCTGTTGCGCGAGCCAACGCGGGCTTTCCGGCAACGCGCGCCGGATCCACCAGACGAACAGCGCACCGTGCGCGCCGATCAGCACCACCCAGCGCCAGCCGTCGAGGCCGAGCAGCGTACGCGGCACCAATAGATAAGAGAGAAAAGCCACCACCGGGACGGCCGTAAAACCAACGGCCTGCTCGCATGCGAAAGCGCGGCCGCGAATCTGCTTGGGCACAAGCTCCGAAATATACGTGCCGATCGTCACCAGCTCGACGCCGATGCCGATCCCCGCCACGAAGCGCCAGAAGTTCAAACCCGTCGCCGTTTCCTGAAACGCCATCACGACATTGGCCGCCGTGTACCACAGCAGCGAATACGTAAACACGGCGCGGCGGCCGAAGCGATCTGCCAGAAAGCCGCACGCGATCGTGCCGATGAACAGCCCGCTGAACAACGCGGCGATAAAACTCGCGACGCCGGTCGAGCCGAACAGGCCGTGCGTCGTCGCGGTCAGCAGGCCGCTTTTGACAAGGCCTGGCGCGACGTAGCCCGAGTACAGCAGGTCGTACAGTTCGAAGAAGAAGCCGAGGCTCAGCAGCACCACCAGCTTCCAGATGGAACGCGTGGCGGGCAGCCGGTCGAGGCGCGCGGAGATGCTGCCGGCGTCGAGCGTGGTGGACGCTGCGGACGCCGCAGCAGTCGCGCTTGCGGAAGACGCCGCGCCGCCGACGCTGCGCGCGACGGACCCGGCGTGATCGGGGGATGCCATATTGTTTGTCTCCTGGTGATACAGGTCATTCAGGCGATGCACGATGATGCTCGCCGCGGCCGGTCTTGTGCCGGCCTTAGGTACTTTCGTGTGCTACGCGCATCACGATGCCGGGCCGCAAGGTCCGGCCAGCATTCTAGCTGCGCGCGCGCTTCAATTGTTCGAAGGTAGTGATTTTTCCGGCCAGCGCGCTCGCGGCAACGGTGTACGGGCTCGCGAGCCACACATTGCCTGGCCCCGAGCGGCCGGGGAAATTGCGGTTGATCGCGCTGATCGTCACCTCGTTCGCATCCGCCGACTGCCCCGGCCCGCAGTTCGCGCATGAACCGCAGCCCGGCATCACGAGCGTCACGCCAGCACGCTCGAAAACCGGCAAATAGCCCTGGCTCTCGCAATAGGCGCGCACGGCCATGGTGCCGAATTGCAGGAAGAGACGCGTACCTTCGGGCACATGCATGCCCTGCTCCACGCCCCAGCGCAATACCTCGTGATAGAAGTCGAAGTCTTCGCGCTTGCCCGCCGTGCACGAGCCACCATACGCGATATCGATCGCGACGTCCTGCTCCAGTTGCGGCGCCGGCACGCCGTTGCCCGGATCACCCGGACGCGCAAGCATCGGTTCGATGGCGGTGGCGTCGATGCGGATCGTGTCGCGATACGTAGCGCCGGCATCGCTTTTCATCCAGCTTTCAAGGGTGAAATCGACACCGCGACGCTCCTTCAGGAACGCCGCTGTGCGTTCGTCCGGCTCGACGATGCCCGTGAAGCCGCCCAATTCCGCGACCATGTTGGTCAGCGTGGCGCGTTCGTCGATCGACATCGCACGCACTGCGGCGCCGCCGTATTCGAACACGAGGCCGATCGCGCCGCCCGAGCGGATCGCGTCCATCTGCAAGAGGTGCAGCACGAGGTCCTTCGCGGTGACGCCGCTGCGCAACGTGCCGTCGATTTCAATGCGCAAGGTCTCCGGCACTTTGCAGCGCACGTAGCCCGTCACCCAGCTATTCGCGATTTCCGTTGCGCCCGCACCGAATGCAAGGCAACCGAGCGCGCCGGAATGCGGCGTGTGCGAGTCGGTGCCGCACGCAACCTGCCCCGGCAATGCGTACTGCTCGGCCATCAACGCATGACAGATGCCTTCGGAACCCGGCGAGTTGTCGAGCGCGCCGTGCGAGCGCACCGGATAGTCGCGCGAGAACGAGGTGTGCCCTTCCATCAGATTGGCAACGCCCGGCAACAGTCCGTCGCGAACGTGCGGAATGCTTTGCGAGGCGAGCACCAAATGATCCTGGAAAGCGATGATGTGATCCGGCGCATGCAGCGGCGCGGGCTTGCCGAACGCGCGATGCATCAGATGCGCGCACATGCCGGTGAAATAGTCGTGGCTGAAGCGCCAATCGGCGGCGATGAACACGCCGTCGCCGCGCTGCGCGCTTTCAATGCCGGGATGAAGATGGCGCTCGATGATCTTCTCGACCAGCGTCTTCGGTTCGGCGGTGCTTGCTACGTTTGCCGGGTTTGCCGTCTCCCGCACACGTGGCGCGGGCCAGTCCGCGAACTTGCTGTACGCAAGCAAGCCGCCGCTGCGAATGATCTGCTGCGTGAGGGCATCGCGCCCCTTGAGAAACTCGTCGATCGGCACCGCCTCTCCTGCGATCAGACGATCGAGCACGGAGAAATCGGTGGTGGTGAGAATGCCTATGTTGTCGCAGTTCTGCTGATAGATACGCTCGAAACTCTCCGCGACGATCAGGCGAATACCCGCCGACAACTCCGCCAACGGGCTCGATTCGCGCGACGACCCTTTGCCGTAGCGCTTGCCCGCCACCGTCACCTGGAAGCCGCCATTCTTGACCGCATCGCGGCCGATCGGCATGCGCTCGCCCGCCTTGAAGCCGACGTACGGATACTGGCCGAGGCGTTCGTCATAGGTAAGCATGACGGTGACCGGTGTGATTTCGTCGGTGGAGACGTTGTCGCGCAGCGCACCGGCGGTGGCGCGCGTGAAATTTTCGCCGGCGAGTTGCGCCTCGATCACCGCGGGGTCCTGGGACAGGTACAGCACGCGGCCGTCCAGACGAATCGTATCGCTCATGGGCATTCTCCTTGCGCCCACTATACGGCGCGCGCAGGCAATGCCGAAGTGCCGGTCCAGCAACGCAGACGTCTTGTTTGGAGAATGGTGCGAGGCGCCCCGCGGGCTAGGGCTTGCTGCCGAGGAACCCCACCAGCGCCGCCGCGCTGGCGCTTAACTGATCGCGCGACTTGAAGATCATGATGAGATGCCGCACCGCCCAGGCGTCGCTCAAGGACAGCAGGCGCACGTCGAGTGCGTTCACATAGAGCAGCCCCACCTGCTCGGGCACGATCGCGATGCCGAGGCCGGCATGGACCATCCGGCACAGCGCATCGAGGCTGCTGACGCGGATCTTGACGTCGATCTGCCGCCCCGCGTTGACCGCCTGCTGGGCGAGAAGTTTGGTCAGCGCACTCTCGCTGCGCAGGCCGACGAAGCTGTCGTCGAGCAACTCGTCGAACGCCACGCGCGAAGCGGTGGCCAGACGATGGCCGCCCGGCACCAGCACCGCCAGTCGGTCCTCCCGATACGGCACTTGCTCGAAGGCTTCGCTGCCCGCCACCGGATTGCAGATGCCAAAGTCCGCGCCGTGTTCATCGACGATACGCAGCACGTCGGCGCTGTTCTCTTCCTCCAGTTCGATCGACACCTCCGGAAACGCCCGCCCGAAAGCCGCCACGTCCTCCGGCAAAAACTGCACGATCGACGAGAGATTCGCCACCACCCGCACCCGCCCCTTCGCTCCCGAGGAAAAGCGCGACAACTCGGCGCTCATCTGTTCGATGTTGCCGATGATCGCCAGCGCATAGCGCAGCACGGTCTCGCCGACCGGCGTCACCGTAATGCCGCGCGACTGGCGCTGGATCACCGGCAAGCCGATCAGCGCCTCGATTTCAGCAATGCGCCGACTCACCGCGGACGACGCGATGAACTCGCGCTCAGCCGCGCGCGCGATGTTCTGCTCCTGGCAGACGGCGACGAACAGGCGCAGCGAGGTGAGGTCGAGCTTCTTGAGGAGGTTTTCCATGGTGTTGCGCTTAACGTTGGGCCCAGACCCAACGCTAGCACAGAGGCGACCATGGGCTTACGCGTCCAGATAAGCCACTTCGCCATGCAACTCGGTATCGAGCCCGTGCTGCGCGGCGGCTTCACCCACCTTAACGGGTGTCACGCGGTTGATCAGCCACAACATGCCCCACGTGAACACGAACGCCCAGACGCCGGACACGCATACCGCCACGCATTGCTTGACGAAGAATGCGCCGCCACCCAACAGCAGGCCATCCGCGCCATTCGGATTCCACGCCTTCGACGCGAACACGCCGAGCAGAACAGTACCGACGAGGCCGCCCACGCCATGCACGCCCCACACGTCGAGCGCGTCGTCGAGGCCGAGCCGGTTTTTCAGCGCAACAGCGTAATAGCAGATCACACCAGCAGAAATGCCGATTATCGCGGCGGTGCTCAAGGACACATAGCCGGCTGCGGGCGTGATGGTCGCGAGGCCGGCGACCGAGCCGGTCAGCAAGCCGATGAATTTCGGCTGACGTGCGTTGGCCCATTCGATCAGCAACCACGTAATGGCAGCGAACGAAGCGGCGACATCGGTGTTAAGGAACGACGAAGCCGTGATGGCGTCGACGCGCAGTTCTGAGCCCGCGTTAAAACCGTACCAGCCGAACCACAGCAGGCCCGTGCCGAGCGCGATCAAGGGCACGTTGTGTGGTTTGTGCGTGAGGGTCTGACGGCGCCCCACGTACAACACCGACGCTAGCGCGGCGAATCCAGCGGTGTTGTGGACCACAATGCCGCCCGCGTAATCGAGCACGCCCCACTTCGCGAACAGTCCATCCGGACTCCAGACCATGTGCACGAACGGGAAATACACCAGCACCAGCCAGCCGGTCAGAAACAGGAAGTAGGCCTTGAACGTCACGCGGTTGGTGAACGCACCTGTGATCAACGCCGGCGTGATGATCGCAAACATCATCTGATAGGCAACGTGAACCACCAACGGAATGCCAGCGTCGTTGCCGGTGTACATGGTTTGCAGCGTAATGCCGCGCAGGAACGCATAGTAGGTCGGATCGCCGACGATGCCGTGCCAGCTTGGGCCGAAGCACATCGAGTAGCCGAACGCGAACCACAGCACGGTTGTCCATGCGAGCGAGATGAAGCTCTGCATCATGATAGCCAGCACGTTCTTGCGTTCGACGAGGCCGCCGTAGAAAAATGCGAGACCCGGTGTCATCAGCATGACGAGGCTCGCGCACAGCAGCATGAAAGCGGTATTGCCAACGTTGATCGGCATGGTTGCGGGAAGCACAGCTTGTCTCCTTGATGATCGTCGTGATGTGTGCCCCCGGCCGCGCGAGGCACAGGCGTCGAAAAGAGCCCTTCAGCGCGGAATTTCTTTCAATTTGTAGGCTTCATCTGTTTTCGCGCGTTTGCGGCAGGCGAAAAGTATTCTCGCGCCGGGACCGGCGCAATACGGCTGGAAGATATAGCGGGATTCACGTGACCCGTATGGCCGTCTCAGGCCCGGCCCGCGACCATTCGCCGTCGTCAGCGTGCTGTAAGCGCGGGTAAACCACGTCCACCCGAACGGCCGCTCGCAGCCATTGCCGGAGCAAAAGCGTCGCTTTTTCGCGTCAACTTCTCAGTGCTCCGCGCGGCAAAACACTTATGATTTGAAAGACATATTTCTTTCAAGACGACATTTAATCACTTCACGAAACAGCTTATTGTAAAAAAGTAGAGATACTTTGGAACCGGTTCCATTTACTATGGCGCCCAAATCCGACGACCGTCCGGGCGCACCGCGGCGCGCTCTAATCTCGCGATAAAGAACAATATGGCTCAATCTCCTCTTACCTCCCGCCGCGGCTTCTTACGCACGGCTGTCGCGCTGGTTCCAGCCGGGACTCTCGCCGGTTGTGAAGTCAAGCAATCCGCCACGACTGCTCAAGGCGCGAGCGGCGTCGCCGCCGCGGGCCCGGCCACTGGCGCCGACTACAAGCCGCATTTCTTCGACGCGAAGGAATGGGCGTTCATCCACGCGGCGGTCGATCGCCTGATTCCATCGGACAGCGAAGGCCCGGGCGCGGTCGAAGCCGGCGTGCCCGAGTTCATCGATCGGCAAATGGATACGCCGTATGCGCACGGCGCGCTCTGGTACATGCAGGGCCCGTTCCAGCAAGGCGCGCCGGAACTCGGCTATCAGTTGAAGCTCGTGCCGCGCGATCTGTACCGGCTCGGCATCGCGGCGGTCAACGCCTACTGCACGAAGACCTATTCGCATCCATTCGACGCCCTCGACGCCGCCACACGCGACACCGTGCTCACCGCGCTCGAGAAAGGCTCGATCGAACTCGCGGACGTACCGGCCGGCGTCTTCTTCGGCCAACTGCTGCAAAACACCCGCGAAGGCTACTTCTGCGACCCGATCCACGGCGGCAATCGCGACATGGGCGGCTGGAAGATGATCGGCTTCCCCGGCGCGCGAGCCGATTTCATGGACTTCGTCAACCAGAACGGCCAGGCCTATCCGTATGGCCCCGTGTCGATTGAAGGAAAGCGCAGCTAATGACCACACAAATCAAACCGCACGTCGACGCGGTCGTCATCGGCTTCGGCTGGACCGGTGCGATCCTCGCGAAGGAACTCACCGAAGCCGGCCTCAAAGTGGTCGCGCTCGAACGCGGCGAGTATCGCGACACCTATCCGGACGGCGCGTATCCGAACACGATCGACGAGCTGACCTACAACGTCCGCAAGAAGCTGTTCCTCGATCTCTCCAAGACCACCGTATCGATCCGTCATAACGTCGGCGAAACGGCGCTGCCTTATCGGCAGCTTGCCGCGTTCCTGCCGGGCGAAGGCGTCGGCGGCGCCGGCTTGCATTGGTCAGGTGTGCATTTCCGCATCACGCCGGAAGAGCTGCGTCTGAAGAGCCACTATGAAGAACGCTACGGCAAGCGCTTCATTCCTGACGGGATGACGATTCAGGATTACGGCGTCAGCTACGAGGAACTCGAACCGCATTTCGACTTCGCCGAGAAAGTGTTCGGCACCTCCGGCCAGGCTTATAAGGTCAACGGCAAGGTGGTCGGCGACGGTAACGTGTTCGACGCGCCGCGCAGCGACAACTTCCCGCTCCCCGCGCAGTTGAACACCTACTCGGCCGAACGCTTCGGCAAGGCCGCGCGCGAACTCGGACTGCACCCGTACCGCCTGCCTTCGGCGAATACGTCGGGTCCGTACACGAACCCGTACGGCGTGCAGATGGGACCGTGCAACTTCTGCGGGTTCTGCAGCGGCTACGCGTGCTACATGTACTCGAAGGCGTCGCCGAATCTGAACATCCTGCCGGCGCTGAAGCAGTCGCCGAATTTCGAACTGCGCTCGCGTTGCCACGTGCTGCGCGTCGAACTCGACGATACGAAAAAGCGCGCCAAGGGCGTCACGTACGTCGACCCGGCGGGCAACGAAGTGTTTCAGCCTGCGGATCTCGTGATCGTCGCGGCGTTCCAGTATCACAATGTTCACCTGCTTCTGCTCTCGGGCATCGGCAAGCCGTATGACCCGATCTCGGGCGAAGGCGTGGTCGGCCGCAATTTCGCGTATCAGAACCTCTCGACGATCACCGCGTTCTTCGACAAGGACACCTTCACCAATCCGTTTATCGGCGCGGGCGGCAACGGCGTCGCCGTCGACGACTTCAATGCCGACAACTTCGATCACGGTCCGCTCGGCTTTGTGGGCGGCTCGCCGTTGTGGGTGAACCAGGCCGGCACCAAACCGATCAGCGGCATCGCGACGCCGGCCGGCACGCCGAACTGGGGCGTGGACTGGAAGAAATCGGTGAAGGACCACTATGCGCACACGATTTCGATGGACGCGCATGGCTCCAACATGTCGTACCGCGACGTGTTCCTCGACCTCGATCCAACCTATCGCGATTCCTACGGCCAGCCGCTGTTGCGCATGACCTTCGACTGGAAGGACAACGACATCAAGATGGCGCAATACGTCACCGGGCAGATGCACAAGATCGCGCAGCAGATGGGGCCGAAGTCCATCGGCGTCTATACGCGCGAATTCGGCGCGCACTTCGATTCGCGCCGCTATCAGACGACGCACCTCGTCGGTGGCGCGATCATGGGCACCGATCCGAAGACGAGCGTGTTGAACCGCTACCTGCAAAGCTGGGACGTGCATAACGTGTTCGTGATGGGCGCGTCGGCGTTCCCGCAAGGCATCGGCTACAACCCGACTGGCCTCGTCGCGGCGCTCGCTTATTGGTCGGCGCGCGCGATCCGCGAGCAGTATCTGAAGAACCCCGGCCCGCTGGTGAGCGTATGAAGAAAAACATCGATGTGAAACGCCTGGGTCAGGCATTCAGACGCATGCGCGCAGCGTCGTTCTGCGTGGCGGCTACGTTGTCCATTCCGCTCGCTGCGCAAGCCGCAACGCTCCCCAGTCAATCCGACGCGGCGTTGATCGCGCACGGCGAATATCTCGCGCGTGCGGGTGACTGCATTGCCTGTCACACCGCGCAATCGGGCAAACCCTTCGCGGGCGGCCTGAAGTTCGACACACCGATCGGCGCGATCTACTCGACCAATATCACGCCCGATCGCAACACCGGCATCGGCTCATGGACCTTCGCGCAGTTCGATCGCGCGGTGCGCGCAGGCGTGCGGCCGAATGGCGACACGCTGTATCCGGCGATGCCGTACCCCTCGTATGCGCGCTTGAGCGATGACGATATGCATGCGCTGTACGCGTACTTCACGCAAGGCGTCGCACCGGTGAACCAGGCGAACCGTGCCGTCGACATCGTCTGGCCGCTGTCGATGCGCTGGCCGCTCGGCATCTGGCGTTATCTGTTCGCGCCTGATCCCGTGGCGTTCAATTCGAAGCACTATGCCGATCCGGTGGTCGCACGCGGTGCATACCTTGTGCAGGGCCTCGGCCACTGCGGCGCCTGCCACACGCCGCGTGCGGTGACGATGCAGGAGCGCGCGCTGAGCGATCTCGACGGCTCGGAGTTTCTCGCGGGCGGCGCAGCGATTGATGGCTGGGTCCCGTCGAGCCTGCGCGCGAATCCACGCACCGGCATCGGCTCGTGGAGCGAGGCCGATATCGTGCAATTCCTGAAGACCGGACGCACGCAGCACAGCGCGGCATTCGGCGGCATGACCGACGTCGTTCAGCACAGCATGCAGCATATGAACGACGCCGATCTGACCGCGATCGCACGCTACCTGAAGACGCTGCCCTCGACCGATCCGAAGGAAACGCCGTACGTGTACGACGATACGGCGGCTCGCGCTCTGCGCACCGGCGACGCCAGCGCACCCGGCGCTGCGGTATACCGCGACAACTGCACGGCCTGCCACCGCAGTGACGGCCGCGGCTACACGCGCGTTTTCCCGGCACTGGGCGGTAATCCGGTTGTGCAGGGCAAGGACGCGACCTCGCTGATTCATGTGCTGTTGACCGGCAACACGCTCGAAGGCACGAAGACCGCGCCCTCCTCGTTCACGATGCCGGCCTTCGGCTGGCGCCTGAACGATCAGGAAGTCGCTGACGTGACGAACTTCGTGCGCACTAGCTGGGGCAACACCGGTTCGACGGTCAGCGCGGCGGATGTCGCCAAGGTCCGCAAGACGGTCACGGTGCATGCGCCCGAAATGCCACCTGGTGCGGCGCTAAGCCACTAAGCCGCTAAACACGCCCTTGCAGCGCGCCCGCAATCAGGGCGAGTAACAAGGGTCGCGCAAGCCGCTTCCCCCGCTTCACGCAATCTGCTCCGTTGGTCAGGAGCGGACTGCGTGCGCGCGGAAAAAAGAGAGATCGCCGTGCAGGCGACTTGAGATAGACGATCCAACCGAGCTATAACCACGATGAAAAAGCAATTGATTGCTGCACCCCTGCTGTTGTCCTTCGCAGGAATCGCGTTCGCGCAGAGTTCCGTCACGCTGTACGGCATCGTCGACGCGGGTATCAGCTATCGCAGCAACGAGCGCACTGGCTCCGTCGGCGCTTACACGGGACACTCGAACGTCGCGTTGACGAGCGGCAACCTCTCCGGCAGCCGCTTCGGCATCAAGGGTCAGGAAGACCTCGGCGGCGGCTGGAACGCGTTGTTCCTGCTCGAAGACGGCTTCGACATCACCAACGGCAAGACCGGCCAGAACGGTGGACTGTTCGGCCGTCAGGCGTTTGTCGGCATCGGCAGCCAGCAATACGGCACGGTTACGCTCGGCCGTCAGTACACCTCGTTGAACGACTTCGTCGCGCCCGTTGCGCCGGTCGCGTTGGCCGGCGGCTACGGCGCGCATCCGGGCGATATCGACGATCTCGATCAGACTGCGCGCGTCAACAACTCGATCAAGTACACGAGCGCGAACTACTCGGGCTTTACGTTCGGCGCGTTGTACGGATTTGGCGGTCAACCGGGCAGCCTGAAGCAGCAGAACACGTGGAGCGTGGGCGCGGGATACGGCAACGGCCCGCTGCATGTGGGCGTCGGCTATGAGCGTTCGGATAACAGCAAGAGCGGGCCGAAAGATTCGACGGTCGGCAAATGGAACGGCACGGACGACGGCCTGTTCAATTCGTCGATCAATGAAGGCTACGCGAGCGCGCAATCGCAACAGATCATCGCCGCGGGCGCTACGTACAATTTTGGCCCGGCCATCCTCGGTGTGAACTACAGCAACGTGCAGTACCGCTCGGGCGCTGATTCGCTGTTCAACGGGCACGCGACGTTCAATATCGCGGGCGTGTTCGGACAGTGGACGATCCGCCCGGCCGTGCAACTGTTCGCGGGCTACAACTACACGCGCGGCGGCGAAGTGGAAGGTGTGGATGAGCGCGCGCAATATCACAACGTGACGCTCGGCGCGCAGTACAACCTCTCGAAGCGTTCCACGGTCTACCTGATGGGCGGCTATCAGCACGCGTCCGGTGTCACGCTGGATGCGCTCGGCAATCCGGTCGCGGCAACTGCGTCGGTCAGCGATAAGGGCAACAGCCATTCGTCGGACACGCAGTCGCAGGCTATTGTGAGCATCGGCTTGCGGCACCGGTTCTGATGGGTCCGGGCGGCGCTGGAGTGGTTGGCCGGCGCTGCCTCTTAGTGCTGTTGCTGGACCGCGTCGATCATCTCAAGATGACGCGCTTCGGTCTCGTCGTCTGCGGGGAACATGCATTCGATACGCAGCTCCTGTGCCGCGACGGCTTGTGGCGTGCCCACGGTTGCGACCATGGAAAAGTAGTTCAGGACCTTGCCGTCCTTGACGAAACCGATCGGGATCACCGGCATGGCCGCAGCAGCGGCCCCGGTTTCCACGGTCCGTTGAGAAGACTTCACATCAGACTGCACATCCGGATAGGCGCGCAACGCGGCAAGCAACTCATGCGTCTGTTCGTCGACCACGCGACCAACGGATTCCCGATAGACACGCTGAATCAGGCTATTCGACACTGCCTGCCAATCGGCAACGAACGGACGCAGCCCATCCGGATCGAAAATCAGATGCAGCATGTTGCGTGGCCCCTTGCGCGCAGCCATATCGATGAAGCAATTGAAAAAGCGTGGCGCGGATTCATTGGTCATCAGCACGTTCCAGTAGCGGTCCATGACAAGCGCGGGAAACGGCTCGTGCTGGCGCAACATTCGCCCAAGTGCCTTCGTGACGCTCTGCATTTCCTGTGCGTTCCAGGCGCCTTCGGCATACATCGGCGCATAGCCCGCTGCCAATAACAGCGTGTTGCGTTCGCGCAGAGGAATGTCGAGCGTTTGAGCGATATCCAACAGCATCTGCCGGCTCGGCACGCTGCGTCCGCTTTCGATAAAACTAATGTGACGCTGCGAAACACCCGCGTTGAACGACAGGTCCAACTGGCTGATGCCGCGCATGTCTCTCCAGTGACGCAACAACGCGCCGAGTTCATTCGGCGGTGTCTTCCTTTCGGGATTCGCAGGATTCATCGGTCTGTGGTCCGTTAGTCGATACAGATCGGGTTCGGTGATCGATGTTCGATGGCGCCGGAGCATCGTGGATGTCCGGCGCCAACCGGTCGTACGAACCGCGCCGGTCAGCATACTCCCAGTTGCTGACCGGCCCTGCCAAACGCGACCTACGCGGTCCAGACATATTCCTGGAACGGCGCTTCGAGCGGCGGCTTCGTGATGTTGCCGGCGTAGTTCGTGATAGTGGAAGCAGCCAGCACCGTGAGGACCTCGAGCACCTGGTCCTGACGGAAGCCGGCTTCGAGAAATGCGTTCACGTCATTGTCGTCCAGGTGTCCGCGCTTCTCGATCGCTGTTTTGGTCAAGGTCGACAACGCGGCATGCTTGCGATCGGCAGGTGCGCGGCCGTCGCGAATCGCTTCGACATCGGCGGGTGAAAGGCCCTCTTTCAGCGCAAGCGCAGTGTGAAACGCAACCGCCCATGTACACGCGTTGGTCACTGCGTTAGTCAGCAACAGGGTCTGTATCTGCGCTTCCGTGAAAGTACCCGTGTGAACCTTCTGGAAGATACAGATGAAGCCGCCGATCAACACCGGCGATTCAGCCATGGCGCCCGCAATGTTGGGGATAAGGCCGAAGTTTTGCTCGAGTTGGCGAAGCACCGGCTTGGATTGCTCGGGTGCGGATTCAATCGTGTGAATGTGAAACGTCGACATGCTGTGTCCTCGATCGTATGCGCCGCTCGGGATGAGTTGCGCGATGACCGAAGATTAGGCGTGAGCGTGCGACTCGCCAATTACCTCGGATGTAATAGGTTTCGGTAACCGGCACGCGGCCATGCAAGCGTTCACGAAAGAAAAAGACCGGAGTCTGCACCGCACCCCGGCCTTTCTCACCGCAAAAAGACTACCAATCAGAACCGGTGAATAAGGCCCACACCCACCGCCAACTGACTGCCTGAGGAAGACGGCGTACTGTTATACCCATCGCCGAGTGTCGCCGTGGCGTCGATGATCTGCCCGGCGCCGTTGGTGCCCAGCGTCTTGCCCTTCGCCTTCTGATAGGCCTCCAACGCATACAAACCCGTGCGTTTGGACAACGCGTAGTACTCGGAGAGATTGAACTGGTGGTACTGCGCATTGTCCTGAATGCCGTTCGCGCGTGTAGCACGGGTATAGCTGTACCCCGTGGCAAAATCCCACGCAACGGCCGGTTTCCAGTGCAAGACGGTACCCGCCGTATTGAAGATCGCCGTATCGTGGAACTTCGAGCCGCTGCCCGGAATGTACTGGACGTTCGAATAGGTCGCCGTGATATCCCACGCGCCATTGAACTTATAGCCGCCACCCACGGCGAAACGCTGTTGCGCCTGCGCAGTCTGATAGCCGTTCGTCAACGCCGATACGCCAATCTGTGAGCCACCGTTCGTGGTGGTCGAATCCGCGCCCCATGAGCCGCCGCCCGCGGTCGAGTTGTTGATTCGCGAGAAGCCGACTGCAAGGCCGACCGGCCCCATCGCATACTGGACCCCGGTCGCCCAGGTCGAGCCCTGGTTCGTGCTGCCCGCCACACCGCCCAGCGAATACGAGCCGCTCACCGTCAGGCCATAGAGCTTCGGCGACGTGTACTCCAGCGTGTTGTTCGCACGGTAGATCGTGTCGAGGCCGTCGATATCGCCAGGATGCGCGCCGTAGTAGCCGGTGATCCAGGTGGTCGGGCTATACGGTGAGAGCATCTGGTAGTACGAAGCGTATTGGCGGCCCGCCGTGAAGGTACCGTACGTCGGGTTGGTCAGGCCGACCCACGCCTGGCGGCCGAACATCGCGTTGGTGTATTGCTGGGCACCGGTTGCCGAATTGAAGCCGGACTCAAGCTGGAAGATCGCTTTCGTGTTGCCCCCCAGGTCTTCCGCGCCCTTCAGGCCGAAGCGGCTGCCCGCAAATACACCCTGCGCCATTTTGACGGCCGATTTTCCTCCGCTAGTGGAGCCGAGCGACGTTTGATTGTTCGTATAAGAAAGGCCGTTATCGACGATACCGTATAACGTGACACTGTTTTGCGCGAAAGCCGGCACAGAAGCCGCGATCGCTGCTCCCAACAGCACAACGTCTACGCGTCTGATACTTTTATTCATGCTGCAGATCTCCAAATCACACGTGTTGTTGAAATTGTCTTAATCGGCATTGACGCTCGAGGTTCGCCAAACACTTTGTTCTATTGCCCTTGCGGTTGCAGTAGTCGCTTTACCGTCAAGGCCAGGGGGACCGTGAAGAAGATATGGGACATGAAGCCACCGATGATCACAGCCGGGTCGTAGTAGTTCGGATGGTTATCGGAGGCGATCATGATCGCCACATGCATCACGATCCACGCGAAAACCGCGTAAAACAGGGCGACAAAAGTGGCTTCGTATCCGCGCCGGCGAAAGTACGGCCAGATTGCCGCGAACAGAACGCCCCACGCCGACGCGAACACGAAGTGAATGCCCGTGCCGACGATATAAGCCCACACGCCGATTGATTCCTGCACCCCTTTGCCGAACACCAGCCCCGTCGCGTTGCGAGGAATGCCCGCCAACGGCATCAGGTGCTGCGCCCCTACCCAGATGAGCGCTTCGTAAATCCAGATGATCACGGCGCCAACCAATCCGCCGATCACTCCCGCGCGAATCATGGCCATGCGGTTCGGCCATTCCGTCACATTCGTCGTCTCACCCTTGTTGAGCCCACTTCCATTTCCACTTCCGCTCACGCTCAAATCTCCACTCATGTCTGCTCTCCTTCAATAACTTCTGGTAAGGGATGCCGTGCGCGCAGCAGCCAACACGCCGCTGCGTGGGACCACTGCAAACGCGTTCAGGCATCGGCCACGGGACTGGTGATAAAGCGCAACGCGAGACGGTTCATGACGATCGCTGCAGCAGCGATCAGCGCAGGCACAGCGAGCACCGCGAATACAGTTTCGAAACTGAATCCCAGCGACAGCAACGCGCCACCCACGAGCGAGCCCAGAATGCCGCCGAGCCGGCCGAACCCAAGCATCCAGCTCACACCGGTTGCGCGAGCACGTGTCGGATAGCAGCTCGGGGCAAGTGCATTGAGACCGGTCTGTGCGCCGCTCATGAAAAACCCGGCACAGGTAACGAGAACCGGCAGAAGGTTCGATTTGAGCGTGCCCATGCCCAGCGCGAAGATGAACACGCCGCCGAGCAGATACGCCGCACCGATCACCGCATTGCGATCCATGCGGTCCATCGCGAAGCCGACCGCAACGGCGCCCACGGTGCCGCCTAACTGGAACATGCCGGTGATCGCGGCGGCACGCTCGACCGGCAAGCCGGCGTCCTTGATCAAGGTGGGCAGCCAGCCAGTGAGCAGATAGATGATCAACAGGCCCATGAAGTACGTGAGCCACAGCATCAGTGTGCTGAACGCATAGCCGTCCGCGAACAGCATCCGCACCGGCGCCTTCGCAGCGACCACCGGTTCGGGCGCGGTGAAGCGCACGTCTTGACCGAAGACATGTCCGCAGACGCGGCCGAGCGTTGCAGCGATACGCTCGGTCGACATCTTGCGCACCAGCATCAAACGCGCGGACTCAGGCAGCAGCCACAACAGCAAAGGAACACTGAGGATCGGCAAGATACCGCCGAACATGAACACCGCGCGCCAACCGAAGTGCGGAATCAGCGAAGCCGCTACGAAACCGCCAGCCCCCGAACCGAAGTTGAAGCCGGTGAACATGATCGTGAGCAGCAGCGAGCGACTGCGCGACGGTACGTATTCGGAGAGCAGCGTGGTCGAATTCGGCATCGCGGCGCCGAGACCCAGGCCCGTCAGAAAGCGCAACGCGACGAGTTCCATGGGGGAGTCGGCGAATGCGCAAGTCAGGCTGAAGAAACCGAAGCAGAGCACGGAGGCAATCAACACTTTCTTGCGCCCGATGCGATCGGCAATCGGCCCTGCCGCCAGTGCGCCGATCGCAAGGCCAACCATCGCGGCGCTCATCACGGGACCGAAGGCGGCCCGGCTGACATTCCAGTCATGCATGATGACGGGCGCGACAAAGCCCATCACGGCGGTGTCCAGCCCGTCCATCATGACGATCAGAAAACATAGAACGAGGACCAGCCATTGGTACGCCGACATCTTGCGGGCGTCGATAAACGCCTTGATGTCGACTGAGTCTGCAGATTTCATGCGTGTCTCCGGAGAAAACAGTTTCCCGCCCCGGCGTTCTGTCGAAGCCGGGGTCTTCTTGGTATTGAAATGAAAAGCCGCTAAAAAAGATGCGGCGCAGGGTCGAGTCGCCTTAGACGGCTTCCGGCACCCTGCGCGTTTTCAGAAACGCCTCGAGTGTTTCGCCTCGCATGCTGGCGTACATGCCGAGATTCGTAATCTTCACCACACGTGCAAATTTCTCGAGGACGAAGAAACACACGCCATATCGAATCAGCCCGATCCAGTCGGTGTTGTCGACGAGCGCGCGCTCCTCCGCGGTCAGGTTGGCCGCGTCGTATGCAGCGCTCCGGTTCTCCAGCCACAGCGTGCGCGCCGACGCTTCGCGCATCTGCCAGAAGAAGCGGTTCAGGCGCATCGCTTTCATACTCTGGCGGATGTCGAACGGATACGTGCCCGTCAATTCCTCGATACCGATCAGTTGCGGGTTCATTGCGTCACCTCCTCTTCGTAGAGGGTCACGGCCATCGCGGTGCTCGTCGCAAGGTAGTAGCTGCGATGCAGTTCACGAACCTTCGGCCCTAGCGCGCCGCGCATCGCGAGCCACATGATCGTCTCCACGCTCTCCGCGCCGCCAAGGCGCACATAGTCGACATGCTTCATCGCAGCGAGCCGCTGCGGCTCATGCACGATCAGATCGAGGAACTCGAAGTCCCAATCGGTGTTGTTGAAGCCGCTTCGCTCGCCGTGAACCTGGTGCGACAACCCGCCGGTGCCAACCACCACGACATCCAGATCCTGCTCGAACGACTCAATCGCCCGGCGCAGTGCCTGACCGAGCCGGTAGCAGCGGTTCGCGGTGGGCAGCGGATATTGCAGTACGTTGACTTCCATCGGCACGAGCGACATCGGCCAGCCGCCGTCGTGCGGCAACATCAGCGAAAGCGGGGAATTGCATCCGTGATCGAGTGCACGGTCCTGGAAAATCGTCAGATCGAACTCGTCGTTGACGAGTTGCTCGGCAATGTGGATAGCCAGATCGGGATGACCCGCAATGTCCGGCAGCGGACGCTTGCCCGCGCCCTCGTCCGCGAACTCGTGATTGGCCGATACGCCCAGCGCGAAGGTCGGATAGCAATCAAAGAAGAAGCTGTTCGCGTGGTCGTTGTAGAACATCACCATCACGTCCGGCTTGCGCTCGGCGAGCCAATCGGCCACCGGTTCGTAGCCTTTGAAGAGCGGCGCCCACGCGGGATCGTTCTGCTTGCCCTTGTCGTACGCCATGCCGATCGTGGGCACATGCGACGTGCCGATTCCACCAATGATCCTTGCCATATCCCGTTGTCTTCCGTTGCTTCGTGCCGTGCTTCAACAAGCGCCAATCGGATGGGTCGCCGCTACCGGGGTGGCAGCCTTTGCAACCATCTTGAGGTGCAACCATAAGGATCATGCCGGTTTGCCGAAAGTACGGGTAAACCACATTTGTACCGGTTAAATTGCTCGCAAGCGCCTGGAATGTCCGTGGCCGGCACACGGATAAGCGCTGGAAGCCCCACCGGATATAGGGTTTGGGGTACTGCTGGCGAGCGTGCCGAGTCCCGGCTCAAGCTCCCGACTATCCACATGCGATAAACAAAACAGATGCCCGGGAAACAAAGTCGCAAGCCGTCTGGCAAGCGTGGTACGGGACATGATGCGTCGCTATACTTGATGGCCTCGAATGAATAGGCAGCCATGAACGAGACAACCCAGCACACGATCGCGGACGCGTTGAACATCCGCCAGCCGGAACGCCACCATCCGTGAGCAGCAAAGAACTCCTCAACCTCGCGCAATTGCGCGCATTTCGACTCGTTGCCGAAATGGGTAGCGCCACGCGTGCCGCAGCGGCGCTATTTCGCGCCCAATCGGCTGTGACGCGTTCGGTGCAGGAACTGGAGTCGGCACTCGGCGAACCCCTCTTCGATCGCGGCCCCTCCGGCATGCTGCCGACGCCCGTTGGCCGCGCCGTGCTGCAGCGGTGCGAGCGGATTTTCGCCGAACTGGAAGAACTCGCGCAGTGGTGCTCGGCGCGGCAGGCACGCCGGCGGCCGACAGCAGAAGGCGCGCTGCCGGCTTATCTGCTCAACACCCGGCGGCTTCAGCTATTCATCGCATTGGCGCGTCATCGGCATATGCCGAGCGCGGCGAAGACCTTCGGCATCAGTCAGCCGGCCGTGAGCACCGCGATTCGGGTGCTGGAAAGCGGCTCCGGTTTGAGTCTGTTCCATCGCAGCCCGCGCGGCATCCTGCTCACCACGGAAGGCGAAACGTTTCTGCTGCACGTGCGCCGCGCATTGAACGAATTGCGGCATGTGCCCGACGATATCGCCGCTTTGCACGGCAAGATTCAGGGTGCGGTGACGGTGGGCGCATTACCGCTCGGGCGCACGTTGCTCCTGCCCAAGGCGATTGCGCGGATGACCACGCAACATCCGGGGGTGAGAGTCGTCACTGACGAAAGCGCCTATGAGGCGCTGGTCGCCGGCCTGCGCGCGGGCGATATCGACTTCATTCTCGGCGCGCTGCGCGATAACGACGCCAGCAGCGGCCTGAAGAACGAGCGCCTGATGTCGGAAGATATGGTCGTGCTGGTGCGCCGCGATCACGCGCTCACTCGCGCGCGCGATCTCACCATCATGGATTTGCGCGACGCGCAGTGGATCGTGCCACGCAGCAATGCGCCGGCTCGCGCACTGTTCGAAGCGCAATTCAAGCGAATGAAAGTGAAGCCGCCCATGCCCACGGTCGAGACAGCCGACCTTGCGGTGATTCGTGGGCTGCTGCTCGGCACGGACATGGTCGCGGCATTATCGGGCCAGCAACTGCACTACGAAGTTCAATCTGGTCAACTGGCGATGCTCGACGTGCAGTTGCACAACACCCGGCGCGACATAGGACTGACCATGCGCGCAGCCGGCACGCCCTCGCCCGCCGCGCGTGCGTTGATCGACGCGATCCGGCTCTCGGTTGTCGATGTCACGCGGACGATCAGCATCGCGACAAACCAGCTTTAACCAGCTTTAGCGCGGCAATGTCGCTGGAAACTGGAATTCAGAATTACAAAGATAGCCAGAATATGCCGCTGTTGCCTTGGTCGAATAGTGACGATCAAGACAACGGAAGCACTATGAAAAGCCAATCTTTTTTGTTAGCACTATTCGCGGTCACCGCGTTCTGGACCGCGGAGAGCCAGGCCGCGCAGCCGGATTACGCCTATTCGACAACGGTGCGTCTTTCCGACGGCAAAACGCTAAGCTGTGCAGTGAACGAGCCCCTGACCGCCGTGCGCGACACCGGCACCACACTCACCCGACGCGAAACGACGGAAGCCGACGTCTTGGCGACTCAGCGACTGCGCCTCGTCAGCGGCCCCTCGTCTGAGTATCCGTCCCCGTACACTGCGCCGGACGTCACGTGCGGGGCCGTCGGTTGACGCTGAGTGGTGTGACGGAGTTCGTGCGGCTCATTCGGTACGATGCGGAACGTCGTCCGGGAAAGGATAAGGGGTGTGAGGCCCTGGCCATTCCGCCGCCGGTGGACCGCTTAGCGCTTTGCATCCGGCAAGACCGGCGAGAAAGCCGCACGTGAGTAACGTCAGTAAAGCGGCGCAAATGCACCGCACTGCTGCTCGACCGTTCATCCCACACCTCCTCGCATCTACCGCATACGCTACTTCTTGGACCTTCAGTCGGCGTGGCAGGTTGCACATGGACCGGTTCGAACTTCATGGAGCCGGCCTGCGGTCAGGGGCATCATGCGAAAACCGTGCAATCCGGTTCCAGTTCTGTGCGCTGGCTTCGGGGGGTGGACAGTTTGTCCGCTTCACGCAACCTGAACACAGCCACCGCATCGACGAGCGCGCGCGCCTGATCTTCCAGCGACGCTGCAGCTGCGGCGGCTTGCTCGACCAGCGCGGCGTTCTGTTGCGTCGCATTGTCCATCTGCGTCATCGCGGTATTGATCTGATCAATACCGCGCGACTGCCCTTCGGAGGCAGCACTGATCTCGCTGACGATGCCCGTCACGTTGCGGGCCGCCGTGACGATTTCGGCCATGGTCTCGCCGGCGCGAGTCGCCAGTTCGGCACCGTTCCTCACCTTCGCCACCGAATCGCCGATCAGCTCCCTGATCTCCTTCGCGGCGGCGGCCGAACGTTGCGCGAGCGCGCGCACTTCGCCAGCGACCACCGCAAATCCGCGTCCCTCCTCGCCAGCACGTGCCGCTTCGACGGCCGCATTCAAAGCGAGTATGTTGGTCTGGAATGCGATGCCCTCGATCGCGCCGATGATATCGACGATCCTCTCTGAACTCGACGACATGTCCGCGATCAGGTCGACAACCTGACCGACAACGTGGCCGCCGCGTGCTGCAATCTGCGAGGCGTTCTCCGCAAGCGCGCTGGCCTGCCGCGCGCTATCGGCGTTTTGCCGAACCGTCGCCGTCAACTCTTCCATGCTCGATGCGGTCTGTTCCAGGGTCGCCGCCTGCAGCTCTGTACGCGTCGACAGGTCGGCGTTGCCGCTCGCGATCTCACCCACGCCGTGCGTGATCGCCGCCGTTCCCTGCCGCACCTGGCTCACCGCGGCAACGAGCCCCGCCTGCATCCGGCTGAGCGCTGCCATCAAGCGTCCCATTTCGTTGACACGCAGCGTTGCGATCTCACTGGCCAGATCGCCGGCAGCAATGCGCTCGAAATGGCGAATAGCGGCATCAATAGGCCGCACGATCGAATTCGTCAACGCGGATCGCGCGACGAGGCCGAGGATCATGGCGGCGGACCCGATCGCGCCGAACAGCCACAGCAGCATATGAAAACGCTGCTGTGCCGATACAAAGCGCGCTCTTTGCTGCTCTGCCTGAAAATCCTCCAGCGCGCGCACGGCATTCCGGTAGTCGCTAAACAGTGTGTCGGGCGCCTGCCGTTGCGTCGTCCGGAACGACATGAAATCGTTCTGGTCGAGCGCCGCGATTTCGGGACCAAGCGCCTGTTTCATCAATAGCTCGCGCTTCGCACGCAGCGCGTCGGCCAGCTTCCTCTCCACCTCATTCGACGGCGGTTGCGCAGCATACGCCGCCAGTTCGTGATCGCTAGCCGTCTGCTCCTCATGCACTCGCGCGAGCACTGCATCGGTTGGTTTTCCCTGCGCGACGAGCGTTTCGTAAGCGCCGAGATCGACCCGCACCTGCAGCAGCGCTTCACTGCTGGCACCAAGGTGTCGCAGCGCAGCCGTCTCTTCGCTGTACATCCTGTCGAGCGCCGTGTTGGCCGTTTCCAGGCCCGCAATCGACGTTGCGATTACAAGCATCAACGCGGCCGTGTAGCCCGCGATCGTGATGGTCAGAGCGGTCCGGATACTGGTATTGCTGAACATGGCTGTCTTCCTCGACCCGGTGAGCCAAAAAAAAGCGGCGGGCGGATAAGTCCGCCGCCGCTAGCAGGAGCACATCGATCAATGGTTCAGAGCGAATCTGATTCCCGGATCAGAAGCGAGTGCGCACGCCCGTGGTCAGTTCGAGCTGGTTGGTCGCGCCGAAGGTGGATCCGACGGTGTAGCCGCCATGCAGCTTCATATAGTCGCCGGCCAGATACACTTCAGTACGCTTGGACAGGTGATAGAACGCCGACCAGTACAGCGTTTCCTTGTAACCGTTGTGGAGGCCCGACGTCGGATCGAAAGCGCCGATGTTCGCGTTCGGGATGTCGCCGTCACTGTTGTAAGCGGCGTTCTTCACACGCATCTGCTGATAGCCGAGTTCGTAGTCGAACGCACCCTTGGGCGACAGCTTGAGCGACACCGTAAAGGCATTGTCCTGACGCTGGCCGAGCGCGCCCTGATTGCCCAGGTAACGGAAGTAACCCGCATTGGCGCGCAGAATACCGAACGTGTAGTTGCCACCCACCGAGAACGACTGGTTGGTAAAGCCAACGCGATTCGCGTGGCTATAGAAGCCCGACAGGTTGAACGGGCCGCCGTTGTACCCGAGCGCTGCCTGGTAGTTGGCGTTCGAGCCGAAACTCGTCGAGTTGCCGAATGCGTAGCCTGCGCTGGCGAAAATGCCGTTGTCGAACAGTTTCTTCCATGCCACGCCATTGTTATAACGTGTGCCGGTTGCGCTGGCCGCATAGAAAATCATCTGCTTGAAGTTGTTCGCGTTCGTCCAGCCGCCTTCTTCCGTCGTCAGACTCGCGGTGCCGTACGGATCGCCATAAATCGTCGATGCGTCGCGTGCGATCGTGTTCTGGAAGCCCGCCGTAATCTTGCCGAACGTATCGTTCTGGATGCCGACCCAAGCGTCACGGTCGAAGATCTGGCCCGGATCTTCCATCTGGCCGTTGGCGACAACGTATTCGCTTTCAAGCCGGAAAATGATCTTTGAACCGGCACCAATATCTTCGGCGCCCTTCAGGCCCCAGCGGCTGCCGCTGAACCACGGCTCACCGCCCAGACCCATGCCGATCACATGATCACCGTTCGCATTCGCGTGCGACTGATAGGTTGGTACGCTCAGATCCATCAGGCCGTAGAGCTGAACACTCGATTGGGCGTGCGCGCCGGTTGCCGCAAAAGCGCCTGCCGTAGCGGCCAAAGCCAGATACTTTTTCTTCACGATCGTCTCCTCTGATTACAACGTTGAAATTTTCGTTCTCGCCGACTGTGGTGACTGCGGTCCGCAGATCCGGACAACAACCCTCACTGCCGATGAGCGCAATCCTAGTTTTCTCAATCCTTCACGCCGCTTTCCCGCATCACCGGCACAACTAAGTGAATTCACCGATATACGTCGCTAATTCGGCGCTCGCTACGCGGTATCGACGCTGCGCAGGATGGTGCCGACCCTCCTTAGCATCGCCGACAGTTCGGAGAAATAAAGCGGCACGCCACCGGCATCGAACTCGATCACCGGAGCGTCTTTGGAAACAACGGGATTCATCAGGCAAAACCGTGCAAGGCGCCGGTACCGCGAAAGCGGCACCGGCGGCGCAACGAAATCACTCCGCAACCAACACGCGACAGTGACCGGCAAGCGCCGGCTTATTTCGAACCGGTGAACTCGTTGGTGTAGGTTTTCGCCAGCTCGATATGCTTGCCTTTGACTGACGGATTGAAAGCCGACAGCACCTTCAGCACAGTCTCGGGACCATCGGCCGGCATCTTGCCGTCCTTCGTAAACATGGGCAGCGATGCTTTCAACGCGCTCACGTAAAGCGGTTTGTCTTTCTGATAGTCGTCAGGCATCTTCGCTGCAATTTCTTCCGCGCTATGCGTGTTGATGAATTGCATCGTGCGAACGAACGCGTGCGCGAGCTTTGCTGCTTCCGCCTTGTGGGAATCGGCCCATGCCGCCTGCACATAGAGGCTCGATCCCGGGTAGGTGCCGCCCAACGCCGCCTTCGTGCCTTCCACCGTGCGCATGTCGACAAGCACCTTCGCGTCGCCGGACTTCTGCAATGCCGAGACGGTCGGCTCGGTCGTCATGCCGGCGTCGATGCGGCCTTGTTTGATCGCCGCGATGAAGCTGGCGTCGGCGCCCACCGGCAGCATCGTGTATTGCGTGGACGGGATGCCGTGCTGTCCGGCAAGGTATTGCGTCAGGAAGCTGGTCGAAGAACCGAGGCCAGTCACACCCAGCGTCTTGCCCTTCACATCCGCCATCGATTTGACCGTTTCGGCCGCTTTGGTCGATACCATTTCGACCTCGCCCGGCACCTGCCCGAACACGACAATCGCCTTGACGTCCTTGCCCTTGGTTTGCAGATCGATCGTATGGTCGTAGAAACCGACGACGGCCTGAACGGCGCCGGCCAGCAGTTCGTTTTCGGCGTCAACACCTGCGGGCTGCGACAGAAGCTCGACGTCGAGCCCTTCATCCTTGAAATAGCCGAGCTGTTCGGTCAGGCGCGCCGGCAAATAGATCAGTTTCGTGATACCGCCGACCATGATCGTGATCTTCTCGCCGTCGGCTGCTATCGCGTGCTGCGATGCAAGACTGAACAGCAGGCCGGAAGCAACGGCGATATGGCGCAGCATGCGAAAGCGAGGGGTCATCGATTGTCTCCGTTATTGTCCGGTGCGGCGGAGTGCCGCCCGTCTGCATCGATGAGCCGATTCTAGGAGAGCGAATCCTTCCCTCGGCTTACACGGAGAGCGAGAAGCCGTACGGGATTTCCATGAGAGACGAGCACAAAAAAAGCCAAGGCGGTAAAGCCTTGGCTTTAGGAATTCTGTGGGTCGAGCGGTCCAGCAGAATCCGAAGGTGCCTGCTGCGCCCTGGAACGCAGCAGCCCCCAGGTGCGGCAACAGCAGCCTGGCGAGCGCGGAGGCTCAATGCCGGGCTTTGCTCCAGTGCGGCCAATAGTGGCGGTGATCGAGATGTCTAAGGCGCTTGCGACGCATCTGCTCCCGGTAATAATGAGCGGCGACGAACACAGGTGCCAGCGCCAGCACGAACGAACCCATAACGATTCCCACTGCTTCACTCATCGCGACCTCCATTGCAGAACTAGCGAACTATCGGCTTCACTTCAGTCCACGAATTGGGTGCCGGAATTCATGATCCCGGCACCCATCAGCAATCCTTCATATATACCGGAGACCTCGCCACGGGCATTGCTGCCCGTGTAGTTCTATCGCTTCGCTCCCGCAGCGACGGGAGCTTTCTCACCGTTGCTTTGCACGGCCTTTGACGCCGTGGCTGTGACTACATCAAGATTGGTCCCGGCAAACTGCACGGCCTGCTGCCCCGTTTTCTGCAGCGTTTCGTACAGGGTCGTGGTGGCGGCAATCGCGGATTTCCATGCGGCGACTGCAGCTTCGGACCCGGTGGGAGCATGCTTCGCCGTTTGTTCGACGAGCGCCTGCAAGCGATCGTTATACCGCTCGTAGTGCGCCTGTGCGAGCTCCGTCACTTCAGCCTGAGTGGCCGATGCGATCTCGAACACCTGCTTGCCGTATGACAGCGATTTTTCCGCGAAGGGGGCGGTGAAACCGCCTTGCAGCGCGAACCATTGCGGCGGCTCCGTCGCGCCGGGCACTTTCGCCATGTTTTCCTGCGCCTCTGCCAGCGTGGCCCTGACGACCTGCAGGTTCAGCGCGGCCAGTTTTTCGAAGCCTTCAAAGATCTTGCCGGCCACTCCGAAGAACGCGTCGACGTTGGCCTTCTGTGCTTCAATCTGCTCGGGACTCAATAGAGTCATTGTGAATTCCTCAAAATTCGGTCCGGCGCGCGAAGCTCCGATCGGACGGGCGTGCTGCGGCGGATCGCGATGGTTGATGAATCGAAGTGGGTGTCGCAGATGCCTAGCGCATCCGGGCAACCGCCTTGAGAATGGAATCGCCTTCGCTTGTGATCTGAGGACGTGAACGTCCTGACGCGAGGTTTTCCAGGGATATGAGTTGTCGCTCGAGCAGAGCGTCGAGCTCGGCGCGGCCCAGTTCGATCTGATCCGGGGCGTTCTTGATGAGCATTAACGTAGCGAATTCATGGGGACTCAGCATAGCGTCTCCTCGATTTAGTCCATCTGCGCGGGAAGTATTAATTACCCCCTCTAGCTTTAATGCCCGGCAAATGTTCCTGCCGTCTCCGCAAGCGATCGTTCGAGAAATCGCATCTGGGAGACGCCATCATAACCGCTCAATTTTCAAATGCAATATGCGGAATGTGCTTTATCAAAGCGGCTGTTTTGTCTGTTGAATACTTCCGCATTACAGGGCCGCGCAATGCCCCTCGATAACACTGCCACCGGCCCGGGGATGCCCGCCGGGCATGGCTGAAGGGTTGATCCATTCAACACACCAATGTTTGAATCGACGGCTTAATTAACACGATCGTTTCATTTTTAATTCGCTGAGTTTGTTTATATTTGAATATTGTATTTATAGACTGAAACATTATCGAGGCGACCATCCCTACCTCGACATTGCGAAACATTTATTACAACGCGCATCAATTTCAAGAATAGGCAGAATTTCAATCAGCGCAGAGGCCTCTGACTTATTTATCGGGTCGACTCCACGACCCCTAATACGGCTAGTTGCGCAGAAACCGACGGAGGCGATCCGCCTGAAGTCCGCTCATGTCTGTGCCGGCCACACTGCCGAAGGAATGCCGACTGCTCCGTCGAATAGCCATCGCGCGGTACGCAACAGCGCGGCACTCTGCACGTCAGGCTGGCCGGGGCTTCCGCCAAGAACGAGTTCCACCGTAAACTCGCCTGTCGGGTGCTCAACCGGCACGCGTTTTCGCGTGCCCTCAGCGTCCACATCGGCGATACCTTCGCAGACCGTACCCGGCAGCACCGCCGCCGTGGCCACGCTCACCGCGCCAAGTACACCGATCGACGCATGGCAGCGATGCGGAATAAAGCTGCGCGTACTGATCGTGCCGCCCTGGCGAGGCTCGGCCACTAGACACATCTTCGGAACCGTGCGCGCGCTCACGTCACCGAGATTCATCATCGGCCCCACCGCGAGCCGGATCTTTTCGATGCGCGCTTTCAGTTCCTCATCCGCGTCGAGTTGCTCGCGTGTTTCGTAGCCGGTGCGCCCGAGATCGCGCGCTCGCATCAGCACGAGGGGCATGCCGTTGTCGATGCACGTCACGTCGATACCGTCGACCGTATCCTTGAGATGCCCCGTAGGCAGCAGCGTGCCGCAGGTGGAACCAGCCGTGTCCCTGAACTCGAGG
This sequence comes from Paraburkholderia nemoris, assembly GCF_905221015.1. NCBI lineage: Bacteria > Pseudomonadati > Pseudomonadota > Betaproteobacteria > Burkholderiales > Burkholderiaceae > Paraburkholderia > Paraburkholderia nemoris. The sequence goes on along the minus strand of NZ_CAJNBO010000001.1, from coordinate 121,858 downwards.
GGAATGGCCGCTGCGAAGCCTGGCACGCCGTCAATGCGGGCATCGCCTTCGTAGGTGACCTGGCGTTCCGGCGTGCTTACCGTCGCTACGGCGATTTGCCCGGTGTTGACCATGTGTATCGCAACCGGTGTGCTGCCATCGCGCGCATCCACGAGACCGCGTTCGATCGCAAATGGGCCGACGCCCGCGAGAATGTTGCCGCAGTTCTGCCCGAAATCGACCCGTGCTTCGTTCACAACGACTTGTGCAAACAGATAGTCGACGTCGGCATCTGTGCGCGTGGAGGGCGAGATGATCGCCACCTTGCTCGTCAACGGATCCGCACCGCCGATACCGTCGATCTGACGCGGATCGGGTGAGCCCATCACGGCAAGCAGAACGCGGTCCCGAAGAGCGGGATCGGCCGGCAAATCCGACGCCATGAAATAGGCGCCTTTCGACGTGCCACCGCGCATCATCATGCACGGAATGCGCGTTTGTGCGCGACTGGGCATGACCTCGCCTCTCCGTCAAATATCGTCGGCCGAGGCGACGTAGCGCAGGCCCTTTTGCGCGAGCTTCTCGCGCATCGCGTAGTAGTCGAGTCCCAGCGTGCCGCCGGCCAGCACCGAGCGCGTCTTCTCTTCCTTCGCCATGCGTGCTTGCGACGCCTGCGCAACACTCGCCACGGTATCGAACGGCACGACGACCACGCCGTCATCGTCCGCAACGATGACATCGCCGGGATGCACGATCTGCTGCGCGCATACCACCGGAATATTCACCGAACCGAGCGTTTCCTTGACCGTGCCTTGGGCCGACACGGCCTTCGACCAGACCGGGAATTTCATTTCCCTGAGCGAGGCGACATCGCGGCATCCCGCGTCGATGATCAGTCCGCGCACGCCGCGTGCGGTGAGCGAGGTCGCGAGCAGGTCGCCGAAATAGCCGTCCTCGCAAGGCGAAGTCGGCGCCACAACGAGAACGTCACCCTCGCGGCATTGCTCGACGGCAACGTGCAGCATCCAGTTGTCCGACGGCGGCACCAGCACCGTCACCGCCGACCCCGCGATAGCCGGCCCGGAGTAGATCGGCCGCATGTACGACGCAAGCAGGCCGAGCCGGTTCTGCGCCTCGTGAACGGTGGCGGCGCCCGCATGCTGCAGCACGGCCACATCGCGCGGATCGGCTCGACGGATAGTCGTCACCACGACGCCTCGCTTCATGCCAGATCTCCCGTCACGGCCGGGGTGATGCGTTGATAGCCTTCCGCGTATTGAATATCGCGCGCGGCGGTGATGCCGATATTGCGCTTGGCCTGCACGCCACGTTGCAGGGCGACGCGCGTGTAGTACTCCCACAGGTGCTCCTGGCCGGCCATGCACTCGATTGCGCGGCGCTTGGTGTCCCAGACCTCGGTGATATCAAGGAACGTATTGGGCATCCATTCGCACTGTTCGGTTTGATGCGGTTCGAACGCATAGACGGGCGGCGCACCGACCACCTTCTGCCCGGGATTGTGACCTTCGGCCTGGGCGATGATCCGCGCTTCCTGTGCCACGTGCATGGCAAGCGGGTGATCGAAGTTGTACGGGTCTTTCTGCGAATGGCTCAATACGAACGCCGGCTGCAGTTCACGGTACACATCGACGAGGCGTATCAGAGCCTCGTCCGGCACGCGTAATGGGTAATCGCCAAGGTCGAAAAATTCGACTTCCGCACCGAGGATGTCCGCGGCCCGCTCGGCCTCCTCCCTGCGCGCCGCCTTGACCTTCTCGATCGTCATTTCGCCCTTGCGCCAGAGTTTGGCCGACTCTCCGCGCTCGCCGAACGAGAGGCATACAACCTTCGTACGGTATCCGTTTTTTTTGTGCAGAGCGATTGCACCACCTGCTCGCCACACGAAATCGGCGCTATGCGCGCTCACCACCAACATCGCCTTGCCTGCCATTTCCAACCCACCTGTGTTCACTATGCGATGGGTACTATTGTAGGTTTCGAAGATGGCGAGGAAGCACCTAAAGGAGCGTGCAATACCATCTAATCTGTTTATCGGAATGGGGTCGTTCAACGCGAGACCGGCTTGGTACATTGAGGAGCGCGTTGTTCAACGATGTTATCGAACACGCGGCCCGACGCGGCTGCAACTACGTCGGCCCGCGCTCCAATCAGAACAGATGGTGTATCCCGCTCAGAAACACCGTCTGCCTTCCACCTGACGCCGCGCCGATCCCGAGCGTATTCGCCACCGCCCCGCCACCCGCAGTCTCGAACATCAGATCGGCATAGAGTTGAGTTGCTTTCGAAAGCGAATACACGTTCGCCACAGTCAATTGAGTCCACCGATACCCCGCGAGTGTCGCGGTCCACGCCCCCGCCGCAATCTCCTCGGCAGGCGTCAGGCGCACATTGACGCCGCCGTCGACGGTGCGAAAGTGCTCGCTGCCGCCATCCGACTGGATTCGCACATCCGTTGCGAGCGCATGCAGCGTCACGCGTTCAAAACGATACGATCCTCCGATCCCCGTGTCGCGTACCTGTTTCGCGTTGAAGGTGGCGCCGGGCGCGAGTGTCTGTCCTTCGAACGACGTCAGGCCGAGTCCATTGGAAAGCGGCAGCAAACGGTCTCGGTATTCGGAATACACCGCCACCAGCTTGAGCGGCCCATTCGTATAGTTGGCGCCGAAGCTAATGGTCCGTCCATTGGTGTTGCTGGCCGACGCGCCGGGAAATCCGTAGAGCGCACCGAAACTGAGTCCACTGTAGTTCGCACTCTTCCACTTCACGGTGTTCGACAACTGAACCGGCAAGGTGCTTCCAAGGCCATCGAGATTGCCAGGGTGAAACGCGGAGAAGTCGCCGAGCAGCTGACCGGTCGACACTGAGCCGAGCCAATCGAAATTCCAGTCGGTCTGACGGCCGAGCGTCACGGTGCCGAACATCGGATCGGACAGTCCCACATAGGCCTGACGATTGAAGAAGCTACTGCTGCTGGCGGACGCGCCCGTTGTCGTGACGAAACCGCTTTCGAGTCTGAATACCACCGAGCGGCCCGCGCCGATATCTTCAACGCCCTGGAAGCCGAAGCGGTCGGCCTGGAAGGTGCCCTGCTCAGCGATATAAGCATGGGCGCCGTGCAGATTGCTCACGTAGCCAAGACCCGCGTCGAGACTGCCATACAGCGTGACGCTGCTCTGGGCGTTGGCCGCGGTTGAAACGACGAGCGCCGGCAGGCACGCGACGAGCGTCGCGCGGAAAGCGAAATGGGTTTTCATGGCGTGTTGGTTGAAGCGTTGGAGGGAGAACTGCGTGGCCGTGCGTTAGAAGTTAAAGCCCGAGTTCGTCAGGTTGGTTGGATCTTTTCCGCGTGCCTTACATGCCATACGCCGAAAACCAGATTGACGACGATTGCGGTGAGCGTCCCCGCCGCCATGCCGTTACCCAATACGATCTGCACATAGCCCGGAAACGATGCGTAGACGTTGGGGACCAGAATCGGTATCAGCCCCGCGACGAGCGCGGCGGCGAGCGTGTACTGATTGCCGCGTGCATGCAGGTCGACCTTGCCGAGCAAATTGACGCCCATCACGCCGATCATCGCGAACACGATCAGCGCGGTGCCGCCGACAACCGGTGCGGGAATGGCATAAGCGAAGCGGCCGAGCGGCGCGAACAGCGCGATGACCATCAGCATCGCACCTGCCGTCGCGGTCACGTAGCGCGAGCGCACCCCGGTGGTCTGCACGACGCCGATGTTCTCCGCGCTCGTGATGATGAGCGAGGTGCCCAGCAGCGAGCCGAGCAGCGACGCTACCGCGTCGCCGCGAATGGTCCTCGGCACATCGCGGCGCATGTCGATCTTCCGGCCGGTGATCTCGCCGACGGCAACTGTCTGCCCCGTTGCCTCGGCCATCGAGATCACGCTGAAGATCAGCATCGGCAGCGCGGCGAGTACGTCGAAACGCGGCATGCCGAAAGGCAGCAAAACCGGCAGCGTGAAGAGCGGACCGCCCCACATGCCGCCTGCGGGCATCAGTCCCATTGCCCAGCCAGCACACGTGCCCATCGCAAGGCCGATCAGCACGGCAAGCCGCCCCGCCGTGCCCTTGAAGATACGCGCCACAGCCAGCGTGGCCATGATCGTGAGCAACGCAAGGCCGAGCGACTGCGGCCGAGCGAAACCAGGCGTGCCCGGCTGGCCGACGATGATACCAGCGTAAATCTTGATGAGGCTCACTGAGACAAGCAGCAGCATCGTTCCCACCACCACACGCGGGAAAAACCGCAGGCAGCGCGCGAATACCGGCAGGACGAGCCAGTAGAACAGGCTGGTGAGAATCGCCGCGCCCGCGGCGGTGCGCAGATCCGCCTGCGTGGCGATGACGGCGAATAGCATGGCGGGCGCGCCGCCCGGCACCATCACGAAGGGCAGCCGTGCTCCGATCGACCCGGCCCCGAGCGATTGCAGCAGCGTGCCGGCGCCACAGGCAAAGAAGGTCGCGCCGATCAGTTGCACGGTCATGTCCGACGAAAGCGACAGCATCCTCGACACCAGAAAAACTGCGGTGACGGGCGAAGCCGCCATCGACAGGACATGCTGCAAGCCGAACAGCGCGAGTTGCCACGCGGGCAGGCGCGCGTCGACGCTATGTGTGGCTGGGTCTGGATTCACGTTACCCCCGAGGGATCGAAAACGCGGCGTTCAGGCGCGTAGCCACGGCAATTGCTCGCGGCTGTAGCGGAAGGTCTGGAAGACGCTGTTCAACTGGCCAGGGCCGGTTTTGCGCGCCGCTTCGTCCGGGTACTGGTCGAACCAGGGAATCACGTATTCCCACACCACTTCTTTTGCGGGCGTCACTTCGAAAAGCCGGCCCGTTGCCGACTCGGTGATGTGCGTATTGCCATTCGCGAGTCGCTGCGCGTTGCCCATGAAAGCGCTGTAGAACGCATTCACCATGTCGTCTGCGTAAGACCACACCACCTCGTTGTTCGACGGATCGATCTCGAGCACGCGCGAGAAAGCCACGTGCGCGCCGCTACGGAAATTGCCGTTGTCGAACGTAAGAATGTTGCCGTTGGCGAGCGCCACAGGTGCGTGCTGATGCGACACCACGCTCGGCGGAATGTGCATCGTCACGCCGCCGGTCTTGCGATCGACGGCGATGATGCCCGACGTGGTGCGTAGGCTCATCAACACGTCGCCCTTCGCATTCACGCCGAGCCCGTTCACGAGCGGCCAGTGATACCGACCGAAGCCCGACGCGATCGGAAAGTCTTCAGGTTTGAGGTGTTCCCACGCCTTCCATTCCCACACCAGCTCGCCCGCGCGATTCACTTCGCGGATCACATCGCCGTACATGACTTCTTCGGGACCGTGCGCCGTGCCGCCCGGCACGCGCTCGGCAAATCCCGCCGGCACGGGTGCGCACGCGGCGTAAAGCAGATTGCCGTTGGCGAGCCACTGCGCGTCATGATGATGTGCCGGATCTTCGTAATGCCAGACCACCTCGCCCTCAGGCGTGACTTCGGAGAAATCACCGCCGTGCCACATCGACCATGGCCCGTAGCGGTTTTCCGATTTTTCATGGTTGCCGTTGTAGCCGAGATTGCCGTTGGGAAGAATCACGGCGTGGCGGCCGGCCCGCACCGGCATCTTCCACTCGTGCACGACTGCGCCCTCGATATCGATGAGATAGACGCGACCACCCGCCGTTTGCGGAGCAATCAGCGTATACCCGCCGAATGAAACCCTGGGGTCGTGAGCGATGAGGCCGACGCCGCGGCGGCGCTGGGTAATTTGATCGACTGTCGTGGTCACGGTTCGCTCCGTTAAGATGATGAAGCGAAATCTAGGCTATCCGTTCCGTCAATAAAATCTGATTATTCTTAACGGGCCGTATGGAAAAACTATACGGTCGATTTATGCGTCCAATATCGCAGACATTCCGCTGTTTCGACGAGGTGGTGAGGCGCGGCTCGATCCGCAAAGCGGCCGAATCGCTGCACCTGACCGCGGCCGCCGTGCACCAGCAGATCCTCAATCTGGAGGAGCAGGTCGGCTCGCCGCTCTTCGACCGGTTGCCGCGTGGTATGCAACTCACCACGGCTGGCGAGATCATCATTGCTGCGGTGCGGCGCGGACAGCGCGATTTCGACAACGCGATGACGCAGGTGGAAGACCTGCGTTCGTTGCGCCGCGGGCATATCAACCTCGCGGTGTCGCCTTCGTCGGCCGAGCAGTTGGTGCCCGAAGCCATTCAGGCGGCCATGAAAAGCTATCCGGGGGTGACGTACAGCGTGCGCTCAGGCAACGGCGAGAGCATTCTGAAGTGGGTGGAGACCGGCGAGGCCGACATCGGTTATGGCCTGCGTCGCAAGCCGCCGCCGGGCGTGGTGGAAGTGCGCGCCTTCTCGCAGCACCTCGGGCTCGTCACGCCGCCGGGGCATCCGCTGACGAAGCTCGGCAAGCGTCCACGGCTGCGCGACTGCCTCGACTACCCGCTTATCCTCATGACACCGGATACGGAGTTGCGAGCCATGGTGGATCAGATCGACCACCGCGAGCAACGCAAGGCGCGTCCGCTGGTGGAAACGAGTTCGGTTTCGATGGTGCGCCGGCTCGTTGCCGACGGTGTCGGGATCGGCTTCCTGATTGCGGAGAATGTGGCGGAAGACGTGACGCTACGCAAGCTTGCATGGACTGCGCTTGCCGATGCCGGAGCGAAGTCGTTCAGTTGCCTTTATCAACGCTCCGATCTGACCACGACCGTCGCGATGAGCATGTTCCTGCAGTTCCTCGGCCACGCGATCGAGGCGACCGAGAGCCAGTTCCACGCTTCAACGCAATCGGGCCGCAAGCGTGCGCAGCGGGTCAAGTGAGGAATCCGGAGGAGTTCAGAGTTCGGTAGCACGCTCAACGGCAAACCGCTCCACACACGCCTGCCGCACTCTCTCAACCGTCACGGCCCAGTCTTCGCCCACTGCCCGGCGGAATAGCCGCAGCGTGTGCGGATACCACGGCGAATCGTTGCGCTCGTGCATCCAGCGCCAGTCGATGTCTTTCTCCGGCAGCATCACCCAGCACGGCTTGCCCAGCGAAGCTGCCAGGTGCGCCATGGACGTATCCACGCAGATCACCAGATCGAGTTGTTCGATGATTGCGGCGCTGTCTGCGAAATCGTTCACCGCCGAGCCGAGATCGAGCAGCGGTTGACCGGCGGGCGGGTTTTGCGCCTCGTCCTCGCCCTGACCTTTTTGCAGACTCACGAAGCTCAGGCCCGGCACGCTCCAGAGAGGCGCAAGCGTGGCCAGCGTGGGGATCGAGCGGTTTGCATCGTTATGGTGTTTCGCATTGCCTTTCCAGACCAACCCGACCTTGCGGCTGGGCGGCAGGGTCTCGAGCATCGGCCGCCACTTTTCGACGAGCGACGGCTCGGCCGCGAGACGGACCGGGCGCGGAATCGTGTCCACCGCCGTACGCAAGTGCAGCGGCGCGCTCAACAGGCTCGTCCAGCAGTCGTATGTCGAGGCGGCTACACGGGCCAACGCCGTATCGTGATCGAGCACGGCATCCACGCCGTCCACCGTAGCCATCAGGCGGTGCAAGGCAGGCTGGCACGCAAAGGCGATATGCGCGGCCCCTTGCGCCTTGAGCAGGGCGAAATAGCGGCTGAATTGGACCATGTCGCCGAGCCCGTCTTCCTGCCAGACCAGCAAGGACTTGTCGGCGAGCGAGTCGCCTTGCCACTGCGGACAGCTCAACATGGAGCGCGTCTTGTGATGCACGAAACCCGGCTGGTCGTAGCGGCACTCGTACAAGCGCCAGCCCTCTTCATAGCGGCCCATGCTGAGCACCAGCACAGCCAGACCGAACCTGGCATCGCCGTAATCAGGGCGTAAAGCGAGCGCCCGAAGATAAGCGGCTTCGGCTTCCGGCAGCCGCTTCAGTTGCGCCAGCGCGGCCCCGACGTTGTAGTGAGCCTCGGCGAGATCAGGACAAAGCGCGAGCGCTTGTGCGAAGGCGTCGACCGCCTCCGGTAAACGGTCGAGCTGACGAAGCACGCAGCCCAGGTTGTTGTGCGCGTGAACGATGTCGGGCCGACAGCGAATCGCTTCCCGGTAAGCCATTTCGGCCTCGGGTAGACGCTCCAGGCTGGTTAGCGCGAGGCCGAGGTTGTAGTGCGCCTCGGCATAGTCCGGGCGATGCGCGATTGCCTCCCGATACGCCGCTTCAGCCTCGGGCAGACGCTTGAGATCGGCCAGCACTGCACCGAGGTTGAGGTGAGCCTCCGCGTAATCCGGGCGAATCGCCAGCGCGAGCCGGCAGGCCAGTTCGGCCTCGGGCAGACGATACGTCGCCTTCAGCACGCCGCCGAGGTTATTGAGCGCTTCGGGATACTGGGGCTTGATGGTCAGCGCCTGCCGGTAGGCGGCGTCCGCATCGGCGACGCGACCAAGTTCCATCAGCACGTTGCCCAGGTTGTTATGCGCCTCGGCGTGTTCCGGCAGCCCGATCAGCGCCTCGCGATAGGCCCCTTCCGCCTCATGCAGGCGGCGCAGTTCGTGCAATACGATGGCCCGGTTGTAGTGCGCCTCTGCGTAGTCGGGGCGGATCGTCACCGCCTGACGATACGACGCCTCGGCCTCTTCCCGGTAGCCCATCCCGTAGAGCACGGTTCCGAGATTGTTGTGCGCGTCGGCCTGGCCGGGACGCAGCGCGACCAGTTGCCGATAGACCGCCTTGGCCGCCGACAGGCGGCCGTGCGATTTGAGCAGCATGCCGAGACTGCTGTACACCTCGGCATAGTCGGGTTTGGCACGCAGACACTGGCGCCAATAGGTTTCCGCGTCGGACAGATTGCCCATGCCGTACCAGCAGGCGCCCGCAATATTCAACGCGTCGGCCCGCGCGTCTTCCGCCACCTCGTCGTGCGGGTCGAGGATCGGCTCCACCAACGACCAGGCATCGGCGAATTGCCCGTTTTTGCAGAGCAATGCCGCCTGTTGATTGATGTCGGCTATCGAGGATGCGCTCGTCTGCGTGGCGGTCATGAGTCGTGGTAACGGGTTGCGGCGGCCGGGCCGGGTCAATCGTGTTTTGCACGCCCTGTCCGGCGTTTCACGTATCTGCGCGGCCGCGCAGGGGGACGAAGCGCCGACAGGGAAAGCGGAACATTTACCACACAGATTAAGCGAAACGCTCGGACTGTAACGCCCCGAAATGAGCCGGTTTCGGCCTTCTAATCCAACGCTATAGACGGAATCACAGGAGAAAAGACCGCGCGGCAGTGCTAGAATCGCCCGCGTCTTTACGTTCACCACCAATGACTCCACGCTCCCATAACCGCATGACCGCATGGCTTGGCCTGATCGCCATGTGGCTTGTCGTGTTCGCGCCGGTCGTGAGTCAGATGCTGGTGTCGAACCGCACGAACGAGCCCTTCGCGGCGCTCTGTTCCGCGCTACAGCCGGCCAATCAGAGCCTGGTGAGCCATTCCACGCAGGCCAACCCGGCACCCGTCCACCTCAGCCACGACGACGCCTTCGGCGCATGCGGCTACTGCCATCTGCTGCAGCATCACGTCGCCATGCCGAGCGTCGCGGCCGTCGAACCGCCGCCCGCGCTCGCGCTTGCCGGCACCGTGCCGCCCGCCCTCTCCACCCGCTTCACGCCGCTCGGCGCGTTCCCGTCCGGACGCCCAAGAGGCCCGCCCGCCGTTTCCTGATCGCTGTTGTTCCTGATCGCGCATTTGCCGCACCCGTTGAGGGGGCGCGCGATCGCCTGTTCAATGCATCAAGGAAACGTTCATGCTCAACTTCGCTCTGCGAAGGCTGCCCCTTTGCGTCCGCCGCGGCGCCCGGCGCATTCCGTCCGGCCGGCGGCCGCTGTCGTATTTCCCGGCTTATTTTTCTGCGTTAGTTCCGGCCCTCGCGCCGGCATTTATCGCCTCCCCGGCTCACGCGGATAGCGCGCCTGCCGACGCCACGCTGCCTGCCGTCAGCGTCACCGCCAGTGCCAATTCCGTCGCCACCCCGCGCGCCGTCGACCCTAACCTGCCGGCCTCGGTCGAAACCGTGACGCGCGAACAGTTCGACAACTGGAACGTCGTCAATACCGAAGACGTGTTGAAGTACATGCCGAACCTTGCCGTGCGCAAGCGTTTTATCGGCGATCTGAACTCGATCATCGCCGTACGCGGCACCAGCAATACGCAGAGCGCACGCGGTCTCGTCTATGCGGACGGCCTGCTGCTCAGCAATCTGCTCGGCAACAGTTATTCGTTTCCACCGCGCTGGTCGATGGTGTTTCCCGACGAGATCCAGCAGGTCGACGTGATCTACGGGCCGTTTTCTGCGCTCTATCCAGGCAACTCTTTGGGCGCCACGGTGCTCATCAGCACCCGCATGCCGAAGCAGTTCGAAGCCGACGCGGACGTCAAAGCCTTCACCCAGCACTTCAGCCTGTTCGGCGTGAATCAGAATTTCAACGGCAGCGAGGCGAGCGCTTCGATCGGTGATCAGATCGGGAAGTTCTCGTATCGCCTAGGTGTGAATCACCTTGAGAACACGAGCCAGCCGCTGCAATTCGCCACGCTCGCCAAGTCGAGTACGCCCGCGAAGGCCGGCGACACACCGGTGACTGGCGCGTACTTCTACAACAACCAGACCAACACGCCGACAGCAGTGCTCGGTGTGAACGGCGAGGGGATCGAACACACGGTGCAGGACCAGTTCAAGCTGAAGATGCAGTACGACTTCACGCCGACACTGCAGGCCGCCTTCACACTCGGCTACTGGCACCAGACCTATAACAGCGCGACGTCGAGTTTCCTGCGCGACGCGAACGGCAATCCGGTATACAGCGGCAAGGTCGCGATCGGCGGCTACGAGTACACGATTCCAGCGGCCGCCCTCGCCCCGAGCCTCGGCTACAGCGAGAACTGGTTATACGGGCTCACGCTGAAAACCCGCAACGCCACCGGCTGGAATGGCGAAGCGATCGCTTCGTACTACGACGTCAGCAACAGCGTGGCGCGCACCGCGAATTCGGGCGCGCCGGGCAACGGCCCCGGCACGGTGATCTTCGGCGACGGCACCGGCTGGAAAACGCTCGATCTGCGCACCACCTACACACCCGTCACGCCGCAAGCGGGCCTGACGAGTCATGCGCTGAGCTTCGGCTATCACTACGACAACTATTTCCTCGACAACGAGAGCTACAACACGCTGAACTGGCGCGATGGCGCGGCGACCTCGTTTGCCAATGCATTCAAGGGCAAGACGCAGACCCAGGCGCTGTACGCCCAGGATGCCTGGCACTTTCTGCCGCGCTGGAAGTTGGTCTACGGCGTACGGTACGAAGACTGGCAAGCCTACGGCGGCTCGCAGGCACTGTCTGGCAAGGTCTTTCCGTATAGCGACGCGAACCAGCATCACTTTTCGCCGAAGGCCTCGTTGTCGTTCGATGTCACTGACGATCTCACTTTGCGTGCTTCCATCGGCCGCGCCTATCGGTTTCCGACGGTGGGCGAGATGTTCCAGGGGCAAATCAACGGCTCGTCGGTCATCAACAACAATCCGAATCTGAAGCCCGAAGACGACCTCTCGAAGGAGTTGACCGCTGAATGGGCGCACTGGAACGGCGTGTTCCGCTTCTCGCTGTTTCAGGACGACGTGAAGAACACGATCTTCAGTCAGACCGATACGACTGTGATTCCGAACGTGACGAATTTCCAGAACATCGGCAAGGTGCGCTCGCGTGGCGTCGAAACGAGCTACTCGGGACAGGATGTATTCGTACGCGGTCTCGATCTGCTGGCGAGCGTGGCGTACACGCAGTCGAAGATCATCGCGAATGCACAGAACCCGGCCACTGTCGGCAAGTACTTCTATCGGATTCCGCTGTGGCGCGCGAATCTCGCCGCGACGTATCACATCGACGAACGCGCGGCGATCACGCTCGCCGCGCGCTACTCCGGCCGTGAATACAACACGCTCACCAATACCGACACGAATCCCGATGTATTCGGCGGCACTAGTTCGTACACGGTGGCGGACGCGAAATTCACGTTCAAGCCGACCAAGCTGAGTGAAGTCGGTATCGGCGTCGACAACCTGTTCGACGCACGCTACTTCGTCTATCACCCGTATCCGGGCCGCACGTTTTACGTCGAAGCGAAGTTGCGTATGTGAACACGCGATTGGCATGCGCGGTTTGCGCTCACGAGTTGCAAACCATCGCATGCGTCGCTGCGCAAACCGATCGACCCATTTTTGCTTCAGGAGGATTGAATGTCCACCACCACCGCTCAACGCGCGACCTCGGCAACAGGCGCAGTGAATGCCGGCTACCGGACGCTCTGGCGCTGGCACTTTTACGCGGGACTCTTTGTGATGCCGTTTCTGGTCGTGCTTGCGATCACCGGCACGTTGTATTGCTTCCAGCCGCAAATCGAGCCGCTGCTTTACCCGCACCGTCTGATCGTCGAACCGCAAGCAACGCCTAGGCTGACAGAAGACGCCTTGCTCGCCAAAGCCCGCGCGGCGATGCCGGCCGATGCGCGCGCGGTGACGGCGCCCATCGCGAGCGCACCGAACCGCAGCACCGAGTTCATCTTTCGCCTTGCCGATGGCGAGAAGCAGAGCGTCTATCTGAACCCGTATAGCGGCGAAGTATTGGGCACGCTGAACGTCGAGCACCGCTTCATGCAGGTCGACCGTATGCTTCACCGCAAGCTGCTGCTCGGCAAGCCAGGCGAACTGCTGATGGAGCTGGCCGCGTGCTGGACGCTGGTGATGATCGGCACCGGCGTCGCACTCTGGTGGCCGCGCGAGAAGACCACCGCTCGCGCAGCGCTGGTGCCGCGTTTCTCGCTGCAAGGACGCGCGCTTTGGAAGAATCTTCACGCCGTAATGGGTATCTGGCTCGCGCTCGGTGCGCTCATCTTCGTGCTGAGCGGTCTGCCGTGGACAGGCTCGTGGGGTAAGCAGTTCAAGGCGCTCGCGACCGCCGCCAATCTTGGCGCGCCGCCGGGTTCGTGGGGTGGCTTGCCGTTGCGTTCTGCCCTGCCAGGCGTGCGTGCTGATAAGCATGCGGGTACTGCGGACACAAACGCTGGAATGCAACCGGACCATGCCGCGCACCAGGCGAACATGGACTCGATGCCGGGCATGGTGATGGACGATCTGCCGTTGCCGCTCACGCCATGGGCCGTCGGCAACACGCCGGTGCCGCAATCCGCCGATGCAAACGCGGCGCAAGCGCTGCCGCTCGAACGCATCGTCGCCCTCGTCGCATCGCTCGGTGTCCAGAGCGGCTACGACATCGTGTTACCCGCCTCCGCTACGGGCGTCTACACCGTCTCGTACTTTCCCGCCGACCCGAAAGACGAGCGCACTCTGTACATCGACCAATACAGCGGCACGGTGCTGAAAGACATCCGCTACGGCGACTACGGCACGGTGTCGAAAGCCGTCTCGTACGGCACCTCGTTGCATATGGGCCGCTATTTCGGCGTCGCCAATCAGATTCTCTGCGCCGCGATTTCGCTCGGGCTTGCGGGAATGGCCGTGACCGGCTGCGTGATGTGGTGGAAGCGTCGGCCGCAGCGCTCGCTCGGCGCACCCACGCGCGAACGTGCCGCGCCGCCGATGCGTGGCTGGAAAACCGGCCTCGTTCTGCTCGGCATCGTCTTTCCGTTGATGGGCGCCACGCTGCTCGCCGTGTGGCTTGCCGATCGCACGATTTTTGGCCGCGCCACGCGGCAAGCTGCTTAACGCTTTATTTCCGCCGTTAAAACCAAGGAACACGTCATGAAGACATCACGCAAACTTCTCCTCGCTGTCTTGCTGTGCGGATCATCCATTCAGGCCTTCGCCGGAGCCGCGGCAACCGTGAGCGTATCGGACTGCTGGATCCGCGCCTTGCCGGGGGATCTGCCATCGGGTGGTTATTTCAAGGCCAACAATACAGGAGATCAACCGGTCAATCTCACCGGTATCAGCACTGAAGCTTTCGGCATGGCCATGCTGCATCAGACGCAAAGCCAGGGCAGTACATCTTCGATGGCGATGGTCCATCAGGTGGCGGTGCCCGCACACGGCTCGCTCGTCTTTGCACCGGGCAACTATCACGTGATGCTGGAGCAGCCGAAACAGCCGCTCAAGATCGGCACGACGATCCCGCTGACGTTCTCGTTCAGCGACGGCGAGAAAGTCACCGCCTCCTGTGCCGTGAAAAGCGCGAGTACGATGAGCCAGTAACATGCCGGATAATTAATGCGGCAGGTTTAAAATCGGCTTACACATGGCCCGGCGCTGCGAATCAGGCGCACCGTCTCAGCCCCGAAGCAGCCCATGGCGAAGCGACAGTTGAAATGATGCGGCGGGCGATCCACCGCCGCTTACTCAGGAGAAGCAAATTGAACTCGAAACTTAGCCGGCCGGCATTGATCGCCGCGGCCCTCGCGGGACTCGCGGCCACCGGCATCAGTGCCGCGCATGCGGACGAGAAGGTTCAGTGCTTTGGCATCGCCAAGGCCGGTCAGAACGACTGCGCGAGCAAGACCGGTGTGCACGGCTGCGCAGGTGAGGCCAAGGTCGACAACGACAAAGGCGACTTCAAGACCGTGCCGAAAGGAACCTGCCAGAAGATGGGCGGCACGATCGACGAACAGCATTCCTGACGCCAATGCGGCGACCCTGTGCGAGTCGAAGCCCGTGATGCATCCCCTCGTCCCTTCTGCTTGCGCGCCGCCCGGCATCGGTATCGGGTTGCGCCATGCCCATTACCGCGACTTCCTCAGCGCTACGCCGGCGGTCGACTGGGTCGAGGTGCACAGTGAAAACTATTTCGGCGACGGCGGCTTCGACCTGCACGTTCTCGCCGCCGTGCGACGCGACCTGCCTGTCAGTTTGCACGGGGTCGGTCTCGGCCTTGGCTCTGCGAGGCCACTCGACGAAGTACACGTTGCGAAGCTCAAACGTCTGATCGAGCGGATCGAGCCCGCTGTCGTCTCCGAACATCTTTGCTGGGGCGCGACATCCGCCGGTCATCTGAACGATCTTTTGCCGATGCCCCTGACTGAGGCAGCGCTTGCGCTCCTCGCTTCGCGTGTCAGCGAATTGCAGGACGCGCTCGGCCGGCCCGTTCTACTGGAAAACGTCTCCACCTACGTTCGATTCCGCGACGATCAGTACGGCGAGACGGCGTTCCTTGCCGAACTCGCGTCACGCACGGGTTGCGGCGTATTGCTCGACGTGAACAACCTGTATGTGAACCAATGCAATCATGGAGAGGACGCCGTCGCGGCCATGAACGCGCTGGCGATCGGCACGATTGGCGAGATTCATCTTGCGGGTCATCGCGTGACGGACGTTGCCGTCATCGACGATCACGGCTCACGTGTCACCGACGAAGTCTGGGCGCTCTATGAATACGCACTAAAGCGGTTCGGCACGGTACCGGCGCTGATCGAGTGGGATACCGATGTACCGGCGTTGAGTGTCTTGCTCGACGAAGCGGGTCGCGCCCGTGATATCCAGAAAGCCGTTCATGCCAGGCGATCAGCCCCCACCCCTTCGACTCAGCATGACGCCGACGATGCGCACGCCGCTTGAGTCACTGCAGCGCATGTTTGCCGAATCGCTGGAAGGCGAACAGCGGCCTGTGCTTTCGCAACTGCAATACACGAGGCGCGGAGTCGATCACGTGCTAAGCCGCGCTGAGAGCCCTGCATGCGTCGCTGAACAAACACCATGCTTCAGCGGTAACGACAATGGCAACGAGTTCGCGGACAATCTGCGCCAGCGCGTCGACCTCTATCGGAGCAGCATTCGCGCCAACCGGCGAACTGCACTCGCGAGCGCCTATCCGGTCTTGTTGGCGCTAGTCGGTGAAGCCTACTTCGATGCGCTGACATTGGCTTACGGAGAGGCCCATCCGTCACAGAGCGGCGACCTCAATCGTTTCGGCGCAGCGCTACCGGCTTTCGTCGAAACCTACGAACAGGCCCCCCGTTTCCGCTATTTCGCCGACCTCGCGCGTCTCGAGTGGTCGCTGCATCTGGCCTACTTTGCCGCGGACGCCAACGTGCTTACGCAAGCGGAATGGGCTGCCATCCGCCCCGAAGTTTTACTCGAAGCGAAACTGGCCGTGCATCCCGCCTGCGCGCTCATCTCGTCACGCTATGCGATCGCCGATATCTGGACAGCGCATCAGCCGGGTGGCTCCTTTCCGGCCGACCTCGAATCACCGACCTACGCACTGATTGTGCGACCGCAATGGCGGCCGCAGATACTCGTTCAATGTGCCGCCGCGCATGCGGCTTTCGATGCGTTGCAACGCGGAGCGACGCTCAATGAAGCGCTCGACTCGGCATTTGCAATGGATGCCGAATTCAATTTCACGTCGCAATGGCGCGCGTGGATTGCGGCCTCGGCGATTACAGGCCTCCGACCCTTTTAAGCAGATCGCAGACCACCCCGCCGGCGCCTTAACGACCTGCCCAACCTGCCCTTTCAACAGAATTTCGACTACACCGTTGCTCGGCCTGCTCGTTTACGTTAAATTATGCTCGATTATGATCGTTTCACAATCGAGCAAGGTGAAGTCATGCAACGAACGCGGCAGGATGCAGTGGACGGGCTTTTGCCCGAGGAACGGGAGCGGCAGATTCTGGAACGGCTGCGGACACAGGGCCGCGTATTGGCGTCCGAACTCGCCACCGAACTCCAGACATCCGAACATACGGTCCGCCGTCACTTGCGCGAACTGGCCGATCAGGGCCATTGCAAGCGCGTGTACGGCGGCGCCCTGCTGATCTCGCCTGCCGGCGTAGACGCCTCGGTCCGCATGCACGAAGCCGTGGATCGGAAGGCATCTCTCGCCGTCGTCGCTGCGTCCATCGTCCGGCCGAGGCAGATCATTTTGCTGGACACGGGATCGACCAACGTCGCGATTGCCACGGCGCTCCCGGACAACGCGGATCTAACCGTCGTGACGAACTCGCCCGAGGCATGCGTGCGCCTCCTGAACCGGCCGGGCTTCGACATCATTCTCATCGGCGGGCGCATCGCTCAGCACGCAGCCGGCGCGACCGGCGCCACCGCTTTGCTGCAGATCCAGCAGATCAAGGCCGACTTTTGCTTTCTGGGTGCGTGCGCGTTCGATCCAGACGAAGGAGTCGCCGCGTTCGACGCTGAAGAGGCCGAACTCAAACGGGCGATGGTGCAGGCCAGCAGCCAGGTCGCCATCGCCGTGACGTCGGAAAAACTGATGACCGCTGCGCCGTTTTACGTTGCGCCGGCGCGCGCCGTGGACCATCTATTCGTCGAAGCGGATGTGACAGCCGCGCGGCGCGCCCAACTCGCAGCAGTGTGCGACAACGTGATGGTGGCGCGCTCATGAAAGCACTCGCTAATCCGGTCAGCACCCCGCTCATAAAACCACTCAAGGAGCGGGTAGCCACCCTCGGCGTGTTTCTCGCCAACGGATTCGGGATCGGCGCCTGGGCAGTCGAAGTGCCGCGCATCAAGGAGAGTCTGTCGCTCAGCGACACTTCGTTGGGGATCGCGTTATTCGCCTTCGCGCTGGGGGCCATCATCGCGATGCCCCTGGCCGGACAACTGGCGCCGCGCTTCGGCAGCGGCCGAGCCACCGCGCTGCTCGGCGCGGCGTTTGTCATCGCGCTGCCGCTGCCCGCCTTCGCGCCAAACCTGGCGACGCTGTGCATCGTGCTCCTCGCGCTCGGTGCCGCGAACGGCGCGCTCGACGTCTCGATGAACGGCCACGCCAGCACCATCGAAACGCAATGGAAGTCGCCCATCATGTCGTCGTTCCATGCGGCGTGGAGTGCGGGCGGCCTGCTCGGCGCAGCGACGGGCGCCATGCTGCAGAAAAACGGTGTCGGCGTGATCGGCGGTCTCATGCTGCCGGCCGTGTTCATCGCCGTCCTCATGGCCGCCGCCGCGGTGCTGGCGTTGCGTGATCTCGGTCCGCGCGAAGCCGCGCCCTCCAGCGGCTTCGCGTTGCCCAACGCCAAAGTGATGAAGCTTGCGTTGCTCGCGTTTCTTTGCATGATGGTGGAAGGCGCGGTGGCCGACTGGAGCGCGGTGTATTTGCGCGCTACCTTGAGCGAAGCGGCCAGCGTCGCGGCAGTCGGCTATTCCGCGTTTGCGTTCTCGATGGCGGCTTGCCGCATCGTCGGCGATGTGTCCGTGCGGCGCTTCGGTTCGAACAAGGTGGTCGGCTTCGGCGGCCTGCTGGCGGCGGCCGGACTCGCGCTGGTGTTGAGCCTGCCCACCGTGCTTACGGCTTGCGTGGGCTTTGCCATGGTCGGCGTCGGCCTCGCGAATATCGTTCCGGTGATTTTCAGCGCGGCGGGCCGCTCTACTGTTACGCCGGCTGTTGGTGTTTCGATGGCGGCCACCGCGGGTTATGCCGGCTTCCTGGTCGGTCCGCCCTTGATCGGACTCGGCGCGGGTTTGCTCGGCTTGCGCGTGGCGCTAAGCGTGCTCGTCGTGGCCACCATGATCGTTTGTTTGACGGGTGGTAAGGCGGTGCGTGGGGCGAGTGTTGGTTAGAACACGCCGGGAATCACGCGATAACGTACCCGCCCCTTGTACGTCCGATAACTTTCGTCAGCCGATAGAAGCTGCTCTTCCCGCACGATCCGTCCGACCTGCAAGGCAAACTGGCAGCCGTACACCAGCAGGTTTTGCAGGCCGAAGTTCACTAGCAGAAAGCCGATGTCGGTGATGAAGTAACCCAGATACATCGGATGACGCACGAAGCGATATGCCCCGCGCGATACGACGCCGCGGTTCGCCGGCAAAATGCCGAACGAACGGCGCAGTGACGCCTTCGCGAACAGTTGCCAGAGAATCCCCAGCAGTTGCAACGATGCACCGACCATCTCCGGCACCAGTTGCGCGCCGGGTGCAAGACGCACAGCGAGGAAATAATACGTGCCGCCCATCGAACAGATGAACGCGAACAGCCGCCAGTCGCGCTTCATCGGCACGCGCGAAAACAGCGAAAGACCGACTGTCACACACGCGGCCACCACCAGCAGCAGCAACGTGATCCGAGAGGGCGCCGCGCGCCACTGAATGATCGCCGCATAGGCGAACAGGCTCAGCATCGTCGCGGCGCCGGCCCGTGCTGTGATTTCCACTAGCGCGTGGCGCAAGCCGGTGGACTCGCCTACATCGGCAGCGGATGAAGATGGTCGGGACAAAGCCGCCACGTCCACAGGGCTGGGCGCGAGAGGCAGATCCTGCAAAGATGTCGTCGGTGTCATGGCGTGCTCACTTGGAAATGCGGAGAATTTGCGAGGCCAGTTGCGTGAAACACGGCTTCAGATCGGCGGGTGTCGCGGCGTAGCAAAACACGCCGACCGGTTGTGCCGGGTTGTAGCAACGGGGCAGCGAATCCGGCGTGTTGGCCATGCATTTGAGAACATCCTCGCCTAGTTCGTTGTCCGGGCCGGCCGGCGCGACGAGTTCGGGTCCATAACCGAGTGTGAACACATACGTGCCCTCGATCCGCGCCTGCGCCGCCATTGCTTCGAGCAGATTGCGTGACGCTCGATTGACGTTCACATACGTGATGTTGCCATTCGGCACAGCGCGAGGTGCGGTCACGGGCCAGATCGGAAAGATCTGTTCGTTGACGTCATGCGCGTTGTACCACTTCGGCATGGCGGTGACGAGCTTGGTCGCGTTGCTCTGGAAGCACGGCGAGCCCAGCGCCTGATTCAGCGCGTTCATGTTGTACAGGCCCGACATCGTCCCCGCGCTATCAGGGCTCGCGATCGTACCGGCCGTGTTATTGCAGCCGCTCTGATTCGTCGTGAAGAACGACGAGAAACTATTCGGCGCACCGTCCGAGAAGAACACGATCACTCGCAGACTGGACGGTTGCGTGATCACCGTATTCAACTGGTTGCGCGCATTCCAGATCGCTTCAGCTGAATTGGTGCTGCCGTTGAAGGTGTATTTGTTGATATCGGCGTCCATCGTCGTGCGATCGAAGCCGCGTGTATTGCCGTTGAACGGCACGTCCACCACGGTGCCGTACGCGAAGTGCATCAGCGCCACGCGATCGTTGGTCACATCGAAATTGTTCAGGAACGCAACCGCATTCGAGCGCACCGCAGCCGGCACGCCGGACGTGTTCAGCGAGCCGGTGTTATCGATCACGAACGCCATATCCAGCGTCTTGCGGATGGCCTGCGACGAAGCACTCACATTCAGCACCTTGAACCCGAGCGTCTGCATAAACGTGACCGGCACGCTCGCTTGCGCCGTCATGCCGATGGTGACCGTGCCGGCATTGAACACGATCGACGGCGTACCCGCCGTTACGCTCGACCCGAGAAAGCCCGCCGGGTAATTTGCAGCAAAGAAAGCGGTGGCCGCCTGCTGCGCGTTCGCGGTCTGCTCTGTCTGGTTGTTGCCGCGCGTGACTGCTTCGCCGGCCGCGATCACCGCGCCGTCGGTAGCGGCGTCGAGCCGCGCCTTGATCATGTAGCCGAAACCGGAGTCCACCGCAAGCCCGAGAATGCCCAGCAAAGCAATCAGCGACACCGCAACGATGATGCTGACCGAGCCTTTCTGCCGTTTATGTGCCGCTATTCTTTTCATTGAATCCCCCGACCTGCGCTTTTTTATTTTGAGTCAGTACCTGCTTGAATCAGAACACCGTCATCGCATAGAGATTCGGCGAGAGCGCCGGTGTCTTGACGCCGTTGCCCAGATCCAGTGAACCAAGCAGCGGTGTTTGCAAATAAAACGTCTCGACTGCATAGGCGATCTGGCCATCGGAAAGCTTGCCTTGTAGCAGGTTCACCACCGGCGACTTGGTCCCTGCCGCCGGAATGCCGCTGCAACTGCCGCTGCCGTCGGTCGCCCAGCGTGTGCCGCTGCTGCCGCAACTCCACAGTTGGCTCGCCGGGAAATAATTGCCGCCGTTCCAGCGATACTGGGCGACCACGACGCCGGTACAGTTGTTGCCGTTGCTGTCGCAGTTGTTGTTGCCCATGATTTCGGTGATGTAGATCATCCCGTGCGCGTCCATATCCAGTGGCGGAGTGGTCGAAGTCAACGACGACATGATGGTCTGCATCGGATACGTAAGCGATGCCCGCGACGACAGGCTCGCGCCCTCGCGGCTCACGTTGATCAGAATCATCTGTGCCTGGATGTTGCGCGCAATGTCGTAGACGGGCAATGCGAGCGCCACCAGCACCGGCAGCAACAGCGCCATTTCCACGCTGACGATGCCTCTGGTTGCGTGGCGGCTTCTTGGCGAAGAACGGGTGCGCATGTCAGAAGCCCTCGTTACGCATTGTCGCCGCGACGCTAAAACTGAACTGGCCGTTGGCAAAAAACGGCTTGACCAGCGGTGTCAGCAGCGGCCAGATGCAATTGATCTGCAACACGACGATGTCGCCCGGATTGCCGAACATGCCGGTGCTGTAACTGGTCTGCGTGTTGTAGGTTTGGGTTGCTCCGTTGATGGTGATCACATAGCTCGGCGAAACGAGCGTGTAGAGTCCCATCGAGCTGTCCTTGATTTCCTGCACGATCGCCAGATAGCGCTGCTGATTGGTTGCGTTCGGATCCAGGTTGCTTTGACCGGTCACCGAGTAACGCGCGCCTTCCCGCACGGCGTACTGCATCGTCAGGTTGACCCACAACGCAACCCCCAAATCCATCGCAATGCACAACAGCAGGAACAGCACCGGCGCGAGCAGTGCGAATTCAATCGTCGCTACGCCGCGTTGCTTGCGCGTCTTCCGTTGTGCGAATCCCGGACGAGTAACTTTGCAAGTGGCTTTCATTTCGCCTCCTTGTTCAGGATTGCAATCCGCTCGCCGTCCAATCTGGCGCTCCCGCCGGTCTGCGAGCGCAGCGGCCAGCTCAGCGCACCCAGCAACGAACGCGGTTGCGCGCCGTCGTTCAGACCGGTGGCGGGCCATTCGTGCTTTGCCGGCACCCACAACGTGCCGAACAGGTGGTCCCACAGCGGCAGCAGTTGCGTGAAGTTGTGATCAAAGTGCTCGGCGCGGATCGAGTGATGCAAGCGGTGATACTGCGGATTGTTGACCCAAGTCGTGAAGCGGCCCAGGTCGACGCGCAGATTCATATGCGCGAAATAATTGCCGAACATGAACACGATGGAGCTCACGCCGACAATCCATGGCTCGACCTTGAATAGCACGCCGACCACCGGATAGAGCAGACAGCCCTTGATGAACACTTCGAACCAGTGATGCCGGAACGTCACCGTGACATTGAAATCAGCGGCACTGTGGTGCAGCGAATGCAACTTCCATAGCACGGGCCATGCATGCTGCAAGCGGTGAAATGCATATTCCAGCAGATCGATCGTCAATACCACGACCACGATGGAAGCCAATGCGCCCCACCCCTGCGAGGCGAGCACGACCCAGCCGCCGCCGAGCGCGTTGACCACTGCGACGCTGATCACTGCTGTCAGCGGCCGCATTACCTCTGCGAGCACCATGTACAGCGCCGCGTAGATGAGGTTAAAGCGTATCCCGGCGCGCGATTGCAGCAACACGACAGGCCAGCGCCGCTCTAGCGCCGCGCCCACAGCCATCATCACCAGTGCGAGCGCATAGCCGCCCAACCAGTGAGTAACGTGGCGCAGCAGTTCAGGAAACGGGCTCGACGCAAACATGTAATTCCCCGGTAGATACGGTGCGCTCGATCGCTCAACCACCCGACATGGCAGCCATGGCCGGGAACAGCTGACGCACGACCTGGATCGCCGACGGACCGACTAGCACGGCCAGAAGCGTCGGGAAAATAAAAAACATCAGAGGAAAGAGCAGTTTTAATGCGATCTTCGCAGCCTGCTCTTCGGCGCGCAAGCGCCGTTTGGTGCGCAGGTTGTCGGTATAAACGCGTAGCGAATCGCCGACGCTAGTGCCGAAGCGGTCTGCCTGAATCAGCATCGCGGCGAGTGTGTCGATATCATCCACGCCGGTGCGCAGCGACAGATTGCGCAACGCCTTGTCGCGACCCGATCCGGCACGCAATTCCAGCAGCACCATCTCGAACTCGTCCTTCAACGTGTGGCTCTTGACGCCGATTTCCTGGGTGACACGCATCATCGCCGCATCGAGCCCGAGGCCCGCTTCCACGCACACGGTCATCAGGTCGAGCGCGTCGGGCAGGTCTTCGAACAGCTTGCGCTGGCGGTTTTCGATCAGACGTGTGAGTACCAGGTTCGGCAAATAGAAACCGACCGCCGACACCCCCAACTCCGCCAGCAACAACCAGATCCGCTTGTCAGCGTCGAAACTGTTGCCGAGAAAGATTAGCGCAACGGCCGGCAGAACGAGCGCCAGCAGCGTCTTGGCGGCGAAATAGATGGCCGGCGCCGATGGCGTGCGAATGCCCGCATTCGCAAAGCGCAGGCGCAGAGCCGACTTGTCCCAGTCGTCTTTCGGAAGCGAAAGCCTAGCGACACGCTCCGATACCTTGGTGACGGTTTCGACCCAGCTCTTCTGTGCACCGGCCTCGTCTTCTGCATCGGCATGGTTCGTGGCGCCGGACTGTCCGACCTTCTCGATGCGCTGCTGCACCGGATCGGGTTTCAGCAGCATCATCGCTTTCAGCGCGGCGCCGAACACGATCAGGAACATCACCCCCAGCATAACGATCTGTTCTGTTTTCATGGTCTGCGGGCAGAACCCGCGCTCCTCTTTCCGAACCTTTGGAACCAGCGGTCTAGATACGAATGCGCACGACTTTGCGCATCCACAAGATGCCGAACAGCATCATCGTGAGTGAGATACCGGCAAGTTGCACACCCGCCGGGTCTTTCCAGAACACAGTGATATAACCCGGATTGAGGACCGATAGCAGGCCGAGAATCGCGAACGGCAGGACGCCGAGCACCCATGCCGACAACCGCCCTTCTGCCGACAGCACCCGCACCTTGCCGAGAAGCTTCAAGCGCTCGCGAATGATGCCGGCGATGCATCCGAGAATCTCCGCCAGATTGCCGCCCGCTTCACGCTGAATCAGCACAGCAATCACGAAGTAGCGCAGATCCTCGACCGGTACGCGGTTCACCATGTTCAGGAGCGCGTCGTTCATCGACACGCCATAGTTGATCTCGTCGAACACCAGCGCAAATTCGCCTCCGAGCGGCTCGGGCAGTTCCTCGCCGACCATGCCGAGCGCGGCGGGCAACGAGTGGCCCGCACGCAGGGCACGAGCAATCAGGTCGGCTGCGTCGGGCAACTGGCGTTCAAGTTGCAGCACGCGTTTCGCGCGCTTGCGGCGCAGGATCATCACGGGCAGCAGGCTCAGCACCCCTGCCAGAATCACTATCACCATAGCTGGCACCTGCATCAGGAAGCCCAGCACGGCGCCGGCGACGGCGCACAACAGCGTATAGGTGGCAAACCGCGCCACTGACCAGCGCATCCCGGCCTGCTGCAACTGCCGGTCGAGCGTATGCACACGCGGCACACGCAGCAGCAGCCGTGTGACAAACGGCGATTCGCTCAAGAGGCGCTGCTTGAGGATCGACATTTGCTCCTTGCTGACATTACCGCCCGCCGAGATTGCGCGAAGGCGCTCATCCATGCGCTTGACGGCCGTGCCATGACGACTGTTCCAGAACAGATAGACGGCTTCGATCAGCAGCACGATCGCAAGAAACGCCAGCACCGCAAAGCCGATAAACGAAGTGTTCATATCCGCCTCCCTGAAGCCATTGTGTTAGGCATGCTCATACCTCGAAGCGCCGTGCCGGATCGAACATCTGGTCCGGCAACGCAATGCCGAAACCCGCCAGCCGCTCGCAGAACTTCGGTCGTACGCCGGTCGCGCAGAAATGCCCTTTGATCATGCCGTTTTCGTCGACGCCGGTCCGCTTGAACGTGAAGATTTCCTGCATGTTGATGATGTCGCCTTCCATACCGGTGATTTCCTGAATGCTCATCAGCTTGCGGCGGCCGTCGGTCAAACGCGAAGCCTGCACCACCACCGTGATCGCCGATGCGATCTGCTGGCGCACCGCCTTGATTGGCATCGTCAGGCCCGCCATGCCCACCATATTTTCGAGCCGCGTCAACGCATCGCGCGGCGTGTTCGCGTGCAGCGTCGCCATCGACCCTTCGTGGCCGGTGTTCATTGCATGCAGCATGTCGAGCGCTTCGGCGCCGCGAACTTCGCCGAGCACGATGCGGTCGGGGCGCATCCGCAGCGCGTTGCGTACCAGCGAGCGCTGCGAGATTTCACCCTTGCCTTCGATGTTCGGCGGCCGCGTCTCGAGTCGCAGCACGTGTTGCTGGCGCATCTGCAGTTCTGCGGCATCTTCGATCGTGACGACGCGCTCATCTTCGGGAATGAAGCCGGAGAGCAGATTGAGCAACGTGGTCTTACCGCTGCCTGTGCCGCCCGAAATTAGTACGTTCAGCTTCGATTTGATGAGCGCTTCGAGCAATTGCGCCATCGCGGGCGTAAAACTCTGGTTGTTAATCATGTCGGCAACCGTCAGCGGATTCACGGCGAAGCGACGAATCGACACCAGCGGACCGTCGATCGCCGACGGCGGAATGATCGCGTTGACACGAGAGCCGTCGGGCAGACGCGCGTCGACCATCGGCGTGGACTCATCGATCCGGCGACCCACCCGCGAGACGATGCGCTCAATGATTTTCATCAGATGCGCGTCGTCGTAGAAGGTCACGTCGGTGTGTTCGAGGCGGCCGCGCCGCTCCACGTACACGTGCTGCGACGTGTTGACAAGAATGTCTGAGATGGTCGGGTCGTTGAGCAGCGGTTCGAGCGGGCCGAGCCCAACCATTTCGTCGTGAACGTCCTGCGCGAGACGGCGGCGCTCGAGCTCGTTCATAGGAATCTTGTCTTCCTCGAGGATCCGCTCCACCAGTTGCGCGAGTTCGCGCTTGATCTGCTCCGGCGACAGGCGTTGCAGCTTGTCGAGCTCGACCCGGTCGATGATCGCCTGATGAACGTTCATCTTGAGTTGCTGGTACGCGCGCCGTGCCGCGAGGCTTTCGGCCGCAACGCCCGCTGCTGCCGCGGTGCTTCCGCTGCTGCCGTCGAACGGCATGGTGCCGTTTTGCATCATTAACTGTTCGCGCAATGACATGGTGCTCTCCGCTTTTCTTTTCGATGGCAACCGGGCTCAGTCGGACCTGGCCGGGTTCAATGTCCGGCCTTCAGTTGCGGCGGCGATTTCGATGCGTTCGACGGATTAGAAGTATTCGTCCTGCTTGCGAACAGACGCCCGAGCACACTCTTGCGCGCCCTTACAGGCTGCGGCCAGAGCATCTCGGCCAGTAGCGAGATGCCGTGTGCAAGCGCACTGCCTTTCGCCGACGTCACTAGCGGCACGCCATGGTTCAGCGCCTCAGTCGCCTGTTTCTCGTCGCGCGGCAGCCGGTGCGCGACCTTTGCGTTGAGCGTTGCTTCGAGCGTCGCGAGATCGATGCGCGCCTTCTTGTCGTACTGGTTGACGATCACCTTGACCTTGCTCGCCGGATAGCCGAGCTCCCTGAAGATGTCGAGCATGCGGCGGCCAGCATGGAGATACAGGATGTTCTGCCGCACCACCATCCAGATCGAGTCGCTGTGATCGAGCGCGTGAATCGCCAACGGGTTGACGTTCTGGCCGACGTCGATCAACACCGCATCGTATTGCTCACGCACCAGCGTCAGAATCCGCTCCAGATGCGCGGCGCGCAGTTCACCCGATTTGACCGGATCGCCCGCGCCGGCCAGTACGTCGAGATTCGCGTGCACGTGCATCACGCAAGCTTCGAAGAGCGCCACGTCGAGGCGGTCGATCTGCCCGCACAGGTCAGCCAGCGTCGCGGGTGGCGGCTTATCGGCCACCAGCAGGCTCGCGTCGGCGAACTGCTGGTTCAGATCGATCAGCAGCACGCGTTTGTCGCGCAACGCGGCCAGTGTGTAGGCGAGATTCACGGCGATCAACGTGGTGCCACTGCCGCCTTTGCACGATGTGAACGACACTACGCGTCCGTCGCGACGCACGCCTGCGGTTTTCTTCGCCGAGATATGCGCGAGCGCATCGCCGATTTCGCGTTCGTCGAGCGGCCAGGAAAGCACGTGCCGCACGCCCACGCGCATCGCCGCCACCAGGAGCGTGGTCGACGGTGCGGGCGTCACCAGCATGCAGTGCAGATTCGGCGTGTGGGACAACGCCTCTTCCACGCCACCCAGTTCGCGTGGCGTCAACTCGGCATCGTCGACGATCAGCAGATCCGCGCTCTTGATCGCCGCAGCATGCACGCGCAACTGCTTCGCGGTGCCGTGCAGCGTGCGCAGACGGAACGCAACGCCGCTGGCTTCGAGACGCGCTGCGATGTGCGGCGCGCGCTCCGCGCTGGACGAAATCAGGAGAATGTCGATCATGGTGTGTCTCCGCTGGCTCGAGCCCGAGCCGCCTGGCCGCGCTGTTTCAATAGCTGCTCGATGAGCCGACGCCGATCGTGAGGCTGTTGGTCGGCGGAGGCGGTGCCGTGAACGATTTGGTGTAGCTCTTCTGTGCTGCGGCCGCCGCATTGCCGTCGACGCCCGCGACCGGATCGGTATTGGCCGAGGCTTGCGGGTTGAGCGTCTGCATTTCCTTGATCTGGTTGACTGAGTCGCCGAACGTCGCGTCCCAGTGCGGGGTTGAAGTCAAGCAGCCGGCGAGCGCGGCGCTCAGACCTGCGCACACGGCAGCGCGGATCAGTGTCTTGGTGGATGTCATGTCGATCTCCGATGAGTCGCGATTCAGCGCGCGGCGTGTGAGTCGGCGCCGGCCGCCGATGCCTGGCTGACGAGCGCAGCGTCGTGGGCGGGGTCGGGCTTCACAGCGGTGAGCAATTGCGACGCGCCGCCAGCCGTTGCCGTCGATGACCGGGCCGGGGTGGTCGCGGCCACCGGGGCCGGCGTACGATCGTCCTGGCCT
The DNA here is from genome assembly GCF_905221015.1 of Paraburkholderia nemoris. Lineage (NCBI taxonomy): Bacteria > Pseudomonadati > Pseudomonadota > Betaproteobacteria > Burkholderiales > Burkholderiaceae > Paraburkholderia > Paraburkholderia nemoris. The sequence continues at coordinate 93,891 of NZ_CAJNBO010000001.1, read as the reverse complement.
GGCTTGGGTTGCGTGGGTGGCAACGGATGCGTCGACGTGGCCGGCGTTGCGACTGGCGTAGTCACGACAGGTGTCTGGCTGATTGCCGCGGGCGTGTCAGGCGCGGCCGGTGTCGAAGGCGCGTTCGGCGAATTCGGTGCAACCGGTGCCATGGCCCCCGCTGCAGGCGCGGCGCGCTTCGTGCCTTCCATATGGCCGGTCAGATACACGTTCCCTTCGTTGGCGTCGCTGAAACCGTCGGTCGGCAGCGGATAGTGCTGCGGCAGCGGCTTGGCGAGACGCGGCGTCACGACAAACACCAGTTCGGTCTTGTCCTGCTCGTAGCTGGTGCTGCGAAACAGCGCGCCGAGCACCGGCAGTTCAGCCGCGCCAGGCAGACCTTTGATCGAGCCGGTCACATTGCTCTTCAGGAGACCGCCGATCGCGAAGCTCTGACCGTCGAACACCTGCAGCGTGGTCGAGGCGCGCCGCGTCGTGATCAGCGGCAGGATCGACGTCGTGTTCGAGTTGCCGGCAGTGACCACCACACCGGTCGACGACAGCTCTGACACTTCCGGCGAGACCTTGAGATTGATACGGCCGCCTTCGAGCACCGTCGGCGTGAAGGTTAGCCCGACACCGTATTGTTCTTCCTGCAGCACGATCGTCGTGCCGCCAGCGCCGTTGCTTTGCGGTACGGGAATGTAGACCTTGCCACCCGCGAGAAAGCTCGCTTCCTGGCCGCTGATCGCCATCAGATTCGGCTCGGCGAGGATCTTCACGAGTTGATCGGTTTTCTGCGCATCGACCGCGAGGTTGAGCGGCAGATTGTTCGCCTTCGAGGCAGTCAGCGCGCTCAACCCGCCAGACAGGTAATTGGCCAGCAAGCCGAAACTCCAGCTGCCGATGCCACCCTGGATGTTGGCCGCGACGCCGAGCTGGTCGATCAGCGTCTTCGAGACTTCGGCGACCTTCACTTCGAGCATGACCTGCTGCGGTGCAGCCACATGCATCATGTTGATGATGCGCTCGCCACTCCCGCCACCGAGCGCCGGTGCCGGCGCTGGCACGCCCATCGCGCGCGGCGCCGCACCGATCGGCAACGGACCGCTTCCCATCTGCGCACCGCCTTGCAACGCGGTGGTCGGCCGGGCCACGAAGGCGCGCGCCAGTTCCATCACGCGCTCGGCCTTGACTGCATCAGTGACCGTGCCGGTCAGCACCAGCGTATCGGCGGCTGTTTTGACCTGGATGCCGGTTTCCTCCGGCATCAGCGCGGCGAGCGTCTGCTGCAGGCCGCCCGGGTCCGCGCCGACGCTCACGTCGATAATCGTGCAGGAGCCGCTGCGGCCTTGCACGATCATGTTGGTGGCACCGACGTCCGAGCCGAGAAGATAAAGCGTTTGCGGTGACACCAGCATCGCCTGCACGATCGACGGATTACCGACGGTGCGGCTGCGCACGGGTTCGCGCACATCGACCATCGCGGATTTGCCGACCGGGATCGTCACCGAGGTATGTTCGGCAACAGGGCCACTGCAGTTGGGTCCGCGGCTGGCCTGGGCCGCGCCGCCGGAAGAGGCGCCGCCGCTCATGCCCGTTGCCGCGATGGTCAGATGCACGGCTCCGTTTGACGCCATCGTGACCGGCATATCCGGCAAACTCGGCACATTGGCAGCCGCATTCTGTCCGGCCGCTTGCGCGACCGGCAGCATTGACAGATACAGTCCGACCACCACGCAGGTGCAAGCTTCAGCGATCCGGGTCCGGCCGCGGGCTGAGCGCGCATGCAATCCGCGCGATTCACCTGGGCCAAGCGGGTCCTGCGGCGCGCTAGCGCGCTGATTCGTTCTGGCTTTCATGTCCTACCCCCGTTATGTGCCGTTTTTTTAACGCGCTGGACCTGGTAGTCAGCCACGCATATCGGTCACGGCTTGCAGGCTAAGGCCTGTCAAAAGCATTCTTGTCGTGCGTCGGCACCGTCGAGCACGCGGACACAGTTGCCCGGCGCGCGCACCGCCACTTTCCGTACGATGTGCACCGGTTTCGGTTCAGACGCGGCGACTACTGCAACCGGCATCTTGAGCAGCGTTGCCTTGGTCGCGCCGGCAGTGTCGATCGCCTGCGGGTCGATCTGGTTGCGCAACACCAGTGAGAGCGTGCCGATGCTGCGCGCCAGGTCGATTTTCTCGGCCTGTTCCGGCGACACTTCGAGCGTCACCGCATCGACCACCTTCGGCTTGGTTTCGTCGCGGCCCACTTCCTGAGCGACGGCCAGCACGAGAATCTTTTCGAGCACGATCTTCGAAATGTTCTGATCGCGCTGCGTACCGGGATCACGATTGTCTTTCTGCGTGTTGACGATGATGTCGACGTAGTTGCCCGGCAACGCGAAGCCTGCTACGCCGATCACGTCGTTCACCCGCACCGTGATGGCCCGCTTGCCTTCGCCGATGACCGCCGACAGACCACCGAGCGTGCCGACCGGTGTCAGCTTCGCGTCGACAATCGGTTCACCATGCAAGAGGCTTTCCTTTATCACGCGACCATCGAGTTTCTGGACGTCGGTGAACGCGCCGGGCGGCACGCTGTCCGACGGCCATTCGGCGACTTTGAGGAAGTCTGGTCCAATCCGCTGACCGAGATTGATATCGGTTGCGGCTACCACGATTTTGGTCGTAGCATTCGACGCCTGCGAAGCCATCCAGCGCGAGGCGAATACCACCGCGGTGAGACCGGCCAGCGTCGCGATCAGCAGCATCGTTACAGCGCGCGCGTTTTTCATTTTCAACCCCCGATTTTTTGCCTGCGGGTCTGCGTCACACGCTGTAGAACAACACGAGTGCGCTACCTATTGCTATGGCCACTCCGTACGGCATGGTCCCCGTCGCACTACTCTCAGCCACACTGCCCAGCCGTTGCTTTGTGCCGTTTCCCGGCGTCGTGCAACTGATCAGCAATGTCGCCACTCCGCTCAGTCCGGCGCGCATCTGGCGCCGCCGGAGCAATATTGCAAGCGACCCGATTCCGCCAATCACACAGGTCACCAAACCTATTTCGAGTGCGCCGTACGCGCCGCAGAAAGCGCCGATTGCTGCCATCAGCTTCACGTCGCCCGCCCCCATCAGCCGCATCGCGTAGCCCGGCAGAAATATCGCGCCGCCTACGAGCATGCCGCCCAGCCACATCTGCATCCCGTCGACACCGCCCTGCGTGAACCATTGCACCGGTATCGCTACGATCAATCCTGTCGCCACCAACCAGTTAGGAATCCGGCGCGTTTGCAAGTCCCACAAGGCGACGAGCAACGCCAACGTCATTACGCACGGTCCAACCGGAAAAGGAACCCCGTTCATTGTCTGCTCCGTTTCAAGGATCGAATTGCCCTTCTGGAGTCGCTTCTTTTAAGCGCCGAGCCGCCGCTACCCTATCTCGAAAGAACGTCGAGACAGGGCGGGCGATCGGTTTTGCGGCTGGGGCTGTGCGGTACGTCAGGCCGCGGCAGTGGCCAACTTGTTCGAGATGGTGGTGAACACGGCTTTCAGGTTCGTACCCATCGTCGTCACAGTCGCAATGATCGCCACCGCAATCAGCCCGGCCAGCAGGCCGTATTCGATCGCTGCAACACCGTCTTCTTCGCGCAGAAATTGTTGGATCGTGTTCTTCATGCTAACCCCCGTAAGAGTGAAAGTTGACTTCGGTTTGTGCCGCCCCATCTGCCTGAAAACAGGTCCGCTGGTGCGGCGTTGAGGCCCGTCCACAGAGACGGAAAAAGTGGCGAGGTCAGCGCTTCACGTCGTCCCGGTCGCGAATCGTCGATACCCCGTATCGATCGTTCGTGCCGTGCTTTATCGACATCCGTTTTTCGTTGGCCCCGCCGCACCCCGTAAAGCGCGTTGAACTCCCCGACGCGTTCTACGAAGACTGTTGCTGCTGCCGGGATTTTTTCTGCTGCTACTGCTCGTTTGCTGCTTCCCGGCTGCAACGTGTTTCGCTTTGTGACTCGCTTATTGCACGCGCTGTGCCATGTGCCATCAAAGCCTTGCTGGACGGAGCAGTCCGATTCGGCGTACCCCGCAGAAGGGAGTTCGCATCACGCGATGATTCGTGTTTGATACGCCGTGAGCGGCCGTAGCGGCGGGTTGCCGCGATGCGCGACGCGTGCTTTCAGGAGGGTGGGGAAACCCTTGGCCACAAGAACTGGCAATGGTTTGACGAATACCCAGGTCAAAAATGCCGGGTCTCAACACACAAAAGTAGCTTTTACGGATCGCGGACCGGTGTGTCGCAAGCTTGAGACAGCAAGCCGTCGTTGTGGCCGACAGGTTGCGAGATTGACGCACCCCGCGCTTGCATCGCTATGTGTGCTGGCCCGCACTACGGGGATTGACGGAGGATTTATGAATCGCTTGGACGCGGGACAAGGCGGCAGCCGCACACATTTTTTTGTGTGACGTAAGCGATGCGCCCGCTTCGCCTCTCACCAGGCGCAGCGCCTTGCTGGAAGCGCGTCACGCGGCGAAAAGCTGCGTTTCAAACGATGGGGTTTTGCGAGCGGCGGATCAAAAACTTCACATCTGGCGCGTCGCATAGCGCCCTTGGACGCTCGCGAGGCACATGGTGTCCGGCTTAGTTCAACGCTGAGTAAGATTCGGCAAGAAATGGCCGGTTTTGATTCATGTGGACCGTGGAGATATCCATGTTGATGCGCAGCGTACTCACTCTGCTTGCGAATCAATATTCCACGAGGATGGTGACGCGGCGATTCGCGGCGCGCGCCGCGGCATCGTCGCCGATGATCAGGGGGAAGTTGTCCGCCCTGCCAATGGCGGCCATTCTGTGAGCTTCAATGCCCGTGTCGGCAAAGAATCGAACCACGGCGCCGGCGCGTGCCGACGACAGCTCCCAGTTGGACTCGTACTTCGCGGTCGATATCGGCACGCTGTCCGTATGCCCCTCGACGAGGATGTTGTTCTTTGAGCGGTCGCGCAGCGCCCCTGCGATCTGTTCCAGAACGCCGAACGACTCCGGCAACAAGCGCGCGTCGCCCGAGTTGAAGAGAATTTTTGCGTTGATGGCGATTTCCACGCCCTGTGAGGCATTCGAAATCGTGATCTGGCGGTTGTCCTGAAGCGGCGCCAGCAAGGAAAGAAGCTGCCGCCTCGCGGCTTCCGGTGCGCCGGGAACGGTGGCTACCGGAGCGTGGGCGCTGCTGGCGGCCGTCGCCGTTTTCACGTCGCGGCGCTCGAGCATCCTGACTTCGAGCTCCCGGGTTTTCGCCAACTGCAGCACGTAAAGCGCGAGGAACAGCACCATCAAGGTGGTGATGAGGTCCGCGTACGAGATCAACCAGCGTCCGGATTGCGCCTCGCCATCGCCGTCGTCATCGTCGTGCCGATAGCCGGCTTTGTCCGCCGCAAGGCGCTTGTTACCCGAGGAGATTGTCATGCTCGAAACGTCTGCTTCCGAATTGTCCGAATTGCGTTTGAATGGGCGCCTCGCGCGCTAGCGCCGACCGAGCGAGGCCGGCTATCCGGTGTTATCCCAAGGCAATCCCGGGTTATCCCAGCAACTCAGCCGATCGTTCCCGGACATCGCCCGCGAGCCGGGTTTCGATCGTATGGGGCGACTCCTTGCGCGAAATCGCGAGCAAGCCGTCGAGGTACAAACGTCTGAAGCGCAATTCGCTATCCACCTGTGCCCTGATCTTTCCGTACAGCGGCAGAAAGACCAGATTCGCCAACGCGAGACCGTATAGCGTCGCCACAAAGGCGACCGCAATCCCCTGCCCGAGTTGCGCCGGCTCGAGCATATGGCCCGTGACCTGAATCAGGCCGAGCACCGCCCCCAAGATGCCGAACGTGGGCGCATAGCCGCCGGCCTGCTGCCATATTCGGGCAGCCGCCATGTGGTTGCGCTCGTAGGCATCCAGTTCGCGTTGCAGGGCGTCTTCGAGCACGGCAGTCGACACCCCGTTGGCCAGAAGCTCGAGACCTCGTTTGGCAAACGGATTGATGTTGCCCGCCTCGATCGACTCGAATACGAGCATGCCGTTCAGCTTCGCCTGATCGCCCCACTCGAGCAGAATCGACAAGCTTTGCCGGTCGACCTGCCGCGCTTTCACGAACGCGAGCCGCAGCTGCTTTATGCCGTCATAAAACCTCGCCCACGTGTTCTGGATCATCACCGCGCCGAAGGTGCCGCCCAAAACGATGACGAACGCCTCCAGCTGAAACAGCGAGGTGAAGTGACCACCCTCGAGCGAAAATCCGGCCACGATGGCGGTCACGCCGAACAGCGCGCCGAATAGCGTCAAAAGATCCATACATCCCCTCGAACGGCTGCGTCAGTGATCGGACCGGACCTGAAAGCGTCCGTGGTCCGACCGTCAGGCGTCAGGCATCCACGTTGGAAAGCGGCGCGGCAGCCGGCGATTTGATCGTGCGCACGGTCTCGATGAAGCGCTCCTCGATCTCGGCGATCTCGAGCGGATCGATCTTGATCTCACGGCGCATGACCCACGACACCTCCTTCTTGCGCGCTTCGGTCATCACCGAGAACAGGCGATCGCAGATCGGCTCGCCGGTCACGGCGGAAAGCAGTTTCGCGAGGTCATAGGTGTCGAAAGCGCTGATGGCTTCGAACAAGGTTCGCTGGTCGACAAACTCCAGATCGGCCAGCGACTTCAACTCGCTTGCACCACGGGGAGCACGCTTGGAAAAATACGTGATGCCCTTTTCCTCGACGTAATTCAACACCTTGGTCTTGCGGAAAGCGAAGATGTCTTCGGCGATTTCCGCATGCGAGAGCTTGTTGAGAATCAGATTCTTGTCGACGCCGATCAGGGCTTCCAGGTCGGCCAGTTCGATCAGTTCCAGTTCGCTATTGATCGACACGTCGAGATCGTGGTCCGCCACCTGCTGAGCCCGTTCCGTGATCCGTACGGGATCGAACGTCACGAGCTGCCGGCCGGCTGCGCCGTCCTGCGCCGAATAGCGCGCCGACAAGGTGCTCACGCGATCGGAGCGGCCTGGTTCGAGCGTGACGAGGTTGAGTTTTTCCATGCGCTTGAGCATCGCCATCACATGCGGACGGGAATGACCGGCAATCGCATGACACTTCTTGATGACTTCGGGCAGCGGCACCGAGCACTCCTCCCCCTGACCGCGGCGCGAGCGTCCGTCCACCCGGTCCGCGCTCTCAATCCCCGCCATCAGCGACAGCACATGCGCGTAGGAGAGAACACCGGGCAGAAAATCAGCATGCGTGTTGGTGGCAAGGACATCGTCCTTCTTCTTCACGCGTCGAATCATCGTGCGCACGATATGGCGCAGCAGCGGCGATACGCGCTCGAGCTCCTCTTCCACCACGCTTGCCGCGATGACGGTCAATTGACAGAAGCTGATGGCTTTCGCGGTGTGCGCTCGTGGTTCGGCCGGCAACAACGAGGCTTCGCCAAAAAATTCACCCTTGCCGAGCGTGGCGAGAATGACTTTCTTTTCGTCGCATTGAGTGGAGATTTCGACTTTGCCGTCTGCGATTACGTAGATGACGGCGTCGCCTGCGAAGCCTTCGGAATAGATGACTTCGCCCGGAGCCGCTGCGCGCGACCATGGCGATCGTTGCTGATTCAAAATTCAATCCCCCGTAGAGCTATTGCCTCGCGCATCCCGCGTCTTCATGAGGCACGGGTATGTGCGATGGTCCTGACTTATTTGACTGGATAACGACATGCAAAACGCAAATCTTTAACCCTCTCAATCGTCAGACATAATCGCTCAAATGGCGCAAACGTTTGGCAGGCCGTGAGCCTACGTAAGGGATGGGTCTTCCTGGCCGGGTTTCGGCGGCGGCGCGATGCACACGGTCGGGCATGCGGGGTGAGTTCCGATCGCGCCGTCTTCGGCTCATTGCGGTGCGCCGGTGCGCAGACGCTCCAGTAATTCACGACCCTGACGGGTCAACTGCAGTGTCGAACCTTGGCGGCCACGCTGCCGGACTTCCACTAACTCGTAACGGCGTAAGGCCAGTACGTCCGGATCAAAAGCTTCCAGCCGCTTGTCCGTGTCGCCAAGCAGCATGAGTGTCGCAAGTTCGTGGTGGCTGAGCATCCGGTACCTCCATTGATCGATACATGGGCGATGGAGGCATCCTAGACAAACGACGCTACAGTTTGGCTACGGTTGTGTTTCTACGGATTACCTGCGGTGCTGTAAGCGTCGGCGGTAAGCGTTGATGCATCGGCGCGGTAGAAGTATTGAGTGAGGCGCGTAAGTAAAGGGGCGCAATACTTTCTGTGCGCCCCGTAATTGGGGTCTGCGTATGGGCGCGGCACCGTTGCCTGACAGCCTTACAGTGTCGTCAGCGCTTCTGTAATAGAAAGAAAGCGTTCGACGTCGCTGGGTGCATGGCAATGCAACGGCGAAATCCGCACTGCGCCCGCCAGATTGAACGACTTCAGCATGCGGCCAGAGTACAGACTCGAGGCGATCCGTTCGTAGACGATTACGCCGCGCTTCTCGTACTCGCGCACTGCGTCGGTCGGGCTCAGATTCGCGAAGCCGATACCCAGGATCAGGTCGCGCTTCGTAAGATCGGCATGATCCCAGAACACCTCAACGCCATCGAGTCGCCGCAAACCGCGCCGCCCACCTTGACCGTCGAGCAACGCCGCCAGCAGCGCACGCTCGTGCAACTCGATGCGCTTCATCCCTTCCACGAAACGCTCACGGCGCGTGGCGGCATCGCTGAACTGGCCACCGATCCACGTCACGTACTCGACGATCTCGGTCACGACCGCGAACTGCGCGGGCGCCGGACTGCCGAGTTCCCACACGCCTTCCTGCTTCGCGTCGAGGCGGTGATGCGGCAGCGCGGCCAGCCGCGGCGACAGCCACGAAATGCCGGAGCCGCGGCAACCAAAAAACTTGTAGGGCGCGAAATTGATACCGTCTACCGGCGTCTTCTGCAGATCGATGACACCATGCGGCGCGTGCTGGACCGCATCCACCACGATGAAGAGTCCGGGCTTCTTTTCTCGCGCACGCTCGACAAGCGTCGCGATGTCGAACTTGGCGCCGGAAATATTCGATGCGTACATCACGCTGAGCAGCGCCGTGTCCGCGTCGATCAACGACAGAATCTCGTCCACGTCCACCCCGCCCGTCTCCGGATTGCTGGGCGCAACACGCAACGACTTGCCCGTGCGTTGCGCGTAGTACGTCATTGCATCGAAAGAAGACGGATGTTCGAGGATCGTCGTGACGGCGTTGGTGCCCGGCACGTTTTCCATAATCGCGCGCACCATGTCGAACATCGCGCCCGACGCAGTCAACGAGGGATAAATGCTGCCGTCCTTCGCGTTGAGGATCGTGCGGCTGTCCGCCTCACCGCGCGCCTGAACGTCCTGAAGATAACGTGCACGTGCGTGGATGCGCTCCGGGCAATCGGGCAGCGCATCGATTCGCGCAAACGCGTCGACGGCCGCCTTGAGGCGGAACGAGCCACCCGCGTTGTCGAAGAAGAGTCGCTCGCTCCCGTCGATGTCGTGGTCGACATGGTGGAAACGCGCCTTGATCTCCTGCATCAACGACTCGGAAAAGAACTCGCCTTGATTGCTGCTCATCTGAATGCTCCTGATCTCTCTATCTACTCAGTGATTGTCGTGCTGCGAACCGTGCCCGCTCAAGCATCAAGCGACGCGAGATACGCTTTGCCCTTCTCCGCGTCGTACTGGCGCTCCCATTTGGCGATGACGAGCGGCGCAAGCGCGTTGCCCACCACGTTCAGCGCGGTACGTCCCATATCCATCACGCGGTCCACGCCGGCAATGAACGCAAGCCCTTCGAGCGGCAACCCCGCGCTCGCAAGCGTCGCGAGAAGAATCACGAACATGAAGCCCGGCACGCCGGCCGCACCCTTGGACGTCACGACCATCGTCAATACCAGGACCATCTGCTCCTGCCAGCCAAGATGAATGCCGTACAACTGCGCGACGAACAACGTGCCGATGCCGAGATAGATCGATGCGCCGTCGAGATTGAACGTGTAGCCGGTCGGCACGACGAAGGTCGTGATGCTTTTCGGCACACCGTAGTCCTCCATCTTCTTCATCAGTTGCGGCAGCACGGTTGCCGAGCTGCAGGTCGAGAACGCGATGATGAGCTCGTCCTTGATAACCCGCAGCAACGTGAAGATACGAAAGCCGAACAGCCGGGCGGTGATACCAAGCACGACAAGCACGAACAGCACGATCGCCAGATACGTGACGGCCACCAGCTTGAGCAAGGGCAACAATGAACCGAAGCCGAAACTCGCCACGGTCACCGCGATCAGCGCGCACACGCCGATCGGCGCGTAACGCATCACCATGTTCGTCACCTTGAACATGGCTTCCGCGACGCCCTTGAGCATGGAGATCACCGGCTTGCGGAATTCTTCCGGGACCGATTGCAGACCGAGGCCGAATAACACCGAGAAGAAGATCACCGGCAGCAGGTCGCCTTTGGCCATCGAAGCGAGGATATTGTCCGGAATCACGCCAAGCACGAGCGTCATCAGGCCATGATGACCCTGCACCTGCTGCGTTGCCTGCTGATAGCGGGAAATGTCGGCGTGGCCGAGCTGCGACATGTCGGTGCCGACGCCTGGCTGCAGCACGTTGCCGAGAATGAGCCCGAGCAGGATCGCAATCGTGGTGATCACCTCGAAGTAGACGAGGGTTTTCAGGCCGATGCGCCCGAACGATTTGCCATCGCCGACACCGGCGATTCCGACCACCATGCTCGTGAAGACGATCGGCACCACGATCATCTTGATCAGCTTGATGAAGATGTCGCCGGCGGGCTGCAACAGCCCTGAAATGGTCGCGTCCCGCATTTGCGGAAAGTGGTTCAACACAAGTCCCGTGGCGACGCCAATGACGAGACCGATCAGTATCTGCCATGCGAGTCCGACACGCGGTTTGCGCTCGATATGGTTGACAGGCGGGCTTTCGACGACGGTATCCATGCTCTCTCCAGATTGGGGGCGGGGCGATGGAGGAACCTTAAGCAGCCGAAATAAGTAAAAAAAGCGATTTTTTTGTATGAGAAACTATCGCTTTAATTCATGCAAAGGAAAGCGCGATGCTGACATTCAAGCAGATGGAAGCGCTCTACTGGATTGTGCAACTGGGCTCGTTCGAGGCCGCTTCGAGCCGCCTCAACACCACGCAGTCGGCCGTTTCGAAGCGGATTCAGGAGCTCGAGCGCGCCTTCGACCTGACGGTATTCGACCGCGCGCACCGCAGCGCGCGGCTGACCGAGAAAGGCGCCGAGTTCTTCGCCTACGCGAAAGAACTGCTCGAACGGCGCGACCAGATCGTCGAGCGGATCAGTTCAAAGGAGGCGCTGGTGCGTCAGGTCCGCATCGGCGTGACGGAGCTGACCGCCTTGACGTGGCTGCCCCGGCTGATCGGCGCGATCCAGGCGGCGTATCCGAAGGTCGTGGTCGAAGCCGAGGTGGATTTGAACGCGACGCTGCGCGACCGGCTCGCGGACGACACGATCGATATCATCGTCGTGCCGCAAATCCACAGCACCGAGTCATTCGTCATGACGCAGGTCGGCGAAGTGGAGAACGCGTGGATGTGCGCGCCGGCACTGGCGCCGAAGCAGGACGTCCTTCCGCTTACCGAGATTGCGCAGTACCCGCTGATCCTGCAGGGCGGTCTGTCGGGGACAGGCTTTATCTATAGCCGCTTCCTGCAGGAGCACGGGGTCAGCATGCAACGCATTCTCGCGAGCAACAGTCTGATCGCGCAGATCGGACTGACACTGTCGGGCCTCGGCATCAGCTATCTGCCGAAGGCGTGCCTGAACCACATGGTCACACGCGGCGCGCTCGGCATGATTCAGACGCAACCGGCGCTGCCGCCTGTCTCATACGTCGCGATGCATCGCGCGGAGCAACCGCACTCGCTGAATGCCGAAATCGCAAGGCTCGCCGCGCAGTGCTGCGATTTCACCTCGAACCTGCTCGATCCGGGCCGGGTCTGAGCGGGACCGCGGCCCTGCGTTGCGAATAATCCGCCGCGCATGTGTATGTCCTTCCTCGTCAAGGCAACGTAATCGGCACAGGCCGCGTCAGCAGATCGACATAGAGACTAAAGAACCGATTGTTGTCGAACTGCGTGACGTACGTGATCTTGTTCGGTGACGCGCCCGCTGCAGGTTGATCGGGGTAGACCGTCACGTGTCCCTGATCCTCGCCGCTCGTGGTGTCGATATCGAGGTAAGCGCTCTTCGTTTGCGTGGCGTAGGTCGGGTCCATGAAATAAGCGATCGTCAAGGTATCGAACAGATCGGTGTTGTTGGCGAATGCGCCTGCGTTGGCGATGCCGTACGCCTTGGTGACCGCGGTCTGTTTGCTCGGATTGTTGACGATCTGGTCGTACACGCTCTGCGTGAGCGGCACCGTATTCGTGACGTCGAGTGGAATGACGGCCTGAGGAATCGTGGTTTGAAGAACCGTGCGCACGGCAAGCGGATCAAACCACCAGTTGAGTTCTCCCACCGCATTCGCATTGCCCGGCACCGCCATCGCGCCGCCCATGTAGACGATCTGCTTGATCAGCGGCACGATCTCCGGCGCCTTCTTGATGGCCGTGGCGAGATTGGTGGGTGGCCCGACCTCGAGAATGGTGACCTGATTCGGATAGCGCTTGATGGTCTGGATCATGAAGTCCGCGGCGCTTTGCGTCTGCAGTTTCGTCGACACCGCGAAGCCGTCCGGCGGCGCCACAAGCTGGGACTGCTGGGTCGGTTCCGTCCGCATCCATGCGCCGAAGTAGCCTTGCGGGTTGGCGGCCTGCTGTGCACGAATGCTCGCCACATCGTATTGCAACGGATAGTCGGCGCCGCCGTAGACGCCCACTACGTTCTGCACGCCCATGCGCTCCACCGCCTTCAGCGCATCCGCTTCTTCCTGGAGCAACCAGTCATTGCCGGTCACAACGGTCAGCCCGAGCAGGTTGACCTTGCCCTGCCCCATCAGTTGCGTGGTCATGGCGAACAACTGGCCGTCGTCGCCCATCGTGTTGAAGTCCGAATCGATGATCACCTTCGGCGCGTTGGCGAGCGGATCGGTGGTCGTCACGTTGCCTCCGCATGCGGCGAGCAGCGACGTTATCATCAGGATGCCTATGCATTGTGATTTCATGTTTGGTCCTTTTATTCCAGTAGAGATCGCGATCAAACCAGGGGGAACACCATCCGGAGATGGTGCCGGTCATTCAACGTCAAGCTACGCAGAGTTGCAGGCCGGACTGCCTCATGTCACAACAGGCATCCGTTTCAGGCTGCGCTTTCGACTTCCGCGCGAGTCGGGATCGATGGCTGTGCACCAGCGCGCGTGACCGAAATCGAAGCAGCGCGTTGCGCGAGGCTGATTGCGCCTTCCAGCGGCTGCCGGGCGGCGAGTTGCGCTGCAAAGACACCGATAAAGGTGTCGCCGGCCGCGGTCGTATCCACGGCCTTCACCTGCGGCGCGGGAAAATGCATGCCTTCGCCGCCTTCCGGCAACAGGTAGGCACCTTGCGCACCGAGCGTGACGATCACGTTGCGGGCGCCGCCGCGTTGCAGCTCCAGCGCCGCCCTTCTCGCACCGCTTTGCGATTCGACCGGCAGGCCGGCGAGTATCGCGGCTTCGACTTCGTTCGGCACGAGGTAGTCGACGAGAGGCAGCCATTCCGCGGGCAGCGGGCCGGTTGCCGGCGCCGGGTTCAACACGGTGATCTTGCCCAGACGCCGGGCGAGCGCGAGTGTCGCGTGGACGGAATCCCAGGGCGTTTCCAGTTGGCAGACCACGACGTCGCTCGCCTTGATCGCCGCTTCGTGGCGCGCAACGCCTTCAGGCGTGAGCTCACCGTTACTGCCCGCGACCACCACGATCGTGTTCTGGCCGTCGTCCGAGACTGTGACCATGGCGACGCCCGTGGGCTGCACGGCATCGACCTCGACACCCGCGCAATCGATTCCTTCAGCTTCCAGATCCTTGACCCGCTGTGCGCCGTTCGCATCCTTCCCCACGCGCCCAACCATCGCCACGCGCGCGCCGATGCGGGCGGCCGCCACGGCCTGGTTGCCACCCTTGCCGCCGGCAACCTGCGAGAACTCCTGTCCGCTGATCGTCTCGCCCGGTCGCGGCAAATGCGGTGCACGGGCGACGAGGTCGGTATTGATGCTGCCCACCACGAGCACGCGGCCCGGCTTCACTTCTTTCGACACGTTCACTCTCCTGCTGACCGTTCACGAAAGGTCGCTGACGGTCATTAATGGGTCAATATTTATGCAGCGCGACGTCGGCTTCGATACGTATCCAGCACGACGGCCACGACAATCACGGCCCCCGTGATGATGCGTTTGGTCGGCTCGGTCGCCCCGATCTGGGCAAGACCCGCGGCCAGCACCGAGATGATCAACACGCCAAAGAAGGTGCTGATCACCGAGCCGCGCCCGCCCATCAAGCTCGTTCCGCCGATCACGACCGCCGCGATCACCTGCAATTCGATGCCCGCGCCGGCATTCGGGTCGGCAGCCTCGAGCCGCGAAATCTGGAACAGGGACGCGAGGCCGGCCAGCAAGCCCATCATCGCGAACACAGCAATCTTGTACGGACGTGGGTTGACGCCCGCGAGGCGCACCGCTTCCTCGTTCGTGCCGATGCCGACCAGATAACGCCCGAACACCGTGCGGGTCAGCACCAACTGCGCGACGACCATCACAACGATCGCAATCAGGAACGCGGGAGAAATGCCGAACGCAATCGGGTTGGACAGGAAATCGAACGCATCGCCGATATAGGCCGTGCGGGAGTTGGTCATCTGGTACGCGAGACCGCGGGCCGCCTCGAGCACGCCGAGCGACACAATGAACGACGGAATCCGCCAGGCCACGGTAATCGCGCCGGTCACGCAGCCCGTCAAGGCCGCCCCCGCCATGCCGAGCAAGGCGGCAGGCAGCGCCGGCCAGTGCCATTGCAAGGCCGCCACGCTCGTAAGCGCCGCGCCGAGCGCCAGCACGGAGCCGACCGACAGGTCGATCCCGGCGATGATCAGCACAAAGGTCATGCCGACCGACATCACAACCAGATCGGGAATCTGGTTCGCGATCGTGCTGAACGTGTCGTAGCTGAGGAAGTGCGAGCTCAGCAGCGAGAACAGGACGATCATCCCGAGCAACGCGCCGAGCAGGCCAATATAGTTCGAGAATCCAAGGCGCGTGCCGATCGGCTTCGCGTCCTTGGGCGGTTCGTTCTGCACGGAAGGCAGGCTGGTTGGTGCAGTCATGCTTCAATACTCCACAGATTTTTGATCGGGCGCCGCTGAGTCAGGCGCTTTGGCGTCGGGTTCGATCGGGTCGTGCAGCAGCGCGTCGCGTTTCGTATAGCCCGCGAACGCCGCTGCGAGCAGCGCGTCCTGGGTCCAGCTTCCGCGTTCGAACATACCCGTCATCCGTCCCGCCGACATCACCCCGATCCGGTCGCAAATCGACATCAATTCGCGCAGATCGCTCGACACCACCACCAACGCGCGGCCTTCCCGCGCAAGCGCCCCCATCAGGGCATAGATATCGAACTTCGCTCCGACGTCGATGCCACGTGTGGGCTCGTCGAACAGCAACACCGTGCAATCGCGCGCGAGCCAGCGACCGATCACCACCTTCTGCTGGTTGCCGCCGGAGAGTTCCGACACTGGCTGCGACGGCCCCGAGCTGCGGATGCTCATCGCGTCGATCTGTTTGCGCGCCAGCGCCGCCTCGCGACGGGCATCCACCACACCGTTCTTGGACACCGAGCGCAGATGGCCAAGCGAGATGTTGGCGGCGATAGGTTGCGTCAGCAGGAGGCCCTCGCCTTTGCGATCCTCCGTAATCAGCGCGATGCCGTTCTTCACTGCATCCGACGGCGACGATACCGTCACCGTCTGCAGCGGGCCACCGCCATGCGCGATCTGCACCGTACCGGCATCCGCGCGATCGGCCCCGTAGACGAGCCGCATCAATTCCGTGCGACCCGCGCCGATCAGACCGCTGATGCCGAAAATCTCGCCTGCTTTGACTTCGAATGACACATCGCGCACAACCGGCTCGCGGGTCATGCCCGCTACCTTGAACGCCACGTCGCCAATGCGCCGCTCGCCCAGATCGATCCGCTCGCCAATATCACGCCCAACCATCAGCGTGACCAGGCGGTCGGCCGAGAGATTCGCCATCTCGTCGACATGTACGAGCCGACCGTCGCGCAAGACGGCAGCGCGCCGCGCGATCCGCTTCAATTCTTCCAGTCTGTGCGAGATGTACACCAGCGCCACGCCGCGGGCCTTGAGCCGTTCGACCTGCTCGAACAGCAGGTCCACCTCGCGGGCGGTCAGCATCGCCGTGGGTTCGTCGAGGATCAGCACGCGGCAATCGCCGATCAGATTGCGCGCGATCTCGACCATCTGCTGATGGCCGATGCCCAGCGTGCCCACCAGCGTGTCAGGGTCGATCGCGTCGAGCCCGACTTGCGCCATGGCATGCCGGGCGTCCTCGCGCAGCTTGGCGCGGTCGATCCAGCCGAACATGCCGCGCTGCGGCAAACGATTCAGAAACAGGTTCTCCGCCACCGAGAGGGTCGGCAGCAGGTTCAACTCCTGCATGACCATGCGCACGCCGAGCGCCTCGGCGTCTTTGCGGCTGCCCGGCGTGTAAGCCGCGCCGCCAAGCGTCATTGAACCGGTGGTCGGCGTAACGAGGCCGCCGACGATCTTGGACAAGGTGCTCTTGCCCGCGCCGTTTTCGCCGGTCAGCGCCAGCACCTCGCCCGCGTACAGATCCAGCGAGATATCGGCGAGCACCGGCCCGGCGTAGGTTTTGCCGATGCCGTGAACAGTCAGCACGGGCGGGGCAACGGCAAGGGATGGATTGGGAGTGGACATCAGATTGATAAAGCCAGACAAAGATCAGGCGGGGTGGCCCGCAAACGACGCGGGCCACGTGTTACGCCAATCTTACTTGGTGACCAGATCGACAGGCGTTTCGACAACACCCGACAATTCCGACTGCTTCTTGTGTTCAGCAATTGCCTTCAAAGCCGTATCGATACCGAACACGGCCTGTCTGGCAGCGTACTGATTGGCAGTGGCAAGAACACGGCCGTCGGCGAGCATCGGCTTGATCGCGTTGATGTCGTCGTAGCCCACCACCTGCACCTTGCCGGCCTTGCCCGCTGCGCGCACGGCCGATACCGCGCCGATTGCCATGTTGTCGTTACCGCACAGCAGCGCCTTGACGTCCGGGTTCGCATTGAGAATCTGGCTCGCGACGGCGTTGCCCTTGTCGATTTCCCACTCACCCGATTGCAGCGAGACGACCTTCATGCCGCCCGTCGCCATGGCCTGTTTGAAGCCGGCCGTGCGTTGCTGCGCGTTGGTGGTGGTCGAGACGCCTTCGATAATGGCGACGTTGTCGCCCGACTTCAGGCGCTTGGCCAGGTAGTCGCCCACCTTCTGTGCGCCCTTGGCGTTATCCGGGCCGACGAACGGGATGTTCAGGTCCTTCGACTTGAGCACGTCCGGGTCTAGCTTATTGTCGATATTGACGACGATGATGCCGGCATCGACCGCTTTCTTCAGAACCGGCACCAGCGCCTTGGAATCGGCCGGTGCGATCACGAGTGCGTCGACCTTCGACACGATCATCTGTTCGACGATGCGAATCTGGTTACCCGTATCGGTCTCGTCCTTGATGCCGTTCGTGACGAGATCGAATTTCGTGGGGTTCTGCTTCTGATAGTCTTTCGCGCCGGTTTCCATGGTCAGGAAAAACTCGTTCGCCAACGACTTCATCACCAGGGCGACTTTCGGCTTGTGGGCGGCCTGAGCGAACGCTGCGCCCGGCAGAATCGACACTGCGAAGAAGGCTGCGCTGGCTACGATAGCGCGACGCCGCGCCGGTTGAAAATGACGAATCATTGATGTCTCCGTATCGCTCGTTCGGTCTACGTAGTGACTGATAGCCGTTGAGTCGTGTGATGGGCAGGTTCGCCACACTTGCCGCCAAAGTCAATGAAGCCCTCGGGTTTCTTTGTCAGATGCTGGGACGAGTATGGCCAGGTCCAATGCTATCCTCGCGATCCACGTTATGCTATGCCTAATTTCAAAATCGAGCGTTTCAAAAATGGAACACGTAGACTGGGACGACCTGCGGATTCTGGTGGCGATCGCGCGCGGCGGCACGATGCGAGCCGCCGCGACGGCATGCGATCTGAGTCCGCCCACCCTGTCGCGCCGCCTGACCGAGCTTGAACGGCGGCTGGGCGAGCCGCTTATCGACCGGGTGCCGTCGGGCTGTACGGTGACGGCATTCGGCGCGCGCGTGCTGGCCTGGGCCGAGCAGATGGAGGACCTGGCCCACCAGATCGAGCGTGCCGCGGACGTGACCGGCGGCGCTGCGGCTCACGGCACCGTGCGGATCAACGCCGTCGAATGGCCATCTTACATTTTGCTTAAACTGCTCGGGTCGTTCCAGGACCGGCTGCCCGGCCTCGCCATCGAGGTGCTGACCTCACGGCGGCCGTATAGCCTTGCCCGCCGGGAAGCGGACATCGCGCTCTGGTCCGAATGCCCTGACGAGGGCGATCTGTATGTCCGGCGCATCGGCCGGATCCGCTTCGGGCTGTTCGGTTCGCGCGACTACTATCTGCGCCACAAGGCAGCAATTACCCGGAAGGAGTGGGACAAGCTGTCGTTTGTCGGTTATGACGACCGGCAGCCCGATCACCCGGCCACGCTATGGCTGAAAACGCTGCCCGGCGCGCCTGCGCCTTCGCTTCGGAGCAGCTACGGCATGGGCGTATTCGATGGCGTGCTGGGCGGCTCCGGGCTCGGCGTGCTTGCCCAGCTCGCGGGCGACACCACGAGCGATCTCGTTTGCATCGAGAAACACATCAAGGCGCTCGACCAGGATGTGTGGATGGTGCTGCACCCCGCCCTGCGCGATAGCGAGCGCATCCGCACGGTGGCCAACCTCATTGCCGAGATTTTTCGTTAGGGCAGCGTCGCCGGGCACATACAGAGTGGGCAGCCGGGCAGCGTGGTACGACACCGTACCGACTGCATCGGCGAATCGGCGCACCCTCGACTCGACACGCCTCACATCGGCAAAAGCAGCGCGCTGGCTGGCCGTGTCACGCCGGCCGCGATGCGCATGAAGGCGTGTCAGCGACCGAACCGGCGGCCCCGCAACCATCCGACAGGTGGTGGCGCCGCGCCCGCCACCAGGAGCTCCCGGCCATGGACACGCTAGCCCGCGATCCGGTCAAGCAGCCAACTCGCCCGAAACTGCTTCAGGTGATGGGGCCCGGCCTTATCACCGGCGCCTCCGACGACGACCCGAGCGGCATCGCCACCTATTCGCAGGTCGGCGCGCAATTCGGCTATGGCCTTGCGTGGACCTTGCTGTTCAGCTACCCGCTGATGGCCGCGATCCAGGAAATCAGCGCGCGCATCGGGCGCGTGACCGGCTGCGGCATCGCCGGCAATTTGCGGCGGCACTATCCGCGCTGGCTGTCCACCAGCGTGGTCAGTCTGCTGCTGATTGCGAACATCATCAATCTGGGCGCGGACCTCGGCGCGATGGGCGCGGCGCTCAAGCTGTTGATCTCAGGCCCCGCGCTGCTCTATGTCTGCGGTTTCGGCCTGCTCTCGGTAACGCTCGAAGTTTTTACGCGTTACTCGCGCTATGTGTCGATACTCAAATGGCTGTGCCTGTCGCTCTTCAGCTACGTGATCTGCGCGTTCGTCGTCAAAGTGCCGTGGACCCAGGTGGGCTGGGCGGTGCTCTGGCCGCCGCTCTCGGCCAAGCCGGATTACATCGTGGCCATTGTGGCGGTCATGGGGACGACGATCAGCCCTTACCTGTTTTTCTGGCAGGCCGAACAGGAAGTCGAAGACGAGCTGGAACGGCCCGGCGCCCATCCGCTCACTCACGCGCCGTGGGAAGCCCGCGCCGAGTTCGCGCGAATCCGCATCGACACCTATCTCGGCATGGCGCTGTCGAATACCATCGCGTTCTTTATCGTCGTGACCACAGCGGCGACGTTGCATGCGCACGGGCTCAACGATATCCAGACCTCGGCCCAGGCGGCGGAAGCGCTGCGAGCGGTGGCGGGACCGTTCACGTTTGTCATTTTCGCGGCCGGCATTATCGGCACCGGTTTGTTGACGCTGCCGGTACTGGCCGGCTCGGGCGCCTACGCGGTGGGTGAACTGTTCGCATGGCGGGTCGGTCTGGCCCGTCTGCCGCTGCAGGCGAAGGCGTTTTATGGCGTGATCGCCATGGCGACAGCGATCGGCGTCGGTTTGAATTTCACCTCGATCGACCCGGTCAAGGCGCTCTTCTGGAGCGCCGTGCTTAACGGGGTGGTCGCCGTGCCGGTCATGATCGTCATGATGCATCTGTCGATGCGCACCGGCATCATGTCGCGCTTCACGCTGCCGCTGACGCTGCGCGTCCTCGGCTGGATTGCCACCGGTGTGATGGCGGTTACGGTCATCGCGATGGCTGTCAGCTGGGTTGCATGAGCCATGCGTTCAAGGCGTGAACGCCACCGTACAGACGCGCACCACGAAGCGTGCCAGAATGGTTGCTGGCCCTGTATGCACCAGCGATTTCCAAACCGCTTTCCAGTCGATTTCGCAACCGCCCCGCCAGGAGGGCCCGAAAACTTTTCAGATCAGTTCTGCGAATGCGAAGTCATTTTTCGGCAGGACACTGTGGGGTGGTTCATGTTGACCACACATCAACCGAAAGATAACCATCTGCTTTCCGTGCTGCCGAAAGCAGAGTGGGAACGCATCGTACCGCACCTCATCGCGCTCGATATGCCGCTCGGGGAGGTCGTCTACGAATCGGGTGACCGGCTCGACCATGTCTACTTCCCCACTACCGCGATCGTCTCGCTGCTCTATGTGATGGAAGACGGCTCGTCGGCCGAGATCGCGATTGTCGGCAATGAGGGGTTGATCGGTATCGCGCTCTTCATGGGCGGCGAAACGACGCCTAGCCGCGCAGTCGTGCAAAGCGCCGGAAAGGCATACCGGCTCGATGCGCGCATTCTGAAAGAAGAGTTTCATCGTGCCGGCCCGGTGCAGCGCTTGTTGCTGCGTTACACGCAGGCACTCATCACGCAGATGGCGCAAACGGCGGTCTGCAACCGGCATCACACGATCGACCAGCAACTGTGCCGCTGGTTGCTGCTGAGTATCGACCGCTTGCCGTCAAACGAACTCAAGATGACCCAGGAGTTGATTGCCAACATGCTCGGCGTACGCCGGTCCGGTGTCACCGAAGCGGCCATGAAGCTGCAGGACGCGGGCTTGATCCGCTACAGCTATGGCCATATCGAAGTGGTTGACCGGTCGGGCCTGGAGGAACGCGTGTGCGAATGCTACGGCGTGGTGAGGCGGGAATTCGACCGCCTGCTGCCCGATCTGAGAGCCGTTTAAGTGACACGGCAACTCTTTGAACAAACTCTTCGAGGCTGATATGTATAAACACATTCTGGTAGCGATCGACGGCAGCGACACGTCCGAGCATGCATTCAACGCCGCTTTGCAACTCGCGAGCGAGAGCGGTGCGCAACTGCAGCCGCTCTATGTCGTCGACAATCCGCTAATGGCGTACGACGCCTCCGGCTACGATCCGACGATCCTGCATGACGCGTTCGTGGAAGAAGGTAAACGACTGTTAGCAGACGCACTGGCGCGCATGAAACACGAAAACGTGGCCGGCACGCCGCGCATGGTGGACGTCGAGCCGATCGGCGAGGATATTTCGGAGCGCATCCGCATCACGGCCAACGAATTCAATGCGGACCTGCTGGTGCTCGGCACGCACGGCCGGCGCGGCTTCAAGCGTCTGTTTCTCGGCAGCGTCGCCGAACGCGTGGTGCGCAGTGCGTGCTGTCCGGTATTGCTGATACCGAGCCGCCAGGCGCAAACCACGCACGTGGAGTCGGCCAAACCGGGGCATGCCGACGTTGCCGCTGTGATGTATGAGATGCCGCCGCACTAGAGCCGGGGCGCTTGATGTCGCGGCGATGGTGGGAAATACGGCGCCGTCAGGCAGCGCAAATCGTATTCGAGGTCGTCAGGTCCACCCACGACATGCCTTGCTTCAGGCCATCCAGCACGGCCTCCTGCTGCGTGCTGAAGGTCCTGTCGTGGGTGAATTCACGCACGACCACGCCGTCCGGCACGGCAACGCTCGTGCCGATCAGACAGCCAAATTCGGTGCCGCTTTCACGTGCACAAGCCGTGACCGTCCAGCCGTCGCCGTCCACTTTTCCCGACAGGTTCATAACGTTTTGCCTCGTGCCTGCTCAACGCAACGTGGTGCGTGTTCGACGCTCGCGGATTGCGCGCGCCGCCCAACTGGTCTATCAGAGCGCCACAGCATGCCGGCTAAGCACCCGTGGATCGCCGACCGGCAGAACCACTCGCCCGTGCACCTCGTTGATCACGTCGGCTGCGGACAGATAGAACGCCAGCGCCGCGGTGATGAGCCCCATATAGCCGCCCGCCATCCGGACGAGGCCTGAGCCCGTCCACTCGCCTCCAGCCAGCAGGCCGAAGGTGATCCAGAGCGCCAGAAAGATGAACTGCAGCGCGCGAGGCGAGCGAAAGGTGGCCAGCCACATGTAAAACGTGAAGACGCCCCAAAGAAACAGATACCAGCCGACGAACGCGGGCGGCACCTTGTCGTGTAAAAAGAGCACGAACAGTGCAAACGACCACCAGAACGCTCCATAACTTAGAAAGGCCGTCGCGCCGAAGGTATTGCCGCGCGGCAACTCCATCATCCCGGCAATGGCCTGCGCGGTCCCGCCGTAAGCGAGCGCACAGGCGAGCACGAGCCCCATCGACTCGCCCGAAAACCAGCCGGCGTTGATCATGCTGAGCAGCCACGTCGTCAATGCAAAACCGGCGAGACCCAGTGGCGCGGGGTTCGCAAGCGTGGTTCGAATCGGTGCGCTGGCCATGGCCTGCTCCTGAAGATAAAAACGTTCCGGCAATCTCGCGGCTTTCGCGAACCATCACCCGAGCTGATCGAGAATCGCCGGATTTTCCAGCGTGGATATGTCCTGGGTAATTTCTTCGCCGGCCGCCAGCGAGCGCAGCAAGCGGCGCATGATCTTGCCCGAGCGCGTTTTCGGCAGGTTCTCGCCGAAGCGGATTTCCTTGGGCTTCGCGATCGGCCCGATCTCCTTGCCGACCCAGTTGCGCAATTCGGTCGCGATTCTGATCGCCTGGTCGCCAGTTGGCCGCTCGCCCTTCAACACCACGAACGCGACGACGACTTCGCCGGTCGTCTCGTCGGCACGGCCGACAACCGCGGCTTCCGCCACCAGCGGGTTCGCGACGAGCGCCGACTCGATCTCCATCGTGCCGAGCCGGTGGCCCGACACGTTGAGCACATCGTCGATACGGCCGGTAATCGTGAAGTAGCCGGTGTCTTCGTCACGCACCGCGCCGTCGCCGGCGAGATACAGCTTGCCGCCGAGCTCTTCGGGGAAGTAACTCTTCTTATAGCGCTCCGGGTCGCCCCAGACGCCGCGCAGCATCGACGGCCATGGCCGTTTGACGACGAGAATGCCGCCCTGCCCGTTCGGCACGTCCTGCCCGGTTTCGTCGACGACCGCGGCCATGATGCCAGGCAGCGGCAGCGTGCACGAACCCGGCACCAGTGGCGTGGCGCCCGGCATCGGCGCGATCATGTGGCCGCCCGTTTCCGTTTGCCACCAGGTATCGATGACAGGGCAATGGCTATGGCCTACGTGTTCGTAGAACCACGTCCACGCGGCCGGGTTGATCGGCTCGCCGACTGTGCCGAGCAAACGCAACGTCGACAGGTCGTAACGGTCCGGATGAACTTTGGGATCGGATTCGGCCAGTTTGATCAGCGAACGGATCGCGGTCGGCGCGGTGTAGAACACCGTCACGCGGTGTTTCGCGATCATCTCCCAGAAACGGCCGGCGTTCGGATAGGTGGGCACGCCCTCGAATACGACCTGAGTCGCGCCGATCGCAGTCGGGCCGTACGCGATATAGCTGTGACCGGTGATCCAACCGATGTCGGCTGTACACCAGAATACGTCGCTGCGCTTCGCATCGAAGGTCCACTTCATGGTCTGCGCGGCCCACATCAGGAAGCCGCCCGTGCTGTGCTGCACACCTTTGGGCACCCCCGTCGAACCAGACGTATACAGAATAAAGAGCGGATGTTCCGCGCCGACCCATTCGGGCTCGCACGTGTCTGCTGCGGCTTCTGTGAGTTCGTGCATCCACAGGTCGCGCCCTTCATGCCACGCAACCTTGCCGCCCGTGCGCCGATAGACGATAACGTTTTTCACCGCTTCGCAGCCGCCCATCGCAAGGGCCTCGTCCGCGATGTTCTTTAACGGCAGCGCCTTGCCGCCGCGCATCTGTTCATCGCAGGTGACCAGTGCGATCGCGCCCACGTTGACGATCCGCTCATTGAGCGACTTCGACGAAAAACCGCCGAACACGACAGAATGCGTCGCGCCGATGCGCGCGCACGCCTGCATCGCGACGATGCCTTCAATCGACATCGGCATGTAGATCACCACGCGGTCGCCTTTCTTCACGCCGCGCGTTCGCAAAGCGTTGGCAAAGCGACTCACTCGTTCGAGCAATTGCTGGTAGGTGACGTGCGTGACCGTGCCGTCGTCTGCTTCGAAGATCACCGCAACATGCTCACCGTTGCCGGCTTCGACGTGGCGGTCGAGGCAGTTGTAGGACGCATTGAGAGTGCCGTCGTTGAACCATTCATAGAACGGCGCGCGCGATTCATCCAGAACCATGGAGAACGGCTTTTTCCAGGCGAGCGTCTCACGCGCGAGACGCGCCCAGAATCCGGTGTAATCGCGTTCCGCTTCAGCGACCAACGCGCGGTAGGCATCCATGCCGGAGATCGCGGCGTAAGCCGCCACGCTGGCATGAGGAAGGAAGGCTTGCGGCTCCTCCAGAATCGAATCGCTGGTTGACATTTTGTGTCCCTTGCACGCTTTCGTGCGTGCTTGATAGATGTGTTGCGCTCGTGGCGGCGCCCCTGCTGCGCCGGGCGTGACATGGCATTCCGCGTGATCGGCTCGATCAAGCGGTTGGCCGCTCCGGGCGAAATGGGGATGGCGCACAAATCGGTCAGGGAAGCCTTGTCACGCGAAACTGTTTCGCTCGGCGGTGACGGAGAAAAGCAGAGGGCTTGCAACGACGGTGCTCGCGTAGGAGGGGGAAGTCGGTACGGTGGCGTACAGGGCTTTGTCCGCGCCTTCAGGCAAATGTAAGTTTTGTACCATTCCCCCGGGGCTGCAGAAAAAATTTGGAATAAGCCGCCAAGCGGTGTGTTTGCCCTTACGTGGACGGCAGCAAACAGACGGTCCACGAGCGACAGCAGAAAGGCTTCTGCGCAGCTTCAGCAGCACGTGGATCACATTGGTGGACAAGTAAAGACGTAGTTCTCAATCACATAGATCGTTAGATTCAATCAACCTTAATTAGGCATCCAAAATGAAACTCAATCTTGCAATGACCCTTTCGATGATCCTCCTTGCATCAGCCGGCGCAGTCACCCAGGCATCGGCACAGGAAAAGACCCGCGCGGAAGTGCGCCAGGAACTGGTTCAGGCAGAAGCAAACGGCTCGCTCCTCGTGACCGATGCGTCGTACCCCGAGATCAACCCGATCTTCGCGCAGCAGGCCGCGCGCCTGAAGATGAACACGAGTGGCGAGGGTCCGGCGATGTCGGGTTCGACGGCGGCAGGCCAACGCTCGTCCAGCACGCCCGTTCGTTCAGCAGGCGCGGCGATGCCGGCGTGCGTTGGCCCCGCAAGCTTCTGCTCGCCGTACTTCGGCAGCTGACCGTTGACGATGCATTTTTGGAAGTGGTTCGGGCTTCAGGGCAAGCTCTGGGCGACCGGCGGCGGCTACAGCGTGTACGAGGCGAAGCCGTCGTGGCAATCGGTGGTAAGCGGAACGCCGGGCCGGCGCCTGCTGCCCGACATTTCCTTCGACGCGGCGCAGAGCACGGGTGCGCTGATTTACAACTATGGTCAACTGCAGCAGATCGGCGGGACGAGCCTCGCGTCGCCGATCTTCGTCGGGTTGTGGGCGCGTTTGCAGACTGCGAATTCGAATAGCCTGGGCTTCCCCGCAGCCAGCTTTTACAGCGCCATTAGCTCGACGCCTTCGCTGGTGCACGACGTGAAATCGGGCAACAACGGCTATGGCGGCTATGGTTACAAGGCGGCCACCGGTTGGGACTATCCGACCGGATGGGGCAGTCTGGATATCGCGAAACTGTCTGCATATATCAAGAGCAACGGCTTCCGACACTGAGTCTGCAGTCCGGTTGATGTAAATGCCTGAACGCTCGCCGATGACTTCGTGACACGAGGGTCATCGGCGACGACGGGCAAACCGTTCGTCGAAACCGCTGCGCGCGAGCATCCCTCCCCTCGCGCCGAACGATTACGGCGGTCCGAATCCGGACCGCCACTCACGCGTAAAACTCCCTTCCTCTATTTCCCCAATAGCTCGCCATGCCCTCCATCGGGTTGTCATTTTTGTTTTGCGATGTAATGATATAACATTCCTAGCAACGAATGACGACAAGGTGCCCGCTTGATCGGGACCGGTCAGCGCACGCCTGGTCATCCGTACTTCGTCCTGGAAAAAACGTCAGCAAGACAGAAAACACCTCCACCCAGTGCTCACCCTGAACAAATAACGATGAAAAACCGCACGCGTGTCTCCCATGCAGCCCTGCTGCTGTTCGCTATCGCCGCTCATGCCCATGCCGCGCCCGACGAAGGCTCGGTGACGGGCGCCGTCACCGACGCAGCTGGCAAGCCCGTCCGGAATGCCACCGTGAGCGTTCAGAACGCAAGCGGTGCCGCAGTCAATGAGGCAAAGACGGATGCAGACGGCCGTTTTGCGATCGGCCACGTGACACCGGGCACTTATGCGATCGTGGTTACGGCACCGGGATTTGCGAGCGGCAGCAGCGTGACAACCACGACAGCAGGTGCAGAAAGCGCAGTAAGCGTCAAACTCGCTCAAAGCGACACACTTGACGTTCAGGTGAACGCTAAGCGTCTCGATCGAGCCCGCAACGGACTGCTGCCGGAAACCGGCAGCAGCGTGTACCGTTTCAGCCAGGCCGATATCAATGCGCTGCCCGCGGGGCAAGACACGCCGTTGAACCAGGTGCTGCTCCAGGCGCCCGGCGTGGCGAGCGACTCGTACGGACAACTGCACGTGCGCGGCGACCATGCGAACCTGCAGTACCGCATCAACGGCATCATCATTCCCGAGCCGATCAGCGGTTTCGGCCAGGCACTCGACACCCGCATCATCGATCAGGTGAACCTGCTCACCGGCGCGTTACCGGCGCAGTACGGCTACCGCACGGCAGGCGTGGTTGACATCCGCACGAAGACGGGCGATGCCGGCAACGGTGGCTCCATCGACGTGTTCGGCGGCAGCCATCAGACGATCAAGACCAGCGCGGACGTATTCGGCAGTGAGGGGCCGTTCAGCTACTACTTCAGTGGCTCGCTCGGCATGAACAACCTCGGGATCGAGAATCCCACTGCGAGTGCCAACGCGATTCACGATCACACCCGTCAAGGCGATGCGTTCGGCTACATGTCGTACATCATCAACCCGCTCACCCGTGTGAGCGTGATGTTCGGCACGACGAGCAACCAGTTCGAAATTCCCAACACACCCGGCTTGCCGACTAACTTCACACTCAACGGCAGCAACACGTTCGATTCGAGTCAACTGAACGAAACGCAATCGGAGTTGAACAACTTCGCGGTGGTGGCCCTCCAGGGCACCAATGGCGGCGCACTCGACTATCAGGTTGCGTTGTTTACCCGCTACACGCGGACGCAATTCAATCCCGACCCAGTCGGCGATCTGCTCTTCAACGGGGTGGCGTCGCAGGATTTTCACAGCAACTCGGCCAATGGCGCACAGGTGGACACGACCTGGCGGCTGAACGACAAGCATACGGTGCGGGCAGGTATCTTCTTCCAGCAAGAACACGCCGTGTTTAACGACAGCGTCAACGTATTCGCGACGGACAGCAACGGCAACCAACTTTCCGATCAGCCCTTCAATATTCAGGACTCCAGCAGCAAGACCGGTTATCTGTACAGCGCCTACGTACAGGACGAGTGGAAAATCACGGACAAGCTCACGCTGAACTATGGTCTGCGCTACGACAAGATGGACGAATATGTCAGCGCAAGCCAGCTTAGCCCACGCATCGGTCTCGTCTATGCGCTGACGCCGGCCACGACGCTCCATGCCGGTTACGCGCGCTATTTCACGCCGCCCGCGTTCGAACTGGTGTCCGGCTCGACCATCAGCCGCTTCAATGGCACGACCAACCAGAGTCCATCGAACCAGAACGATCAGGTGCAACCGGAACGCAGCCATTATTTCGATCTCGGCGTGACGCAGCGTCTTGGATCTAACGTGACGGTCGGACTCGACGCTTACTACAAGAAGTCGGCGAACCTGCTCGATGAAGGACAGTTCGGCTCCGCGCTCATCTTCACGCCGTTCAACTACAGGGAGGGGCGCGTGTATGGAGTTGAGTTCACGGCCAACTACAAACAGGACAACGTATCCGCGTACATGAATCTCGCGTGGAGCCGTGCGCAGGGCACGCAGATAGATTCAGCGCAGTTCAATTTCGATCCGGCGGAACTCGCCTACATCAACAATCACTGGGTCTATCTGGATCACGACCAACGCATCACCGCGTCGTTCGGTGGAACTTACGATCTCGGCAGAACGACATTCACGTTCGACGGACTCGTAGGAAGCGGTTTGCGCAGCGGTTTTGCGAACACGGATCGGCTGCCGCTCTATGCGCAAGTCAATCTCGGTGTGATACAGCACTTCAATCAGCCGCTCATCGGCAAATTCGATGCACGCCTCGTCGTGATCAACGCGTTCAATCGCGTCTATGAGTTGCGCGACGGGTCGGGTATCGGTGTCGGCGCACCGCAGTACGGCCCGCATTTCGCCGTCTACGCCGGCGTCACTAAGCATTTCTGATTCCGTCCAGCTACGAAGAGGTAGAGCATGCAAGATTGGACAAGCGTTCTAGCGGCGGTACGTGTAGGCGGATGGGTCATCTATCCGCTGACGATACTCGCCATTCTGGCAGTCGCCATTGCCCTCGACCGGGCCTATGTGTTTGTGCGTTTTGGGCGGTTGTCGGGCACGTTGCGTGGCACACACGAGATTGCAGCGCCCGGCTCGGCCCTTGATTGGGCCGGCAGATTGAAGGATGTCTCCAGTCAGAACGCATTCAGACGCATGAGCGCGCCGTGGGCGCCCGATCCTTCTGTGCCGCTGTGGCTGCGCGAGGCGAAGGCGCAATCGGTTGCCGTGCAAATCGAACGCGACATGAGCAAAGGTTTCTGGGTGCTGGAAACCATCGTGACGGCGGCGCCTCTGTTGGGTCTGTTGGGCACTATCGTCGGCATGATGCATTCGTTCCAGTTGTTCGGCGGCGATGGTCTCGTCGATCCGGGTGGCGTGACCGGCGGCGTGGCACAGTCGCTCGTGGCAACCGCGATTGGCCTCGTCGTCGCCCTGTTCGCGCTTTTTGCGTTCAACTATTTTTCTCGTCGACTCGAACGACTCATGGATGAACTCGAGTCGTTCGCGAATGCGCGGCTCAGCGAAATCCGTCTTGCCGTTGCCGATACGTCAGCGGGAGCGCAGCCGTGAAGTTCAAGCGCTCGCGCGCGGCGAAGCGTGGTCGCATCGAAATCATTCCGATGATCGATGTGATGTTCTTTCTGCTGGCGACCTTCATGCTCGCATCGCTCGCGATGCAGCGGCTCGACGCGCTCAAGGTCAATCTCCCTGCCGGCAGCGCGCAAAAGATGGCGGCCCATGAACCGCTGACTATTTCAGTGGACAGCAGCAATGAGGTATTCGTGAACCATCAGTCCGTCCATCTCGATCAGGTCGAACCGGCGGTGAAACGTCTGCTGCAAGCGGACGGCAACGTTGTGATCGCCGCCGACGACGCGGCGGGTCACGGCGTGGTCGTTCAGGCGATGCTGGCTGCGCGCCGCGCGGGCGCTGAGCGGTTTTTGATCGCCGTGCGTCGTGAGTAGCCGGATGCGCCTCGCGGACACTGTGGACGATTCTCCGCGGATACGGATTGCGCTAGCGGTGCTGGTCGCGCTAGTCGTATGGATCGGGTTCCTGTTTCAGTTGGGGAGTTGGTTGGGTACGTCGCCGTCTGTACGTGTGCCTGACAAACCACTCGAGATGCGTGTGGTGGAACTCGATCCGCCGAAGGCTCCGGTTGCGCACACTTCGCCAGCTCCGGTCGCACCGGAAAAGCCTCGACAAGCTGCCGATCCGCGCCCTCGCGTGTCAGCACGAGCAAGCACGACGCCATCTGTCCCATCGAAGCCGGATGTGCGATCGGTACAAAGCGTTGCACCTGCTCAGTCGGCGCCCACGACTCAAGAGCCGAAGCCGGCAGCCGAGCCGCCTGCGCGTGCCGCGGGCCCCTCTTCCGAAGAAAGAGCAAACGCCACGCCATCAGCCACGTCATCCGGCGAGGTGACCGCACACGCCATTGCCCAACCGTTGCCGGAACTCCCTGACGATTTACGTGACCAGGCGTATCAAACCGTCGCGACGGCTCGCTTCGCCATTCATGTTGACGGCTCGGTCGGTGTCGAACTCATCAAGCCGACCGCCAACCCGCGCCTCAATCAGATCCTGCTCGAAACGCTGCGTAAATGGCGATTCTTTCCAGCGATGCAAGCGGGACATCCGGTTGAAAGCCGACAGGACATCCGTGTGCATTTCAACGTGAGCTAGCCCGAGGAAAGTTGCACGTTGAGTTTCTACCAGCGCCTACCTCACCCCTTCGTCGCCCCAAACGTCAACCCCGCCACGAAATGCTTCTGCATCGCAAAGAACATCGCGACCGAAGGCAACGCGGCAAGAATCGACCCCGCCGAAACCAGATTCCACGCCGTGGTCCACTGTCCTTTCAACGCCGCGACACCTACGGTAATCGGCGCAGCATCGTCACCTTGCGTCAGACACAGTGCCCAGAAGTAGTCATTCCACACGAACGTGAACACGAGAATCGCCAGCGCCGCCAGCGCGGGACGGATCAACGGCAATACGATCTTGAAGAACACGGTCCACTCATTGGCGCCTTCGATCCGCGCCGCCTCGACCAGCTCAAACGGCAACTGCTTGATGAAATTGCGCAGAAACAGCGCGCAAAATCCAGTCTGAAACGACACATGGAACAGAATCAGCGCGCTTACCGTATTGAACAAACCGAGCTGCAAGGACAGATCCCGCACCGGAATCATCAACACCTGCACCGGCACGAAATTGCCCGCAACAAACGTCGCGAACAACGTCGAATTTCCGCGAAACCGATAGATAGCTAGCGCGAACCCTGCCATCGCCGCAAGCGCAATCGAACCCACCACAGCGGGCACCGTAATCAGCACGCTGTTCCAGAAGTAATGCAGCATCGGCGAGGTCGTCAGCGCCTCGCGATAGTTATCGAACATCGCGAAGTGCTTTGGCCAGCCCCAATAGTTGCCTTCGCTCAATTCTTCCGTCGAGCGCACCGACGTCACGAGCACCGCGATCATCGGCAGCAACCAGATCAGCAGCGCGAGCGGCAAGGTCAGTTTGTACGCGCGGCGCGTCACCGGCTTCCATTTGTCGATCGGGATTGGAAACATGATCGGCTCCTTATTGCTCGGTGCGCAGCATGCGGCGCAGGTGATAGACGATGTACACCAGCATGATGGCGAACAGCACGACCGCCACCGCCGCGGAATACCCAATGCGGTAATACTTGATCGCCTGGTCGTACATGTAGTACGCGAGCACGGTCGAACTTTCGAACGGTCCGCCGCTCGTCATCACCGAAATCAGATCGAAGCTGCGCAGCGCGCCGATCACCGTGACGACGATCGCCATGAACGTGGTCGGCCGCAACTGCGGCAGGATCACATGCCACAGCATCGACCAGCCGCGTGCGCCTTCCATGCGCGCCGCCTCGATCTGCTCGGCGTTCAGCGACGTCAGGCCAGTCAAGTACAGAATCATGCAATAGGCGGTTTGCGGCCACAGCGCGGCGAACACGATCCCGAAGGTCGCGTAACGCGGGTCGCCGAGTACCGGCACGCCGTGCCCGAGAATCACCGCGAGCAAGCCGAAGGTCGGGTCGTAGAACCACGAAAAGATCAAGCCGACCACCACGCCCGACAGCACGAACGGCGCGAAGAACAGCGATTTGACGATGCGGATGCCGGCTACGGCCTGATTCAGATAGAGCGCGACGGCGAGCCCCATCGGCGGCGCGAGCAGGAACAACAGCAGCCAGATGAGGTTGTTCTTCAGCGCCGTGTAGAACGTCGGCGTATGGAACAACTCGATATAGTTTGCGAGGCCGACGAAGGATGGGTCGGTCATCCCGTCCCAGTTGAAAAAACTCAGGCGCATGGTCGAAATGATCGGCCACACGACGTAGATCGCCACCATCACGCAGGCCGGCGCGAGAAACAGGAAAGCGGCTCGCCGCTGCCGGCGCGCGGTCGGCGACGGACGGCGCCGGCGCGCCGCGCCAGGCGGCCCGCCGCGCAATGCACCGCCCGAGGCCGGTGCGCTCGAACCGGGCAAGCCAGAACCGCCCGGTTCGGCAGGACCGCCGACTGTGTGACGGGTGACGGAATGCGACACGATCATTCTCCTGTCGACCAGAGTTGGCGTTTTGACGCCTTACTCTGGTTCCATGCAGCATGGTTACAAATCTAATACCGCAAGTAGCGGCCCAAGCCAAAACCTACGACCGAGCCGCCACCCCTCACTTCTTATAGATCCGCTTACGCGTCTGCTCGAGTTGCGCGAGCACCTCGTCGAGCTTCGAAGGATCGGAGATGAATTGCTGCATCCCCTTCATCCCTTCATCGGCCATTTCCTTCGTCATGTCGCGATCGTAGAACTGCGCAATGCCGCCCTTCGTATTCGCGAGAATCTGGAAGCCGATCTTCGAAATCGGATCCTCAGGTTCCGGCGACTTGCTGTTCGCCGACAGCGAGCCGAGCCCGGTCGCCAGCTTCGCGCCATTTTCCGGCGTCTGGACGAACGCCAGGAAGGCATGCGCATCCGCCTTGTTCTTCGCCTTCGACGGAATATGCAGTGATTCGACCGGGCCGTCTTCGGCGGTCGGTACGTTCGCGTCGATGATCGGGAACTGGAAGTAGCCCATTTCCGGCTTGACGTTCGGCGGGAAGCCACCCGTGATGAAGGTGCCCATCAGCATCATCGCAGCCTTGCCCTGGAACAGGAACGGCTGCACCGCATCCAGATCGTAGGAAAGCGAATTGTCGATGAAATAGCCGGCGTCGATCAGTTGCTTCCACGTCGTGTAGACCTTCTTCACTCGCGGATCGGTGTACGCGATATCGCCCGCCATCAGTTTCTGATGGAACGCGTTGCCGTTCAGGCGCAGGTCGAGATAATCGAACCAGCCGGCGAGCGTCCATGAATCACGGCCCGCCACGGCAATCGGCGTAATGCCTGCCGCTTTCAGCTTCTTGCAGTCATCGAGAAACTGGTCCCACGTTTTCGGTTCGCCGGTAATGCCGACCTTCTGAAACAGGTCCTTGCGATAGAACATACCCCACGAGTAATACACGGTCGGCGCGGCGTACTGCTTGCCCTTATACGACGACGCTTCCTTCGTCGACGCATACATGTCGTTCCAGCCGTTCTTCGCCCAGTCGCCGCTCAGATCCTCGAACAGGCCGCGCTGCGCGTAATACGCCATGCGCTCGCCGTCATGCCAGTTCACGATATCGGGCGCGACGGTGGAGAGCCAACCGGGCAACTGAACTTTGTACGCTTCTTCGTCGACGAACGACACCTTCACGTCGGTGCCGGGATGCGTTTTCTTGAAGTCGTCGATGATCGACTGCCAGACTGCGCGTTGACTTGCGCCCTTGAATGCGATGTTGACCGCGAGCGTGCCGGCCTGCGCCGTGCTGACGACGGACACGCCTGCGGCGGCCGCGGCCAGCGCAAGTGCCAGCAGAATCTTGCGAGGTTTCAGTGCCATGTTGCTGTCTCCTTTATGCCTTGATTTTGCGTCGTTGTTGTTACTGCATGGAATCCTTCGTTCAGCCCTATAAATCAGTTGCCGGATCGATAGACGGCCACACCTTGCGGTTCGATGGCGCGTGAACCGATCACGAAAGCGTCGTCGGCGACATTGGCCAGCGTGTGCGTCTGGTCGCCGTAGTTCAACACGTAGGTCAGCGCGCCGCGACGGCTGAAGCGCACGGTGTCGCCGAGCGATGTCGTTTCGACGCCCGCTTCTTCAGCGATCTGCTTCAGAAGGCGGACCGTAAGCGCATCGTCAAACAGGCTCGCGAAGTAATGAAACGCGCCGCTTTTCGCATAAGCAGGATGACCGTCAGCAAAACGGGCTCGCACGTCGAGCGAATCCGCAGCATCGCTGTCGATGAAATCGCGCCAGTGGCGCGCCACGCCGTCCTCCGGAATCGCGTCCTGGTTATCCACGAGCAGCACGGCTTCGGTCACATTCGGCCGCATCGATTCGACACGCCACACACGCAGCGGCAACACAGAAGCGAGCGCGCCCGGCGGCAGGTTCGCCGGAATCTGCACGTCCGCCGTCTTCGAACCGGTGCGAGGACCCAGTACGACTTGCGCGCCCGAGCTCGCCAGCCTGGCGGCGAAATCCGCAGGCACAACCGGCAGCGGCGGCACGACGATCAAACGATAGCCGTCGAGGGCCGCATCCACCGGCACGATATCGACATCCAATCCGAGCGAGCGCAGCGCCGAGTAGTACTCGAATGCGAAACGCGGATAGTGAAAGTCCGCGCCCTGCGGATGAATCTCAAAGAGCCACTTCGCTTCGTAGTCGTAGACGAGCGCAACCTTCGAGCGGATCGCAGCGTTAGCGTCGGCGTTCGCGGCGAGCACCGCGCGAATCTCGTCGGCGACCTGCGCCGCTTCGTTGCCGCCCACATCGAGCCGGTTGTCGGGCGTATTCAAACCAGCGTGCATCTGCTCCTGCGCAAACGGCGCCTGGCGCCAGCGGAAATACGACACGCAGCCCGCGCCGTGCGCAAACGCCTCCCAGCTCCACAGCCGCACCATGCCGGGCAGCGGCGCCGGATTCCACTGTGCCCAGTTCACCGGGCCCGGCTGCTGCTCCATCACCCAGAACGGCAGCTTCGACATGCCGCGGTACACGTCATGATTGAACGACGCGAAGTCGGGATGCCCGCTGCGCAACCAGCGCGCTTTCACGTCCGGCGCAAACCACTGCTCTTCGAGCGCGCCGAGCGGATAGCTGTCCCATGCGGCAATGTCCAGATCGGCCGCCACCTTGTAGTGATCGAATTCGGTAAAGAGCTGCATGAAGTTGTGTGCGACCGGCCGCCCCGGCGAATGCGCGCGGATAATCTCGACCTGCATGCGGTTATAGCGCGCCACTTCGTCGGAAGCGAAGCGCCGGTAATCGAGCCGGTGCGACGGATGCGCTTCGGTGACGGTCGCCACCGGCGCGTCGATCTCGTCGAAGCTGCGGTACTCCATGCTCCAGAACACAGTGCCCCACGCACGGTTCAGCGCATCGATCGTTTGATAGCGCGCCTTGAGCCACTCGCGAAAGCGCCCCACTGCCGCCGGCGAATAGCTGACCACCGTGTGATGGCAGCCGAATTCGTTATCCGTCTGCCAGTAGGCAACGCCCGGGTGCTTGCCGTAACGCTCGGCGACCGCCGTGCAGATTCGCTGCGAGGCGGTGAAATACGACGGCGAGGAGAAATCGTAATGACGGCGTGAGCCGAAGGCGCGCGGACGACCATCGGCACCGATCGGCAGAATGTCCGGATGACGGTCGATCAACCACTTGGGCGGCGTCGCGGTGGGCGTGCACATAACAACTTGCAAGCCGGCCGCGCCGAGCACATCGACCGCGCGATCGAGCCAGCCCCAGTCATACTCGCCAGGCGTTGGCTCCATCCGGCTCCACGCAAATTCGGCGATACGCACCTGCTCGATGCCGAGTGCTTTCATCCGGCGAGCGTCGTCTTCCCACATCGACTCCGGCCAGTGTTCCGGGTAATAACAGACTCCAAGGCGCATCCGAATGTCCTCTATGCGTAGTGTTCGACGGATTCGAGCGAAGCAGCGGCAAAGCCGTCTTCGGTAAACAAGTGGCAAGCGCGACTGGAGACGCGCAAGCTCGCGCGGTCGCCCGGCGCGAGACGTGTGTCGCCGGGCGCCTTGG
Source organism: Paraburkholderia nemoris (assembly GCF_905221015.1). NCBI lineage: Bacteria > Pseudomonadati > Pseudomonadota > Betaproteobacteria > Burkholderiales > Burkholderiaceae > Paraburkholderia > Paraburkholderia nemoris. The sequence goes on along the minus strand of NZ_CAJNBO010000001.1, from coordinate 57,457 downwards.
CGATCAGCGTGGCGCCGCCGGGCTGATCGAGGTGGACATAGCTGTGCTCGCCGAGTTGTTCGACGAGGGAAACGATGCGGATCAGAACGGCGTCCTGCGGGTTGTCAGAAGCAGCCGCGTCGATGAATTCCAGGTGTTCGGGGCGCACACCGAGCGTGACGGGTTGCGCCGCCTGGAGTCCTTCGCCGCTGACGGGCACGCGCACGTTTTCGTCAGTGTGATCGAGCGTAACAACCACGCCCTGCGGATCAATTGACGCCACCCGCCCCGGCAGGAAATTCATCCGCGGCGATCCGATGAAACCGGCGACGAAGCGGCTCTTCGGCCGGTGATACAACTCGAGCGGCGCGCCGATCTGCGCGATGCTGCCGTAGCGCTCCGTGTCCTTACCCGCATGCAGCAGCACGATCTTGTCGGCGAGCGTCATCGCTTCGATCTGGTCGTGCGTGACGTACACCACGCTGGCTTTGGCGAACTGCTTATGGAGCCGCGCGATTTCGATGCGGGTCTGGCCGCGCAGCGTCGCATCGAGATTGGAGAGCGGCTCGTCGAACAGAAACACGCCCGGCTCGCGCACGATGGCCCGGCCAATCGCCACCCGTTGCCGCTGGCCGCCGGACAGTGCTTTGGGCCGGCGCTCGAGCAGCGCTTCAAGTTGAAGGATGCGCGCGGCTTCTCGCACCTTGCGGTCAATTTCGTCCTTGGGGGTTTTGGCCAGCTTGAGGCCGAAGGCCATGTTCTCGAACACGGTCATATGCGGAAACAGCGCATAGCTCTGGAACACCATCGCCACACCACGCTGCGCCGCCGGGACGTCGTTGACGAGGCGGCCGGCAATCGACAGGTCGCCGTCGGTTACGTCTTCAAGGCCGGCGATCATCCGCAGCAAAGTGGATTTGCCGCAACCGGACGGACCGAGAAATACGCAGAACTCGTTCTCGCCGATTTCCAGATCGACATCGCGGATCACTAGCGCGCCGTCGCCATACGCCTTCTGCACGCCCTTCAACGAAATGCTCGCCATCGCATCGACTCCGTGATTTAATCGGCTCGACGTCGGAGATTAAGCGCTTAATCAGCAGGGCCGAAAAAATCGATCGCTACCGATCGCTGGGGCCTTACCTGTCTCCGATATCGTTTTGTCTGTGCGGCAAATGGTGCCGCGCCTTGGGCTTTGATGCAAATGTCGGACACCCATCCCAAATATTGAATACGCATTATGACAACCCTTAGCGAAGTCGCGCGTCACGCCGGCGTCACCCCTGCCACGGTGTCGAACGTGCTGCGCAATCGCGGCCGGGTCGGCGCGAGCACCCGGCAGCGGGTGCTGGACGCCGTCGCCGCGCTCGGCTACCGCCCGCATCTGGCCGCCCGCGCGCTCGCCGAGGGCCGCGCGCCGACGCTGGCGTTGATGGTGTCGAGCATTGCCAATCCGTTCTATCCGGAGTTCGCGCTCGCGGTCGAACACGCGGCGCGCAGCAGCGGTCACTTCGTGATCATCTGCAATACGAACGAAGATCCACTGACCGGGCGTGCCTATCTCGACCAGATCGCAGGGACGCTTTCCGAAGGTGTGCTCGTCACCAATGCGAACCTGGACTTTGCAGACCTTCATACGACCGAATCGCGCGGCACGCCCGTGGTGCTGTGCATGTGGGAGCGGCCCAATGAGCCGCCGGGGCTGCCATGTGTAGCGGTCGATTTTCGTCTGGCAGGCGAACTGGCCGGCACGCATCTCCTGACGCTCGGCCATCGGCGAATCGGCGCGATTGTCGGCAGCAAGGCCTCGGGTATTCACGCAGCGCGCTACGAAGGTTTTGTCGATGCGCTGCATGCGGCCGGCGCGCCGAAAGGACGGGTCAAGCATGCGCCCGATACGATACAAGGCGGCTACGCCGCGGCGCGTGCGCTGCTGGAAGCCGATCCGAAACTCACCGCGATCTTCGCGACCAACGATCTGCCCGCGCTCGGCGCGATGCACGCCGCCGCCGATCTTGGTCTGAACGTGCCGGGCGATCTGTCGGTGATCGGCATCACCGATATTCAACTGGCGCGAGAGTCGCGGCCTGCGTTGACCACAGTCGCCGTGCCGACTGTCGAAGTCGCCGACCTGGCGGTATCGCTGCTGCGCGAGTTGATCGAATCGTCGTATGGGCAAGCAGGTCATCAATCAACGGCAAGCGTGCCGATGCGGATTTCCTCGGCGCCGAAACTGGTTGTGCGCGCGTCGACCGGGGTGCCGCACCCGAGGTAACGTGGCCGTAACAATATCGAGGACGTTACGTAGCGAACCCCATCCACGGCCGCCCCACCTCCCGGGCCGCCGTCCGCAAACGCCCGTATCAAGCGGGTCCGCGGCAAAAACAGCGTTTCAATCAGTCCATCCATGCAGTTGGCACGGTCCCTGCAATAAAGCAGGCAAAGGCTGAGCGCCGGCATGACTCACATGCCGCCTGCGCTCCCCCAACCGGCCAGGCCAAGGCCATAACAAGCATGGATACTCAAATGAACGCCGCTCTTCTGCTGGACGCCGATCTCGCCGAACAGACCACCGACGCAGACTCGCGCTTCGCGCAGCGCCATCCCTTGCAAATCGCAGTTTGCCTGCGCAAGCTGATGGCCGGACAGGACTTCGTGACGGTGGAATTCAACGGCCGCCAGATCGTGACGCAAGTACTCGAAGTCGATTCGCGCAACGCCCGCTTTATCTTCGACGCCGGCAGTACGGAGCTGGACAACTACGCGCTGCCGTCAGCGCGCCAGTTGATCTTTCGCAGTTTGCCGGGCGGCATTCGCACGGAGTTCACGACGCTCAACGCAGACCCGATCATGTTCGAAGGACGCCCGGCTTTCGAGGCAGCCTTCCCTACGCTCCTGTACTACGTTCAGCGCCGCGAATTCTTCCGCGTGCAAACGCCCGTGCTGGATCCGTACATCGCTAGCGGGCCGTATGTGGACGGCGGTTCGTTCAGCCTCGAACTGCAGGATCTTTCATTGGGCGGCGTGGCGTTGAAAACTGCCGATGCGCGTTTCGGCTCGCTTGAAAGCGGCACCGTATTGCGCGACGTTACGTTGCAACTGGGCAGCTTCGGCACGCTTCTCCTCGATCTGGAAATCGTCGCGCCACGGCAATCGACTACGCCGAAGGGCGACGTACGCTTCGTGATCGGCTGCAAGTTCGTGACGACGCCGGGGCCGGCTGAACGGATCTTGCAGCGTGTCGTTACGCAACTCGAAACGAAGCGTCAAAGGCTCACGCCGCGGGGGTGAGTTCCTGCGGGCACGCTCGCCACGATTCTCACGGAGTAGATAAAGTCTGCCGTCATCGCCGCTGAGAATCGCTGCTTTTCGGCCACCACTTAACGCCTTCGCGACGACAGTCAAAACCGTCGCAACGCATCAACTAACATTTCAATAAGCTTTCAATCGAGCCAGGACTTTCCCGAAGTCCCGGCGCTCGATCTTGCATCGCACCACTCCCGCAAAGCCACGTCACGTAAGGCTCATAGCCTTGGCGGCAGCTTTGGCGCGTCGCCCCCCTCCCCGCGCGTTTCCTTGACTCCCGTCCCCACGCCTGCTCTACTAAATCAACCAAAGTGATTTAAGCGATCGATTTCGGACGACCACGGAGTCGCATCAGCTTCGAAACCAGATCGCAAACAGGCGGCAAGCGCGCAGCGTTCGCGTGTGCAATCACCCGCAGTTCACAACGTCGTGACTAATAACCGGAGGAGCGTCCCATGAATCTGAATTCCCGCAGGCACCCTGTCGCCAGGAAAATCGTATCGATGTGCGTCGCGGCATCGGCCGTGTGGTGTGCGAGCGCGAGCCAGGCGGCCGACCAGCCTGTCGTCGGCCTCATCACCAAGACGGACACCAACCCGTTCTTTGTGAAGATGAAACAGGGCGCCGAAGCAGCGGCATCGAAAGACGGCGCCAAGCTGCTCACCGCCGCCGGCAAGTTCGACGGCGACAACGCGAGCCAGGTCACCGCCATCGAAAACATGATGACGGCCGGCGCGAAAGCGATTCTGATCACGCCGAGCGACACCAAGGCGATCGTGCCGAGCATCAAGAAAGCGCGCGCTGCGGGCGTGATGGTGGTCGCACTCGACACGCCGACCGATCCGCAAGATGCCACGGACGCCCTCTTCGCCACCGACAACTTCAAAGCCGGCGTGCTGATCGGCAAGTACGCGAAAGCCGCCATGAACGGCAAGCCCGCGAAGATCGCGACGCTTGACCTCGCACCCGGCGTCTCAGTCGGCGTGCTGCGTCATAACGGCTTCCTGGAAGGCTTCGGCGTGAAGGAAGGCGATCCGTCGATCGTCTGCAGCCAGGACACCCGCGGCGATCAGTCGAAGGGCCAGACGGCGATGGAAAACTGCCTGCAAAAATCGCCGGATATCAACGTGGTCTACACGATCAACGAACCGGCTGCAGCGGGTGCGTATCGCGCGCTCAAGGCAGCGGGCAAGGACAAGAGCGTGATGATCGTTTCCATCGACGGCGGCTGTGAAGGCGTACGTAACGTGAAGGCCGGTGCGATTGCCGCGACCTCGCAGCAGTATCCGCTGAAGATGGCCTCGCTCGGCGTGACGGCGGGTGTCGAGTATGCGAAGACCGGCAAGAAGGTCTCCGGCTATCAGGACACCGGCGTGACGCTGATCACCGACAAGCCGATGTCCGGCGTCGACAGCAAAGATACAAAGTACGGCCTCGACAACTGCTGGGGCAACAAGTAACGCGCACTGAACAGCGGCCCACTTCGCTGGGCCGCTCACGGATTGCCAGCCACTGAACCGCCGGCCGCGGGATACCCCGCGGATCGCCCGGTACACCAGATGGCCAGCTTCCGAATTTGCCACGTGGCCTGCCCGCCACGTTCATGCATCGAGGACACCAATCATGTCGACACCTTCCGCGCCCGCCGGCCACCCACGCACCTTCACCGATCGCTTGCCGTCGCTCGCTGAAATCGGACCGCTGATCGCCCTGCTGCTGGCCTGCGGCTTCTTCATTTCGCAGAGCAACCGTTTCCTGTCGTTCCAGAACCTCTCGCTGATCCTGCAGCAGACCATGGTGGTCGCAGTCATCGCCATCGGCCAGACGCTGATCGTGCTGACAGGCGGGATCGATCTCTCGTGCGGGATGGTGATGGCGTTCGGCTCGATCATCATGACCAAATTCGCGGTCACGCTCGGCGTGCCGCCCGTTCTCGCGATTCTGTGCGGCGTCGCCGCGAGCGCGTTGTTCGGCGCGCTCAACGGCGTGCTGATCACGCGCATCAAACTGCCCGCCTTCATCGTCACGCTCGGTACGCTGAACATCGCATTCGCGCTCACGCAGATCTATTCGAACGCGGAGAGCGTCTCGAACCTGCCGGACGCGATCATGTTCCTCGGCAACACCTTCAAACTCGGCCCTGCTGACGTCACCTACGGCACGGTGCTGACGTTGCTGATGTATGGGGCGACGTGGTTCGTCTTGCGCGACACCGTGCCCGGCCGGCATCTGTACGCGCTCGGCAATAATCCCGAAGCCGCACGCCTGATGGGCCTCTCGTCGCAGAAGATCCTGCTCACCGTGTATACGCTGGCCGGTGCGATCTATGGCATCGCCGCGCTGTTATCCGTTTCGCGCACCGGCGTCGGCGATCCGCAGGCGGGGCAAACCGAGAACCTCGACAGTATTACGGCGGTGGTGCTGGGTGGCACGAGTCTGTTCGGCGGACGTGGCTCGATTAGCGGAACGCTGCTTGGCGCGCTGATCGTCGGCGTGTTTCGCAATGGCTTGACGCTAATCGGTGTCTCTTCGGTCTACCAGGTGTTGATCACCGGCATGCTGGTGATTCTCGCGGTTGCCGCGGACAAACTTTCCCATCGTCGCGGTTGAACGCCCAAAGGAACCTGTCATGTCGACACCTACTTCCGCTTCTGCTGTGATGCCCGTTCTGCAGGCGCGCGGACTCGTCAAACGCTACGGCAACGTCACCGCGCTCGACGGCTGCGATTTCGAAGTGCTGCCCGGCGAGATTCTCGCTGTGATCGGCGACAACGGCGCGGGCAAATCGTCGTTGATCAAGGCACTTTCCGGCGCCACCATCCCCGATGAAGGCGAAATCCTGCTCGACGGCAAGCCGGTCAAATTCCGCAGCCCTCTGGACGCGCGCGCTCAAGGCATCGAAACCGTGTACCAGGAACTCGCGGTGGCGCCCGCCATGAGCATCGCCGAAAACCTGTTTCTCGCCCGTGAGCTCGTCAAACCGGGCTGGCGCGGTTCGATCTTCAAGATGATCGACAAGCGCCGCATGCTCGACGAAGCCACCGCGCACATGAAGGATTTGCAGATCGGCATCCGCTCGATGCGCCAGGCGGTCGAAACCTTGTCCGGCGGTCAGCGTCAGGGCGTGGCTGTCGCGCGCAGCGCGGCGTTCGCACGGCATGTGGTGATTCTCGACGAGCCCACCGCCGCACTCGGCGTCAAGGAAGGCAACATGGTGCTCGAATTGATTCGCCGCGTGCGTGATCGCGGCCTGCCGGTGATCCTGATCAGCCACAACATGCCGCACGTGTTCGAAGTCGCGGATCGTATTCATATCCAGCGGCTCGGCAGGCGTGCCGCGGTGGTCAACACCAAAGACATCCACATGTCGGAGGCCGTGGCGATCATGACGGGCGCGAAGCAGGCGGACGTCAAGGCGATTGCATGATGCACGCATCCCGCTGAGGGGCACACGACGATGGACACCACCGGTACACGTTCGCCTCTCAAACGCACGGTCGGCTCGAACCAGGTCGGCATGCGGCAGTTCAACGAACGGATCGTCCTGCAAGCTATCCGTTTGCATGGGCCGCTGCCGAAAGCCGATGTGGGCCGTCTCACGCGTCTGTCGATGCAGACCGTCTCGATGATCGTCGACCGTCTGATCGACGACGGCCTGCTCGAAAAGCAGGCGCGCGTGCGCGGCCGCATCGGTCAACCGTCTGTGCCGATCGCTCTGCGTGCGGATGGCGCGTACACCATCGGCATCAAGGTGGGCAGACGCAGCCTCGACGTGCTGGCGATGGATTTCGCGGGCCACGTGGTGTGCCGCGATGTATTCGACTATGCCTATCCCGATCCGCGCACACTATTCCCAGCGCTCGAAAGCAAACTGGCGCGCGTGAATCAGACGCTCGGCGCGAAGGCGAACAAAGTGGTTGGTGTGGGCGTGGCGGCGCCGTTGTGGCTCGGCGGCTGGCGCGACTTTCTCGGCGCCCCGCAGGACGCGCTGGAAGCGTGGCACGAGATCGACTTGCGCAGTCGCATCGCGACGATGACGGGCTTGCCCGTCGAGTTCGCCAAAGACACTACCGCGGCCTGCGCGGCCGAACTCGTGATGGGTCAGGGCCGCGGGATTCACAATTTTCTGTACCTGTTCGTCGGTACGTTTATCGGCGGCGGCCTGGTGATCGACGGCCGTTTGCATGCCGGACCGCACGACAACGCTGGCGCAGTCGGCTCGATACCGCTGCGAGACGGCAGCGCTCGCAAACCCGCGCGACAACTGCTGCACGCAGCATCGGGTTTCGTTCTGGAACGGCTATTGAGCGATGCAGGCGTGCCGCCCGCCGCCGCGCACGATCATCGCGCGTTGTCGCCTGAACTGTGGCGGCAGACCGAACAATGGCTCGACACCGCGTGTCCAGCGATCGCCAATGCATTGACCAATGCGGCGGCGCTGCTCGACCTGGAAGCGGTGGTGATCGACGGCGAACTCGACCGGCAACTGGTCCGCGAAATCATCCGCCGAACCGAGCGCGTACTCGATCGCTTCGAATGGGAAGGCATGGTGCGTCCGCAACTACTGGAAGGCACCATCGGCGCCGACGCGCGAGCGATGGGCGGCGCAATTCTGCCGCTGTACGCGCATTTCGCGCCGGTGCACGAGCTTTTCCTTAAGCCGGCGACAGACGCCAGCTACTAGGCACAGTTGCTCATTGCGCGGCGACTTTCGCTATCGCAGCCGTTTTGGCCGGCGGATTTTGCAGCAAGGGCTGCAGCACCGGCGCCAGCGACTTCAGCAACTGCACCGAGAGCGCACTCGTGAACTCGTAATGCGCCGCATACGGCTCATGCACCCAGGCAGTCAGCGTGCCGTAGAAGCGGTCTCCCATCACGAACACGAAGGTTGCGCTGCGGTTCACCTTGCGCGACTCGATCAGGCGCGCGCCTTTGGCCCACACATTGAAGCGCTGATCGCCGGTGCCGGTCTTGCCGTAAATTTCGAGTGTCTGGCCATCGGGGAACGTCATGCCCTGCGCGAGACGCTTGGCCGTACCGCCTAGCACGACATCACGCAGCAGTCCCCTGACCACCCCGGCGATCTCCGGCGACAACTGCTGCTGCGGCGCCACTGCCGCGCGCTGGAAATGCGTTTCGTACGGCGTGTTTTTCGCGAAGTCGAGTTGCGTGAGGCTTTCGGTCGGCACCTTGTTGCCGTTGTTGGCAATCACGCCTATCAGTTGCGCGAGCGCTGCCGGCCGGTCGCCGGACGCGCCGATCGCCGCCGCATACGACGGCGTGAGCGTCGCGAACGGATAGCCGAGCGCCTGCCACGATTTACCGATTGCATCGTAGGCGCGCAGTTCGACCATCCGCTTGATGCGGCGATCCTGAGTGGCGTGATAGCGGGTCTTGAAGAGCCATGAATAGGTCGACAGACGCACGTCGCGGCTCGCGCTTTGTATCTGGTCGAGCGTCGCGTCGGGATGGGCGCGCAGATAGTTGAGGGTCCACAGTTCCAGCGGATGCACGCTCGAAATGTAGCCGCGATCGTTCAGATTGAAGCGGTCAATCGCATATTTATCGTACAGGTTCGCCAGGTCCTCGTCGTCCAGGATTGAGGCAGCCGGCGTGTTCTTCAGCGCGGCACGCATCTTCGCGTTGAACCACGCGTTCGATTCGTCCGGCGCGACACTGCGCAACACCGTCGCTACTTTAGGCGGCGATTTTCGCACGCCGAGCAGCAGCAAGGCCAGTTGCTGTTCGGGCGCCTTGCCGTGGTACTTCGTGTAGAAACGATTCATGTACACGCGGCTTTCCTGATCGGCGAAGCGTGTGAGATACATCTTGCGAATCGCCGGATCACCCAGCCATTGCGACGACGGTCCGGTGGTCTGCACCATCTCGTAGTGGACGATATCGCGCATCAGCCGCACGAACACCAGATTCACCGAATGCTGGAACGCGCGGTGCACGGTGAGAATGCGGCTGTTGTCGTCGGATTCGAAGTTGTTGAAGGTCTGCGCGCCGCCGCCCGTGTAAAACGTTTCGCCCGGACTTGCCGAGTATTTGCGTTCCACGGCCGCGTCGAGCATGGCTTGCAGCGAGCGGTTCGAGGTATGCGCCAGATAGTCCAGCGACCAGCGCGTGAGCTGATCGTTCGGATCGTACTTCACGGCTTTCAGCTCCGTTGTGCTCAACGGAGCATAACGCGCATGCAGTTCGGAGACGATCTGCAAATACGTCACCACGGTACGCATTTTCGCGGTCGAACCGAGATTCAGTCGCGCACCGGAATTGATGTCGAATGGCTGGTTCACGCTATCGGTTTGCACGCGCACCAGGTTCGCGCCGTCACGCCGTTCGAACAGCGTGAAGCTATAGGCGATTCTCGATGGATCGTCGGAGGCGCGCAGCATTTCATAGCCGACCAGCCCCGCGGCTTTTGCACCATCGCGCGTCGCGGCCGCAGCAAGACGCTCACTCACGGCCTGCTGCACGGCGTTGTTGAGCGTGCCCGTTGCCTGCATGTCCAGCCGGTCGAGTTCGTAGAAACTCGGAATGCCGAGCGCCGTCAACAGGTGCGAACGCATCGACGTCACGGCCTTGCGCGATACGAACGAGTCGGCGTTGTGCGTTTTTTCCGGTGTGCGGCGCAAATCCACTTGCGCGGACAACGCGGCATCGCGCAGCGGGATCGAAATAACACCACCGCTCGCCAGCAAGCGCAGATAGCTATCCGTCAGACGTTCAAGTTCGGCATAGCCGTGATTCAGGAAATACGACGGCGCACGTTGCGCGATCATCAGCGAGAGCACCTGGCGAAACGCCACGCCCTGCTCCGCAAGATTCTCTTCTGTTGAAAGCGCTTTGAGAATGCGGTTGACGTCGTTGAAATCGCGACTGTACCAGGCGGCCAGACCATCGCCGATGCCATTGATCTCACCAATACCCGGTTGGGCGGCAAGCGGCACCGAGTTGAGATAGTGGACGACGATCTGCTGGCGCGCGGGCATGGTCTGCGGACCATTCAGATAGGCACGTACCGAGGCGGATGCGATTTGCCGCAATTTCTCGGGCGGCGTTGCCGTGCGCCCGCCCGCTGAGTGGCGGAACTTCTCGATCTGCGTAGCGAGCGTGCTGCCGCCGGGCGTCGACTGATGCCGGTTGAACACGCGCGCGCCCTGGTCGACGAGCGCATGGCTAAAGCGTCCCCAGTCGATCGCCGGATTACGGTTCGGCTGATCCGGATCGAGCAGATAGCGGTCTTCGATAAACAGCAGCGAATTGACGATCAGCGGCGGGATCGAATCGAAGCTGTCATAAACGCGCCCCGGATACTGTGCACCAAAGAGCGGCGCGCCGGTACCGTCGAAGAGTTGCAACCCCGCCTGATCTTTTTCGGCGTAAGGAATAAATAGACCGCTATCGGCCAGCGACAGCATTCGCTCGGAATCACGCGACTGCGCGCTGATTTCAAACCCGCGTTCGAGCAAGCGTTTCTGGAACGACGGCAGCAACGCGTAGCCGAGGCGGCTGTCGTAAGGGCCTTTGTCTGTTTGAGGGAAGCGGATGGAATGACTTGGACCGCTCTCGACGGAAAAACCCACGTCGCGCGTGAGTTCGGAGAGATAGCGCGCCTGCAGTCGAGACGTTTCGATCTCGACCTGGACAAAGCGGGCCGCCAGAGCCAGCGCGAGCACGAATCCCGCTGCCAGCCCCCATTTAAGCCACTTCCTGACGGGCGCCGTGCCTGTCGCGCGAAGCGGTAACCGAATCAGTGGCCGATTCATGGCTGCTCTCCCCGAGCGTGCGCCATTCTCTTGATTCTGGCGCACCTTCGATCAAGTGTAGCGCGGAACGCGAGCATGCAATCGGTTCGGATTTACCCGAGAGTGTCGCCGCCGCAACACCTTCTCGTCGCGCATGGCGAAGCACTAATTGCCATGAGATATTGAAGGTCTTTCGCGCGTCAAAAGAAAGCAGATTCAGGCGTTTTTTTGCGCCGACGCCGTTTGCCCTTCCACCTGCCCGATCGTCCGTCCACGCAGTAACTCGATGAATTGCTCAGCCGGCGGCGACAGCACGCCGCCTTTGCGCGTCACAATGCCGAAGGTTTGTGACGGCGACTTCAGTTTGACCGGCACCAAGCGCAGCATTTTCTGCCGCACGAACAAATCCGCGATCGCCGTCGGCAACAACGAAACCAGATCGGCACTGCTCTGCAGTAATGCAACTGTCACGAAAGTGGAGGCAGTCGAGATCGGGTTGTCTGGCATCTCCAGCCCCGCCAGATCCATCTCCCGTTCGAGCAACGCATGCAAGGGCATATGCGACGGATACATGACCCAGCGGTGGCCGGCAAGGTCACGCAGTTTCACTTCTCTCCTCGGCAATGGCGGATGGCCATAACCCACCACCACGGATAACGGCTCGTCCCCAAGCGGACGGTAGTGATATTTCGACGGGTCGGCGGCAACCGCCGCACGGCCGATCACCAGATCGAGCCGGCCTTCGTCGAGTTGCAGCAGCATGCGCGCGCTGGTGTCTTCCATCACTTCAATCGACAGGCCCGGCTGTCCGGCATGCAGATCGTTCAGCGCCGGCACGACACACTCCGGAATCGCACCCATGATCGCGCCGATCGCGAGCCGCCCGCCGCGCCCCGAGCGGATCTCAGCGACGTCCTGGCAGAGCGCGGTAAGGTCCGTCGCCACAAGCCGCGCGTAGCGGATCACGCAGTGGCCGAGCTGGTTCGGAATCATGCCGCTCTTCGAGCGCTCGAAAAGCGGCGCCTCGAGCATCGACTCCAACTCCTGCAACGCCTTGCTGGCGGCCGATTGCGTCATCGACATCGCGCCGGCGGCTTTGTGCAGCGACTTATGATCGTCGAGCGCGATCAGCAATTGCAGCTGCTTCATGCGCAGTCTCGACAGCAGGACGTTCAGGGTGTCTTTCATGAATTGCCGGGTAGCCGCGGGGTGAATCGCAAGGTGAGTCGCAAAAGCGATCACAAGATGGAAACAATTCAATATACCCGCCACGCACCCCGCCGTATAGTCAGCGACGGAGACATTCAAACACCCACGCCTCATCAGGTCGTCATCTCACCTCGGCACAACGCACATCACCATGACCCACACCCACAACCCTGCTCCCATGCGCGGCGTGTTCCCCGTCGCACCGACCATCTTCGACGAGGCCGGCGGTCTCGACCTGGAAGGCCAGAAACGCTGCATCGATTTCATGATCGACGCGGGCTCCAACGGCCTGTGCATTCTGGCGAACTTCTCCGAACAGTTCGCGCTGTCCGACGACGAGCGCAACACACTGATGCATGTGGTACTCGAACACGTTGCCGGCCGCGTGCCGGTGATCGTCACGACCACGCATTTCAGCTCGTACCAGTGCGCTGAACGCAGCCGAAGCGCGCAGGCTGCCGGCGCCGCGATGGTGATGATCATGCCGCCGTATCACGGCGCGACGATCCGCATCGGCGAGCGCGGCATCTATGAGTTCTATCGCACCGTGTCCGATGCAATCGGGATTCCGATCATGATCCAGGACGCGCCGGTCAGCGGCACGGCGTTATCCGCGCCGTTTCTCGCCCGCATGGCGCGTGAACTGCAGAACGTGTCGTACTTCAAGATCGAAGTGCCGCAAGCGGCGAACAAGCTGCGCGAGCTGATCGAACTGGGTGGCGACGCCGTGGTAGGTCCATGGGATGGCGAAGAAGCGATCACGCTAATGGCCGATCTCGATGCGGGCGCAACCGGTTCGATGACCGGCGGCGGCTACGCGGACGGCATCCGCCTCATCGTCGACGCCTATGCGGCGGGCGACACTGAAGCGGCGGCCGCCCACTATCAGGAATGGCTGCCGCTCATCAACTATGAAAACCGCCAGGGCGGCCTCGCATCGTGCAAGGCCTTGATGAAAGAAGGCGGCGTGATTCGATCGGACGCAGTGCGCCATCCGCTGCCGCCGATGCATCCGGCCACACGCGCAGGCTTGCTGAAAGTCGCACGGCGACTCGATCCGCTGGTATTGCGCTGGGGCGTCTAAGCTCGACCTGGAGCAGTCCAAAGCAAAACAACGAGCGCCCACGCGCAACCCTTGGACGCAAACCCCGGGTCCTGCATCGATATACGCGGCCATAAGCCTGGCGGATGCAGCACATCCGGGGAAAAACCACATATAAGGTCGGAAGGAAATTGAGTAACATAGGCCCGCAAGCTCACCACTCCACTTTCCATGACCGCCGATCCTCGAGAACTGACGCCGGAAACCCTCGCCGAGTTGCTCGAACGCATTGCCAAAGAGGATGCTTCGGCACTGCGCGAGCTATATGATCTCGCCGCCCCGAAACTGTTTGGTCTTGCGCTCCGTATATTGAGCAAGCACGAGTGGGCCGAAGAAGTATTGCAGGACAGCTTCGTCAACATCTGGCGCTTTGCAGGCGACTACCGGCGGGCGCTCTCCGCCCCCATGACGTGGATGTCGGCAATCGTCCGGAACCGTGCTCTCGATCACCTGCGGCGGGTCAACAAGCAGGAAACAGAATGGAGCGATGCGTTGGACGATCTTGTGGCAACCGGCGATCCGGATCCCGAAGCACTGACCGCGGTCAGCCTGCAGGCACGTCTGCTGGCCGGGTGCATGCAGCAGCTGGAACCGGCGCAGCGTCAGGCGGTGGCTCTCGCCTACCTGCGTGACCAGAGCCATAGCGAGATCGCTGAAGCGCTGATGGTGCCGCTCGGCACCATCAAATCCTGGATCCGGCGCGGCCTTGCCAAGTTGAAGACCTGCCTGGGAGGCGAGTGATGAATCTCCATCGCTACCCTCAACTGGTCGATATGCTGGCCGCCGAGTATGTGCTCGGCACGCTGCGTGGCGGCGCCCGGCGACGCTTCCAACGCTACGCGGATCACGATGTGGTGATTCGTCAGGCCGTCGAAGAATGGCAGCGGCGGATTTCTCCGCTGGCCGAACTCGCGGAGCCGCGTATGCCGCCGGCCGCCATCTGGGATGCCATCGAGCGGCGGCTCGGTCTGACCTCGGCACGCGAGGCGGCACGACCGCGCACCGTGGTCGAAAAACCCGCGCGTCCGTCCGGCAGCATTTTCGAGAATCTCGCGTTCTGGCGCGGCTGGGCAATCGGCGTGACAGGGTTCGCCGTAATCGCCGCGGTGGTTGCCGTGCGCTCGCTGTTGCCGTCCGGCGTAATACCGTCCACGACGCCGACCGTCGCGCAACAGCCAGAGGCGGCCGTCTCGCATGTCGCGGTGCTGAATGACAAGGACGCGCATCCGGTCATGCTGGTCGCGTGGGATGAAGCCCGCTCCACCATGACACTGCATCCGCTCGGCAAGGTCGACTTGCCGGCCGGCCGGGCGATGGAACTGTGGGGCATCCCGGCCAAAGGCCATCCAGTGTCGCTCGGCATGCTGCCGGACAGCGCCAACGGCAAGGTCACGGCCGGTCAGCAGAAGCCGGAGAGCTACGCGGCGCTGGCGGTCTCGATCGAAGCGCCGGGCGGCTCGCCCGATCACAATGCACCTACGGGTCCGGTGGTGTTCAGCGGCAAGCTGCTGCCGGTGTCCTGATCTACCCTTAGCCCTATGCAAAGCTTTTACGAAGCCACTGTCACCCGCGCTGCCGCGCACTCGTCCGCTTACGCGCCGCTAACCGGCCGGCGCAGCGTTAACGTCTGCATCATGGGCGGCGGCCTCGCGGGGTTGTCCACGGCATTAGGACTCGCCGAGCGGGGCGTCACCGACGTCGCCGTGCTCGAAGCCGAGCAGGTGGGCTTCGGCGCGTCCGGCCGCAACGGCGGCTTCGTGTTCGGCGGCTACAGCCTCGATTGCGCGGATCTGCTCAAAACCCTCGGGCCGGCCCGCGCGCGCGAACTCTATGCACTGACAACCGACGCCGTCGATCTGATGAGGCAACGTATCCAGTGCTACCGCATCGATTGCGACGTAACTGATGCCGGTGTGATCCTCGCCAACTGGTTCGACGAACCGGCAAGGCTCGACACGCAGCGGCGCCTGATGCGGGATTCGTTCGGCGTCGAGTGGGAACCCGTAGCGCCCGCGGAGCTCGCTTCACAATTGAAGACGAGCCGTTATCACGGCGGCCTGTTCGAGCGCAACGCGTTCCACTTTCATCCGCTGAAATATGTGCTCGGTATCGCGGGCGCTGCGGCTAATGCGGGCGTGCAGATTCACGAGAAGTCGCCTGTTGTGCGCTTTGAGCGCGACGGCGCCGGCTTCGTGGTGCATACGCCGCAGGGCGCGCTCGAAGCACGCCACGTGGTGATGGCCGGCGGCGGCTATGCGCGCAACGTCTATGCACAGGTCGAACGCGCGGTGCTGCCGATCGCCACCTACGTGATGGCCACCGAACCCCTCGGCGCCCGCCTGAAAGACGCGATGGACACCCGCGCCGCCGTCTACGACACCCGCTTCGCCTTCGACTACTACCGTCCGCTGCCCGACACACGCATCCTGTGGGGCGGCCGCATCTCGGTACGCGACCGTGCTCCCGACGACATCGCGCGACTCTTGCGGCGTGATCTGTTGAAGGTCTATCCGCAGTTGCACGACGTGCGTATCGAGCACGCCTGGGGCGGCCTGATGAGCTACGCGCGGCACAAGATGCCGCAAATCGGCCGCAGCACGGACGGCGTCTGGTACGCGGTCGGCTTTGGCGGCCACGGCATGGCGCCCACCACCGTCTCGGGCGAATTGCTGGCGGCGGCCATCTCCGGCGAGCGGCCGGTGCCCGAGGCATTTGCGGCTTTCGGCCTGACCCGCACCTACGGCGCGCTCGGTCTCGCGGCCGCGCAACTCACCTACACCGCCATGCAAACGCGCGACGCGCTCGCCGCCCGGCGCACTTCGGCTCGGCCGGCACCGTGACGCTAAGCAGTAAGCGACCCGACTGCTGGCTCAATACGCCGCCGCTTATGCCCGAGACCCGCTCCGGAGGCTGGTTTCAGCGTGCTAGAATGCGCCGTCATCGCCGCTCGAATACACAATGAAAAAGGGAAGCAAGGCCGCCGAGCCTGATACCAACGGCATCGCGTCCGACACCCGACGCAAGTACGACCCCGAACAGACGAAGCGCAACATCCTCGACGTCGCGACGCAGGAGTTCTCCGCGATGGGATTGACCGGCGCACGCGTCGACGCGATCGCGGAGCGCACGAACACCACCAAGCGCATGCTGTACTACTACTTCGGCAGCAAGGAAGGGTTGTACCAGGCCGTGCTGGAAAAAGTGTATGGCGACATTCGCGCGCTCGAACAGGATCTGCACGTCAGCGAACTCGATCCGATCGAGGGCATGCGCGCGCTGGTCGAGTTTACATTCGACTATCACGACCGCCAGCGCGACTTCGTCCGCCTCGTGACGATCGAGAACATTCACGGCGCGAAGTACGTCGAGCAGGTGAAGAGCTTCAAAGGCCGCAACGTCACCGTCATTCATACGATCGAAGATCTGCTCTCGCGCGGCATCGCAGCGGGACTGTTCCGCAGCGACGTCGATGCAATCGACCTGCATCTGATGATCAGCTCGCTGTGCTTTCACCGTGTCGGCAATCGCCATACCTTCGGTACGGCGTTCGGCCGCGATCCGTCGCACCCACGCCTGCGCGCGCGTCATCGCGCGATGATCGTCGACGCCGTGCTGCGTTTCGTGCGCAAGGAAGACTGAGGCAAACCTGAAACAAAAAAGCGGGACCTGGTGTTAGCCAGGTCCCGCTTTTTTTTGCCCAATGAAAGCCGTTCGAACGATACGTGCCGTTTAATCCACCAGCACGATCCGCTTGATATCGCCGACGATAAAGATGTACGACAGCGCGCCGATCAACGCGATCGCGCCGATGAACACCAACGCACCGACAAACGAGCCGGTTGCCGCGACGATGAAACCCACCACCAGCGGCGTGACAATGCCGGCCAGATTGGCGGCAAAGTTGAAGATGCCGCCGGTCACGCCAAGCAGACCATCCGGCGCAATGTCCGACACCAGCGTCCAGCCCAGCGCCGCCATCCCCTGCGCGAAAAACGCCACCGACAGAATCGCGATCACCGCCACGTTGCTCTCGACATAGTTGGCGAGAATGATCGTCGAGGCGAGTAGCAAGCCGGCGATGATCGGCAGCTTGCGCGCCACGTTCGGCGACTTGCCGCGGCGCAGCAGCCAATCGGAGAAGATGCCGCCGAACATCACGCCGATCGACGCGGCAATGAACGGCATGATCGCGAAGAAGCCGATCTTCAGCCATGCCATATGGCGTTCGGTGGCGAGATACGTCGGGAACCAGGTGAGGAAGAACACGAGCGTCGAGTTACCGGCAAATTGGCCAAGGCAGATGCCGGCCAATTGACGATGCTTGAGCAGGCGCCCGATGGTGCGCCATTCGAAACCGCTCTTCGCCGATGCGGCCGGTGCGCCGGAAACATCGGCGTCCTTCTTGCTGTGCGTCAGACCGCCGCCTGCTTCGATATAGTCGAGCTCCGCCTGATTGACGGACGGATGATCGTGCGGTTCGCGATAGAACATCCACCAGATCACACCGAATACGAGACCCACGCCGCCCACCACGTAGAACAACGAACGCCAGCCGAACGTACCCATCAACATGAACAGGAACGGGCTGAAAAACGCGAGGCCGATATATTCGCCGACCGTGTAGGTGCCGGTCGCCATCGCGCGTTCGCTCTGTGGGAACCATGTGGCCACCACGCGGCTATTGGTCGGAAAACACGGCGCTTCCGAAACGCCGAGGCCGAGCCGGAACACGAACAACGCGCCGATGCCATGCACGAGCCCTTGCGCGAGGGTGCACAGCGACCAGAACGTCATCGAGAGGAAATACGTGAGCTTGCTGCCGAAACGGTCGAGAAACAGACCGCCCGGAATCTGCGAGGCCACATAGCTCCACGAGAACACGGAGAACAGCAGGCCCATGAGCGCGGCGTTGATGCCGAGTTCCTTGGTCAGTTGCGGCGCCGCGATACCGAGCACCGTGCGGTCCAGATAGTTGATCATTGTGCCGACCGCTAGCAGCGAGAGAATCTGATAGCGGGCTTTCGAGCGGCGCGCGGTGCTTACCGTGGCAGCCGTTTGGCGAGTTGCTTCGGCGGGCGTGGAATGAATGGGTTGTGGCATGGCGTCTCTGTCTCCTCGGTCGGGTTACGTACCGGATATGTAGGGCTTATGTGCTACTGGCCTGGCGTTGCAACAAGGACTGGAAATGCGTGTACACGCGCTCCGCGTCGGGTTCCAGACCCGTGAAGATGCGCATCGCGTCGACCGCCTGATATACCGCCATCCCGCCGCCGCTCAGCGTGCGGCAGCCGAGTTCTTCGGCGGCCTGCAGCAGCGTGGTGCGGATCGGGAAATAGACGATGTCCGCAACCCATAAATCGCGGTGCAGCAATTCAACCGGCAGCGGCAAGCCAGGCAATTTCGCCATGCCGGTGGGCGTTGCGTGAATCAGGCCGTTAGCGGCGGCCAGCGATTCTGCGAGCGAACTGCCGGCACCGACGTTGGAGGCGGGGAAACGCTTCTGCAATTCCGCGGCGAGCGATGCGGCGCGCTCGGCGTCCACGTCGAATAGCGTGAGTGTTTGCGCGCCCATGGTCAGCGCGGCATGCGCGACCGCTGCGCCCGCGCCGCCCGCGCCCAGTTGCACGACGCGTTCCAGCGATACGTCCGGCAGGCCGCGTTGAAACGCACGCGCGAAACCGGACCAATCGGTGTTGTGGCCGATACGTTTGCCGTTCTTGAACAGAACCGTGTTGACCGCGCCGAGTGCGCGCGCGTCATCGGAGAGTTCGTCGAGCAGCGGAATCACGGCCTGTTTGCAGGGGTACGTGATGTTCAGCCCGTTGTAGCCCATGCGTTCGGCTGAAACGAGCAAATCGGAGAGCGCCGTGATGTCCAGCTTCAACGCTTCCAGATCGATGCGTCGATACACATAGTGCAGGCCGAGTTTGCTGCCCTCTTCCTCATGCATCGCGGGGCTAAGCGATCCGCCGATGCCCGAACCGATCAGACCGACGAGAAACGATTGTGGGCTCGCTTGTGCGTTCATGTTCGCTTGTGCGTTCATTTGGCCGCCCTATTCTTAAGGATGACCGCCATCCGCTCCAGAGCGAGCACATAGCCTTGCGTGCCGCAACCGACGATGATCGCCTCGGCCACCGCCGATACGTACGAGTGATGCCGGAACGCTTCGCGGCGATGCACGTTTGAAATATGCACTTCGATGACGGGCTTTTCGATCGCAGAGAGCGCGTCGGCGATCGCCACCGAGGTATGCGTGTAAGCCGCTGGATTGATCACGATACCGTCGACCTTGCTGCGCGCCGCATGCAGCCAGTCGATGAGTTGGTGTTCCGCATTCGATTGGCAGAAATCGACCGACAGATCCAGCCGCTCGCCCGCGTCGCGGCAGAGCCGCGCGACGTCGTCGAGCGTTTCCGAACCGTAGATGGCCGGCTCACGCGTGCCGAGCAGGTTGAGATTCGGTCCGTTGAGGACCAGCACTGAGGCAAAACTCATGACGACCACTCCTGCAAAAGTAAGGCATAAAGCGGGCCACAGCACGCGCTGCGGCTCTACAACGTAATCGCAGTGTGCGCGCATTGCCCGAAATCGTCATTCGGGGTTTATACGAATTTGTACCATCTAGTTAGTTTGTATAGACTGTCGGGAAATTCCGCTAATATGGGCGCTTCTGGCCTGCGACCTACTGGTTGACGGTAACTAGCTAGACCATTTTGCGCATTGCAGCATAGCGGAGCGCAAGACATGCGGACGCCGCACAGCGGCCGCTTCGTGCGGGTCCCAATAGCCGTTTCATTGTTTTTGCAGGAGCCGTTCATGCAACGTTCGATTGCCACCGTGTCGATTAGCGGGACCCTCGTCGAAAAGCTGACCGCAATCCAGGCGGCGGGCTTCGAAGGCGTCGAAATCTTCGAGAACGACCTGCTGTATTTCGACGGCTCACCCGCCGACGTGCGGCGCATCGCCGAGGATCTCGGGCTGAAGATCATGCTGTTCCAGCCGTTCCGCGATTTCGACGGCGTCAGCGCGGAGCGCCTCGAACGCAATCTGGATCGGGCGAAGCGCAAGTTCGACGTGATGCACGAACTGGGTACGGACCGGATTCTGGTGTGCAGCAACGTCTCGCCCGACACCATCGGCGACGATTCGCTGATGACCGACCAGCTCGGCGCGCTGGCCCGCGCGGCCGAAGCGGCCGGCGTGATCGCCGGCTATGAGGCGCTCGCGTGGGGCAAGCACGTGAAGACCTACCGCCACGCGTGGAAACTCGTCAACGCAGTCAATCATCCGAATCTGGGGCTCGTGCTCGACAGCTTCCATACCCTGTCGCTGAACGATACGGTGGACGCGATCGCCGATATCCCGGGCGACCGTATCGCCTTCGTGCAGATTGCCGATGCGCCGAAGCTCGCCATGGACGTGCTGGAATGGAGCCGCCACTACCGCTGCTTCCCGGGCCAAGGCGATTTCGATCTGGCAGGCTTCACCGCCCAGGTCGTGAAAACCGGCTACTCAGGGCCGCTTTCGCTCGAAATTTTCAACGACGGTTTTCGCGCCGCACCAACCGCCATCACCGCGGCGGACGGCCATCGCTCATTGCTGTTCCTCGAGGAACAGACTCGGGCGCTGCTTGAATCCACCCGGCAGCCGGTCGGCGAGCTCTATCGATCGCCCGCCGCGCCCGCGCACGTCGGCTATCAGTTTCTCGAGTTCGCGGTCGACCACACCACCCGCGCGCATCTCGTCGACTGGCTCGGCAAGCTGCGCTTCCGTCAGGCCGGCCAGCATCGTTCGAAAGATGTGACGCTGTTTCAGCACGGCGCGGCGTCGATCGTGCTGAATGCTGAACCGGATTCATTCGCCAATGCCTTCTTCCAGCAGCATGGTTTGTCGCTGTGCGCGTCGGCATTTCGCGTGGATGACGCCAATCAGGCATTCGAGCGCGCCGCCGGGTTCGGCTATGCCCCGTTCTCGGGCCAGATCGGCCCGAACGAACGCGTGCTGCCGGCCGTGCAGGCGCCCGACGGCAGCCTGAACTACTTCGTCGACGAGACACCGGACCAGCCCACTCTGTTCGAAGCCGATTTCGTGCTCACCGATGTCAACGGTCCAACCGAAGTGGGGCCGCTCGCGCGCATCGACCATGTCTGCCTGTCGGTGCCGGCGCCTTCGCTGGATACGTGGGTTCTGTTCCTGCGCACCGCGCTCGGCTTCCAGGCCGAGCCGAGCGTGCTGGTGCCCGACCCTTACGGGCTGGTGCGCAGCCGCGCGCTGCGCAGTCATGACGGTTCGGTGCGCATCGTGCTGAACGCCTCGGTGGACCATCACACGGCAGTGGCCGAAGCCTTGCACACCTACCACGGCTCGGGCCTGAATCACGTCGCATTCAGCACCGGCGATATTTTTAGCGCAGTTCCCGAATTCGTCGCCGACGGTCTGCCGGTGCTCCGCATTCCGCGCAATTACTACGACGATCTTGCGGCTCGCTATGCGCTGCCGGACGAAACGCTCGAGGCGCTGCGCGCGCACAACATCCTGTACGACCGCGACGAACGCGGTGGCGAGTTCTTCCACGCTTACACAGAACAACTGGATCAGCGCTTTTTCCTCGAGATCGTCGAACGACGCGGCGGCTACGACGGTTATGGCGCGGCCAATGCTGCCGTGCGGCTCGCAGCGCAGGCTCAGCGCCGCAAGTAGGCGTTTGCGGCCGGCAATGCTGGTGGGGGCTGGTGTGTTGCGGTTCGCGGCCCTTCACCCGCGAATTCAGGCAGATCGGGCACGGCCCATGCTCCATCGGCTCAAGCGGGCGCGCCGCACCGATATAATGGCGTTTGATCCGCGGCCCGACGCCGCGCGCACTCTGCCCCATGCGGGTGTGACGCGAACCGTCAGCCGAATGAAACGCCAGGAGAGATATGAAGAAGTTTGCCGTAGTTCTGTCAGTTCCCCTGCTTCTCAGCGCTTGCGCGTACTTCCAGAAGAATCCGGATGCTGGCGAGCCCGTCACGGACACCACCACGCAACGCTCGGTCAACGACGTAGTCGCCTGCCTGACGCAAGTGGCGACGAGCCACAACGCCGCGTTCAAATCGACCCAGATCCCGCAGGGTCAGATGCTCGATTTCGGCGACTCGAATATCGTCAAGGTGCGCAGCGACAACGGCGCAACGACTTATCGCTTCTACGCGGGCAAACGCCACGTGAACAATCTGTGGATTGAATCGGCGAGCAAAACTTGCGCGCCGTAAGGTAAGCAATGGCAACAATCGGCCAGGTGTAACGGTCGGTAACTTGTTCCGGCGCAATCATAGTGTCACGGTGTTACATCACAATGGTGTCTTAAGAATCGTTTAAGACTTCATCCGCATGATCCATCCGACACTAATCCGCACAAGGTGCGCTTCATGAACCAGCCCGATCAAAACACGAATGACTCGCCCGCACCGGCGAAAAAGCCCACGATTCTGCGTCGCTTGCTGAGCCACCACGAACTGGCGACGCTGCTGCTGTTGCTGCATGCGCCGATCGATGCCTCCGCGAAACCCGAGATTCCGCAGCTTCACGAAGCCGGACTGATCGAAACGATCTCCGGCGATGCAGGCGACTCGCATATCCGTCTGACACCCGAAGGCAATGCAGTGCTGCGCGGACTCGGCGTGAAATAAGGCGCGTTTTAAATTTTTAGTTACGCCTGCCAGACGCCGTACCCCGCCTCGCGTAGTCCAATCGCCAACTCCACTTCCATATCCTGTGCGCCGCGGTAAGGCATCGGATTGTAAACTTCATACAATTCAGGCATGAGGCGCAGACCGTAATCGCGCACATAGCGATTTGCCTGAATATCGGCCTTGTGCCGGTCGAATCTCAGATCCGGGTCCAATCCCGTCATTCCCACATACACGCACGGCTTGTCGAACCGGTAATCCGGATTCGCGCGGCGAAAGCGCGCCTCGTTCCAGACGGTGTCGTCCAGTGCGACGACATAGACGTAGTAATTATGCTTGCGACGAACCATGTGCGCGGCGGCTCAGCTTCGCGAGGTTCCGTGCAGCAGCATCCGGTACTCGGTCGGCGTGACGCCGACGGTCGCCTTGAATTGACGCGTAAAAGCGCTGTGGTCGGTGTAGCCGCAAAGTGCGGCGACGTCCGTGACCTTGTCGTGTGAAACCAGCAATGCGGTGGCGGCGTCCAGCCGCGTTTTCAGCAGAACCTGGCGCGGCGTCAAATGAAACACTTTGTGAAAGTAGCGCTCCAGTTGCGCCACCGACATATCCGCCATTGCAGCAAGCTGTTTCAGATTCAGCGGCTGCACATAGTTTTCCTGAATGGATTGCACCACTTCAGCCAGCCGGCTGTAAGCGGGATGACTGCTTTCGTCCGCTTTCAGGTCACGGGAGATGCCCGCGAGGCCGACCACCTTACCCGCCGGATCGCGCAGCGGCTGCTTGCAGGTCAGACACCAACCGGGCTGACGGCCGGGATACAGGTGCAGCTCCAGCTGATCGATCATCTGGCTGCCGACGTTGATGATCGCTTTGTCCTGGGCGGTGTAGATACGGCCAAAACGGTGCGGGAAGACGTCCTCGGCGGTCTTGCCGAGCAGCGCGGACTTTTCCTTGAAGCCACAGCGCGAAGCCAGCGTGCGATTGACCAGCGCATAGCGGGCCTGCGCGTCCTTGACGAAGAACACGACGTCCGGCATCGCATCGAACACGGGCTCGAGTAGCGTGAAATGCGACAGCATGCCGGACAGCGTTGCGTCGTCCGGTTCGAGCGGATGAGCCAGCGTGTTCATCGTGCGGGTTCCGAGGTCGGTGCGGTTGTACGTTGGGTGCGTTGGTGCGTTCACCCGCCGCGCAACTACACGGGTTGGCACTTGCGGTCGATTATAGGGCCACGCGCTGCTGAGAATATCCAGCGGACGAATGGATGACGGTGTCATTCAGCGGGCTGACTCATCCTCGCTAATTGCCATCAACGTGCCGATTTGCGCCGGACTGAACGGCGGGCGCGGCGCTGCAGCTTGCCAGCCTAGATACAGAGAAGCCGCGGCGCCGCAGATACGGCCCTGGCATGCGCCCATCCCGCAGCGGGTATGCAGCTTGGCTTCGCGCCAATCCGGATAGGCGCGCACCTCGCCGAGGCTGACGTCTTCGCAACGGCAGAGCAGCGTGGCGTCGTCGGGTGGCGTGCGCGCGGCGGTCTGCAAGGCAAAGGCCGCTTCGACGCGACTCGCGAAACGGCGCCATCGGGTTCGTTGCGCAAGCAGCGCGGTGGCGTTTTCCGGGATGCCGCTTGCTAAGCCGCCGCTCGCGGCTAGCCCGGCAATCTCTCCCTCCACACCCGCCAGTTCCGCGCCGCCGACGCCCGTGCATTCGCCTGCCGCCAGCACGCCGTCGACCGAAGTCCTCTGTTCACCGTCGACGACGATCTCGCCCGCTTCGGTGATCGCACAGCCGAGCGCCTGCGCAAGCGTGATGTTCGGCACGAGTCCATAGCCGCAGGCGATACGGTCGCAGTCGAGCGTCGACTCCTGCTGGCCGCGCCGGATCGTCACGCGCTCGACGCGGCCATCGCCATGCGCTTGCCGGACGATGCTGCCGGTCCAGTAACGCACGCCCGCGAAGCCGCGCGTCATGGAAAAGGCTTGCCGCAACTTCGCCGGCTCGCCTAACAATGAGACTCCGAAGCGGGCGACCTGAAGCGCCGATGCCTGCTCGACTACCGCCACCACCTCCGCCCCGGCAGCACGCGCGGTGGCCAGCGCCGCGATCAGCAATGGACCGCTGCCTGCAATCACGATCCGTTCGCCGCGTACCGGCATGCCGCCTTTGATGAGTGCCTGCAGTGCGCCCGCACCGGTCACGCCGGGCAACGTCCAGCCGGCGAATGGCAAGAGCCGCTCGCGCGCGCCGGTCGCGAGGATCAATCGATCGTAGCTGATCGACACGCCACCATGCTCAGCCGACTCGAGCAGCAAACCTCGCGGACTCAAAGGCGCGATCACGCGAGTCGACGGCGAAAGGGTGACATTGGTTTGCGTCTTCAAAGCGCCGAGCAGGCCTTGTAGCGGCACTTGCTGCAGATGGCCGGGACCTTGCCGCCAGATTTGACCGCCGGCGCGCGGATTGTCGTCGAGCACCGCGACTGTGGCGCCCTCGCGCGCCGCTGCATGCGCGGCGTTCAGTCCGGCTGGACCGGCGCCTACCACGACGACGTCGAAGTGATGCTTCATCTTTTTTCTGTGGTGGTGGGGGGTGCTGGTCGCACCGGTCGCATTGGCCGCAGCCGCGCCAGTGCAAACCATCTGCCCTTCGCGGCAAAGCGTCTGGCATGCCAACACATGCGCCCGGCCGTCGATCGTGACGCGGCACTCCTGGCACACGCCCATCCCGCACAGCGCTGCACGCGGCTCGCCGCTGACCGACGTCCGCGTACGGCCCGCGCCCGCCATGGCAAGCGCCGCGGCCACGATCGTGCCGGCTTCGACCTCGACGCTTCTACCGTCGATCGTCAAGTGAAGGTACGTTGCATCGGCGTCAGCCATGGGCCACCTGTTGCGCAAAACGGACCGGCAAGTACGGCTCGACGGGAATCGGTGCAGTGTTCCCAGTGATCTGCGCGGCGAGCAACTTTGCCGTTGCCAGCGAGGTCGTCACGCCAAGGCCCTCATGTCCAACCGCAAGCCACACGCCGGGTGCAATATCACCGGCCGGACCGATCAACGGCAAACCGTCCGGCGACGCAGCACGAAAGCCGGTCCACGCGCGAATGCCATTGAGCGTCGGCAGGATCGGCAGATAGCATGCCGCGCGTTGCAGCATCTGTGCGAGCACCGGCATGTCGACGGCAGGATCGGTTGTATCGAACTGCCGCGACGAGCCGATCAGCAACTGGCCTGTAGGCCGCGGCTGCGCGTTGAACGCCACCGAGGTGCCGGCCGCATGATGCGCGCTCTTGATGTAGCCCAGTTCGAGCAGTTGATGGCGAATGAGTCCGGGATAACGGTCGGTGATCAGCAGATGACCTTTTTTCGGTTGCAACGGCAGCGACCGCAGCAGTTGCTGAGCGCCCAGACCGTTGGCCACGATCACATGCTCCGCGCTAATGCGCTCGCCGTCGGCCAGCGTCACACCACCCGCGTTGATTGCGGCCACCCGCGTACCGAGCCGCACGCGGATCTTCTCGACTCCTGACGATTGCGTCAGCAGCCACTCGGCAACCGTGGGCGCATACACGATGCTGTCGTGCTCGATCCGCAGGCCGCCTGCCATCGATGCCGCCAGCGCCGGCTCGCACGCCCGCAGCGCGGCCGCGTCGAGCAGTTGAGCGGAGACACCCTGCGCTTCGAAGGCGGCATGCATGGCGCGGGCGGCTTGCCATTCCTCATCGTCGGCGGCGACCCACAAAGTACCGCAGCGCGCGAACGCGTCGCGCGTGCGCAGTTGCGGCGCGAGCGCCAGCCACAAGTCGCGCGAATAGCGGCTCAACGCGAATTCCACGGGCGAGTCGTTCATCACGACGATATGGCCCATGCCCGCCGCCGTCGCGCCGCCACCGATGCCCTGCGCGTCGAGTACCTCAACGCGCATGCCGAGCGCGGCCAGCTCCGCCGCGCAAGCCGCGCCGACAATGCCGGCCCCGACGATCAACGCATCCGCTGTCATGCCGTGCGGATGCCCCATGCGAACGGGTCGCGCTCGTCGAAACACAAACGCCCTTCGGCCATGATGTGCGCGTGGCCGGTGATAGTCGGAATCACCGAGACGCCATCGCCTACGTGACGATAGCTCGCCTCGAATACGCTGCCGATGATGCTCTCCTGCCGCCACACCGCGCCTTCGGCCAGCTTGCCGTCGGCGGCGAGGCAGGCGATTTTCGCGCTCGTGCCGGTACCGCACGGCGAGCGGTCATACGCGTTGCCGGGGCAGAGAACGAAGCTGCGGCTGTCGATACCGTCTCGCGAGCCGGGTCCGAAAAGTTCGATGTGGTCGATCAAGGCGCCGTCCGCGCCGGTGATGCGCTGCGCGATCAGTGCATCGCGGATTGCCGTACTGAACGTGGTCAGCTCGGGGATACGCGCCGCCTCAAGCGTGTGTCCGTGGTCGGCGACCAGAAAGAACCAGTTGCCGCCCCAGCCGATGTCGCCAGTCAGCATGCCGTGGCCCGGCACGTCGACCTGCACGCCTTGCCGGTAGCGAGACGCCGGCACGTTGCGCACGGCCACGCTGCCGTCCTCGTTGAGCGTCGCTTCGACGACACCGACCGGCGTCTCGATCCGATGCAGCCCCGGCCCGATCCGCCCCATGTGCGCGAGCGAGACGACGAGACCGATCGTGCCGTGCCCGCACATGCCGAGATAGCCGACGTTGTTGAAAAAGATCACACCGGCCGCGCACGCGGGGTCGTCCGGCTCGCACAGCAGCGCGCCGACCACCACGTCCGAACCGCGCGGTTCGGTGACGATGCCTGCGCGCCAGTCGTCGAAACGCGTGCGAAACACGTCGAGACGCTGTGCCAGCGTGCCGCCGCCAAGCGCTGGGCCACCCGACACCACCAGGCGGGTCGGTTCACCGCCGGTGTGCGAGTCGATGATGTCTAGGGTTTTCATGATGCAATGGTAGGAATACCGGGTGTCGAAGTCTTGGTGTGCATAATCGTGGATTGTGACGATTTCAGCATATCTTATCTGTCCATCTGCGCATGCGTCGACTATTGAAATCAGACGGGCACCGCCGCTGAACAGACTCTCTCGAGCGAACTCAGGAGCACACGTGAGGCCCGTTCCACATGGTTCCGACGTATTTTGCGTCCTATGCTGAAATAGCCGAGCCGCTTGACCTTGTCGGGTATGCAGGCACAGCTGCTATGCTGAAATCGTCATCCGCCACGCGTGAATCACGCAAGACGGCAGCATTTTCCCTGCTTACACTGCGCTTCGACTCAACACACTCAGGAGAGCAGTCGTGGCGCATATCTGGGAAGGCGTATTGCCCGCAGTTACCACCAAGTTTCACGCGGATTTCAGCATAGATCGCGAATGGACCGGCAAGAATATCGAGGCGCAGATCGACGCGGGTGTGGACGGCATCATCGTGTGCGGATCGCTCGGCGAAGCATCGACGCTCTCGCTCGATGAGAAGCTGCAAGTGCTCGACATCGCCGTCGAGGCCTCGCGCGGCCGTGTGCCCGTTCTGCTGACGATCGCCGAGAACAGCACGCTCGACGCATGCCGCCAGGCCGAAGCCGGCAGCCGGCATGGCGCGGCCGGTTTCATGGTGCTGCCCGGGTTGCGCTATCTGTCCGACCGCCGCGAAACGCTGCACCACTTTCGCAGCGTCGCCGATGCGAGCGCGCTGCCGCTGATGATCTATAACAATCCGCTGGCCTATGGCGTCGACATGACGCCCGAGATGTTCGCGGAAATCGCCGACGAAAAGAAGATCGTCGCGATCAAGGAATCATGCGGCGACGTGCGGCGCGTGACCGATCTGATCAACGTGGTCGGCGACCGCTTCGCGATTCTGTGCGGGGTCGACAATCTCGCGATGGAAGCGATATTGATGGGTGCGCATGGCTGGGTGGCCGGTCTCGTGTGCGCGTTTCCGCGCGAGACGGTGGTGATTTACAAGTTGCTGAAGGCGGGCCGTCTTGAAGAAGCGCGCGCGATCTATCGCTGGTTCGCGCCCCTGCTCGCACTCGACGTTTCGTCGAAGCTGGTGCAGAACATCAAGCTGGCCGAGACGATCGTCGGACTCGGTACGGAGCCGGTGCGGCCGCCGCGTTTGCCGTTGGCCGGAGATGAACGCAAAGCCGTTGAAACGTTGATCCGCCAGTCGATTGAAAACCGTCCGACGCTGCCGCAGGTTTAAGTTGCGGTTTGAGTTGCAGCAAGCTGATGGGTAGCCGCTCCCGGCCGCAGAGCAGCGCGGCCGGTGAGGTACCCGCTTGTCAGGCCGCCTGCTTTTCCGCGGCCGCTTCGCCTTGCCGCAGATGCAGCAGCCGATAACCGCTCTTGTAAACGGGTTGCAGCCGGAAGTCGTTTTGCGGCTCGATCTCAAGCAGCAAACGCAGGCGCGACACATGGCTGTCGATCGTGCGGGTGAACTCGCGGAACTCACGGCCCCACACCATCGCGAAGATATGGTCGCGCGACATCACGCGGCCAATATTGGAAAAGAACAGCGACGCCAACCGGTATTGCGTACCCGATAGCGGCACCGGCTGACCGCGCAGCATGACGAGCTGGCGATGCGTGTCGAAATGGTAGGGGCCGACATCGAAGCTCGCGGCGCTGAAACGGTCCGGATAGGCGCGGCGCAGTAAGGCCGCAACGCGCTCGCGGAACTCGCCTGGACGCAGCGGCAGCCCGACATAGTCGTCTGCCCCGCTGACAAAGGCGCGCACCACGCTGTCCTCCGACGTCTCGGCCGAAGCGAACAGGACCGGCAGGCGGTCGCCGCCAACGGCGCGCACCGACCTCAGGACTTCGGCGCCGGAGAGGCGAGTGCCTTGCCAGTCCAGCACCAGCATGTCCACGGTGGAACGGGCGAGCGCTTTCGACATGCTCAGACCGTCGTCGTAGACCATACAGGTATGGCCGGCACTCATGAGAATCTTTTCGATCGATTGACGCGTGACGGGGTCACGCTGAAGGATGGCAATGCGCATGGGATGACTCTTAACTGATAGCTCGGACGCGATTCTCAGAGGGACGCCCAAGCCATCCCATAGGAGCATTCCTAATTTGCGCGTCAATCGCCCCCTTCCGACCCGTGTGTGCTGCATTCCTACACGCGACCGCTGCGTCTCGCACGACACACAGGCCAGCCGTCCTGGCTGCCTTCGAAAAACCCCGTTTCGGGAACTTTTCCCAATCTAATTAAGCACTTCCCGAAGCGATCGGCTTTCATCCTGTAAAATCGCCGCCCTGGCCCCAGTCGTCATCGCGCTTGCCCTATCCGGGCCGGCGCGCCGGTGTCCCGTGCTCTACCCAGCGCTTGCCACACTTCTCGCCCGACGACCGCCGTTTTTCCACGCGCTACGTGCGGTTTCCAATTCAAGACAAGACACAAGCAATGCAAGCGACAAATCTGGGTGGAGCGCAGGCTGTCACCCCACGCCCTCTTGGGCGAAGCGATTACAAGACGCTCGGTCTCGCCGCGCTCGGCGGGGCGCTGGAGTTTTACGACTTCATCATCTTCGTATTCTTTGCGCCGGCGATCGGCCAGTTGTTCTTCCCCGCCGCGATGCCGGACTGGCTGCGTCAGGTGCAGACCTTCGGCATCTTCGCGGCCGGCTATCTGGCCCGGCCGCTCGGCGGCATCATCATGGCGCACTTCGGCGACCTGTTCGGCCGCAAGCGCATGTTCACGCTGAGCGTGCTGCTGATGTCGGTGCCGACGCTGATGATGGGTCTGCTGCCCACCTACGCCAGCATCGGCGTGATGGCTCCGGTCTTGCTGCTGGTGTTCCGCGTGATGCAAGGCGCGGCGGTCGGCGGCGAAGTACCGGGCGCATGGGTGTTCGTCTCCGAGCACGTGCCGCAGCGGCACATCGGCTATGCGTGCGGCACACTGACAGCCGGCCTCACGGCTGGCATCCTGCTCGGCTCGCTGATCGCCTCGGCGGTGAACCGCAACTTCGCGCCGGCGGAAATCTCCGCCTACGCATGGCGCATTCCGTTCCTCGTGGGTGGCGTCTTCGGCATGTTCTCGGTTTATCTGCGCCGCTGGCTGCATGAGACGCCGGTGTTCGCCGAGCTCAAGCAACGCAAGGCGATCGCCGCGGAAGTGCCGCTCAAGGCCGTGCTGCGCGACCACGGCCGCGCCGTGATCGTGTCGATGCTGCTCACGTGGATGCTGTCGGCTGCGATCGTCGTGGTGATTCTGATGACGCCGACGCTGCTGCAGAAGCAGTTTCATATCGCGCCGGCCACCGCGTTGCTGGCGAACTGCGTGGCGACGCTGTGCCTGACGATCGGCTGCGTGATGGCGGGCTCGATTGCCGGCCGCATCGGCGCGGGGCGCACGATTTTCATCGGCGGCCTCGCGCTGGCCGTGACGTACTACGTGATGTTCCAGCAGCTTGCCGTCGATACGTCGGCGCTGGTGCCGCTGTACGCCGTGGCCGGCCTGTTCGTCGGTGTGATCGGCGCGATTCCGTTCGTGCTGGTGAAGGCATTCCCGCCGGTCGTGCGATTCTCGGGCATCTCGTTCTCGTATAACGTTGCCTACGCAGTGTTCGGCGGCCTCACGCCGATCGCCGTTTCGCTGATGATGAAGTCGAACCCGATGGCCGCGCCGCTGTATGTCGGCGCGATCTGCATTGTCGGGGCGTTGACTACGCTGCTCATCAAAGACGCGCCGCAAGCGCGCTAATCAAGCTGTTTTGTAACGGCGCACCGCCTGGTGCGCCGTTGTTTCAATCGGCTTCACGCTCAGCCTTTCCGGCAATTGCGGCAACATCGACACTTCACGCCGCCGCGAAACATCGTGCGCCGCATCGGCCTACGATGTGTCTCATGAACTCTTCCAATACCCCCGTCTCGCCCAGCCTCGGCCGCGTCCTTGCGACCGTCAGCATCGGCTTCGTCGTCACGCAACTCGACGTGACCATCGTCAACATCGCTCTGCCGAAGATCGGCGCGGACCTGCATGCGGACGTCGCGGGCCTGCAGTGGGTCGTCGACGCGTACACACTCGCGTTCGCCGTGCTGATGCTTTCGGCGGGCGCGCTTGGGGACCGGCTCGGCACACGGCGCATGTACGCGGCCGGCATCGTGCTGTTTGCGCTCGCGTCGCTCGCCTGCGGACTCGCGCTCGACGCCACCATGCTGGTCGCCGCGCGCGCCGTGCAAGGCATCGGCGCCGCCGCCATGCTGCCGAACTCACTGGCGCTGCTCAATCAGTCATACGGCCACGATCCGAAGCTCCGGGCACGTGCAGTCGGGCTGTGGACCGCCGCCGGTGCGATTTCGATCGCGGCCGGACCGGTGGTTGGTGGCGTGCTGATCGCGGCATTCGGCTGGCGCAGCATCTTTCTCGTCAACCTGCCGATTTGCGTAGCTGGTTTGCTGGCGACGTTGCTTTGGGTGCCGCGGTCCGGGTCCACAGGAAAAGACGCGCAAGCAGCGGCTTCGTCTCCTGCTACGACCACGACTGGTACTCGTACGAGGACTGGGACGGGGGCAACGGGGGACACTGCCGCGAGAACTCCGGCTGGAGCTACGGCAACGGCATCGGCTACGGCCACAGCAATCCCGCGTGGCATCGATCTGAGCGGCCAGGCCCTTGCGATCGTGGCACTCACCGCCTTCGTCGCCGCTGTGATCGAATGGCGGCCGCTGGGGCTGAGCCATCCGCTGGTCGCCGGCGGTTTCATACTCGCGCTGATCTCGGCCGGCGCATTTATCGTCGTGGAATCGCGTGTCGCGACACCGATGCTGCCGCTCTCGCTATTCAGCAAGCGCACCTTCAATGCAGCGGTGCTGTTCGGCATCTGCGTGAATCTGACGTACTACGGCATGGTGTTCGTGCTGAGCCTGTATTTGCAGCGCGTACGCGGCTATACCCCGCTGCAGGCGGGCCTCGCGTTCCTGCCGTTGACGGGTGGCTTTCTGCTCTCGAACGTAGCAAGCGGCTGGGTGGTCGGACGCTTTGGCGTACGTGTGCCGATGATCGCCGGCGCGATCACTGCGGGGCTCGGCTATGGCCTGCTGCATTTCGTCGATGCGTCTACGCCGCTCGTCGGCTTGCTGTTGCCGTTCCTGCTGATTCCGTCCGGGATGGGTCTCGCGGTTCCGGCCATGACGACCGCCGTGCTGGCTTCCGTCGAAGCGCAGCGCGCGGGCACTGCGTCCGCCGTGCTGAATACCGCCCGGCAAGCAGGCGGTGCGGTGGGTGTGGCCGCTTTTGGCGCGTTGGCGAGCGGCGCAGCCGCCACGCAGATCGTTGCGGGGATGCAGGCCGCGACGGCCGTCTCGGTCGGTCTGCTGGTGCTCGGTGGCGTAATGGGGTGTCTCGTGCATCCGGAACCGCACGCGTCGGCCTCGACGCCGCACAAGATCGGTTCCGGGCACGTGGGTGAATCGCGCTGATCGTCTCTTCGGTTGACCAGCGCGGTTCGGCAGCACTGCCTCCGCACGGACTTACAGCGGCGCTTCCTGAATCGTGCCAGTGTCGATCGCACGCTCGATCAGCCCTTCGTTTTGTGCCTTGGCGATCGCGTCGGCAATCAACTTTTCCGGCTGTTCAATTTCGGCCTTGATCGTGCTGATAAAACCCGATGCGTCCAGAACCACCAGTGTTTTCGCCGAATCGGCAAGGCTGATGATGACGCGATGCGGCGTAGGCCCTTCGCCCAGACTTGCACACAACTGCGTGACCTTGCCGCCAATGGTTTGCTCAAAACTTTGAATCATTATTTGCTCCCTTGATTACGGCCACAATCAAAAGCGACCTGCACAGACTACCTCAATTGCGTGATCAGAGATTCAGCCCGCCGCGTGGCGAGCGCGCGCCGTCGATACTGATTCGGCCCGCTCCAGTCACGAACAGCAGCAGGAAACCACCCGCGATACCGATGTTTTTCCAGAAGTGGATCACCATATCGCGTTGCAAAGCGGGATCGGTAACATTCCAGAAATCGTGGCCCAGCACTGCGGTTGCCACGGTGTAGACGGCCATGATGACCGCGAGCGGACGGATCTTGAAGCCGACGATCAGCAACAGGCCGCCGAGTGCCTCGACCGCTGTTGCGATCGGCGCGGCGACCTGGACGAGCGGCACACCCTTCGCATTCAGATAGCCGACAAAGCCCGCATAGCCCAGCAGTTTCATCACGCCGCCCCACAAAAACAGCACGGCAAGGGCAATACGCGCGATGAGGATGACGCCGGAATCGACGGGACGCGTCATGAGGGGCTCCTGTAAATGAATAAGCAGCAGACCCGGCCAGACGGCCGCAGTTCCCCACTTTGCACCTGAGAATAGGTGCACTGCCCGCCTTTTCCAAGGCTGCGCCGGCATGAACTGCGCAATCCGCGCCGTCTCAAGGGAGGGGAAACGGTGTCCGAGCGCACAGCGCGTGCCCGATCGTGCACGCCACGGACAGTATCAGCGCCGTGCCTAAGCGCGGGGATATGTCGCGACCTCGGACAGATTGCCATCCGGATCGCGGCACTACACCGAGGTCATCTTGCCGCGTGCGCCGTAGTGAGGTGCTGTTAGGTGCTATTGCTGCGGCGCATCCGGCGCGAGCAGGACACCCTTCGTAAAAACGAAGCAGCCGTAACCGCGCTCTTCGCCGGTAGCGATCACGCAATAGGCTTTGCGCGCCCGCTCATAGAAAGCGAAACGTTCGACCGAAGCAAACGGCACCTCGCGTCCTTCCGCCGCATTGATTTCGATCTGCACTTCGCGCTGAACGGCAGGAATCGTATTCGGTTCGCCCACCACTTCCATGCGCGACGCAGGACGCTCGATGAAGGTATCGAGCGGCATCACCGACAGGATCGCGCGAATGGCACGCGGTGCGTTCACACCATCGAGGCGCAGCAGCTTGCCCAATACCGTCTCCTGCGCAACGGACGCACCTGGAAAGTTGGCATCGCAAACCACCAGTTCGTCGCCATGCCCCATCGAGCGTAGCGCATGCAGCACATCGGCATTCAGCAGCGGGTCCAGATTCTTCAGCACGGTGTCTCCTTGAGGTTCGGTTGGCCGCCAGCCACCCGGGTTCGAGCGGATTGCCCTTGTGGCGCGTCGCGATCGATTGTAGCAAGACCGTGGCGCACGGTCCGTGGCCTGCTGCTCACGGTCAATTCGCCTTTCCACACGATGCGGCGAGCGGCATTCCGCGACACCGCCACCGCAGCCATCCAACCAACGCTAGCAGCACGAGACCCGCGCCACCCAGCACCGGCTCGCGCCAGGCCAGCAACGCCGTGAAGGTGAACGCGCGCGTGCCGGCCAGCAGAGCGAAGCCGGCGATCGCGCTGGAGAGCGCGTCGACAGCGCCCGACAGGCGCGCGACCGTGAGGACAGTACCGGGAGCCGTGACGGCAACGGACTCGTGCATGATCGTCTCCGTGAAAAAACTTGCGAGTGCTCAGGTAGCGGCAGGGACCTGGTCGAGGAAACC
The DNA here is from genome assembly GCF_905221015.1 of Paraburkholderia nemoris. NCBI lineage: Bacteria > Pseudomonadati > Pseudomonadota > Betaproteobacteria > Burkholderiales > Burkholderiaceae > Paraburkholderia > Paraburkholderia nemoris. The sequence continues at coordinate 21,958 of NZ_CAJNBO010000001.1, read as the reverse complement.
GGTCACCGCCTGCAGGCGGCCATGCGTGTCGAGCACGCCGAAGTCGGATCCCTTGACGATCGCCTCGCCGGCCGGTGTGGTGAGCGCCCACGAAAAACGCAGGCGGTTCGCGAAACCGTCGACTTCCGTCGTGCGGTGAAACGTGTGATGCGGGAAGCGTTCATGGACCGCACGGATCATCGCGTCGATGCCGTCATGGCCCGCGCCTGCCAGCAGCGGATCGCGATAGTCGGCATCGGCAGTCCATGTCGCGGCGATCAGTTCGCGGCGGCGCACTGCATCGGTTTCATTCCATGCGTCGAAATAACGGTCGATCAGATCGGTATGCGCATTCATCTCAGACTCCTTGATTGGCACGACTGAGCACTACGCTCGGCAGACACGTTGTATGCGGCGGGCTCGGAGTGAAGATTGACGGCCCGAGCGCGGCGCGTCGATTACGTGGGAGGTAAGCATCCGGATGCACCGGCGTGAAGAACCACGCGTTTTGTCCACCGGATTGGCCATCCGGCCGAGTCGTCACCGGCTGCGTCAGCCGCTAACCTCATGGCGGAATTGGGGGCCGCGCAGCGTCGACTCGCGGCATGTGACGAACTGAATGGGCGCGGACACAAGCCGCTTTTTTAATATGGTTTTCACACTTGCAAGACCGTATCCACCAGGATACACTCATCAACAAATCGGTTCACCGCCTGTGTACACGGTCAAGCGCACCGAGGAATTCGACCACTGGCTTGCCGGCCTCTCAGACTTGAGGGCGAGAGCCAAAATCCTGGTGCGGGTCCGGCGTGCTGAGCGAGGTCATTTCGGCGACGTCAAGTTGCTGGAAGACGGTGTATCCGAGATGCGCATCGATTGCGGGCCCGGCTATCGGGCCTACTTCGCGCGCGAAGGGCGCATGGTGTTCCTGCTGCTCTGCGGTGGCGATAAATCCACGCAGCCAGCCGACATCAGGCATGCCAAATCAATGTGGGCAGACATCAGAAAGGAACTGTCATGAGCAAAGTCAAAACCGCACGGTTCGACGCATCGCATTACCTCGATAGCGAAGAGATGATCGCCGAGTATCTCAACGCAGCACTGGAAGAAGGCGACGCCGACCTCCTCCTCGCCGCGATCGCCGACATCGCAAAAGCACGCGGCATTGCGAAGGTTGCGGCCGACGCTGGACTCGGCCGCGAAAGCCTTTATAAAACACTCGCGCCCGGTTCCAAACCGCGTATGGATACGGTGTTCAAACTGCTGCGCGCGCTCGGCGTCAAACTCAACGCCGTGCCGGAAGGCGTGGCGCCCGCCTGATTCGCGCCTGGCGTGTTGTCGCTTGGGGTAACGGTAACGCCCTGAATGAGCTGCGTATTCATGGGTGCTCCTACGCTTTCTCGGATATTCCTGGACATTCCCGGGGTATTCCATTACCTGTCAGGTAATGGATCGCTAACGCGCTTTGGCTATCATCGGCAACATGAACACACTCTCTCTTGCACAAACCATCCCGTCGAACAGGCCGACGGCAAGCCGCACGGTCGGCGATCTGCTGCGCGAATGGCGGCAGCGGCGAAGAATGAGCCAGTTGCTGCTCGCCGCTGAAGCCGATATTTCAACGCGGCATCTGAGCTTCGTCGAATCGGGCCGTGCGGTGCCCAGCCGGGAAATGGTTATGCATCTCGCGGAGCGGCTCGACGTGCCGCTGCGCGCGCGCAATGCGCTGCTGATTGCGGCGGGTTATGCGCCGCTGTTCCGCGAACGCCCGTTGACGGACCCGCAGTTAGCCGCCGCACGCGAGGCAGTCGAGTTGGTGCTCAAAGGTCACGAGCCGTATCCGGCTCTTGCGATCGACCGTCACTGGACCATCGTTGCCGCGAACAATGCGCTTGCGCCGCTGCTTGCAGGCGCAAGCCCGGAACTTCTGAAACCACCGGTCAATGCGATGCGACTGAGCTTGCATCCGGAAGGCATCGCGGCGTCGATCGTCAACTGGCATGCCTGGCGCGCGCACGCGCTGTCCCGACTCCAGCGACAAATCGACGTGAGCGGTGACGACACGTTAAGCGCACTGCGCGACGAACTCGCCGCATATCCCGCTCCGCCCGGCGCGGAAGCAGCCGACCACGACGACACCGCGGGCAATCAGATCGCCGTGCCGCTGCGTTTACGCACGCCGATCGGCGTGCTGTCGTTCTTCAGCACGACCACGGTATTCGGCACACCGGTAGACGTCACACTGTCGGAGCTTGCTATTGAAGCCTTCTTTCCCGCCGATCAGGAAACCGCCGCGGCGTTGCGCGAGTTTGCCGTGAGCCAGCGCGCCGAAGGCCAAGACGCTGAAGCCGCGAAACCATAGCAACACTGCTGAACCGCAGAAACCCAAAGAGCAACATCGAAAGCCGAGTTGTTCTCGCTTGCAGCGCCATTCAAACCAAACGGAGAGACCCACTTGATCAACAGCGCCCTACTGGTACGCCAACTCGGCGCCGACGACCGCGACGCCTACTTTCAGCTTCGCCTGCGCGGACTGAAGGCGCATCCGGAGTCGTTCGGGCAAAGCTACGAGGAAGCGGTGGCCAGGGGCGCAGCCCGGCACGATGCGATTTTGCAAGGCACGCGCGCAGCCGAAGGCGACTTTTTGCTCGGTGCTTATGAATCGGCCAATGCCCCGTTGATCGGCGTGGTGGGATTGCTGCGTAACCAGAGCGACAAGGAACGGCACAAGGCCTCCGTCGTCGGTATGTATGTCGCGCCGGAAGCCGCGGGGCGCGGCGTCGGGCGCGCCTTGCTTAATGAATTGCTGGCGCGAGCGGCACAGGTAGAAGGTCTACGGCAAATCCAGTTGATGGTGGGTAGCCGCAACGAGGCAGCGCGCAAACTCTATGAGTCGCTTGGCTTTCGCAAATATGGCTGCGAGGTCGACGCATTGAACGTCGGCGGAGTGTTTCACGACGCTGATCTGATGGCGCGCTTCATGTAACAGCTATCTGTAACAGCAATCGGACGCCAATCCGGGTCTCGGGGCTTACGGCCCGCTCGCTGGTCGCGGCGGTGACCGGCGGCCTGATGCTCGGCTACGGAGCCCCGTCTGGCCTACGGTTGTAACATCGGCGCCTGTTTCAGCGGCACCGTGTCAGGCAGCTTGTACGGCTGGCTGTGGCTGGTCGCCGCCTTCGTCGGCAACGTACTCGGTACCCGCCTGCGGCCGGTGTTCGGCCTCAAAGTCGGACGGATCCGCGCAAACGGTTGCGAGAAGTTACAAATGCAGCCTCGTTTGTAACTGGGGCTGCATCAACCTGTTACACGCCTGATTTGTCCCCATAGCAGCACCAACGAACGGTATTTATTACTTTCAATTGGGCTCGCTTTCTATTTCCTTTCTGATTCAATCCTGATTTTCCGGCTCTCGGCCAGGCCCACGCCATTGCTCAGATGAATGAGTCTAATGCCCACCACACAAGGGTTTTCATGGATCAGACAAAATTCTCAGGCAACAAAAAAACCACAAAGCATCGTCTATTACAGGACTGTGAAAGACTTACCGAAATTTGATGTATCTTTTTGAGATATTTTTTTGAGAAGGGATTGATTTCTTGTTTTGCCCTTCATACAATTCGACCCAAGCTGTTACGAAATGTAACGCGATGTATCAAAAAGTCGCCGTCTGTATCAGGTGGTGACATGTAGCCGGAGGACAACGTTTCCGGCGAGGCACAAAAGACATAACGGCAAAAAAAGCCGACTTAGTAATTCGGGGCTTCGGAAAACAGAAAATGGACCGTAGCAGCGAGACGCTGGATTCAATCCGCGAGATCAACTTGTCTTACATCATGCTCGCGCAACGTATGTTGCGTGAGGACAAACCGGTCGGGATGTTCCGACTGGGACTGTCGTCGGAACTGGCTGATTTGCTTGCCGGGCTATCGCTCGCGCAGATCGTCAAGCTGGCCGCTTCCGATCAGCTTTTGTGCTTCTTCCGCTTCAACGACCACTCGATGTTGTCGGCGTTGACGCAAACGACGAAGCACACAGCAGTTGCACCGACTCACGCGGCGATCCTGCTTGCAGGCCAGCCTGCTGAGCAGTTTGCTTAATCGAGGTGACCGCGATGCTTAAGCGTAGCCTGACGGAAGACGCACAAGAAGTATTCCGTGCCATCGCGCTGATTGAACTCGGCGCGCGCATGCAGGTGCTCGAAAGCGAGTTGACGCTTTCGCGCGACCGCATGATCCGCCTGTACCGCGAGGTCAAAGGTGTGTCGCCGCCCAAGGGCATGCTGCCGTTCTCGGCGGACTGGTACATGACGTGGCTGGCGAACATCCACGCGTCGTTGTTCTACAACACGTATCTGTTCCTGAAGAACGAAGCGCGCTGCTCGCACCTGGATGCGCTGACTAAAGGGTATCGGCTGTATCTGGAACATTGCCAGCACAGCGATTCCGAACCGGTGCTGGATCTCACGCGGGCATGGACGCTGGTGCGTTTCTTCGACGCCGACATCCTGCAGCTGACGAAATGCTGCCGTTGCACCGGCAAGTTCGTCGCGCACAAGCACGACCTCCAACACAACGTGGTGTGTGGCGCATGCCAACCGCCATCGCGCGCCGGCAAGACCAAAAAGGCAGCCGCCGCTCGTCAGGAAGCGCTCGAAGCAGCGCAGATCGCGCAAGCCGCCTGAGTTATGTGGAATCGATGAGGGCCGGTCCAGCCTGATTCGAACCGAAGCACCTTGGAAAAAGTCCGCCATCCCGCGGACTTTTTTTTGTGTGGTTCTCGTCCTGACACGGACACCTCACATTTAACAGCCGACTCTGGGCGCTACCCGGCTACCTCCCGCTGCCGCATCAGTCCACCAGCCCCACCGTCTGCACCACCAGCCACAGGTTCGCCGCACTGATCACCACGAACAGCGACCAGGCGAGGAGCCGCGTCGGCAGTCGGTTGGCAAATTCGCCCATCAGCGAACGATCGTTGGTCATACGGATCAGCGGATAAAGCGCGAACGGCAGTTGCAGGCTCAACACGACCTGGCTTGCGACCAGCAGTTTGCCGACTGCACCGTTGCCCATCATCTGCACGCCGATCAGCGCCGGAATCAAGGCAAGCGCCCGCGTGATGAAGCGCCGCTGCCAGCACGGAATTTTCAGCTTCAGGAAGCCTTCCATGATGACCTGCCCCGCCACGGTGCCGGTGAAGGTCGAACTTTGCCCCGACGCCAGCAGCGTGATCGCGAACAGCACCGCCGCGAAACCGGTGCCGACGATCGGCGCCAGCAGCTTGTACGCATCTTCGATCTCGGTGACCTGATTGTGGCCGGTCGCGTGGAACGCGGCGGCCGCGAGAATCAGGATCGCCATGTTGATCAGCAGCGCGATGATCAGCGAGACGATCGTATCGATGCGCGACATGCCGATCGCCGAGCGGATGCTGGCCGAATCGCGCTTAACCGCGCGGGTCTGCACGATCGACGAATGCAGATAGAGATTGTGAGGCATCACGGTCGCACCGAGAATGCCGATCGCCAGATACATCGGCTCGCGGCTGCTGAGCGCCTGCAACGAAGGAATCAGTCCTTGTGCGACGGACGGCCAATGCGGCTTCACCAGCGCCAGCTCGATGATGTAACCGACGCCGATGGTCGCGATCAACCCCAGCATGATCGCTTCAAGGTCGCGGAAATTCTTGCCCTTCAGGCCGAGCACGATCAGCGTATCGAATGCGGTCAGCAACACGCCGGTGGTCAGCGAACATTTGAAGAGCAGATGGAAAGCCAGCGCGCCGCCGAGCACTTCGGCCAGATCGCAGGCCACGATCGACAGTTCGGCAAGCAGCCATTGAAAGCGCGCCACACTAGGTGAGTAACGCAGTCTCGACAATTCCGCGAGGTCCCGCCCGGTAGCGATGCCAAGACGCATGCTCAGGCATTGCAGCGCCATCGCCGCCAGACTCGACAGCATGACGACGAACAGCAGGCTGTAGCCGTAACGCGAGCCTGCTTCGATATCGGTGGCCCAGTTGCCGGGGTCCATGTAGCCGATCGAAATCAGCAGCCCAGGCCCCGCGAATTGCAGGATTTTTTTCCAGAACGGCGCGCCTTGCGTAACGGCGACCGTGCCTTGCACCTCGGATGGGCAAAACGGCGCCGTTGCGGTGGTCGGTAATTTGAACTGCAAGCCGATGGTCTCTTGAAGGGGATAAACCGCGACGCCTCAGGCAGACGCCGCGAACCGCCTCAAGTGTACAAAGAAACTTCCGGCAATGTCCCGCTTAACGCATAACGGCCGACGTCGCGGACGCGATAGTCGAGCGGATCGTGCAGCGTATGCACGCGAGCGTTACGCCAGAAGCGGTCGAGCGCGAGCGGCGCGTGTGTGGCGCGCGCGCCGCAGGCATCGAAGAGTTTTTCGCTGACGTCGAGCGCGGCGCGGTGCGCGACGATTTTCGCCTCCGAGGTGGCGAGCGCCACCTGAGCACGGGTTTCGGCGTCCAGAGCCGGGCCTTGTTGCCATGCGTCTTCCAGCGCGTAGGCAGCGCGCACCGCCAGCGCTTCCGCACTCACCGCCTGCAGACGCATCTCACCGAAGCGCTGGATCAGGTAGGGATCGTCTGTGGCTTTTTCGACGCCCGAGGATATCCACGGTTTGCCGTACTGCGTGACGTACGCGCGTGCTTCTTCGAGCGCGCCCTGCGCGATGCCGACGAACAGATTGATCAGCACCTGCTGCGAGATCAGCGTGCGCAGGCTCGCGTATGACGTGTCGGCCCGCTCGAGCACCTCATGCGGTTCAACCTTGACCTGCACAAAGGAGACGCTGCCGCTATCGGTTTGCCGCTGACCGATCGGATTCCAGTCTTCATTAACGGTGATGCCTTCACGCGTGGTCGGGACCACCGCGAACACCGGTTTGCCGGTAAGCGGATCGTGCCCGGAAACCGTCATCATGTGCGAGCCGCGCGTGCCCGAACAAAATCCTTTCTGCCCATCTAAAAGATAGCCACCGTCGCTGGTTGCGCTTGCAACGAGTCGCGTGTCGAGCGGATTGACCGCATTGCCCCACCACCAGCGCTCCTCCACCGTGCCGCCCAGATAGCGGGCACGTTGTTCCGGGTTGCCCCATACATTGACGCTGACCACCTGCAGACACGTGAAGCCCAGCAGATGCGCGAGCGCACTGTCGACTCGCGCGATCTGACGGATCGTCTCGTAGATCTCGGGCCAGCGCGTGCCGGAACCGCCGAATTCACGCGGCACGGCGAGCGTGAGCAGCCCCGCGTCGGCGATCCATTGTTTTTCCTGCGCGGCGTGGCCGCCGTCGCGATCGCGCTGAGCCGCGCTGGCACGCAACGCATCGAGCAGGCCGGTCAGATCGCGCACCACAGGCGCAGCGCCGGTTTGCAGCGGTTGCAATGCCTCGGGATGTCGAGGTTCGTTCATGCAATGTCCACGTGGAGAAGTTTGGCGAGCGGGAGTCTCGCTGCGCCCAGCGTTGTAAATAGCATGATAGACGGTGGCGTCAACACTGAAAACGTGGGCCGCAAGCGCGTATTCGTCATGCAAATAGCGGGCGAAAGGAGAAGATCATGCGCGTTGCGCAAGCCGTTGCACGAAACGGTCGCCGACGAACTGCACCGCCGTCACGATCACGATCAGCAGTACGATCACCGTTACCATCACGGTCGTATCGAACCGCTGATAGCCGTAGCGGATCGCCAGATCGCCGAGACCACCGGCGCCCACCGCGCCCGCCATGGCCGAGGAGCCGATCATCGCCACCACGGTGATCGTGAAGCCGCCGAGAATGCCCGGCAGCGCTTCAGGCAGCAGCACATGCCAGATGATATGCCGGCGCTGTGCACCCATTGCCTGCGCAGCTTCGATCAAACCGCGGTCCACTTCGCGCAAGCTCACTTCGGCCACGCGCGCAAAAAAAGGAATCGCCGCGATACTGAGCGGCACGATGGCAGCCCATACGCCGATCGTCGTACCGATCAGCAAACGTGTAAGCGGCAACAGCGCGACCAGCAAAATGATGAACGGCGTGGAGCGGAACGCGTTGACGAGCGCGCCCAGTGTGCTGTTCACCACACGCTTTTCAAAGATGCCGCCGCGCGTGGTGGTAACCAACACGAGTGCAAGGGGAATGCCGACCAGCGCCGCGACGAAGGCCGATACGCCAACCATGACGATGGTGTCGCGAATGGCATCGGCGAGTTCCGAGAGCCAGAGATCAGACATAGCCGAGCACCTCGACATGATTGGCATAGTGCCGCGCACGTTCAAGCAGCGTAGCGATCTGCTTTTGCACCGTGCCGTCCGCGTTCGCGCGCACTTCCGCCGACACCACCAGACGCCCTTGCGCATGCCCCTGAATCCGGTCGATGCCGCCATGCACGAAACTCACGCGGCCGCCTTCAATGCTCAATGCGGACGTCAACCCGCCCAGGTCGGGCTCACGCGCATCGTTGCCGGTGAAGCGCACGTCGAGCAGAATCTGCGCATCCGCTTGTTCGATCTCGTGCAACGGTTTGACGCGCGCGGCGAGATCCGCAGGCAGATCATGCACAAGGGTCCGCAGCAACGCGCGCGTCGCATCATGCCGCGGGTCGCCGAACACGCGCCACACCGGCCCCGTCTCCACCACCTCACCGCGTTCGATCACGGCCACCGTATCGCAGACTTCGCGAATCACCTGCATCTCGTGCGTAATCAGCACGATGGTCAGGTTGAGCCGCTGATTGATATCGCGCAGCAACGCGAGAATGGCTTGCGTCGTTTCAGGATCGAGTGCGGAGGTCGCCTCGTCGCACAGCAGAATGTCCGGGTCGGTCACAAGGGCGCGCGCAATGCCGACGCGCTGTTTCTGGCCACCGGACAAACTCGCCGGATAGGCATCGCGCTTGGTCGACAGGCCGACAAGTTCGAGCAAGGCGTCGACCTTTTTGTCGATCGCAGCTTTCGGCGCGCCAGCGATTTTTAGGGGCAACGCAATGTTTTCGCGCACCGTTTTCGCGGAGAGCAAATTGAAATGCTGGAACACCATGCCGATACGCCGCCGCAGCGTGACGAGCCCGCGTTCGTCGAGTTCGCCGACGCTCACGCCGTTCACGCGCACGGCGCCGGAACTCGGCTTTTCCAGACCATTGACGAGCCGCAGCAGCGTCGATTTGCCTGCACCGCTTCGGCCGATGATGCCGAACACTTCACCACGCGCCACCTTCAACGTGACGTTCGCCAGCGCCGCGGTCGACACACCGCGCGTGTTGGCGAACACCTTGCCCACGTCGTCGAATACGACAACTTCTTGCGCGGCATCGGCCGCATCACGATTCAAGGCGAGGGACGGCGCGTCTTCAATGAATTGCGGCACGTCGAAAAGATGAGCCATGGCTTCGTTCCTCTCATGCGTCCACGGTGGACCGCGCGCCGCTTTGCGCAATAGGTGCATTACGCCGATGCTGCGCGCCGGCATGCACCTCAGGCAGTCGCGCCCGGCCGCCGCCGAATAGCTTTTCGCGCAGCGTCGGCGCCGGGTCGTAGTCTTCCTTGTAGACGCCGCGATTCTGCAATTCCGGCACCACCAGATCGACGAAATCTTCGAACGATTCGGGCATGACGGTACGCGTCAGATTGAATCCGTCGACGCCGGCCTCTTCTATCCACGACACCAGCTCGTCCGCGATCTGCTGCGGCGAACCGACTACGGGCTTCGCACGGCCGCCGAGCGTCATCTGTTCGAGCACCTTGCGTTTGGTCCATACGCCGCTCACGCTCTTCTTCGAAATCGCTTCAACGGCCGATTGCATCGATTCGGTCTTCACATACGAAATCGGTTCATCCAGTTCGTACTGCGAGAAGTCGATGCCGGTCGAACTGGAAAAATGCGCAATGCCGCCCTCGGCGCTCGCATAGCGCCGGTACTCTTCGAATTTGTCCTGCGCGGCGCGTTCTGTTCCGCCGACTACAACGGTGATGCCGGCAAAGATCTTGATATCGTCCGGCGCGCGGCCGAAGCTGACTGCCCGTGCGCGAATGTCGTCGACAATGGAACGCGTGAGCTGCTTGTTCTGACCACCGACAAACACGCATTCCGCGTGACGCGCCGCGAAATCGACGCCCCGGCTCGACGAACCCGCCTGATACAGCACCGGCGTGCGTTGCGGCGACGGCTCGCTCAAATGAATGGCGTCGATCGAATAGTACGGACCGTCGTGCTTCACGCGATGCACCTTGTCAGGATGCGAGAAGATACGCGCCTCGCGATCGCGCACTACCGCGTCGTCTTCCCAGCTTTGCTCCCACAGCTTGTAGACCACGTCCATGTAATCGTCGGCGCGGTCGTAACGGTCGTCGTGGCTGATCTGTTGCGCGAGACCCATGCCGCGCGCCGCGCTATCCAGATAGCCGGTGACGATATTCCAGCCGACCCGGCCCTTCGTCAGGTGATCCAGCGTCGACATGCGGCGCGCGAACAGGTACGGCGGCTCGTAAGTCAGATTCGACGTGACACCGAAGCCGATATGCTTCGTCACGTGCGCCATCGCAGGCACGATCAGCGAGGGATCGTTGATCGGAATCTGCACCGATTCACGCAACGGGGTTTCCGGGCCGCCCTGATAAACATCGTATACGCCGACGATATCCGCAAGAAAGATCCCGTCGAACTTGCCGCGCTCGAGCGTTTGCGCGAGGCTCGTCCAGTAGTCGAGGTCGGTGTAGTGCGCAGAGCGGTCGCGCGGATGCGTCCACAAACCATGATTGATGTGGCCGACCGCATTCATATTGAACGCGTTCAGCAGGATCTTTTTCTTCGCCATCGTGCGGCTCCTTGCTGGTTGCAACGTTGCTAGCGGCGTGCTTACCAGGCGACGGCGTAGAGGCTGCCGAAGGCTTTGTCGAGCGCGGCGCGCACAGCGGGCGAATGCTGATAGATCGAGATGAACTTGCGGATACGCGGATCATTTGCGCTTTCCGGGCGTACGACCCACTGGATCGCGTAGTTCTTGTTTTCCAGGCCGTCGAACAATAAAGCGCTATTCGGATCGGTGGTGCCCGCGAGCTTGATGAAGCTCGGGTAGCCTTGGGCGAGATCGACGTCGTCGAGCGAGCGGGCCAATTGCGAGGCCTCGAGCTGGACGATCTTCAGGTGCTTCGGGTTGTCGATGATGTCGAGCGTCGTGGCGCGATAGTCGATGCCCGGCGTCAGCTTGATGAGACCGGCGCGTTGCAGCAACAACAAACCGCGACCGCCGTTGACCGGATCGTTGGCGATGGCAACCGTGGCGCCGTCTTTCAATTCGTCGAAGCGTTTGATCTTCTTCGAATACAGACCGATCTTCATGATCGTGCCCGGTGCGATTGCGACGAAGTTATAACCGCCCTGCTTCTTTGCGTTCTCGAGAAACGGGATGTGCTGGAAATAGTTGGCGTCGATATCCTTGTTGGCGAGCGCCGCGTTCGGCGTATTCCAGTCAGTGAACTCGATGATCTTCACGTCCAGCCCTTGTTCCTTCGCTTCGCGCGCGGCGACTTTGAGCGCCTCGATTTGCGGGCTGGTGGCGGTGCCGATTTTCAGCGTGGGCGTGTCCGCCGCGAACGCGGGCGTCGCGGACAACGTCAGCGCGAGGCCGAACGCGCCGAGGAGTGTCAGCGTCCGCGCCTTGAAAAAACGCCGTGCAGTGGTCAGAGAAATGCGCATGGTGAACTCGTTAGGATGGGGGCGTGGTGTGTTTCGAGGCGAGCCGATCCGACGGCATGCGGGCAGGCGCACCGGAATCGGTCGGACAACGGAAATCTGCAGCGCGCGGGTTAGCCGGCGTGCGGCAGCGATAGAACGCGCGAGCGGATCAGCGCGGACAGCGGCAGGTCGGACAGGTCATCGCCTCTCTCCAGATGAGGTGCGAATCATCATAGACGGCGGGAAACCGGCGGTCTACGAACGGATTTTTGGAAGGAAAGCGGGAAAAATGATTTGGGGCTCGCCCCATGGAGCCGGCGCAACACGTCACCAAAGAAAAAACGCCGGGCCGCGCTTTAGCGCAACCCGGCGTTCTTCACCAGCCAACAAACTAAAAGCAAACCCTAGCGCTTCGCCACCTGCTCCGCCGACGCAGACGCAGAAGCTGCACCCGAAGCCGGCGCAACCGCCCCAACCGCCTCGTCGCCCGCCGGCTTCACATCACCCCAGCCGCCGCCCAGCGCGCGAATCAGATTAACCGTCGCCACCGCCTGCGTGCCCGACAGATGGCTCGCCTGAAGTTGCGACGTCAGCACCTGCCGCTCGCCGTCGATCACATCCAGATAGCTGACCGCGCCTTCCGTGTACTGCGTGCGCGACAGATGCGCCGCGCGTTGCGAGGCCACGACCGCATCGTTCTGCTCGCGCATCTGATCGTCGAGCAAACGCAGATCGGCCAGGTTGTCCTCGACCTCGCGGAACGCCACCAGCACCTGTTGACGATACTGCGCGACATCTTCGTCGTACTTCGAGCGAGCTTGCGCGAGGTTGGCCTTGCGGCGTCCGCCATCGAACAGCGGCACGGTCAGCGCGGTGCCGGCCAACGGCCCGAGCAGGAACGCGCGGCTCGACCACATGAACAGATCGCCGAGTGTCGCCGACTCATACCCAAACGCGCCCGTGATATCGAGCTTCGGGAAAAATGCCGACTTCGCCAGACCGACTCGTGCATTGGCCGCCATCATCGCCCGCTCCGCCGCCGAAATATCCGGCCGGCGTTCGAGCAGCGCCGAAGGCAAACCTGGCGGCACACGCACCGTCACCGGCGCGAGCGGCGCTTCCGCGAACGAGAAATCCGCCGGCGGCTTGCCGAGCAGAATCGCCAGACTATGCTCGGAGGCCGCGCGCTGACGCGCCACGCCGACAGCATCGGCACGCGCACTCGCCAGTTCGTTACGGGAGCGCGAGACATCCAGCTCGCCGATATCGCCTTCCTTGAAGCGGCGCTCGACCAGCTTCAGCGTGTCCTCGCGCAAAGCCACGGTACGGCGGTACAGATCCTGATCCGTGTCGAGCTCGCGCAACTGGAAGTAGTTCTGCGCGACGTCGGCCTGCAGCGACAACTGGACCGACCGGAACAGCGCTTCACTTTGCTGCTCGTCCGCACGCGATGCATTCACGTTAGAACCGACCCGTCCGAACAGATCGGTCTCGTACGAAGCACCCACCTGTGCGCGCCAGATCGTGCCCGTCGTGCCGCCCACGCTATCCGGCTGCAATTGCGAGGCCGCCGACGCCCGTTCGCGCGTCGGGCCGAAGCCCCCGTCGAACTTCGGGAACCAGTCCGACTTCGCCGCCTGCGTCACCGCACGCGCCTGCTGCACACGCGCCGCAGCCGCCTTCAAGTCCTGATTCGCGGCAGCCGCCTGTTCTTCCAGCGCGTTCAACTGCGGGTCGCCGAAAATCGTCCACCATTCGCCGCGATGCGCGTCGTCGGCGGGCTGGGCCTGCTTCCAGCTGCCCGTGTCCTGCGGCGATGCGGCGGAGGTAGCCGATGTAGCCGATGTAGCCGACGCTCCGGCCGCAGCCGACGCAGCAGTCGGCGTTTCCTTGAACGCAGCCGGCGTATCCACCTCTGGCCGCTTATACGTGGGCTCAACGGAGCAGGCCGCGAGCAACGCCAGCAGCAAACCGCTGGCAGCCGCTCTGCCCCACCCGCTTAAAGATTCAAAACGCTTCATTATTATTTTCTCCTCAGGCGTCCGTCACCGGCGCACCAAGGTGCGGCGCGTCTTTCTGCGCGACGTGAATCGTCCCGCCCGCCAGCGTACGCAGCACCACATAGAACACAGGGGTCAGCATCAGGCCGAACAGCGTCACGCCGAGCATGCCGAAGAACACCGCGATACCCATCGCATGACGCATCTCCGAACCCGCGCCGCTCGAGAGCACCAGCGGCACCACACCCATGATGAAAGCGATCGACGTCATCAGAATCGGCCGCAGACGCAAGCGGCTCGCCTCGATTGCCGCAGCCAGCGGCGTACGCCCGTCATGTTCGAGTTCGCGAGCGAACTCGACGATCAGAATCGCGTTCTTCGCCGACAGCCCCACCAGCACCATCAAACCGATCTGCGTGAAGATGTTGTTGTCGCCACCCGTGAGCCACACACCGGTCAGCGCGGACAGTACGCTCATCGGCACGATCAGGATCACCGCGAGCGGCAGCGTCAAACTTTCATACAACGCGGCCAGCACGAGGAACACGAGCAGCACGCTGATCGGGAACACCCACAAGCCCGCATTGCCGGCGATGATCTGCTGATACGTCAGGTCGGTCCATTCGAGCTTCACGCCGTGCGGCAATGTTTCCGCCGCTACGCGTTCGGCCGCGGCCTGCGCCTGGCCCGACGAGAAGCCCGGCGCCGGACCACCGTTGATGTCGGCAGCCGTATAGCCGTTGTAACGCACCACCATTTCCGGACCATATGTAGGCGTCACCGTCACCAGCGACGACAACGGCACCATGTCACCTGCAGCATTGCGCGTCTTCAGTTGCAGGATGTCATCGGCACGTTGACGGAACGGCGCATCAGCCTGCACCCGCACCTGATACACGCGGCCGAAGCGGTTGAAGTCGTTCACATACAGCGAGCCCAGATAGATCTGCATGGTGTTGAACACGTCCGTGACCGGCACGCCGAGTTGCTTGGCTTTCACGCGATCCAGGTCGACGTTCAATTGCGGCACGTTGATCTGATAGCTCGAGAACGTCGGTCCGAGTTCAGGCGTTTGCGCTGCCTTCTTCACGAACGCTTCCGCAGCCTTGTTCAACTCCGCATAGCCCACCGCGCCGTGATCCTCCAACTGCATCTTGAAGCCGCCCAGCGTACCCAGACCAAGCACAGGGGGTGGCGGGAAGACCGCAACGAACGAATCTTTGATCGCACCGTACTGCTGGTTCAACGCACCGGCAATCGCACCCGCCGAGAGCTTCTTGCTGCCACGCTCCTTGAAAGGCTTCAACGTCACGAACACGATGCCCGCGCTCGAACTATTGGTGAAACCGTTCACCGACAAACCAGGGAACGCCACCGCGCTTTCCACGCCCGGCTGCTTCAGGGCAATCGCGCTCATGTCGCGAATCACCTTTTCCGTGCGATCCAGCGATGCACCGTTCGGCAGTTGCGCAAACGCAATCAGGTATTCCTTGTCCTGCGCCGGCACGAAACCGCCCGGCACGACGCGCGACATCAACACCGTTGCGCCCAGCAGGATCGCGTAGACCGCGAGCATTGCACCCTTACGGCGCAGCACGCCCTTCACGCCACGGCCGTATTCCGTCGAACCGCGATGGAACACCTTGTTGAAGCCCTTGAAGAAGCGGCCCAGCACGCGATTCATCACACGCGTCAGGAAGTCTTCCTTGGCGCCATGGCTACGCAACAGCATCGCGGACAACGCCGGCGACAAAGTCAGCGAGTTGAACGCCGAGATCACCGTCGAGATCGCGATGGTCATCGCGAACTGCTTGTAGAACTGGCCCGTCAAACCGGTCATGAAAGCGAGCGGCACGAACACGGCAACCAGCGTCAGCGCGATGGCGATAATCGGCCCACTCACTTCCTGCATGGCCTTATACGTCGCATCGCGCGCACTGAGCCCGCTTTCAATGTTCCGTTCGACGTTCTCCACCACCACGATCGCATCGTCCACCACGATCCCGATGGCAAGCACCATCCCGAACAGCGACAACGCGTTGATCGAGAAGCCGAACGCCAGCAGCAGCGAGAATGTACCGACAATCGACACCGGTACTGCAATCAACGGAATGATCGACGCACGCCACGTCTGCAGGAACACGATCACCACGATCACCACCAGCGCGATCGCTTCGAGCAGCGTGTGAATCACTGCCTCGATACTCGAGCGTACGAACTGCGTCGGGTCATAGACGATCTTGTATTCGACGCCTGCCGGCATGTCTTCCGCCAGTTCCTTCATGGCGGAACGGACCTGGTCGGAAATCGCGAGCGAGTTCGCACCCGGCGCCTGGTTGATAGCGAGCGCCACAGCAGGCTTGTTGTCCAGCAGCGAACGCAGGCCGTATTCCGAGGCCGCCAGTTCGACCCGTGCGATATCACGCAGGTATGTCACGCCGCCATCCGGCGCGGTTTTGACGATGATGTCGCCGAATTCGCCCTCAGTCTTCAAGCGGCCACGCGCATTCACCGACAACTGCAGTTGCGTGCCCGGCACCGAAGGCGATGCGCCGATCACACCGGCTGCCACCTGAATGTTCTGCTCACGGATTGTGTTGACCACTTCGGTCGCCGTCAAACCGCGCTGTGCGACTTTCTGCGGATCGAGCCAGACACGCATCGCGTAGTCGCCCGAACCCCACAACTGCACTTCGCCGACGCCCTGAATCCGCGCCAAGCGGTCCTTGACGTTGAGCAGCGCGTAGTTGCGCAGGTACGTCATGTCGTAGCGATTGTTCGGCGAGATCAGGTGGACCACCATCGTCAGCGTCGGCGAACTCTTGATGGTCGTGATGCCAAGCCGTTGCACGTCTTCCGGCAGGCGCGGCAGCGCCTGGTTGACGCGGTTCTGCACGAGCTGCGTCGCCAGGTCCGGATTGGTGCCGAGCTTGAAGGTCACCGTCAGCGTGAGGTTGCCGTCGCTATTGGCTTGCGACTGCATGTACAGCATGTTCTCAACGCCGTTGATCTGCTCTTCAAGCGGCGCCGCAACGGCCTCCGCGATCACTTTCGGATTGGCGCCCGGATATTGCGCGTGCACCACCACCGAAGGCGGCACCACTTCCGGGTACTCCGAAATCGGCAGCTTGAAGAGCGAAATAATGCCCCCCAGCAGGATCAATACCGATAGCACGCCGGCAAAGATCGGTCGATCGATGAAGAATTTGGATATGTTCATGGGAAGCTCTTAACGTTGGAGCATGCGCCCGCTACGGCCCGTCAACATGACTGGCCAAGCGCGGCGCACGAGGCTCACGAATTCTTGTCCGCTGCTTTTGCTCGCGTCTGCGCAAGCGGCGCGCTGTTCGGATCCTGATCGGTGGTCATCGGTACCATGTGGGCGCGCACTGCATCGCCCGGACGCACGCGCTGGATACCGTTCACGACGATCCGGTCGGTTGCCTGCAAACCGCCCTTGACGACGCGCAGGTTGCCCTGCATGCCGCCCACTGCGATTTCCCGGTACACGACGTGATTGCTCTGATCGACCACCAACACGAACTTCTTGTCCTGATCGGTGCCCACTGCGGCGTCGTCGATCATCAGTGCCGGATGCGGCTCGCTGCCGCCGACCTTCACGCGCGCATAGAGACCCGGGATCAATGCACCGTCCTGGTTATCGAAGCGCGCACGCACCCGGATCGTGCCGGACGACGTATCCAGCCGGTTGTCGACGGATTCGATCGTGCCGCTGCGCGAGTAGCCGCTTTCATCCGCCAGCCCCAGGTCCACCGGCACCTTGCTGCCATCCTTCGCGCGGCTCAGGTACTGCAGATAGGTTTGTTCGTCGACGTCGAACGATGCGTAGATCGGCGAAACCGACACCAGCGTGGTCAACGGCGCCGCGCTTGCACCCGCCGACACCACGTTGCCCACCGTGATTTCCGCACGCGAGACGCGGCCCGACACCGGCGCGACGATCTTCGTGTAGCCGAGGTTGATGCGCGCGGTTTCGACGGCGGCTTGTGCGGCCTTCAGGTTGGCGCTCGCTTCGCGCGCGGCGTTCTGCTTCTCGTCGTAGTCGCGCTTGGCGATCGCGTTGTCGGCGATCAGGCGTTGCGCACGCTCCCAATCGCTTTGCGTATAGCCGGTACGCGCTTGCGCCGCCGCGACCTGTGCTTCGGTGCGATCGACTTCAGCGGCGTACGGACGCGGATCGATCACGAACAGCGTATCGCCCTTCTTCACCAGGGCGCCGTCCTTGAAGTTGACGGACACGATCGTGCCCGGCACTTGCGAACGAACGTCCACTTTTTCGACCGCTTCGAGGCGGCCGGAGTATGTTTGCCAATCGGTGATGGTCTTTTGCACCACCGTGGCCACATCGACTTCCGGCACGATGGTGGGCGCTGCAGGCGAGCTCGCGTCGACGCGGATCGCGCCGAACGTGCCCAGCCCGGCCACCACGACGACGGCTAGCACAGCGATCGCCACACGGCGACGGGAAAGAGGAAGGATAGTCATGAGAAGCTCCCGGTATCGTTGATTAAAGTTTTGCTTATTGGTGTCTCAGCGATGGGCGCGTGCATCGAAGCGCCACTGAAAAAATCGCACCGCTTCCTGCAAGGCGGGCGGATGGTCGGCCAACGCGGCGTGCGAGACGCTGGGATAGCGGACCACCTGGGTCAGCACACCCGCGTCGATCAGCCCGCTCGCGTATTTCTCCGCTTCCACATGCAGCACGTCGTTTTGCGCCGTCGCGATCAGCGTGGCCGGCAGGCCCGCGAGGCGCGACGATTCCAGCGGTGCGGCATACGGATGCATGCGTTGCGACGCTTGCGGCAGATACGCGCGATAACACGCCGCGCATTCCTTCGCGGTGATATCCGAGCCGAGGCGCTTTTCGTCGCCGAGGCGCGTCAGGCTCGGATCGAGCATCGGTCCGAACAGCGCTTGCGCCGCAATCCGCACGTCGCCGCGATCACGGGCGATGAAAGCGAGGCAGTTGGCCAACTGCCCGCCGGCATCGTGGCCCGCCACGCCGACCTTCTTGCTATTCCCGCCAAACGCGCGTGCTCGTGTTTGCACCCACAGCGCCGCGCGATGGGCGTCTTCAGGCGCCGCCGGAAACGGAAACTGCGGCGCCAGCGAATAACCGACCGAAACGACCAGAGCCGGTAAGTGTTCTGCGAAATACCGGGCGGCGAAGTCCGCCTGTTCGATCGAGCCCTTGGTAAAACCGCCACCGTGGAAGTAAAGCAATACCGGCAGTGCGGTTTTCTGTGCCTGGCGGTACAAACGCAACGTAATGTCCTGTGCGTGCCCTTCGATCTGCACGTCAGTGACGTCGAGAGCCGTGCTCTCAGCCTGTGCCGGGCCGCTGCCGGCGGGCACAAACGAGTACGGCGGTTTAAATGCATCCATGTCGAGCCGCGCAATGCGCATAGAACTTCAATGGTGCGAATTGTGGGTTCGGCAGACTCGTAAATAAATGCCTATAATCCGGCAACACAATTCGGCGCCCCTGAACAATCGAACGCGATTGCTCTGCGGATTCGATTCCTGCTCGGTGCGCCCGCCCCTTTCTGGAGGTTTGCAATGGACCGGCTTCAGGCCATGCAAGTGTTCACGCGCGTCGTCGACACCAACAGCTTTACCCGCGCGGCGGAAACGCTCGATCTGCCACGCGCATCAGTTACCACCATCATTCAGAACCTCGAAGCGTTCCTCGGCACGCGTTTGATGCACCGGACCACGCGGCGTTTGTCGCTGACGCCGGACGGCGCGGCGTATTACGAACGCTGCGTGCGCATCCTTGCGGACGTCGAAGAGACCGAGGCCAGCTTCCAGAGCGGCAATAAAAAGCCGCATGGCAAGCTGCGCATCGACATGCCGGGATCGATCGGGCGTTTGCTCGTGATCCCTTCGCTGTGTGAATTCCACACGCGTTACCCGGACATCGACCTGCAGCTCGGATTGACGGACCGGCCCGTCGATCTGTTGCAGGAAGGCGTGGATTGCGTGGTGCGGGTGGGCGCGTTACAGGATTCCTCGCTGGTGGCGCGCCGTATCGGTTTGTTCGAGGGCGTGACATGCGCGGCCCCCAGTTACATCGAGCGAGCGGGCATGCCGACTTCGCTCGAAGACCTCGAGAATCACAAAGCAGTCAATTATTTTTCGAGCCGCACGGGGCGCACGATCGATTGGGCCTTCATGGTTGATGGCAAAGAAGTCGAAGTGAAGATGAAGAGCATTGTGTCGGTGAACGACGCCGATGCTTACGTAACGTGCGGTCTGGAAGGCTTCGGCCTGTTTCAGCCGGCGCTCTTCATGGTGCTGCCGCATCTGCGTTCGGGTCAGCTGGTTGAAGTGCTGCCGGAGCTGAAACCTTTGCCGATGCCGATTTCGGCAGTCTATCCGCACAGTCGGCATCTGTCGCCTAAAGTCCGTGTTTTCGTAGACTGGATTGCCGAGCTGTTCGACCGCTGCCCATTGCTGAGCGGGCGCGGCAGTCTCGACGCTATGTGCACGAAGCGTACTTTCGAAGAGCGCGAATCTTCTCCGATACTCGACACGCCGGTGATAACGGAGTGGGTTGCCTGATTCGCGTGAGTTGAAGTACAGATTATGGAAAAGTGAATTTCAACCGCGGCTCTAATGCCGCGGTTGCCCCGCAGTAACCGGCTAGCGGGCACGTCGCCGCGATTGTTCTAGATTCGCGACAATTCATTTCGCGAAAGCGCGATTTATCCGCATCACCTCGAAGTCTACATTTCACCCTGTCGCAGCGCCGCTCGTGCTGCAAACGAATCGACAGGAGTGAATCATGAAGCGCAATCTCTTAGCAGGTCTGGCTCTTTCGCTGCTTGCCAGCGCACCGGTGTTTGCTCAAAGCAATGGTGGGGGCATTGGGCATGCTGGCACGTACCAGACGTTGCCTGCTCCGACTACCGTCGGCAAAACGCGTGCTGAAGTTAATGCCGAACTGGTCGCGGCGTATCGCGATGGTTCGCTGCCTGCGTTGAATCGTACGTCGTATCCGAATAAAGGTCTGATTGGTCAGACGCAGGCTGCGCGTATCGCTTTGCAGGAAGGCACTAGTGGCGATGTTACTCGCGTGGCGAATGGGCAGTAAGGCGAATGCGCCGCGATGATTCGGTTTCCAAAAGAAATTTTCATCGCGGTTGGTTGTTTGCACTCTTTACGAAGGAGCATGTTATGACACCGTCTGAACTTGATAATTGGGATGTGGATGTGGGTGTGTGGGTGCCTTTTCGGGCGCCGCAGCGGTAAGGGTTTGGTTTTTGTTTTTGTTTTTGCCTTCGCGGCGCTTTTTGTCAGTGTTCTTGGGGCTTTGGCCTTTCCTTGAATTGTTGGTGGTCTATTAGCGTTCCCCCTGTGCGGGGGGCACCTACTTTTCTTTGCCGCCGCAAAGAAAAGCAACCGTATTGGAAGTCAAGCGGCGAACAACGGCTCAAGGTGGAAACTGCTAGCGTCCGGGAGCATTTTGCGCGCGCGAGCCGTCCTCGCGACCGGCACGATTGAGTGACCTGTACATGGGTGGGCATGGAGGGTACGAGTGTCTGGGTTAAAGCACCCCAGGCGGCTCAGCCATGCTGGAAGTCAGTCGGCCGATGGGCTCCAGGGTGTCGAGTTGTGGACCATGGCGTTGAGCGTCACGATGAGCTTGCGAATGCACGCGGTCATGGCCACCTTGAACGGTTTGCCGGCCTTGCGCAGACGGTCGTAAAAGGCTCTGATCACCGGATTAAAACGCAACGCCGGTATGCAGGCCATGTAAAGTGCGCGCCGCACGATGGCGCGCCCGCCCTGCACGCGCCGCTTGCCCTGATGCTTGCCGCTGTCGCAATTGAACGGTGCGACGCCGGTGAGGGCGGCGATCTCGCGGCGGTTGAGCGAGCCGAGCTGGGGCATGAAGGCGATCAGTGTGGCCGCAGCGCCGGGGCCGATACCGGGCACCGAGCGCAGCAGATCCTCCTTCTGACGCCAGGCGGGCGAAGAGCGCATGAACGAATCGATGTCCCTGTCCGCGACGGTGAGCTGCTGTTTGAGCCATTTGATGTGGTCATTCAGGCTTTCCCTGGCCGCGGCATGGGCGCGATCCAGGCGCGCTTTCTCGGCCACGAGCATGTCGATGAGCTGGGCGCGGCGCAGCAGCAGGGCCTGCAGCTGCTCGGTCTGCATATCGTTGAGCGGCCGCACGACGGGTTTGATGACGGCGCCGAAATGGGCGATGACGAACGCGTCGATGCGGTCTGTCTTCGCCCGTTTGCCGGTGGCTTTGGCAAAGTCGCG